>JAMNXQ010000054.1 GCA_023653075.1 Algoriphagus sp.
CAGATTTTTAACTAAGACAGATGACTTCAGACCAACTGAAAGACTTGAAAGCCCGCACATCGGCTTTGAGGAGGTATCTTTGACTACGATCGTAAGAAAGTAGAAATCCAAGACCTAGAGGCCGTATCGGCCCAAGCTGACTTCTGGAATAACCCAGAAGAAGCTGAAAAAACAATGAAACAAATCCAAGCCAGAAAAGGCTGGACCACCGCATTTGAAAGCCTGGATACCAAAATTCAGGATTTGGAGGTGTTGGTTGAATTTTTCACTGCCGGAGAGGTTACCGAAGAAGAGCTCAAAAAAGACTTCCTGCTGGGTAAAGAAGCAGTAGAAGAGCTCGAACTCAAGAAAATGCTCTCTGCCGAAGAAGATCAACTCAATGCCGTTCTTGAAATCAATCCAGGGGCTGGAGGAACAGAAAGTAACGATTGGGCATCCATCCTCATGCGCATGTACATCATGTGGGGAGAAAAAAATGGCTACAAAGTTCGTGAAATGGATATGCAGCCCGGAGAAGTTGCTGGCATCAAATCCGCTACCCTCCTATTTGAAGGACCCTTGGCATATGGATTTCTAAAGTCTGAAACAGGGGTACACCGACTCGTGCGGATTTCTCCATTTGATTCTGGAGGAAGAAGACATACTTCCTTTGCATCCGTCTATGCTTACCCAGAGGTAGATGATTCGATCGAAATCGACATCAATCCTGGGGATGTGGAACTCCACACTTCTAGATCTGGTGGCGCCGGCGGACAGAACGTAAACAAGGTGGAAACCAAGGTGCAATTGACGCACAAGCCTACAGGGATCGTGGTGGTGTGCCAAGTGGAACGCTCTCAACTTGCCAACCGGGAATTGGCTATGCAGATGTTGAAGTCTAGGCTTTACCAACTGGAATTGGAAAAGCGAAATGCGGAAATCGCTAAAATTGAATCTTCCAAACTGCGGGTAGATTTTGGGTCACAAATCCGAAACTATGTACTGCACCCCTACAAGTTGGTGAAGGACAACCGGACCAGTCATGAAACCTCCGATGCACAAGGTGTGCTTGATGGAGGACTCAATGAATTTATGAAGGCATTCCTTCTCGCTCAAAGTGAGGAAAATGCAAACAAGGATTAAGTATCTAGGCCGAGGAATTCTTCCTCGGCCTTTTGAGTACACTACCATTCCATGAGGCTACTTCCCTCCTTCTTTACACTCAATTTCTTTCTGCTCTGCCTGAGTAGTTTTCTATTTTTTTCGAGTTTCAACATGATCATCCCCGAACTTCCCTCCTACCTGACTTCCTTGGGCGGGGAATCCTACAAAGGATGGATCATCGCGCTATTTACGCTATCCGCTGGATTATCGCGTCCCTTTAGTGGAAAGTTGGCAGACAAGATCGGCCGAATACCTGTGATGATTTTTGGTGCAGCTGTCTGCTTTGTCGTGGGATTAAGCTACCCCCTGCTCCAATTTGTGGGTGGATTTTTATTCCTCCGATTTGCCCATGGATTCTCAGCAGGATTTACCCCTACAGGCACTTCCGCCTATGTGGCCGATACGATTCCTTTTGCGCAGCGTGGGGAAGCACTCGGAATTCAATCGCTATTTGGCTCTTTGGGAATGGCCGCAGGTCCTGCCTTGGGTGGCTGGATTGCCAATATTTGGCCCATTGAGGTCTTATTTTATTCAGCAGCCTTCACAGCGATATTCTCTATCTTGATCTTAATTCGCTTGAAGGAAACGCTCCAAGAAAAAGAACCCCTTCGATTGCAATTATTCAAATTGGACAAAAACGAAATCTTGGAGAAGCGGGTGCTGCTCCCTTCCACCATTCTTTTTCTCTCCGTTTTTTCCTTTGGGGTGGTGTTGACCTTGGTACCTGACCTTTCCAGTCACTTAGGCATCCAAAACAAGGGACTCTTCTTTGCAGTATTTACCTTGTCCTCCTTAGGCATCCGTCTGATTGCAGGCCGGACCTCCGACCGAATCGGCCGCGTGCGCGTGATGCGGGTGGCATCTGCAGTTATGGTCCTAGCCATGGTTGCTGTGGCCTTTGCTTCCAGCAAAGTGATGCTACTAGGCGCAGCGGTGCTATTCGGTGCTGCAGTAGGCATGTATAGCCCCACTACTACCGCTTGGGTGGTGGATCGATCCTTGGACCAATTTAGGGGAAGAGCCTTGGCGACCATGTACATTTTCCTAGAATTGGGGATTGGTCTAGGCGCACTTGTATCTGGATGGCTTTACGGCAACGAATCGGCTAATTTTCAAACTGCTTTTCTTTTTTCTGCTGGTGTGGCAAGTCTCGGATTGGTCATTTTGCTTTTCATCAAAAGTGACGGAAAACCGGAACAAGTCTCAGTAGGCTAGGTAATCGCTTTTTCGCGGAATGGCAAGAATGGATTTTTGACGACCGTTGTAGTAGGTCACTTTTTTCCCGTCAAAATAGGCTCCCTCTTCAAGCATCACACGAACCTCCTTGTTCCATTCCTTGACAAAAACCACTGCATTCAACTCAATCGCATAGCCAGTATGGGCATTCATTGGAAAGTCTCCCGCACCAGGAGTATCCCCTTGATTGTCCCACATCCCAATAGTAGGTCCAGCCGAATGCCCATAGAAACCCAGAGGATGGGTGTAAATGCTTCCTTTGATACCCTCTTTTAGCATTTGCTCTCGAGCAGCCTTCAAAATTTGGTTGCCTGTTTTGCCATTCGCAAAATTGGTGGTCAAGATATCTTGCAAGCGATTCCCCACCTTCAGGGCATCTTGCAAGTAGGCGGGAACTTCCGTTTCTCCTGCCTTAAGCACATAGGCCAATTCCTGCGTATCCGTATTCAGACGCAAATAAGTAATCCCAAAATCGATATGGAGCAAATCCCCAGGTAGAATTACCTGCTCCGTAGGCCGGATAGCAAAGGATCTGGAAGCCTCCTGTGAACTTGGATCTGGCCTTTGAATGTCTACCGTAGGGTGAAACCAGGTGTCTAATTTCATCTCCTTAATTTTCTCTCTGTAGAACCAAACTACATCCTCGGTGGTGGTCACTCCCGGAGTAATGACCCGATCTGAAAGTCCCTCCGCGATGATGTAATGTGCGAGCTCCTGAATGTGCTTGTAGGCGGCCATTTCAGCCGAAGTACGTGTTTCGAGCCAGCGTACGGCTAGCGTCTGGGCGGAAACTACTTTTGCTTTCTCTTGGGTTGGAAGAATGCGCATCAACTCCTCGTAATCAAAATGCGTCAATCCATCCGCATGGCCGTAATCCTTGGAGAAGTTCAACCCAATTTTTTTCGGCTTTTTGGCTTGAATGATTTCCAATAAGGCTTTCCATTGATCCGGTTGCGCTTCAGGATCCCAGGCTTTCTTAAAGGATTTGCCCACATCGTAACGGGCCACGGCATAGGTTTCTACGGGAGCATTGGGACTGGGCTGGTACATCACTAAGATGGTGCGTCTACGTGCTGCATGCCAGGTAGCCGGCAAAAGTGTCCGGATTACAGGATCCTCGTTGTATTCTCGGGAAACGACTATCCACAAATCAATGCCTGTCTCGGTCATTAGGCTAGGCAATACCTGTTGGATACGGTCTTCCAACCATCCGTCTACCACCGCTGCCTGCTCACGAACGGAGAGTACAGCTGGCCCTTGGGCAAAAACTGGATAAAATAAAAGGGAAAAGGCGATGGAAAGCAGGAGTCGATGCATAAAGACAAAATTTTGAATTGTCAAGATACTTCTTCCCTCCTAAAAAACACAGCCGCACCTAGAAAATTAGGAAAGGGTAGAAGCATTAATCTTCTTTTTGCTCAGGCGATTAAATCGGTACAAAAGCATGCCTGCAGTGAGCGTTAGCCCGATAAACAGTCCAATCCAAATTCCTTTTTCTGCAAAATCCATCGTAAATGCAAGGAAATATCCAAGAGGAAGTCCAAGCCCCCAATAAGCAAAGAAGGTGACAATCGTGGGTACCTTGACATCTTCTACCCCACGAAGGACCCCAAGCCCCACCACCTGAATCCCATCCGAAAGCTGGAATAACCCCGCCAAAACCAAAAGCGAAGCGGCCAAGGAAATAACTTGCGGGTCATCGATGTACAACGTAGGTAGAAAAAAGCGGAGTAAGAAAAATAGAAGCGCACAGACAAACATAAAGGTAGCCACCATCCCAAAAGCCACCATTCCAGCCTCCCGCATTCCTTTGTAGTCTTCTTTACCAATGTAGTTACTGACGCGAATCATCCCAGCAGTAGCTAGACCTGTGGCCATCATGTAACTAATGGAAGCCAAGTTCAAGGCAATTTGATGGCCTGCAAGTGCATTGACACCTATCCAACCCATCATGATGGCCGCTGCACTGAAGGCGGATACCTCGAAAATAAATTGAAATCCGGTAGGGACGCCAATTTTTAAAATCCGTTGGCAAAGTGTCCAATTGGGCTTGAATCGAACCAGTTGAATATTGAATTCCCTGTAGCGCTTGGAGGTAAGCACATAAGTTGCCATCAACACCATCATCAATACACGTGAAATTAAGGTAGCCCAAGCGGCACCCAAAAATCCCAATTCAGGAAATCCCCAATAGCCCCAAATCAACAACCAATTCAGGAATACGTTGACCAAATTGGCTGCAAGGGTAATGTACATGGCTTGTTTGGTTTGCGATAGTCCCTCAACAAACTGTTTGAATGCTTGAAACACCATCAGCGGAACCAACGAGACCGTAATGATCACTAAAAAGGGCAATGCCAAAGCTTCAACTTCTTCAGGCTGGTTTAGTACATGAAGATTTCTTGAGAACACTAGAACCAATCCAAGCATAACCAGGCTGGTTACAAAATTAATCAAAAGGCTATTGCTAACGAGTCTCGAAATTTGATTCGTTTTACCTTTGCCAAAGGACTTGGAAACTAAAGGTGTCAATCCCATCGAAATTCCTATACCAAACATGAGGAGGATAAAAAAAATACCATTAGCAAGCGAAGAGGCTGCAAGTTCCAGTGCTCCCAGACGCCCTACCATCATGGAATCTGCTACCCCCACTGCTACCTGACCCAGTTGACTGAGCATTACCGGATACGCCAAAAGAAAGGTAGTTTTTACTTGTTCCCGTACTGCCATAATTTCAATATTCCAATCCTCTAGCTACCCGTAAAATCGCAATTACAGATAAAGAATCTGTGATTTTACCCTGCATCACCCAGTCCAATGCTTCCCGAAAAGGGAGCTTTTTGATGCTGATGTCTTCGGTGTCTTCAAATTCCGGTTCACCTTCAGTCAGTCCCTGAGCCAAGAAAATATGTCCTACCTCGTCGGTCACCGAATTGGAGGTATGGATCAACTGTAGCTCAGTCCATTGGCTTGCTGTAAGGCCAGTTTCTTCTTTCAATTCCCGCTGGGCAGAAACTAAGGTTTCCACATCCAAAGGGCCTCCACCCATCGGGACTTCCCAGGAGTAGGCATCCAGCGCATAGCGGTACTGACCCACCAGCCAAGTATTCCCTTCTTCATCAATCGGAAGAATCGCAATGGCCTTATTTTTAAAGTGCGTTTTTCCATAAATCCCATCCTTTCCCGCAGGGGTGATCACTTCGTGATGCTCCACACGAATCCAAGGATTCTCGTATACCGTTGCTTTGGATTTAGTTTTCCAGAGGTTTTCAGTCATGGCATTCAAAAAAAAAGGGTGGCATAGCCACCCTAAAATTCTTTTTGGCTAATTAAGCTGGAATTGGAAGCACTTTTGAATCCTTAAAAGTAGAAAGAATCACCATGGATTGCATAGAGTCTACTTCTTTGATTTCAGAAACCTTTTCCAACATCAATTTTTGATAGGCCATGATGTCTTTGGCAATGATCTTCAAAATGAAGTCACCTGTACCGGTAATGTGGTGACATTCAATCACCTCAGGAATTAGATTGATTTCTTTCATGAAAGCATCGATGTTCCCCTTATTATGACCAATCAGACTTACCAAAACAAAAGTACTCACGCCCAATCCGATTTTCTCAGGATCCAGCTTTGCATGGTAGCTTTTGATGATTCCAGATTGCTCCAATTTCTTCACACGCTCCAAGGTGGGAGCAGGAGATAGCCCTATGTCCTTTGAAAGTTGAGCATTGGTGATTTTGGCATTGCTCTGAAGTATTTCCAAAATACTTCGATCGATTTTATCAAACTTAATTCGAATGTGGCTATCCATTTTTTTGCGATTTACAAAATATTATGTGGTGCAAATTTACAATAAATGACGAAAGTTTTAGGATTGAGATCAAGTTTTTTAACACAAAATCGAAATATTGTTAAAGATTCTAATGAATTAAACGAATAATCCCCTTATTAACTCCAAAGAATTCCTTGATTTCAAATTATCTCTTGTGAAAAGGGAAAATTAAGGCTTTGAGATCTTTACAATTTATTCTTCTTGATAAAGTCTCTCGCCTCTTGGTGCGCAGGGTGCTTTCGTTTGGCATACCTTTTCACTTGGTTGAAATAGGTTTTTGCCAAGGCTCTATTTTTTTCTGCCGTAGCGATCTTCCCCAAAGTGATTAGGGAATACAAATAATAGCCACTTTCTTGAGTTTCAGATTCCTCCCCAATGGTAACAGTTTTGGAGTAATAGCGCTTCGCTTCAATGGTATTTCCTATGCGATAAAAGTACTCCCCCAAATAAAATGCGGCATAGCGACCACTCGTAGCTTCATAGCCAAATTGCTTTTGCTCAATCCGATCCAAGATTTCAAGGGATTCCTGCATCGCCTGTGTCCACTTACCTGTGGTGTAGAGGTAGCGCGCATAGGAACGATGGAAATACGGGTTGTTCGGAAATTTTTCGTGCAAGTATTCCACGATGCGTAAGGCATCCTGTGGTCTTTTCTCCTCGGATCCATACAATCGAAATAGAAAGTATTGGGCCTCTACGCGGGTGTAGAAGGCATTGGATGCTACTTTTTCCAATTGTGCAAGCCCCAACTTCTTATTGCCTTTTGGGAATAATGCCAAAATGGGTTTCAGCAAAGGATAATTCTCCGGAATCCAAACAGAAAAATAGTTGAACAGCGCATCTCCCAACAGGAGTTCTGGATTAAATTCTTCCTCCCCTCGGCTCATTTCCATGTAGGTCAGGGCATTTTTCCCTGCAAAAGTCGCCTTGGTCCAGCTCTTTCGCTCGCTGTACAAGCGACCTTGAAATCCATAGCCCGCTGCTAAGAAAAATGCAGCCTCCTTATTTCTAGGATTTTGATCCAACATTTTTTTTGCTTTAGCATTGGCTCGATCCAGGTATTGGATAAAAATAGTGTCGTAACGCTTGTTGTCTACATTGATCTCAATACGCCACCAATAGCCCACAGCCATCAAAAAATCAGGGAGTGGGTGCTCTGGATACTGATACATGATCACCGCAAAATCTCGTTCTGCCGTAGCAAAATCAAAATTGTACATGCTATTGATCGCCTTTGTGATTCGGTATTGCAAGCCCTTATCCAAAAGCAGGTAAGTGGAATTAGACGGTACTGGTTCTGGGGCCTGGGCTTTTGCTTCAGGAAGCAAGACTAAAGTAAGATAGAAAAGAAGCCCGAGAAACAGTTGTCGCATAGCATGTAAAGGGTTTACGTTGCAAATCTACGGTGAATTCAATACAAACGTTTAGATTTACAGTCACAAGACAAGAAAATGGCAATAGCACCTTCCCCATTAGCCCAAAAAATTTCAGATGCTCTGGATTTTGATAAGCGACTTTTCTTTGTAGTGCTTGTAGGTATTTTTCTTGCAATCAGGTACTTGACGAATACCCTCGTCTTGGAAGCTATTCCTGATTCAGAACGGTTGGAGGCTCAGGGAGACCTGCTATTTTTTCATATTTTTAATACGCTAAACTACCTTTGGACACCCTTTGCGCTGCTCTGGAAGTTTACAGTTATTGCCTTTCTTTTCTGGTCCATCGGCTTAACTATCGGCTACAAAATCAAGTTTAAAGCACTTTGGCAATTCGCTTTGGTCGCCGAACTCCTCTTTATTTTCCCAGAACTACTCCGACTACTCTGGTTTATAAATCCTTCGGGAACAGTCAGTTACCTTGAAATCCAAAATTTTGAGCCCCTTTCTGCCCTCTGGCTTATAGGACCAGCAAATGTGCAGGAACGATTCCACTATCCCCTATCGCTCCTGAACCTTTTTGAACTAGGCTATGGAATAGTTTGGGTGATTGGATTTCATACCATCAGCCGTAGAAGTATCCAGGAAAGCATTCCTGTGGTACTCCTCTCCTATTTTCTTCCCTTGTTTCTTTGGCTCGCATTCTATGCAGCCTCTTACCGTTAGGAAGACTTCATCTTTTTAGCATCTCCCCGACAGCGGTCAGAGCAATACTTGACTTCCTCCCAGCTTTTTTCCCATTTTTTTCGCCAAGTGTAAGGACGGTTGCAAACCACACAAATTTTGGTGGGTAGGTGTTGCTTTTTCATGTTAGGACCAACGTTTAGAAAGGGTATGTTTGGCCAATACGCGTACCGCATCAGCCACCACCTCAGGAGCCTTTTGAGCCGCCCAGATGCGGTCTCTAGCCTCAGCGGCTGCCTTTTCCACATCGACTATGGGATAAGGGTACGTTTCACCATAGGCAAAACCGAGTTCCTGCAACTCGAGGGGAGTCAGTTCCCAAGGTGTATGCAAAAATGGAAGGGGAACAGACGCCAACTCAGGCACCCATTTGCGAATAAAGATACCCTCAGGGTCCTGTTCTTGAGATTGCTTGACGGGATTGTAAATGCGCACGGTATTGATCCCCGTGACACCAGCCTGCATTTGCAATTGGGGATAGTGGATACCCGGTTCAAAATCTAAAAAGTGCTGCGCCAGATGATCAGAACCCAACTTCCAAGGCTGGCCCAAGTGATGGGTAAGAAAAGAGACCAGCATGGCGCGCATGCGAAAATTGAGGTAACCCGTCTCGCGCAAGCAGCGCATGCAGGCATCCACGAGGGGAAAGCCCGTCTTCCCCTCTTCCCATGCCTTGATCCAAGCGGGCTGCGGAGTATAGGGAAAGGACAAAAACCCACGGTTGATGGGCTCTATTTCCATTCGGGACTCCATCTCAAATTTTTGGATAAAGTGGCAATGCCACCTCAAACGTGACTGAAAATTAGCCAGGTCACGGGCTTGAAAACCAGTGGCTGACTTTTGCATAGAAGCCTGATACACTTCTCGTAGCGAAAGACATCCCCAAGCCAAATAGGGCGATAATCGGCTACAGCCTGTTCGGCTTCCTTCTGGCTTGCTGATCTGTTTGCTGTAGTTTTTGACACGATCCTCAAGAAAACTTTTCAAGTACTTCCGCCCGTTCCGTTCGCCCCCTGGCTGCATGATGTCCTGTGAAGTGGTCCAATTTTCAGGAAGGGTACTGAAGACCTGCCTGAGTTGCTCCGCTTCAGGAATGGGAACGAAGGTAGCCCGTTCGAATTTAGGTTGGGCAAGTGGAGCAGTCATAAACGCCTGCCAAAAAGACTCCCATCCCTTACGATTTTTGCGTTTGCGCTGTACACCCTGCTGCTGGTATTCTTTCCAAGGGATGCTCTGTTCGCTGAAATAAGCTGTCATCTCCCGGTCTCGGGCATAAGTGACCGCGATACCTGTTTCCTGATGCGAATAGACGGCCTGAATGGAATAATCTTGTTGGAGTTGGGCAAAAACCGTTTTTACTTCGGCTCTAACAATCAACAAATTGGCCTGTAGTGGAAGTAAGCGCTGCTCCACATCTTTAAGACTTTCGCATACAAAGCGCCAATGCCGATCGCTGCTTTGCGGAGCAGAGAGCAGCGAAGGTTCAAAGCAGTACAGCAGAAGTATTGGGAATCCTGCGGCAATGGCTTCAGCCAAGGGTTGGTGATCGCTCAACCTCAAATCACGCTTCAACCAGACCACAGAAATTTTCATAAACTTAAAACTTTGCCGGCGCCGCAAGGTTTTAGAAGAATGAAAAAATTAAAAGAACTTTCGCCTGAAGCCATCGACCGAATCGTGGAAATGGCCTGGGAGGATCGTACTCCTTTTGATGCGATTTTAAGTCAATTTGGAATTACTGAGGGGGAAACCATTCAACTGATGCGCCTCCACATGAAGAAAAGTTCATTCAAAATGTGGCGTGCTCGGGTGCAAGGTCGCAGTACCAAACACAGCAAAAAAGCCCCTGAAAACCTAATAACCTTCAAATCCAGGATGCAAAGAGGAATTGCATTGAATAAAATGCCCAAGCGGTAATAAAATGGATTTATCCGCAATAAAGTCACCAGGTCAACCTAAGTTTTTTGAGTACTGCGGATAATTGTCGACAGACGACGGACCCTAGTCCACAGCTCACCTAAAGGAACTTCAAACCTTACTTTTCTTTGGGTACTGGTAACAAAGCGGATAATCAGTAAACAAAAAAAGAGGCTGTCTCAAAAGTCTCTTAAAATTAGAAGGCTAGTCGATTTCTCGGCTAGCCTTTCTTGTTTAACTCAAAATTGTTATCTTGAGGTGTGCAAAAACAAGACACGAATATAGTCTTTAAAGACTACACGACCAACCAGC
>JAMNXQ010000008.1 GCA_023653075.1 Algoriphagus sp.
ACGGTCCGCTGCACGGCGATTTCTTGGTAGTAGCGGAGCTGCCAACTCCCACTCTTGTCTTCAAAGGGTACTTGGGCAAATTTTTCTCGCCAATCGTTTTGCTCCGCAAAGGTCTTGTCCCAAAGTTCTTGGGGGCTGAGAAAGTCAGTTACCAAGCCTTCCTGACCCGTCTTCATGCAGATTTGGTAGATGGCTTTGCCATTGCTGCTGTAGCTGGTCTCTAGGCGGAGCTTGTCCGCATAGTTTTTGGCTTGCATGACCCCTTCTCCTACCTCCAGCTCCTCGCTTTTGGCTTCTACTACAGCCAGTTTGATGCCTTTGTACACCAGTACGTAATCCGCAATTTCCCGCTTGCCACGGCCACCGCCAGTTTGAATCTTCCCGGCAGTGATCCGGTACTCACGAAGGACTTTGGAGTCTTCGACCACACCCCAGCCACAGGCTTTTAGCTTGGGGTCGATCAGTTCCGCTCGGGTTTCAGATTCGTTCATTTTTCTAGTTTTCTTCGTAATAATAGGAATAATCAATTCCCTTCAAATACATTTCTCTGCTGTCAATTTCTGTGGTCAGCCCACTTTTGAGTAGTTTTTTCAGGGCGTTACTGTTGACAGGACTTTTCACCATGGCATTCATGTAATCGACTTTGCCTAGTTTGCTCCAGTCCACACATTTTTTCAGTCGCTTTTTTAACATCAAATCCAACCAAATTCGGGTGCTTCTGCCATTGCCTTCTAGAAAAGGATGGGCCACATTCATCTCGACGTATTTGGTCACAAGTTCATCAAAAGTGGTTTCGGGTAGCGCATCGATTTGTTTCAGTGTATCCCCAAGAAAGCGTGCAGCGGCAAATTGAAAACCCCCTTTGGAAATGTTTTTCTCCCTGATTTGCCCAGCAAAGTCATACAATCCGCCAAATAAATACCCGTGAATTTGCTGCAACCCTTTGGTGGTGCCTACTTCTATGCTGTCAATAAAAGAACTCTCGAATAGGGCATAGGCTTTGGTTTTGCTTTTTCCATCGATCGTTTCATCACTGTAGGTAAACCATTCGATAAAGCGGTTGGCCTTTGTTCCCGGAAATGTTTTGCCAAGTGCTATAATCCCCTTGTAGTCGAGCACATCCGACAAACGTTTTTTGCCGTCGGGAGCGAGTAATTTCAACTGGGTAGTGGCACTAACCACTTGACTGCCTTCTTTTTTAAGTTTGGCTTTCAGGTATTTCCAATAGTTACGGGTTTTGCTGTAGTCGTCTTGGTCGGTAAGCACGGCAACGATATCCAATACCGAAAACCACCACTTGGCCTGCGCCTCGTCCCATAAGGCACGCACCTCACGGTCGTCAAAAAACCGGATGGATAGTTTGGTGTGGCTCATGTCAATTCCTGTCGTCTGTCGGGTTTAGTTGATTGTTTGCTGCTTTTTTTGCTTGGTAACTGCTCTCCTTGCGGATAGGTATTTTCATATAGTTAGGAATTTTACTCTTGTTTCTTTTTCGTTCCTAATTTGTGATTTATCAAATAGCTATCAAATAACAATAATCTGAAAATCAATTAATTATAATTCATTTAGGTGGCTTTATCAAATAACCATCAAATAAGACTTCAAGCCCAAAAGGGTAGGTAACTCGCATATTTCCGTGATTTACTTTCAGGATCATCTTCTTTGATCATTTGATCTTCTAAAGCATCACGAATAATACGAGATGCAGTCGCTGCATTTTGGTCCTTAATTTTAAATCTTTCTCTTAAACTTTGGTTTGTCATTTTTTCGTTTGACACATATTTCAAGCAAGCGTGCTGGTAACAAGCTCTGATTTTCTCTTTTTTATCCAGGTCATTCAAACTTTTGTAAGAATACATGGAGATTCGAGTTCTATTTTCTGCAACCAACACGTTGATAGCGGGCAATTGGTACAATTCATTATAAAAAATCACTTTATCTAAACCACTGCCTTTTTCTTCACAAAAACCCATTCTACGCATGAGATCTGCTAATTTTTCATTTCGTGATAAGTAGGCATCAATAAACCGATCAGGCGTAACTAAGGGAGTTCCAGGATTTGATAGTTCAATTCTGTCGAAGAAAATCTCAACCATAGGGAAACCCTTTTCGGTCAAATCTTGATGGATCAGTGCATTGGCAACCAATTCTCTGATGGCGATTTCAGGATACATGCGCGAATCTTTTCTTAGTGCTTTCCCGATTTCTTCGTTGGCGGGTAGTTGACCGTTAATCCAATCCACTAAACCCTCAAATCCTAGAGCATAACCCTTCCCTCCGATTTGCTCCCGTTCTGTTTCAACCTTGTTTTTACCCTTGTATACTATAACTCTTACAGATTTGCGTTCTACACTTTCAAAATCTTTTAACTGCTTCGCAAAAAGTAAAGCTCCTAATTTAGTAATTGCATATGCCTTGCTTTTTATTACTAACCCCTCTTCCATAAACTTATCAATCACACCTTGTTGATTGGATGGATAAGGCAATTTCAATAAGTCGAAGTAAGTTTCAGTGCTTAGATACTTAAAAATATCTGAGCTGCTCAGATTGTCTTTAGCGATTTCTTTTTCAAAAGGAATTGAATCCTTTTTCCAAATTTTAGCATGCTTTTGCGGGAATTCATTTAGCTTTCTTGTAATACTATTCACCCGAATGTATGCCTGGTGAAGGAATTCAACGGGTTGATTTTTGGCAGCTGGAATAATATAAATCGAAATGGCCCTGTTTGCGTCGTAATTAAAATCATAAACAGTAAGGTCAATTCTTGGATTTAGCCGGGTAAGTAACCAATGTTCTAAATCTTCGTTTCCTTTTTTTGAAGATTTAGCTCTAAAAGTGCTCCCTTTGATGCGTTGGGTTTGGTCTTCTACACCGAATACAAGAAATCCAAATGGTTGATTGTGAATGCAGGCACCATTGGATAAAGCCGAAATCCGCTCTCCAATTTCTTCAGCAGAATGAAAGTTAAGTTTGAACTCCACGCATTCACTTTCCTGCGGCTGATTTACAAGCTCATTAACCAATGCGATCAATTCTGTCTGATTCATAAGCGCACCTCCACTTCTGTTTTCAGTTCCCCTGCAAAGGCCTTTTGCAAGATGGATTTTTTCAGTTCCTCCAAGTCCGCTAGTTTCTGTTGGTAGACTGCGGCCAAGCGCTGGGTCTCAGCTCGAAGCGCATCCAATTGGCGGACGATGGTTTGTTGTTGTTCCAAGGATTTAGGGAAACTAATTTTTATGCTTTTCAAATTGTCATTATATAACCTTGAAATTGTAGCACCCTTTGTTGAACCCCAATCGCAAACCCCATAAAATTCAAATAGAAAATTATTTAAAACTTGTTTTTCATCATTATCAATCCAAACAATATTAGAATCTTGAAAATATGCTAGTTCTCCATCATATCTAACTCTTCTCCCGATTGTACCAGATGCAGAAATTAAGATATCTCCTTTTTTTGGGAAAGAATATTTAGCACGAAATTCTTCATAGAGCTCCCTAGTTATAAATGCATCTGGTTCTTTGCCAAAAGTCCCAATTTTGTAAAAAGGAATGTCACCTTCTGTTGATGTTTGTTCTTTAAAAATGCGCTTGCACATTTTTGGCTTGCCAATATCCCCAACGGTTTTCTCCTCCCATCCCTCTCCTTTCTTCTCAAACACCCCCTGCAGGTAAGATTCAAACAGTTCTTTGGCGTTTTTGAGGTTTTGTTCGGCATTGGCTTTGGCCTTGGCGATCGCAAAAAAGGCTTCGTCTAGGAGGACGACTATGCGCTGCTGCTCGGGGAGGGATGTCGGAAAACAAACTTCAATTTCTTTTAATTTCGCTTTGTTTAAGGTTTTACCCTTCACTTTTACATCACCTTCCGCAGCGGCATTCCAATCAAACAAAGACAGAAAATGATAAAGAAAATATTTATCAATCAATTTCTCATTCTTAATTGTAAGTGCTGCTATTGCTTCATTAGTAAACAAATCTCTCCCTGCAAATGCTAATCTTCCCAAGGTTAATTTGAAACTTAATAGGAGGGTCCCTCTTTTTACAACCTTAGAAATTTTGGCAGCTTTATTTGAAATGTATTCTTTACTATCCAAAACTTCATCACCATCAGTTTTCAATAAATCTGCAATTGAAAGCCAAACATTATCTGTTTCTTTTTCAATATCCCAATAAGATTTATCACCACGATAAGGCGTTTTACCTAATTCAATTTGGCACAATTCATGAAGCTTTTTTATCTCCCAACCTTCTCTCATAGTAACTCCAAGATTGAGCTGAGAATCTCGCCACTTTCTTCATCCAAAGCTTTCATCTCTTCCAAGATGGCATGGGGAGAGCGCAGGGCTGCTTCCTCCTTTTTGTTCGGGTTCTTGACACTCAGGTCAAAGGTGCTTTGGTCGATATCGGCCACGTTCACTGTCCAGGAATTGGCACTCTCTGCAAAGGTCTTTTGCAGTGTGACAAAGTCCGCCAAGTCCTTTTCATTTAAGGGATTGGTCTTGCCTAGGTTGCGGTCGAGATTCAGCTGATAAAACCATACGTTCCGCGTCGGCTTGCCCTTCTCAAAGAAGAGCACCACGGTCTTTACCCCTGCACCGGTGAAGGTTCCTCCCGGCAAGTCCAAGACCGTATGCAGGTTGCAGCTGACCAGCAGGCTCTTGCGTAGCGCTACGGAAGCATTGTCCGTATTACTCAGGAAGGTATTCTTGATGACGATACCCGCCTTGCCACCTGCCTTCATACTCTTGATAAAGTGCTGCAGGAAGAGTGAGGCTGTTTCTCCGGTTTTGATAGGGAAGTTTTGCTGCACCTCGGCACGCTCCTTGCCTCCAAAGGGAGGATTGGCAAGGACGATGTCGTAGCGGTCCTTCTCTTGGATGTCCGCAAGGTTTTCGGCAAGGGTATTCGTATGGATGATATTGGGCGCTTCGACGCCGTGCAGAATCATGTTCATGATGCCGATGATGTAGGCCAAGGATTTCTTCTCCTTGCCGTAAAAGGTGCGCTTTTGGAGGATCTCTGTTTCGGCACTCGAGAGCGCCTTGCTATGCTTCAAGTAGTCAAAGGCCTCGCAGAGGAAGCCTGCGGAGCCAACTGCCCCATCGTATATTTTGTCCCCGATGGTAGGGGCGACCACCTTGACGATGGTCGTAATGAGCGGTCTTGGGGTATAGTACTCGCCCCCGTTGCGGCCGGCATTGCCCATGTTCTTGATTTTGTCCTCGTAGAGGTGGCTCATCTCGTGCTTCTCCGCATGGGTACGGAAGCGGAGCTCGTCGATGCGGTTGATGATTTCCCGTAGGTTGTAGCCGCTTTGGATGCGGTTCTTGAGTTCGCTAAAAATCTCCCCAATCTTGTATTCGATGGTATCGGCGCTGTCGGCACTTTGCTTGAAGCGTTTGAGGTAGGGAAAGAGTTTGCCATTCACAAAGTCCAGGAGGTCATCTCCTGTTTGTGCGCGATGGTGGTCGAGCTTGCCCTCGGTGTCCTTGGGTGCGGCCCACACATTCCATTGGTAGTCGGCAGCGATGATGGGGCTGTAGGACTTGCCGGTGAGTTCGGCTGCCGTGGCCCGATCCTTCTCGAGGTCATCGAGGTACTTGAGAAACAAGATCCAGGAGGTTTGCTCTACGTAATCCAGTTCACTCCCACAGCCTGCGTCCTTGTGCAGGATATCGTCTATATTCTTAAAAGTCTGTTCAAACATGGTTTCTGCTTGTGGCTACTATTCCCTAAAGTTAACATTCTTCGCGTTGTGCTGGGAGCGGGGGAGGGTTTTTTGGTGGGGGGAGTTTGGTTAGGGGTAACTAGTGACAGGTTTTGGGGTTTGGAGTCCCACTACCTCAAGAAACAAAGCTCCAAGTTTGCACGTCACCCCGCATGACGCAAAACCCGTGTTGTAGTCAGTTTTCATTTCTTCATTTGATGTGTCTCAAGCAAATATATTGCAAGTGTCGAAGCCGCCCCAACGGCTAATTTTGCGTGTCTTGGTTGAAGACCTTTAAATTTTCCGTCTTTGCCGTGTCCACTACCATATTCATTTCTTATTTCAGATATTCCTTGAACAACAGAGGATAAACTTCCTAATATCTGTTTAATTGAAGTCGCTGCTTTGGCTTCGTTGGGAATGTCGTCTGGTGTAAGTTTTAGTAACTTGGTTGTCTCTTTCATTAATCGAGGTAAGTCCCAGTTTTTATCACAAGCCTCGTTCCTTTCCTCAAAGATGGATTTACAGCAAGTTTCTATTAATTCTTTTGCTATTCCGATGGAAACATGAGGTGCGTTCTCTATTGAAACTTCCATTAAGTTTATTTGCTGGGTCACATATTCAGCATTAAGTATTTGCTTTAATGTTTCCCCTTTTTTTGAAATAGTTTCACTGCCGGAAATTTTGAGCCTTCCAATAAACAAAGGCTTACCAGAAATTTTAGACTTCTCAACAATCTCAAAACTGTCATTACTCAAATTGTCATTAAATATTTGAAGTAGCTTGTTTACTTCTGATGAGTCAACTCTAACCAAGGGATGAATCATTTCACATAAAAAATTCAAAAAGATTGAGTCATCACAATAAAGTAAATTAAATCTACTGTCTCCAAAAATCCAGTTGTCTTCCCAGTCATTTGGATTATTTACTCTATGTTGCCAAATGTCACCTGCTGCATTTTTAAATCGACTATCAAAAGACTCCATTCGTTCCAAGTCAAAAAGTCGAGATAGAAAATCTGTCTCAGTCATACGTCCTGACCACCAAATTCCTTCTGCTTGAATGAAGTCAAAAATATTTCGTCTGGTGATATTGGTTATTTTGTTTTTCACTTTTTTGTGTCGATTTAAAATTGGCTATAACTCTCTTATATTCGATACCTTTTATCGTTTATCACTTCCCTTTTTTAGAAATAAGCGATAAAACTGTTTCGGTTTATGAGCAGATCTTAGTCAATGTTTAGTTTACATCTCATCGAACGAATGCTTGATTTTTTGAATGTATACGGTGCTACTAGTGATTTGGATTTCTCTGAATTTGGTTTTCTTTATAGTTTTGGTTCTAAGTTCGTGGTGATATCCACCTAGGTAAAATCTAAATTTTAGGCTACTTGTACATGAATTATTCGTTTGCTTCTGATAGGAAGTATAAACAAGTTACGTCGTGTTCAAGTATGATTTGAAATTCTGACGCTGGTTGTCGGAAAAAAAATCAAAGTTTTTTCTCGGGGGAGGTACTCGGGCGTATTTTCTAAGTTATAGCTTAGATTCCTCAGTACCAATGAGTTTACGGATTGTATGATTTTGTGCATACCAGATTCAGCTGAGTCATTCCCCTCTTGCCAAAAAATTACGAATACAGCTAGCGGGATTTCATTCGGGTGCTTGTGTCCCGCAAATGGCTGCTCTTGGCTAGCGTGGGTACTCGGTTTTCCAGATTTTAAATCTCGGCTACTAGAATGATACGCTATGATCCGATTTGATCTGATTTTGATACGAAAAAGTCCTCTAATCAGACAGGTAAGTGTCCTGTGGTACGCTAATCTTGCCTAGCTGCTGTTAGCTGTGTTGCCTTCTTGCCTCAATGTTATTGACCAATGAGTTTTGTTTTGTTCTCGTCGAGCTTTTGTTTGATATAGGCTTTTAACTCGTCCAACGTCATGTGCTGTGTTTCAGAACTAATTTTGTCTCTGATTTCACGCATCATAGTTACAGCGTCAAACTGCTTTTCTTTTTTAGTCGTTTCCATAATTCATGAGGTCTTTGGGGCTCCTAATTTCTAGAACTGAATAGCCATGTCGACTATTCACAGTGTTATAGCCTTTAATTCTGTCCAAATTTACGATATGTTTAAAATTCCAACTTGCTAAAACGTCCACTTTGTGGATGGTTGCCATAGCAACAGTTTTGATTTTACTATCCCCTATATTTTTTCAAGGTAATCGTTGCCGTGCGGGTGAAGGTATAAAAAAAACCTCCAATCGCTCTGGGAGGTCTAATGTAGGTTGACTGTGGACTGTCGACCGTGGACAAGAATTTTACTTCTTCATCCCCATAAAGTCTACCACAAAGTAGCTCATCACGCGAACACCGAGTCCGAAGCCAGCTTCGGAACATAAATCCTGACTAGTACACCTGTCCTTTAACAAATGCGACTCAATTTTCGGGGATCTCCTTGTTAAATAGTTCGTGTAATTTTTGTTGTAAAAGGTACTTGTCAGGCAATTGTGTTTTATACTCTAAAATCATTGTCGGAGATAGACTCCTGCTTAAGGCATATTCTACAACTTCTCTGTCTTTGTCCTTGCATAGTAAAACACCAATGCTAGGATTTTCATTTGGCTTTTTAACGTCTCTGTCTAGTGCTTCCAAGTAAAAATTAAGCTGCCCTAAGTGCTCAGGTTTAAATTTATCTGCTTTTAGCTCGAATGCCAACAAACATTGAAGCCCCCGATGGTAGAAAAGCAGGTCAATGTAAAAATCGCTGTTGCCTCCTTGCAGCTTGTATTCTTCTCCTATGAACAAGAAATCTTTTCCAAGTTCTAAAATGAAATTCTTCATTTGGCTTACAAGTCCACGCTGCAGGTCACTTTCGCTATGAGGATCTGGCAAATTCAAAAACTCAAACACATAACTGTCTTTGAAGGTATTCGAAATGTCCTTATTACTATCTCTCACCACTGGTGAGAGTTTTGAATTGCCCATGACAGTTCGTTCAAAAAGGCTGGCTGCTATTTGTCGATCAAGTTCTCGTTTACTGTAGTGTTCTAATTTTGCATAGTTGATGTAAAACTCCATTTCTTCCTTGGTTTTACACCTTGAAAAAATCAACAGATTGTTTGTCCAGCTAATTTCTCTCACCAGTGGTGCGAGTTTTGGATAGTCTTTGTAGGTCTCATAAAATTGCTTCATTCTCCAAATGTTTTTGTCAGAGAATCCCTTAATTTCTGGCTCGTTTGTCTGAATGAATTTGGCTAATTCCGTTACCACAGATTCGCCCCATTCGGATTGTTCAATTTTCTTACTGATAAATCCGCCAATGCTCCAATATAGAGTTATTAGTTCCGTGTTTACAGCCTTTAAAGCATTGACTCTGGCTAGTTTTATAAGCTGAATTATATCTGCAAAACGATTGTCTATAGGTTTTTCCAAAGCCAAAAAATTAAAGCGTTTCAGTATTATTTTCTTTGAGAGGTAATTCCTGTTAAAAAATTCTCGCCTTTTAGCCGAAGAGGATTAATCCAAACTAGATTTTTCTGGCTCCTAAAAAAATGTAAAAGCGATTCAACCCTTTACGGGCGGCAAACTCAAAAAGTTCCATTTTTTAATCAATGCAATCTGTTCTTTTTTGCGATTAGCCTGCTGAAAAACGCCCAGGGTCCGCAGCAGTCTTGATTCCACCTCCTACATATTCCCTTAAAGTAGTAGTAGCCTTACTAAAAATGCCATAAAAAAACCTCCCAAATCGCTCTGGGAGGTCTGATGTGGGTGGTCCGTGGACTGTCGACTGTTGACAAAAATTACTTCTTCATTCCCATAAAGTCCACTACGAAGTAGCTCATTACGCGTACGCCGAGTACAAAGCCACTCTCATCCAGGTAAAAGTCGGGGGTGTGGTGGGAAGGAGTTTTGGTAGGATCGCCTCCTTTTTTCATGCCTCCCAAACCGATAAATAAACCTGGCTTCTCGCGCTGGTAGAAGCTGAAATCTTCCGCTCCCGTTACGGGTGGGTTGACGTGGACATTGTCCTTCCCTGCAGCTGCCTCCAAAGTGGATACCATCTTGGCAGTCAAGGTAGGGTCATTGACCGTAGAAGGATAGAGTTTGGTAATGTTAACCTCTGCACGTGCGCCAGCACTCTCGGCAATATTGGTCGCAATCTCGGTGATGCGACGGTGCACCAGGTCTTGCTGCTGCTCGCCGAAGGTGCGGATGGTACCGATCATCTCTATTTTTTCAGGAATGATGTTGTGACGAATGCCTCCGTGAATGGCTCCTACGGTAACCACAGCAGGATTTTGAGTGACGTTGACGCTACGAGACAAGATAGTTTGTAGGCCAGATACAATCTGCGAAGCGGTCACAATCGGGTCTACCCCAGACCAGGGGGATGCGCCGTGTGCCTGGGTACCGTGCACGATGATTTCCAAGTTGTCCACAGCAGCCTGTGCTGGTCCAGAACGGTAGCCAATCTTGCCTACCTCGGTTTGTGCGGAGATGTGCAAGCCAAAAATGGCATCTACATCCTTCATTACGCCTTCAGCGACCATTTGTTTGGCACCCCAGGAAGTCACTCCAGGGATGTAAATCCCTTCTTCTGCAGGTTGAAAAATAAATTTAACGGATCCTTCCAATTGTGCTTTCATGCCGGCAAGTACCTCAGCGACACCCATCAAGATGGCCACGTGGCTATCGTGACCGCAGGCATGCATGACGCCGGTTTGCTGCCCATTGTAGGTAGCGGTGACGTTGGATTTGAAAGGCAAGTCTACCCGTTCGGTCACAGGCAAGGCGTCCATATCGGCACGAAGGGCGACCATCGGCCCTGGCTTGCCCCCACGCAAAATGCCCACCACTCCGGTAGTAGCTACCCCTTCCTGCACTTCAATGCCCAAGGCACGCAAGTGGTCGGCTACCTTTTTGGCAGTGCGGGTTTCCTCATTGCCGAGTTCTGGGTGCTGGTGGATGTCGCGTCTCCAGTCGATGACTTTGGTCTCGATGGCTGCAGCCTTTTGGTCAATGCTGGGGCGAAGTTTGCTTTGGGCAATAGCCGTGCTGCTCAAGAGCAGCAGGGGAAGGATTAATTTCTTCATAGCTAGGATTAGCGGTTGGTGGTAAACTTGAAAGTTTAAATCTAAATCAACGGATGGAATTTGCATGAAATTTTGGATAAAGCCTAGGTTTGCAGAACTTTTCGGTTGAAAATGGCTTTACTAGGAGAAACAAACAGGCAATGGAATTAAAAAATAAAATAGCGGTGGTCACAGGCGTAAGTAAAGGACTCGGTTTGGAAATCGTCAAGCTTTTGCTTGAAAAAGGGGCAAGCGTAGCGGGCTGGGGAAGAAACCAACCGGATTTTACCCATCCTCATTTTCACTTCTTCCCCTGCGATGTGGCGGACGAAGCACAAGTAGCCCAAGCATACACCGAAACGGTAGCCGCTTTGGGAGCAGACATCCGCATTTTAGTCAATAATGCCGGCTTTGGCGTAGCTGGACCCCTAGAAAGCATGTCCACTTCCGATTGGAAATCCATGTTTGACACCAACGTGCATGGGATTTTCTATACCACCAAACGACTCATTCCTGCCATGAAAGCAGCAGACGAAGGACATATTCTCAATGTGGCCTCCATCGCTGGGCTCAATGGTGTAGCCAACTTTGCGGGCTATGTGGGGACCAAACATGCCGTGCGCGGCATCTCCCACTCCCTCTACATGGAGCTTCGTGATTTTGGCATCAAGGTATCGACCATCTATCCAGGATCCATTCAAACCCACTTCTTCGATGATATCCCAGGCATGGATGCGCACGAACACATGATGCGGGCGGAGGACGTGGCACAAACTGTCGTACAAACCCTGGAAACGCATCCCAACTATTTTGTGGTGGATGTGGAGTGCCGTCCACTTCGTCCCAAAGGAAAAAAATAGGAAACGGCATACCTAAAGAATCCCCCTTGTCGTTCCAAGGGCAATCCGTATTTTTGTACGTACTCGATTTGCATTGAATCGCCCCCCAGCATGTCTCTCCAAGTAGCTCAACTTAGTAAACGATACGGTTCCCAAAAAGCACTGGATGAAGTCAGTTTCTCGGCTTCTCCAGGGCGAATTTTGGGCTTTTTGGGGCCCAATGGGGCAGGCAAGTCCACTACCCTCAAAATCATCACGGGTTACCTGGCTGCGGATTCAGGTTCAGTAAGCGTGTTGGGAGTCGATGCGCTCACCCATCCCAAAAAACTAGCCGCAAGGATTGGCTACCTTCCTGAAAATAACCCCCTCTACTTGGATAGCTACGTCCGTGAGTTTTTGGAATTTTCGGGAGGCATCTACGGGATGAAATCTGCCGATATCCGCCGCCGTACGGAGGAGATGATCCGCAAAACAGGCCTACAAAGTGAGCAACACAAGAAAATAGGACAGCTTTCCAAAGGCTATCGTCAGCGAGTGGGCATTGCACGGGCACTGCTCCACGATCCTGCGCTGGTGATCTTGGATGAGCCTACCACAGGCTTGGACCCCAACCAGCTCGTAGATATTCGCAACTTGATACAAGAGGTAGCCGAAAACAAGACTTTGATTTTTTCTACGCACATCATGCAAGAGGTGGAGGCCGTCTGTCAAGATGTGGTGATCATCAATCAAGGGAAAATCCGATCTGCAGGTTCGCTGGCAGACTTGAAATCGGCTTCCTCCCAAGTGAGCTTGATTCTCGAAACGGAAGAAGCCTTGGAATTGTCCTGGTTTGAAGGCATCGGAATCCCCAGTTTTGGAAGCAAGGCCCCACAGGAATTGGTACTACTTACTCAAGATGCTGCAGAAGCGCGCAAGGCTATCTTGCAGGTGGTGGCGCAGCGTCAACTTAGCCTGATTCGCTTGGATCAAGGTGTCAAAAATTTGGAAACGCTTTTTCGGGAAATCACGCAAGGCCAATGAAAAGTTTATTCCTCAAAGAGATTTCGGCCTTTTTTGGGAGCCTCACCGGCTACCTGATCCTGGTTTTGTTTCTGGTGGCCTTGGGCTTGATTGTCTGGGTTTTTCCAGAAACTTCCGTGCTGGACTACGGCTATGCCGATTTGGAGTCCCTTTTTCTATACACCCCCTATGTATTTACCTTTCTGATCCCGGCGATTTCCATGCGCAGCTTGGCGGAGGAGCGAAGGGCCGGCACCTGGGAGCTGCTGCAAACCTCCCCGCTAAGCTTGGTTCAGATTGTTTTGGCCAAGTACCTGGCGCTGCTTCTACTTGTTTTCCTAGCGGTACTGCCCACCTTGGGCTACGCCTATTCCATTTCCCTTTTGGGTAATCCTCCGGGCAACTTAGATTGGGCGGGCTTCTTTGGGAGTTGGCTTGGGCTACTGATGATCGGGGCTACTTTTGCCGCCGTGGGCTTGTTTGCGAGTTCGCTGACTTCCCAGCAAGTGGTGGCCTTTGTACTCGGTGTATTTCTTTGCTTCCTCTTGTATTTTGGATTGACAGCCCTAGCTGGCATGGTGCCTGGGGATTGGGCGTATTGGGTGGAGGAACTCAGTTTGAGCTACCACTACGACAGCTTGAGCCGAGGCGTGATTGACAGCAGAGACCTCTTTTTTATGCTAGGCATGATTTGGATTTTTCTTGGGGCAGCGGTTTTGATTTTGAAGGGAAAATGAAACAGCGTACGACACATCGGCTCCTTCCACTAGGAATCTTAGTCTTGGGTATCTTGGTGCTCTTCGGATTGGGACAGGTACTTCGGTTTCGAATTGACCTCACTGAGGAAAAGCGCTATTCGCTACATCCTTCCACACTTCAGCTTTTGGAAGGGATAGATCGTCCGGTGCATGTAGATATTTTGCTAACTGGGGAGGAGCTCCCTGGTGGGATGCGTCGCCTTCAAAAGTCCATTGAGGAGACCGTGCGTACCTTCAATGCCTATTCGGCAGAAAACATTACCGTATCCTATTTTGATCCGATGGAGGTGACCGACTCGCTGAAGGAGGACTTTATTTTTACGCTTGCAGACTACGGCATTCGCCCGACCAATCTCTTTGTCAACAAGGCCACTGGGCAGCAGGAACAGCTTATTTTTCCTGGAATCTTGGTGTCAGATGACACCTACGAAACAGGTGCTTTGATCTTGAAAGGGGAGCGAGGCATGTCGGCTGAGCAGACCTTGAATGCCTCCATAGAAAATCTAGAGTTTGAATTGGCTCAGGCCGTACAAAAATTACTGTATCCTCAAAAAACTGCTTTAGCGATGATCATTGGCCATGGGGAGCTGGCTGAGGACGATGGCTTTGGGATGGTGGAAGCCCTCAATGGTCGCTACGAATTGTTTAAGGTGCCGATGGAGCAGGCCAAAAAAGTAGAGGACCTGAGTTCTTTTGCAGCGGTATTCATTTTGGGCCCGGACAGCACTTACTCCGATCGAGAACTATTTCTCTTGGATCAATACGTGATGGGAGGAGGCAATTTGGTGGTAGCTGCCGAGGGAGCAAATTTGGATTTAAGCCAATTGGCAGGCGAAGGAGCCTTAGCTCTGCCACAGGAAAATAGCTTGGATCGCCTCCTGTTTCGCTACGGGATTCGTGTCAACAAGGACCTGATTCAGGACCTTAATTTTGGCGTAATCCCAGTGATGGGAGGAAATTTTGGTAACCAAGAGCAGCTGGTTCCCATGCCTTGGCCGTATCATTTCCATGCGGGGCGCATGTATCCCCATCCGATCACCAAGGGATTGGATCAAGTCAATTTTCGATTTGCGAGCAGCCTAGATACGGTGAAGGCCGATGGGGTAAAAAAGACTCCCTTGCTTTTCAGTTCGGAGCGTTCTCGAATTTTGCCCTTGCCGCATTTGATTAGCTTAGAAGCATTTCAGGAGCCACCTCCAGAATCTG
Organism: Algoriphagus sp.; assembly: GCA_023653075.1. Taxonomy (GTDB): domain Bacteria; phylum Bacteroidota; class Bacteroidia; order Cytophagales; family Cyclobacteriaceae; genus Algoriphagus. Next base: position 14,583 of record JAMNXQ010000008.1, read on the forward strand.
AATTTGGAATACAGCACCTACCGCTCGCTTACTTGCTTGAAGGGGAGTTTACGTCCTTATTCAAAAACCGATTTGTTCCGGCGGAATTTGCTGGTAGTTCGGTGAAAAACACCGGGAATGGAAAAGTAGTGGTTATCGGTGATGCGTCTCTATTTCAAAGTCAAGTCAACCCAGCAGATCAGGAGCCACTTCCACTAGGGGAGGATCCGATGGAGCAGACCACCTTTGCCAATAAGCAGTTTTTGGAAAACATCGTGCAATACCTGACCGACCCGGAAGGCATCATTGCCACGCGTACGAAAGTCTTGCAGATTCGTCCCTTAGACAAGGTGAAGGTCGCCGAGGAGAAGCAATTCTGGCAGCTAATCAATGTGGGAGCACCTGTGCTTTTCTTGGTCTTAATGGGTGGTGTTATTGGCTTGCTGCGGGTGAAACGATTTTCCCGAAGGGCATAAACGAAAAATCAACCAACTATTTGTAACTTTTTTACCACAATTGAGAGGCAGGTCGGCTGAATTAGCATTTTATTTATAAATTTACCACACTAGAAAAAAACTATACCACCCCTACGATATGAAATTTATTGTTTCTTCCTCCGCCTTGCTCAAGCAGCTTTCTGCCATCAACGGTGTAGTGACCACCAACCCGGTGGTGCCTATTCTGGAAAACTTTCTTTTTGAAATCAAGGGATCTGTATTGACCATCACTGCTTCGGATCTGCAGACCTCCATGATGACCCAACTCCAAGTGGAAGCTAAGGAAGATGGAAATATTGCGGTGCCTGCGCGCATCTTGATCGAAACCTTGAAAAACTTGCCTGAGCAGCCGGTAACTTTCAGCATCGATCACGATACCTACGCGGTAGAAATCAGCTCCGATAATGGACGCTACCGTCTTGCCGGTGAAAATGCCACAGACTTTCCAAAAATCCCTACCGTAAGCAACGCCACTACCGTGGATATGTCTACAGAGGTGTTGTCTTCAGCCATTGCAAATACCATTTTTGCTACCTCTTCGGACGAACTTCGTCCTGCGATGACTGGGGTATACATCAATTTGAGCCCAACCAACACCACTTTTGTGGCAACGGATGGTCACCGCTTGGTGCGCTACAGAAGAGTAGACGTGGCTTCCAGCAATGGAGCTAGCTTGATTATCCCTAGAAAAGCCTTGAACCTCTTGAAGTCTACCTTGCCATCAGAAAATGTGCCTGTCGCAGTGGAGTTCAATCAGTCCAATGCCTACTTCAAGTTTTCAAACATCAAGATGATCTGTCGTCTCATTGACGAGCGATTTCCAGATTACGAAAATGTAATTCCTGTGGAAAATCCAAACCGCATGAACATCGATCGTTTGGAGTTTTTGGGTTCCTTGAGACGTATTGCCATCTATGCAAATAAAACTACACACCAGGTACGCTTGAAGTTGACCGGTAGCGAGTTGATGATCTCTGCAGAGGATTTGGACTTCTCCAACGAAGCCAACGAGCGCTTGTCTTGCGACCACGAGGGCGAGGACATTGAGATCGGATTCAACGCCAAGTTCTTGGTAGAAATGTTGAATAACCTTTCTTGCAAAGAAGTAAGCTTGAAATTCTCCGCACCAAACCGTGCAGGTTTGATCTTGCCAGCTACTCAAGATGCCAATGAGGACATCTTGATGCTTGTGATGCCGGTGATGCTCAACAACTACGTATAAACCAAACCACCAACCCTACGAAAAAGCCCGTCCCGCACTACTGCAGGACGGGCTTTTTTGTCCAGGGGTTGAAACCCCTGGTTGAGTAGCAACTGCCCCGAAGGGGCGGAGATTGATTAACCTATTCTCAATTCCCCAAGGGACCACCTTCCTTTTTGGCATCTCGTAGCATTTTGAGGTAGAGACCTTCTACCCGTTCCCTTGCCCAGGGAGTTTTGCGGAGAAACTTCAGGCTGGAGGCAATGCTGGGGTCGTGCGTAAAGCAGCGAATGGTAATTCGCTCTCCCAGGTCTTCCCAGCCATAGAAGGACACCAGTTGGGCAATCATGTCGGCTAGGGTGACGCCGTGGAAGGGATTGTTTGCTTGTGAATCCATTAGAGTAGTTTAGAAGTTCTTGGGCTGTATCAAATCCCAGAGATTTCCATAGAGGTCCGAAAATACGGAAACTATTCCATAGGATTCTTCTGCCGGTTCCCGGATAAAGACGACGCCTCGAGCGCGGTAGTTCTCGTAATCTCTCCAAAAGTCGTCGGTATACAGAAACAAGAAGACGCGTCCTCCCGCCTGGCAACCCACCTGACTGAGTTGGGCTTCGTTGGCAGCCTTGGCCAAGAGCAACTGGCAATTGGAGCCTTTGGGCGCCACGCGCACCCAGCGCTTGGTGTCCGACAAAGGCGTGTCTTCCAACAAGTCGAATCCAAGCGTCTCCGTGTAGTACTGAATGGCCTCGTCGTAGTCTTTCACCAAAAGGGAAAGTTGTCCAAGTTGTTGGTTCATCGGATGCAGAAAATGAGCGTCACTTACTTTAAGGCATTGGGTTTTTGTAGCCCCTCAAGAATTTCACGAATGGCAACAATGCTTTCCCACTCTCGATCTTTGTCTCCATGCTCAATACCTACATGGCCCTTGTAGCCATGGGAAAGGACCAACTTCATCATGCGTTTGTAATCCAAATCCGACTCCTGACCTGCATCGTCCCAGACCTTTGGTTTCAAACTTACTCCCGTGGCTAGCGGCATCAGTTCATCCACTCCTCGGTAGGAGTCGTAGGAAACAGGCTTCCCGTCCAAAGTGCTGATGCGGAAGTTGCCAAAATCAGGTAGTGTTCCAGCCAGAGGGTGGTCCGCATTGCGAATGGTATCTGCGAGCCATTTGCCATTGGAGGAGAATCCCCCATGGTTTTCGATGACGATATGGATGCCTGATGGTTCGGCAAAAGTTGCGAGTTGGTGAATGCTGTCACTCACCAGTTTGGAGGCTTCCGCCGCATCTTCTGGACGGGTAGACCAGGAAATGTCGGAATAGCCATTGACACGTACGGTGTGGCAGCCTAGGAATTTGGCGGCATCGATCCACTTTTTGTGATTTTCTACAGCCTTGCCGCGATTGGCAGCATCGCGAGCACCGAGCATGCCCTCTCGGTCCACCATGATCAAGACTTGTGTGATGCCTTCGTTGGTGCATCGGGTATTCATTTCCTTCAAGTAGGCTAAATCCTGTGCCTTGTCAAAAAAGAATTGGTTGACATATTCGACCGCATGGATGCCGTGCTTTTTTGCGGTTAGCGCAAAATCCAGGTGATCCAGCTTCTTGGAAAAAAGTAGGGTATTGACGGACCACTCGGCGAGGGAAATCTTAAAGGGGAGGTCTGCACCAGGTCGGGCAAAACTCAAGGAGGGGAGACCAAGGCCGAGGGCTGCAGTCGCAAGTCCTGTGGTTTTGAGAAAATTTCTTCTGCTAGTCATGGTTATTTTGGGTTGATCAGGGGTTTGGAGTAAACTGGATTAAAGTCCCTTAAAGTGGTAGCTGAGTGGGAAGTTTCATAGTGTTGTAGGCTTATTTCACCTCAAAAACCGCCGACTCCCAAGGGCCTAGGACCAGGTCGATGTGCGCACCTTGGGCATCTACGCGAAGTTGGGTAGTTTTCTTCCCAAAGAGAACTTCTTGAATTTCCCGATTTCCTGGCTTCAGGTTCCAGGCCTTCAAGAGTTCAGGGGAAAGGTGTAGGACGGTATTTACAGACTGGTTTTCGTCAAAATTGGTTACGACGAGCAACTTCTGCTCGGCATCCCATCGAGCGTAAGCAAAGGTTTTGTCCGTGTAAGCTGGGTTTTTGGATCTGTTGTAGCGGTGGAGGTCCTGATAGGCCCCCATCAGCGCGGAACTGCCACGCGTGAAGTTGAGTACCTCCGAATAGTAGTTGCGCAGCGCTTTTTCGTTATCGGAGAGTTGCCCTCCGTCAAACTTGCCTCCATTGACCCACTTCTGGTGCTGGGGAACGCCGATGTAATCAAATATGGAGGTGCGGCTGGGTTGGCCAAAGCCGGCCATTTCTGCCCCTGGCTCACCCACTTCCTGACCAAAGTAAATCATGGTCGGTGCCGTAGTGCTAGTGGCCGAAACGACCATGGCCGGTAGCGCCTTCCAAGGATTGCCCGCAAATTCCGGACTGGCGATGCGCTGCTCGTCGTGGTTTTCAAGGAAGTGCAGCATGTGGTGTTCGATGTCTGACAAGCCTTCCAGGATGGGTACCAGGTTGTCAGTAGAGCCATGGCCTCGCATAATGTGCTTGAGTGTGTCGTACAACTCTACCTTGTCGTAGAGGTAGTCCATCTTGCCCTTGTGGATGTAGTCTCGGTAGAGGCTTGGATTGTACACTTCGGCCAGCAAAAAAGCATCGGGATACTTTATCTTGATGTGGGAATTGAGGTAGGACCAGAATTCTACGGGCACCATCTCTGCCATGTCAAAGCGGAAGCCATCCACCCCCTTGGCTAGCCAAAACTGGGTGATGTCCTTGAACTTGATCCATGAATCCGGCACCTCTTTTCCTTGCCAAAAGGCGTAATGCGCTTGGATATCCAGTGTGGATGCTTCTTCAGGAAGGGCCACAAAGTCCTTGACGCCTTCGGGGCTCACCCCATAATTGACCTTGACGGTCTCGTACCAATCGTAAAAGTCAGGCTGGGCGAGACGGGAACCATTGCCCGTCCACTTGGCAGGAAACTCCTCAAACTTTCCATCGCTCAAGGGATGTGCTGCTCCGCCCAAGGGCAGGTAGCCATTTTTGGAAGCAGGTACCTGGAAGGCCTTACCCGGCAGGTAGTAGAAGTTGTTATTTTTTGCGTAAGCCAAGTTGGTATCGTCTTTGGCACCAAAGTCTAGGACTCCCGCTGGATTGTTTTTCCCTTCGTAATGACGGGACACATGGTTGGGAACAATGTCGATAATCACCTTCATATCCTGCTTGTGGGTACGGGCAATCAATGCTTCAAACTCTTCCATTCTGCGCGTCACATCCACCGCCAAGTCTGGATTGACTTGGTAGTAATCTCGTACCGCATAGGGGGAGCCTGCTCGTCCTTTAATTACATCGGGATCGTCAGAGGTGAGGCCGATTTCTGGGAAATCTCCAATCACCCCATGGTGGGGAACCCCGGTGTACCAGATGTGGGACACGCCCAATTTTTTGATTTCCGCCAAGGCGGTATCCGTGAAGTCGTTAAATTTCCCTACGCCGTTTTGTTCTTTGGTGCCCCAAGGAATGTTGTTGGTATTCGTATTTCCGAAAAGTCGCGTAAAGACCTGATAAACGACGAATTTTTTTGAGTTCATGGGGGTAGGATCTTCTGATTTTGTGCGGAGGCTGGCAAGCAGAACCAAGGCCAGGAGGAAGGGAAGGACACTTTTTTTCATCGATTTATCGGGTCAATCGGTACAATAAAATTGTATTTCGTTTGATTAAAGCAGGAAATTGCTTCATGTTGATGGTCTCTCCAGGAGCATGTGCACCAGACCCAGAAGCTCCTAGTCCATCCAAACTGTCCATAAATGAGGCTACAAAAGAGATGTCTCCCGCACCACGGCTACCCGGATCTCCAGGCTTCACTGGGCCATAGCCCAGGTCTTGGCTAACTTGACTAAGCGTTTCGGCAAGGGCATAGTTGCCCGGGGTAGGTTCCATGGAAGGAATGTAATCGGAGAAGGTGATTTCTGCATCGGTTTGGTGCAGGTTGTTGGCGACAATTTCCCGCATTTTGGCACGTGCCGCCTCCTTTTGTGCTTCACCCAAAAAGCGCAAATCTCCAGTAACGATGGCCTCTCGAGCCACAATGTTGGTTTTGCCAAGGGAACTGCCTGCGCCAGTATTTGAGTTGATGGCTACATCTGACCCACCGACGATTTGGCCTGGGTTGAAGGTTAAGTACTTTTCACCTGCGAGAGCTTCTCGAAATTCATTCAGGATGCGTGCCGCTTCGTAGATGGCTCCATAGCCTGCATTTTGGCCAAAGACTCCACTGGAGTGACCTTGCTTTCCGCTTGTTTTCAAGGTCCAGCCAGAGGCTCCTCGGCGAGCCACGGTGGCTCCGCCAAAACCTTGGGCGGTCTCGTAGGCCAAGGCAAGGTCATGCGTTTTGGCTCTGGCGATGAAATCCTGTCTGGATAAGGTTCCATTGCCTGTGCTTTCCTCGTCGCCATTGAAATAGACGGTGATGGTTCGGTCTTCCAAGAGACCCAGTTCATGCATGGCCTTGAGGCTGGCAAGCACGAGTACATCGCCACCCTTCATGTCGTTGGCTCCTTGGCCCGTGGCCGTGCTGTCGTTGAGCCAGGTGAAGGGGGTAAAGGGCATATCTTTTTCAAACACGGTATCTAGGTGACCGATTAGAAATAATTTCTTGCCTTTTGTTCCCTTTCTAGTAGCCACAAAATGTCCTGCACGCTTTACTTCTGCGGGAACGTCTATCCATTCGGTTTGAAATCCAATTTTTTGAAATTCTCGCTCAAAAACGCGGCCCACTTCGCGTACGCCTTCCAGGTTGAGCGAGCCCGAATTGATGTTGACGACTTCCTCCAAAAGGTTGACGGTTTCCTGGTAGTTTTTGTCGATGCGCTCAATCAATTTTTTCTCATCCTTGCTTAATTGTTGTTGGGCGAAGGAAAAGAGTGGCGAGGATACCAGAAGAAGAACGAAAAAAAAGCGTTTCATGGGATAGGGATTTGGGGAACTTGTAAAGGACTAAAGTTAGTAAACGGAGAGTGAATTGCCAGAAGGAATGTGGTAAACCGGGACGCCTGGGACATGGGTTAGCAACCAATTTTTCACAAATTCGGAGCCTCCTTCTTCGCTGGCTGAATGGCCGATCTCGACCATGGAAAGTTTCAGACCGAGTTCATTGGCAGTCTTGACATACTCTGGAGTTTCCCACTCGTTGGATTCCCCACAGATCAGCACATCGGGGCGGTGCTCTTGGATGCGGGTGATTTGCGTTTTCCCTCCCACGGCCCCAGGGAGAAGCAGTACCTTAGAGATGGGTTGGTTCAAGTCTCCCACATAGCGCATTGCAGGTACCTGCATTCGGGTTTTGATGTGGTCGATCACCGCCTTCAAACTGGTTGTAGGGATCTGCAAAATCGGGCTTCCAGGCGTATAATAGGCCTTCCATCCCAGTTCTTCCACAACGCCTATCCGTACCCCATCGTCTTGCATGCGGTGCACGTAGTCGTGATTTCTCCAAATGGTCAACTGGTGTTTGGCCAGTAGGTCGTATTTGCCTCGGAAGACGGGGTCATTTTGCAGGTAGTCGGTTTCGTCCTGACCCGAGTAAAAGGTTGGTTCGTGAGGGATGATGAGGTTTGCCTTCAACTCCACCGCCTTTTTGATGATCTCGATGCTGGGAAACATGGTGGTGACGATCCCAGTGACTACGGTATCCCTAGAGCCAATCTTGATCGTGTCCACCGTCTGTGCAAAGGGAGCCTTGGGTATTTGTGAGATAAACAAGTCCATGATCTCGCCTACGGTCCAGGATTTTTGGAGGGGGCTAGCCCAACCCGAAAAGGGATTCGCAAGGAGGCCCGCACCAAGGAGGGCTCCCGATTGCAGAAGGAATTGCCGACGAGGAGTTGATTTTTTCATATCAAAGAAAAATTGGTGGTCAGTTTGGAGTTTAGCAGTTGGTTTACTCGACAGTTACATCGGTCAGCCAGATGAATCGCTTGCCCGCGGCATCCTTGTGCTCCAAACTGAGTTGAATCGGGCCGAAAGCCGCTGCCTTCTCCCAGGTCCAGGTACGTCCCTCGGGAGTATTTCCTTTGCGGAAGGTCCATTCTAGGATTTGATTTTCCTTGTTCAAGTACAAATCATAGGCATCTCCTGGTGTATATCCGCCCTCGGTACCGTAGAGAATGCTGAGCTTGGTGGAGGGAATGCCTTGTATTGGGGAGGTCGCATTTTCAAGTACCTCGTAGGTGTATCCCTTGTCCCAAGCAAGTTGGAAGGGCATTAGGGCCCAGTATTTGTCGTTGATAAAAGCGCCGTCTTTTTCCGGCAAGGAATCGGCCGTTAAGCTGTAGGTAAAGCTGGTGTCAGCGTCAGCAAAGTACACGGTGCTGTCTTTAATGTTCCATTTCCAGGTTCGGGAGGCCACAGTCAAGGAGTCGCGCTGCACATTCCAGGTGTAGCCGATGGACTTGACCTGGTCCCAGTTTTCAAAGCCATAGGCCTTTGCCACTTGCATGGGTAGGGTGTCAGGCAGAGGTTCCTTTTGCTGGCAAGCAAAAACCAGAGTGAGGAGAAGGATGGGGAGGAATCGAAGTTTTTTCATAGCTGTTGATTTAATGGGCATTCTTGCTGGAAACCCAGTTTTTAAATTTTCGGTATTCAAGTGCTGTCGCCAACGGTTGCAGCACAAATAACAGACGGTTGAGCAAGAGCATGCTTTTAAAAAGGGTGGAAGGAAAAATCTTCTTTTTGCCTCTTGCCGCTCCGGTCAACATGCTTTTTGCCACCTTTTGTGGACTTTGGATGGGAAAGGCACGGGGAATATTGGGTCCTGCTGCCTCAAAGAATGCGGTCGTGGTGGCGATTGGGAAGACTAGTGTGAGCCAATCCCCATCTCTTTCTGCCCAGAGGCAATCGGCCCATTGGAAGAGGGCTGCCTTGGTGCTGCTGTAGAGGCTGTAGCCTGGAATGGCCCAGTAGGCGATGGCCGAACAGGTAATCACATGACGGAGCGGGCATTCTGGGAAGCATTGCTTTAGTGCCAATCCCAATTGGATGGGGGAGTGCACATTCAACTGAAAGAGTTGTTCCATGTTTGCCCAGTTCTGGTCAGCGGCAGGGGCATAACTGGCTTTGCCTGCATTGGCAAAGCAGAAATCCACTCCTTTCCAGTTGGTCTGGATCCATTCGAGGATAGGTGCATTTCCTTCTTTTTGACTCAAATCTGCCAGTATCATTCCTTCGATATCCGGAAATTCTTCCCGAAGACGGTCGAGGTGCTCAGGTAGGTAATCTATCACCAAAAGATTTTTGGTATATGGATAGAGTTGCCTTACCAACTCCAATCCAATGCCTGATCCGGCTCCAGTCACGACTACGCATGCGTTTTTGTAGGGCTTCATGCGGGGATGCTTGGTTTGGGAAAGGTGAGGGTAAAGGGACTCACCTTCAGAGCGAGTAGGGGCTTGATGCCTTGTATGTCGGGAAAAAGTTGGGGATCAACTTCCACGTCCTGAATGCGCGCCAGTTTCCCCCAACCCTTACCTTCTGGCTGGGTGAATAACACTTTCCCGGCTAATTCTTGTCGAAGTCGAATGGGGAGCAGCGCCGTGCTCATCGGAAACGATATGCCCCCGGAGCGAATGCTGGCTTGGAATACCTGTTTTCCATTCAAGGAAACTTCCACCCGGTCCAGCCCTTTCTCTTTTTGCCATTGGAAGTCGGCCGTTTGCTTCGGGATGGCCCAGTTGGCCCGACCATTCGCCGTGCTTGCCTCTGAGTCGACAAAGATGGTGGTGATGGACTGCAATTTTTCTTTCCCAAATTTTCCAGGAATAAACAGGAGTTCCCGATAGGGCCCCACAGGCGATTCCTGGTAGTCCACCAGCATCACGTAGCCAAATCCCCCTTTGAATTTCCCTCGCAGGTGTTCGGGTAAGTTGCCTGCTTGTGCTACCCAATCTTTCTTGAAACGAAAAAGAAGGATGATGCCTTCTCCCCGCAGGGTCCAAGGGGCTGGAACGGGTGTAAAGGTCGTGGTAGACTTAGGCATAGGGAGAAGGGCTGATCGCGGTCCAACCTCCATCAATGATGAGGGTTTGTCCGGTAATATGTCTTGCGGCATCGGAAAGCAGAAAACTAGCAGCCTCGGCGATGTCTTCAGGAAATGCAGGTCGTGCCATGGGGGTGAGTTTGGACCAGGTATCCACATAGTTGGGATCTGCTGTGGTCCGCTCGGTGAGAGTTGCTCCCGGGGCGATGGTATTGATGCGGATGCCAAGAGGGGCGAGTTCCAGAACGAGGTTTTTAGCTAGCATTTCAATGGCTGCCTTGCTCATGGCATAGGCAGCCAGATTCTCATGACTCTGGTGGGCAGTCACCGAGGAGGTGAAAAGTATCGAGCCCCCTTGAACCTGATTTTTCATGACTTGAGCCACTGCTTGGGTGAGGAAGAAGGTGCCGGCCTGGTTGACGCGAGTCACCTCCATAAAATCTTCTCGGGAATAATCTAGAAAATTGCCAAAAAGGGTAATTCCTGCATTGCAAACCAGTTGATCGATGTGCCCAAAATTCTGGAGGGCGAGGGATACGAGTTCAGCGATGACTTCCGGGTCAGCCGCATCTCCCGAACAGCCGATGACAGCCCCTTTTTTCAGTGAGGAGAGGCTGGCGACAGCCTCTTGGGTCAGGCTTTTTTCCCTATCATTGAGGAGCACCTGAGTTCCGTTTTCCACCAATTTCCGGGCGATGGCTAAGCCAATGCCTTGTCCTGCTCCAGTAATGATTGCTACCTTGTTCATGGCACGTGTTTGATAGAAAGGTGTGGGCTCGGTTGGAATTTCCTTCCAAGCCAAAAAAATTAGTGTGAATCTCTTTTTACTTCGGGTCCCGAACTGCCTTGTAGAAAATCAAAATCTACCCCTTCGTGAGCCTGGTTGACCTTGTCCAAAAACAAGTTAACATAACCCCGATCGTAAGGAAGGGGGCTTGGGGAAAATGCTGCCCTTCTTGTGGCAAATTCCTCTTCCGAAATCAGCAGATTCAGACTGCGATTAGGCACATCCAAGGCGATCAAGTCTCCGTTTTTCACCAGAGCAAGTGGGCCTCCGATGGCGGATTCTGGAGAGACGTGCAGGACCACGGTGCCGAAGCCCGTGCCGCTCATGCGTCCATCTGAAATTCGAACCATGTCTTTGACCCCTTTTTCTAGTAGCTTTTTGGGAAGACCCATATTGCCTACCTCGGGCATGCCGGGATAGCCTTTGGGACCTACTTTTTTCAGGACCATCACGCAGGTCTCGTCGATATCCAACTGGGGATTATCGATTCTTGCTTTGTAGTCGTCGATATCTTCGAAGACCACCGCTCTACCCGTATGGGTCAGCAGGCTAGGGCTTGCAGCCGAAGGCTTCAATACGGCCCCATTGGGGCAGAGGTTGCCTTTCAGTACAGCGATGCCTGACTCCGGTTTGATTGGCGTAGCAAGCGTTCCGATCAGGTTTCTGTCCCAGCATTCGGCTTTGCTTATGTTTTCGCCTAGGGTTTTGCCATTGACCGTAAGGGCATCGGTATGGAGGTGCTTTTCGATCTCCTTCATGACTGCAGGTAGTCCGCCTGCGTAGAAAAGGTCCTCTACCCAATGCTCCCCAGAAGGCTGCACATTGGCGATGAGTGGAATTCGAGAAGAAAATTCATCGAAGTCTGCGAGGTCTAAAGGCACGCCTATTCGTTTGGCGATGGCAATCAGGTGAAGGATGAAATTGGTAGAACCGCCCACAGCGGCATTGACCATGATGGAATTTTCAAAGGCTTTTCGGGTAAGAATCTTGTCCATGGTCAGGTCTTCTTTGACCATCTCCACGATGCGCATCCCGGCCAGGTGAGCCATTACTTTGCGACGGGAATCCGCCGCAGGGATGGTAGCATTGTCTGGTAGTGCAAGTCCAAGTGCTTCGACCATGGCGGCCATGGTGGAGGCAGTACCCATGGGGGCACAATGGCCTACGGATCGGGACATGGCTGCCTCGGCTTCAATAAATTCTTCCTGGGAAAGTTTGCCAAGCTTGAAATCCTCAGCAAAGCGCCAGATATCTGAGGTACCGATTTTTTTTCCTTTAAATCGACCAGCCAGCATAGGACCTCCGGAGAGTACGAGCGTAGGGAGGTTGACCGAGGCTGCACCCATCACGAGGGAGGGCGTAGTCTTGTCGCAGCCACACATCAGGATGACTCCATCCATGGGATTGGCGCGGATGCTTTCTTCCACGTCCATGGAGGCGAGGTTGCGAAAAAGCATGGCCGTGGGCTTGACGGAACATTCGCCAAGGGACATGACTGGAAACTCCAAAGGAAATCCCCCTGCCTCCCAGATCCCTCGCTTGAGGGCCTCTGCTAAATCACGGAAATGGGCATTGCAGGGTGTCAGTTCGGACCAAGTATTGCAGATGCCAATTACTGGCTTTTCGCCGGTAAAAAGGTGGTGGGGAAGCCCCTGGTTTTTCATCCAGGACCGGTAGATGAATCCATCTTTGCCGGTTCTACCGTACCATTCCTGGCTGCGGAGCTTTTTCTTGGACATGTCGATTTTGGGTTTAAAGAATTGGCCAAGAAGTTACCAAAAAATCCTAAAAAAGGATAGGAATAGGTGCTAGAAATAAAAAATCCCCTTGACTTTTTGGCCAAGGGGATCTGAAAACTGGAATATACGAGGGTTAGTCGATGCGGGTGATTTTGGCACCCAACGCATTGAGGCGCTCGTCGATGTTTTGGTAGCCGCGGTCGATTTGCTCGATGTTGTCGATTACGGAAGTCCCATTGGCAGACATCGCTGCAATCAAAAGGGAAACCCCTGCGCGAATATCAGGTGAGGTCATCTTGATGCCACGAAGTGGGTACTTGCGGTCCAATCCGATGACTGTAGCGCGGTGTGGGTCGCAGAGGATGATCTGCGCGCCCATGTCGATCAACTTGTCCACGAAGAACAAGCGGGATTCAAACATTTTTTGGTGCACAAGTACGGTTCCCTTTGCCTGAGTGGCCGTCACCAAGATGATGGACAGGAGGTCAGGCGTGAAGCCAGGCCAGATCTGATCTGCCACCGTGAGGATGGAGCCATCGATAAAGGTTTCGATTTCGTAGTGTTGTTGTGCAGGCACGAAGATGTCATCTCCTCTAAACTCCAACTGGATGCCCATGCGTCGGAAGGTGTCCGGGATGATGCCCAAGCGGTGGATTTGACAATCTTTGATGGTGATTTCAGACTGGGTCATGGCGGCCATTCCGATGAAGGAACCGATCTCGATCATGTCTGGAAGCAGCGTGTGCGTTGTGCCTCCAAGGGTCTTGACCCCTTCGATGTGGAGGAGGTTGGATCCCACTCCAGTGATCTTGGCGCCCATGCGGTTGAGCATGTCGCAAAGCTGCTGCAAGTAGGGTTCGCAAGCTGCGTTGTAGATGGTGGTCTTGCCTTCGGCCATCACTGCGGCCATCACGATATTGGCGGTACCGGTTACGGATGCTTCATCCAAAAGCATGTAGGTGCCTTTGAGGTTTTTGCCATCGATGTGGAAGATCTCATTTTTGGCATCGTAGTGAAACTCTGCACCCAACTTTTGGAAGCCAAAGAAGTGAGTATCCATGCGACGGCGGCCGATCTTGTCTCCTCCTGGCTTGGATAGTTTACCTGTACCAAAGCGAGTCAATAAGGGACCAAGAATCATCACCGATCCACGAAGCGCTGAGGCCTTGTTGAGAAAATCTTGGGTTTCTAAGTAAGCGAGGTTGACTTCGTCCGCTTGAAAGGTGTAGGATTCAGGTGCTAGCTTCTGCACCTTCACGCCCATGTCAGAAAGGAGCTCGATGAGCTTGTTGACATCGCGGATGTTTGGGAGTTTGTGGATGGTGACCTTCTCGGAAGTCAAGAGCACGGCACAAAGGATCTGCAATGCTTCGTTTTTTGCACCCTGAGGAATGATCTCCCCCTTCAGGCGGTGCCCACCTTCTACTCTAAAAGATGCCATGTGCTTATCTTCGTTTTTTGTGGCTTGGGCGGAATTTCTTTCCGTGGTTGTTGTTTTTCTTTTTAGAATGCTCCTCCTCGATGTGAGGAATTTTGAAATCTCTGCGGGTGTTGGATTCAAAGAGGGCATTTTCCCGTACTTTTTCCAAATCGATATGAAGCTTTCCTTTGGACAGGGTCTTGATATCATCTAGGATGATGCCGTCGTCAAAATTATCTCGGTTCCAAGTGGAGTGGAAGCTTCGCATCAGCTGACCGATGTAGATGATGGCATTTTCCTGCTCTTCATCGTTCTCGATTTCGATGGCCTTTTCGATCAGCTTTTCAATGTTTCTGCCGTAGTGTTTGAACTTGATTTGACCTTTTGGATAACCCACAGGCTGTGGTTTTTTGCCAAGTAGTTCCTTTTCGGGCATGGGAAATGGCCCGTCAATATCCAAGGTAAAGTTGGACATGATGTATAAGTCGTCCCAAAGCTTCTGGTCGTTGTCCTGCTTGACAGTAGGGTTGAGTTGCTTGATGATCTCTACGATCGTGTAGGCGCTTTGCGTACGACGTTCGCGATCTTCAATCCCGGTCACATGATGCACCAGCTGTTGGATATTCTTTCCGTATTCTTTCAAAATAAGTTGTTGTTTTTCTAAATCCTTAGGCTCCATGGCTTCTCCTCGTTTTTGCCTTGTAAAAGGTAACAAAAAATCACCACTATTAGGAGAATAGGTGATTAGTCTATAATTCTGAGCTTGGCAAAGCTAAGCAATAAAGTTTTCTCCCCAAAATGTTCAAATTGAATGCTTGCCTTTTTGTTAAGTCCTTCGGTTTCAATTTTTTGAACCTTGCCAAAGCCAAATTTAGGATGCTCCACCAGTTGCCCTTCCTTGAGCCCATTTGTATTGCTAGGGTTGAAGTCTGGACTGGGAGTATGCACATTCATGGCTGTAGGTAGCCGTGTCTCGGGTTGTTTTTTGATGCCAATAAATCCAGCCGCGCCGGGAGGGCCGTCCTTACGAAAGGCTCCTGGCATGTCACGGGTGGCGGATAGGCGCTTGGAGACTTTCAGCATGGCCGGGTTGACCTCCTCCAAAAACCGGCTAGGCTCGCAATTGAGCAAGCGCCCAAAACGGTAGCGGGTGAGTGCATAGCTGAGGTACAGTTTTTCCATGGCACGGGTGGAGGCCACATAAAAGAGCCGGCGTTCCTCTTCCAAGTCTTCCCGACTCTGCATCATCATCTGGGAGGGAAAAAGATCTTCTTCCATTCCGACTACAAACACCTGCTTAAATTCCAATCCTTTGGAGGCGTGGATGGTCATCAGGGTGATGGCATCGGTTTGGCTTTTGTCCTGATCGTTGTCGGTGAGTAGGGCGATTTCTTGAAGGAAGGCGCCCAAACTCTTGTCTTCGTTTTCGGGGTTGTCCACGTACTCCTTGATCGCATTCAGCAATTCCTGCACGTTTTCGTAGCGGTTGAGCCCTTCGATGGTCTTGTCTTCGTAAAGTTCACGAAGCAAGCCACTTTGTTTGGCTACCGAACTCGCGGCTTCGAAAGCGTCTTTGCGTTCGATTTCGATTTGGAAAGCCTTGATCATCGTCGAAAAGTCATCCACGGATACACCCGCACGTCCACCCAGGAAGCTGTGTGCATTTTGCACCACATCCCAGAGGGGAATGTCGTGTTCGTAGGCTGAAACAAGGATTTTCTCCACGGAACTATCTCCAATCCCTCTTTTGGGATAGTTGATGATCCGCTTGAAGGCTTCCTCATCGGCCGGGTTGACAGCAAAGCGGAGGTAGGCCATGAGGTCCTTGATCTCTTTTCGTTGGTAGAAAGAGAGTCCTCCTACGATTTTGTAGGTCAAGTTGAGTTTCCGCAAAGCCTCCTCCATGGATCTTGACTGGGAGTTGGTGCGGTAGAGAATCGCAAAATCGCTATTGCTGAGTTGCTTGTTATTTTTCTCCTCAAAAATGGTGTTAGCCACGATTCGTCCCTCCTCATTATCGGAGGATGCTTTGAATAGTTCGATCAGGTCTCCCTCGGGGTTAGAGGTCCATACCACCTTTTTGAGTTGGGCCTTGTTCTTGTCAATGATGGAGTTGGCCGCCTCCACGATGGTCTTGGTGGAGCGGTAGTTTTGCTCCAGTTTCACCACAAACAAGTCCGGATAGTCTTTCTCGAAATTCAGGATGTTTTGAATATCCGCTCCGCGAAAAGCATAGATACTTTGGGCATCGTCACCTACCACGCAGATGTTTTGGTGCACTGCCGCCAGTTTTTTGGTGATTAGGTATTGGGAAATGTTGGTATCCTGAAACTCGTCCACCATCACGTATTTAAAGCGCTGCTGGTACTTGTTGAGTACTTCGAGGTGATCCCGGAAGAGCACGTTGGTATTGAAGAGTAGGTCGTCAAAGTCCATGGCTCCGGCTTTGAACAATCTTTCTTGGTAGCGCTGGTAAATCTCCCCCATCCGAGGGCGAAGGGCTGCTTCGTCGTCCGCCTTCACAAAGGGATCATTTTGGTAGGTTTGCCAAGAAATGAGCCTGTTTTTTGCACCAGAAATCCGGGAAAGGACTACGCTCGGTTTGTACACTTTGTCGTCGAGGCGTAGTTCCTTCACCAAAGTTCGGATCAGGGATTTGGAGTCGTCGGTATCGTAAATAGTGAAGTTGGAGGGGTAGCCTAGTTTGTCGGATTCTACCCGCAAGATTTTAGCAAAAACGGAGTGAAAGGTACCCATCCAGGTATTCCGAGCCTCTAGGCCTGCCAATTTTTCAATGCGGTGCTTCATCTCGCTCGCCGCTTTGTTGGTAAAAGTGAGCGACAGGATGTTGAAGGCATCCACCCCTTTGGCATAGATGAGGTGGGCAATCCGGTAGGTGAGCACCCGCGTCTTGCCAGATCCTGCACCCGCAATGATCATCACAGGGCCGTCTGTATGTTCTACAGCTTGTCGTTGTTCGGAATTGAGTTCCTTGAGGTAATCCATTTTTAGTATCAAGTAGCAAGATAAAAGTAGCAAGACTGCAAGCCATTACCCATGTATCCAGCCTAAATCTGTAAGTAAAATTAGTTTATTCAACTGCCCCCAGTTCGAACTTGTTCTCTAAAAATTAGAGGAAGTCCATTCTCGCACTGGAAACCTGCGGGCTTACACCCTCCAGCGCTTGTGGCTCCAGAGGTACAGGTCCGGCTGGAAGTGGATATTTGCTTCCAATCGTGCGCAAAAGGCATCTGTGATGCTGTGCTCCGGAAGCCCATCGTAAGGCCCTTTTGCGAGGAGCTCGTAGGTAGCCTGGTAGCGTCCCCTTCCAAGTTTGGATATTTCCCCAAAGTACACCGGAAGGTCCATGCTTTTGGCGATGTGCTCCGCTCCTTCAAAGAAGTATGCAGGTCGGTTTAGAAAAGGGCGCTGGTAACGGGTGGTACGACGATTGGGTCGCTGATCTGCTGCAAGTTGGACTACGCGGAGATCGGAGTTGAGGGTTTTGACGGTTTCGCGAAACTCATTTTTCTCCGTGATTGTATTCCCAAAGCGAGTCCGCGCCTGGTACATGAGTTCGTTGAAAAAAGGGCTGTTGATCTTCAAGTATACGCCCTCAGAGGGCACCTTGCTGAGTACAGCCGCTTGCTGCAGGCCTAGTTCCCAATTGAAAAAATGGCCCGCGAGCAGGAGTACACTTTTTCCGTTTTTGACCTCCTGATCTAGAAGATCTTGGTTGGTGATGATAAATCTTCGGGCCAGTTCCTCCTTGGAAATGGTGAGGGACTTGATGGTTTCGGCGATGGAGTCTGTAAAATTTCGATAAAAGCGATTGCGGATGGCTTTGCGCTCTTTTGCGGTTCTTTCTGGAAAGGCATGGAGCAGGTTTTCGTCGATCACTTTTTTGCGGTAGCGAATCACATACCTCGCGATGAGGTAGAGAAAATCAGTGAATAGGTACAAAATCCCGAGGGGTAGCCGGGAAAATAGGCGAAAGAAAAACATGCGCTTGCGGTGGTGTGGGGTAACTTGCCTGATTGGGGGCAAAAGCTGTTACAAAATAAAGGAAAAGCGGGGAAATAGGAGGGGAATTTAGGTATAATTTGATGCATTGCGTACTTTTGAACTATGTCGGAAGTTCAGCGAAGGAAATATTCTCAGGAAGAGCGATCTGTGGTCTTTGATGGGGAATTTATGCCCCACATTGATTCCATGTACAACTTTGCTTTTCGACTGACTTTCGACGAAGACGATGCCAAGGATTTGGTGCAGGATACCTACATGAAGGCTTTTCGCTTCATCAATTCCTTTGAGCAGGGCACCAATGCGAAGGCTTGGCTTTTCCGCATTCTCAAAAATAGCTTCATCAACGATTACCGGAAGAAGAGTAAGAAACCGGCTACGGTGGACTACCAAGAAGTAGAAACTTTCTACAACTCGGATGACGTGGACTACCAAAGCACAAGCGACCTCCGAGCGGAGTCGGTCAAGGACATGTTGGGGGATGAGATCTCCAATGCCTTGAACGGCTTAGCGGTAGATTTTCGGACTGTCATTATTTTGGCGGATTTGGAGGGCTTCACTTACGAAGAGATGGCAAAAATTTTGGATATTCCCATCGGTACCGTGCGCTCTAGGCTGCATCGGGCTAGGAATCTCTTGAAAGAAACATTAAAAGGCTACGCCCAATCGATGGGATACGGCAGGGACGAAGAGGAGGACTAAACGAATAGCTATGGAAAATACAGACGCATCATCCCCAGAGCGGAAATTGCAGTGCAGCGATGTAGGCAAGTGCTTTCAGCTCCTTGAGCGCATCCTGGATGGAGAGCTCGTGGAGGGAGGCAACGAATTGCTTCAAGAGAAGCTGGACCAATGCCAGCCCTGCTTTGCGCATTTTCATTTGGAGCAAGCCATTCGAGAGGTTCTCAAAACCAAATGCACCAAACAACCTTTACCTGAAAAACTGGCGGAGTCCATCCGTCAAATGATTCAAGACGCACGATGAGTATTCCTTCTGGCAAAGCCATTATTTTTTCCGCTCCCTCGGGATCTGGAAAGACTTCCCTAGTCAAGCATTTGATGCAGCATGTTCCCCACCTGGGCTTTTCGATCTCTGCCTGTACCCGAGATCGACGAGGAAGACATGAGGTCCATGGACGTGATTACTATTTTTTAAGTATCGATGAGTTCAAACAAAAGATTGACCAGGATGCCTTTGTGGAGTGGGAGGAAGTGTATGCGGGCAATTTTTATGGCACCTTGAAAGAAGAGGTGCATCGGATTTGGAAGGAAGGGAAAGCAGTCATTTTTGACGTGGATGTCAAAGGTGGACTGGCCCTGAAGAAATATTTTGGAGAGCAGGCCTTGGCCATTTTTGTAAAGGTGCCCTCTTTGGAAGTATTGGAGTCGCGTCTCAATGATCGCGGAACCGAATCGGAAGAATCGCTTTCTCGGAGAATCTACAAAGCAAAGTTTGAGATGACTTTTGAGCCGCAGTTTGATGTGACCGTGCTCAACGATGATTTTGCCAAATCTTCAGCTGAGACAGTTGAATTAGTGAACACTTTTTTGAAGGCCTAAGCATGAAAATAGGGCTGTACTTTGGTAGTTTCAATCCCATACATGTGGGACACCTGATCATCGCCCAGACGCTCTTTCAACGGGGAGGATTAGACCAAGTTTGGTTTGTTGTCAGTCCGCAAAACCCCTTCAAAAAACAAGAATCGCTTGCGCATGAGCAGGATCGACTTCGAATGGTGGAACTTGCTATCGATGATAATTTTCAGTTTAGGGCTTCTGACGTAGAATTTCGAATGCCGCGACCCAGCTACACCATCGATACACTGACCTACCTGAGCGATAAGTACCCCCAGCATCAATTTTCCTTGTTTCTAGGTTCGGATAACCTCAGCCATTTCCATAAGTGGAAGAATCACCAAGCCATCTTGGACAACTACCCTATCTTGGTGTATCCGCGACCGGGGGAAGTTAAAACGCTGGATCATCCCGGAGTAAGCTATTTAGACGCTCCTCTGCTTGACATTTCTGCTACGTTTATTCGGCAATGCATTCAGGAGGGATTGTCAGTTCGGTACCTCCTTCCTGAGCGGGTGGAGGGGTACATTTTGGATAAAAAACTGTACCAATAAAAAATTCCATTCTCAGAGTAAAATAGATCAGCGTGAAAAAAGTTTTTCCCGCAGATTCTCGTGAAAATTTCCGCAAATCAAAAGGAATAAATCAGCGGTTTTTTTCTGCTTAGATCAGCGTGAAAAAAAATGTTTCACGCAAAGAGGCAAAGACGCGAAGGGAGAGTTTCTTCCCATAATATTATGGGACAAGCTTTGCGCCCTTGCGTCTTCGCGCGAGAAAAAAAGTATGAATGATATCCCTTTATTTGCCGTCTTCAGCCACAGATCATATTTGATTTCGCTCCTCTGGAGCTCCGTCTCCATTTTTCACGGCAGTTTCTATTAACATTTTGCCCCCGCTGGGGGCAAGGAAAAAAATCAAAAATCAGCACATCTCTTTTCTGTTAGCGATTTTGGTAACAATACCATCTTATGCTCCGGAGAAGCAACATGTTAATAGAGATTGAACAATATGGGAAGGTGGTTCGCTCCAGCGGAGCGACATATTCTATTTTCCTTAGTATCTCTGCGTGAAAAAAAACAGGAATTTATTTTTTACCCGCGACCTTATCTGGTCGTGTGGAGATATTTTTCCAAATCCATTCCCCCACTTGCTTTCCCTGTTTGCTGCCTTCTTCAATAGCAGGCATGTAGTGAATTCCCCCATAAAAACGGCTGATAGCGGCTTCGGATGCGGCCTGCGAGAAAGAATCATACTCCCGGACAGGAAGGCCATAGGCCACCTCTGTGCTGTCTACGATGTGGAGCTGATCCCCAAATAGCTGAGCCAAGGTATAAGATGCCGCAGTTGAGGCTACGCTATGGCCTGAGGTATGCTCTGGGAATGGAGGGGTTTGAAGTAGTGGAACCCAGTTTTCATCAATGTGTTGGTTGATGTAGGTTTCAGGGCGAATGGTGCGGCTGCGGTATTTTTCATCCCAGCAAGCAATAAAGGCCTCATTAAGTGAGATGGCCGTCAAAGCCAAGACTTCTATGGTGCCTTTCCAGTCTTTTTTGGCGGTAGCCGAAGCGATGGAAGCGATCCCCATCCAGTGTCCACCGGGAGTGATTTTCTTGGTGGCAAACATGACGTGGCCTTTGACATTCATTTTGTAGGGATTGCAATCCCAGAACATCGCAATGTCCGTATGCTCCTTACTTGCATTTTTTTGTGCCTCGTATACTTCTAGCGCTCTTTTATAGAACTCCGAACCGGGTTCGGTGGAGAATGGAGGTGGAGGATTTACGCGAAACTGTGCTGCGGAGTCCAATACAAAGGTTCTAATCTTGTTCCAATGCGGCTCTACTGCCTCCATGTAGGCCGGTGGAGTAGGCTGCCAGGTACCCGGCTCACTAGTGACGGTGTATTTAGGAAATGAACGGCTTTGGTGGTAGTTGTCCTTTTTGGAATATTCCCGGACCTTATCCCCGATGGCTTGACCGAAGGCTACAGAAGCTTCAAATACATCGTCAGGAATCCCTTTTTCTTTAAGTTCTTCAAATATAGAGTCTCGGTGTGCTGTCATTTTCTCCTCAGAAAAAATCAAAGCAGTGCTCACATGGTAGTATGCGGCTAAGGAAGCCAAAGGAGGGTAGATATTCGCTGGAACAGGGACTGTGATGGGCTCGGATCCATTCAGCTGCCCCATCAATGACGCGTAATTGGTAGGGTCAGTGGCTGCAGCTACTTCATAGCCGGCCAAGGAGGAATAGGAGTAAATGCGAACAGCTACGGGAGGTGAAAAAATATCGTGGATGATGACTTCAGTTACCTGCTTTTGTGCTGCATGGAAATAATATCCGTCTGTGATGGCCTGGGAGTAATCTTTTTTCTCTTGGCACGAAATCACTGCTACCAAAAGCAGGATAGGAAGGAGCACTATTCTTTGGAAACGCATAGAAATGTGAACAGGGGATAAGTAGCTGGGGATGCCTCGAATGCATTCATTCAAGGAACTCAAAGTTACCTAATTGGTGAAAATTCCCAAATGATAAAGCTCAGGTATTTACAGCATCCAAATGGGTGCTATTAATAGGTCCAGATTTCTGCAGGAGCACTATTTTTCACGAAAAGGAGTCGCTTGCCTCCAAGGTTTGCGATGGCTCGGATGTCACCGTCCAACTTCAATCCATGCATTCGATTGGGCCAGAAGGTGAAGGTTCCGTCCCCTTTTCCAAGGAATACCTCTCCATAGCTCGCATCGTACTTTCCAAGTTCCGGCTTGACATTGGATAAGTTTCCTCCCAAGATCAGGTCTTGAATCCCATCCTCATTGAGGTCGAGCACTTGAATTGCAAAGATCCAAGATTTCTGTCCATCCACAGCAAAAGGCTTCCAAGCGAAGTTGCCTGCACCTTGATTGAGTAAAATTCCAGATTCCAGGTTGTTCATTTCCTGAATAATGGAACGATCGATTACTTCTTTGCTAAAAATATCATGCAGACTTTGGTTTACATAATCTGCATAGCGGATGTACTTTTTCTTGATGCTAGGCACCTGTCTTTCAAGTTCGTGCTTGAGCGTGTAGGGAATGGATACCCCATCCACTACTTGTGTAAATACCTGTTCAACAGTTCCGTTTTGATCAAAATCATTCAGATACATTCGGATTGGGCGGGCGTTTGATCCCTTCATGCGGGTATTGAATCCTTGATTGCCTAAGGCTAGATCAGGCTTGCCATCGCCGTTGAAGTCTCCCACTTCCAGGGTTCGGTACCATCCTTTCAGATTTTCCATACCAGGCAGGGCCTTTTTTTCCAACTTCTTCCCTACATTCTTGAAGAAGGTAGGGGCCATCCATTCACCCACAAATACGACATCTTGCAATCCATCTCCATCGTAATCCAATACCTTAGCATCGGTTACCATTCCAATAGCCTTCAGTTCAGGAGCCAATGTTGCGGACTGTTCGGTGAAATTTCCTTTGCCATCGTTGATCCATAGCTGGGCATCCGCTGACACGCCATAGGTGAAGGGGATAAGTCTACCACCCACAACCAAGTCAAGCGCTCCATCTGCATTGAGATCTATCGGTGCTACGGCCGAGCTGCTTCCAAAAATGCCCATCAGGCCGGTGTTGAAGCCTTTGGTAAAGTTGCCTTTGCCATCATTGAGGTAGAGTCGATCGGCAAGATCAATGCTTCCAAACCCGGATTCATTGCCTCCAGAAGTGACAAACAAGTCTGCATCTCCATCCTGGTCTGCATCGAAAAATACGGCATCTGTATCTTCTGAAATGGCATCTAGGTCAAAGGATTCTTGGGGTTTGTAGGTGTATCCTCCTCCTTTTTTGGCAAGGTAAAGTTTGCCTGGGAAGGTTTTGGCTCCGCCAAAGAACAGGTCTTCAAGGCCATCTCCATTGACATCCCCTTTGGCAAATGCTGGGCCTTCCGTGGACAGCATCAGGTAGGTGAGTCGATCTCGATCAAAATCAATAAACTCATTCTCCTGGTGCGTAAAGTCAAGCCCTGGATTGCTCGCTTTTACAAATTTGGCAGGACTTGGGGTTGGGAAAAAGGAGGTTCCCGCTGGAAGTGCTCCCGCATCTTCCCAGCGTAATTTGAGAAGTTGATCTACAGGCACCTTGGTCATCTGGGTAAATCTACCATCGGGCCACAAAACCTTGAGCTCATCAATAACAGTGACTTTGCCCAAGCCAATGGTGATTTTTGGATCCACGCTGGATTGAAAGCCTCGGTTGGGCATTTGCTCGGTATAAAATACCTGATCGCCAGCTTTGACTTGAATCTGTGTGCCTATAGCGCCGGTATTTTTTCCCTTACCTACCAACTGCAATTGAATGCTGTGTAGGTCTGGTTGCAGGCTTTTACCCTTATTCTTAAAGATTTGGGCGGTTGCATTGACGTTGTTGACCACCAAGTCCAAGGTGCCGTCGTTGTCCAAATCCCCATAAGCGGCCCCGTTGGAGTGGATGGCTTTGCCTAAGCCCCATTGATCTGCAACATTTTCAAAGCGGAGATCGCCTAGGTTTTTGTAGGCATAATTTGGAATAGGCGTGATTGGAATTGGATCGATGAGTGCTTTGTAGTCTACTCCTTCTTGGGAGATGATTCTGACTTTGGTGTCCTCATCATCGACAAAGTTGAGGTAATCCAAGTCGGTAATGTCCTGATAGATGCCGTTGGCTACGAAGATGTCCCGTTTGCCATCATTATCCATGTCAAAGAGTAGGGCTCCCCAACTCCAATCTGTAGCTTCTACATTGGCAAGTCTACCCACCTCACTGAAGGTCCCATCTCCATTGTTGAGGTGGAGCATGTTGCGTGAAAATTGGTAGTGGTAGCCATGGGTTTTGTTGAATTGATACTTGTCCCAACTTTCAAAGGTGGTCACCTGCTTGAGTCGTGTGGAGTGCTCAGGGAGCATGTCGGTCACAAAAATATCCAAAAGCCCATCTCCATTGACATCTGCAATATCAGCTCCCATGGAAGCAGCGCTGATGGAGCGCATCGAAGATTCCAGGGACTCGGTAAAGGTTCCGTCTTGGTTGTTGATGTAGAGGTAGTCTTTCTCAAAAAAGTCATTTGAAATAAAGATGTCAGGCCAGGTGTCTTGGTTTACATCGCCGATGGTGATGCCCAAGCCAAAGCCAATCACGGATCCATAGATGCCTGCTTCTTCACTCACATCGGTAAACTTCTCCCCATCGTTGCGGAAGAGTTTGTCTCCACCCACCGAGTCACGCACAGGCCGTTCATTTTGCATCTTATTGAAGGTGCCAATGGCTTGGTAGGAATTGTTGAGTAGGTAGACGTCCAAATCTTCATCCTTGTCGTAATCAAAAAATACAGCGTGGGTAGAAAACCCTTTATCAGCTAGGCCATAGGCTTCGGCCATCTCTTTGAAGGTGCCATTGCCTTGGTTGATAAAAAGTTCGTTTTGCTTGTTGTCTCCTTTTATATCACCTGAGTTGCAGACGTAAATATCTAGCCAGCCATCTCCATTGACATCTGCCATGGCCACACCGGTACTCCAAGCGCGGGTTCCAGCCACTCCTGCCTTTTCGGTTACATTTTCAAACTTGAAATCCCCCTTGTTGAGGTACAATTGATTTGGGCCTAGGTTGGCCGTAAAATACAGATCCGCAAGGCCATCGTTATTCACATCTCCAATGGCTACCCCACCCCCATTGTAGAAGTTGCGGTAGGTAAACACATTGAAGTCCTGGTCAAAAGTAAGGTCGTTCTTAAAGTTGACCCCTGAAGATTCAGCAGCAATCTCCTCAAATAGGGGAGGCGCTTTGTCTTTTGTGCTACAGGCCGAGCCTAAGAAGGTAAGGAAAAGTAAACCACCAAGGATCTTTTTCATTCTGGTTTTTGGCTAAGCTTTTTTTGGATGGAAGGGTCTGAAATTTCTACGTGCAAAGATGACAAGGTTTTTTTAATTCCCGAAAGTACGGGTATGCAGAGTTATCGGAGGAAAGGATAAAAGGAATAAACTAGCGAATAGTAAATACCAACGGTTTGTCATGGTTTCGTAACACAAATAAGTGGGTTTGGTTGTTGGATTGGATCCATTGAAAATCGCGAATCTCTCCCGAAACAAAGAGCCCGCTCTCTTGAGGTTTTAAGGCCTTCCATTTGTTAGCAGCGTCTTTTTCTAGCACCCATGCATAGCTTCCCAATTGGGTGCCTAGCTCAGGTTTGATGCGGCTTTCATTCCCTCCAAGTAGTATCAAAGGAGATTTTCCCTGTCTAGGAAGAACGGTAATGGCATGAACGGGGGCATACTGAACTTCTGCAGGAAGTGCCTCCTGTACCATTTTCCCGGTTCCTTGGTTGATCCAAAGGGTAGTTTCCATCCAATCTGCTTGCAAAATCATTGAATTTGCCCAAACCGATTGGGGAAAGAGGTCCTCCAATGCTTTGTCTTTGTAGTCAGCATAGCTGAGCACTTGTTTCTTCAAGGAAGGGATTTGCTTGACAAGGGTATTTTTGAGTACCCATGGGATGCTTTTCCCATTTTCATGGTGATGGAGGATTTGTTCGATCGAACCGTTTTGATCAAAATCATTGATCGCCAACCGCAGAGGTTTTGTGGCACTGGTTCGCAGTCTGGAATTGGTCCCGAAGTTTCCGGCAAGCACATCCATTTTTTGATCTCCATTGACATCCGCTACCAAGATGCGCTTCCAAAATCCACGCGTATTTTCTAGGCCAAATTGTGCAGTGCTATTAGTCCAAGCGCCCTTGTCAAAGGTAAAGACTTGGAGGGCCATCCATTCTCCTGCCAGCAGGAGTTCTGGTTTCCCATCTCCATCTAAGTCCGCTAAGGCACCATCGGTGAGCATGCCCAGCGAAGCAAAGGGCTTGCCGAGCGTAGTGCTTTCATCCGTGAAATTCCCTTTCCCGTCATTTTTCCAAAATTGAACACCAACCGCAATTCCATAGCCAAAAGGGAAGCCCCGTTGTCCAAGTATAAGGTCTAGGTCTCCATCTTGATCTCCATCCCAACTTAATATAAAGGAGGTGGGTGTCGCAGGAAAAAGCTGTCCTGAGCGAGAAAAATTTCCTTTTCCATCGTTGAGATACAAGCGGTCCTGGTAACTAGGGGCGAAGTCTGAAAATTCAATCCCTCCACTGCCTACCACTAGGTCAGCTGCTCCATCCCCATTGGCATCAAAGAAGTGGGCTACTACATCTTCAGCAAGGCTATCCTGATCAAATAGAGATGTTTGAGACATAGACCAAGCTCCCGCATTGCCCTGCTTCCAAAGGGAAGTGGATTGGCCTTTGGCACCAGGAATCACTAAGTCCATACGCCCATCTCCATTGATATCGGCTTGGCTTGCTCGAGGCCCCTCGTTACTGATCGACCAGAAACGGAGGCGATCCCGGTCAAAATCAACGAATTCACTTTCCTTATGTAGGTAAGGGAAGCTGAATGCTACAGTAGGGCTGAAGTAGGGAGAGTGAGTTTTGAATTTAGTTTGGAGGGCCTTTGCATCCGATTCTTTCGGGAATAGCACCTGATTGGCAGCTATTTTAGTTAGGAGGGTCCGTTTTCCTGTGGGCCAATCGATGTGTATCGAATCAATCTGTGTGTGCTTTCCTACGCCAAAATTCAATCTTGGATCTACCGAGGACATGTACCCTTTGACAGGTTGAAATTCCTGAACCTGGCTTTCCCCACCGGTGTAGATTTTGACTTTTGCGCCAAAGGCATTGCCTAGATCGAGGCTGAGGTAGTTCGTAGTGGTGCCTGGATTGCTATTGTTCTGGTAGACAAAGGCTCGTTCATTGAGGTTGTTGACCACCAAATCAAGGTCCCCATCGTTGTCCAAGTCGGAATAAGCGGATCCGGTGCTGAAGGTGAGTTGATCCAATCCTTGGGAAGGAGCTAGGTTTTCAAATTGAAGGTTTCCTTTGTTTTTGAAGAGGTAATTTTGCTGGGGAACAGAAGGAAATTTATCAATCATTTTCGTGATCAATATCGAATCTTGTCGGTATTGATCTATTTTCCCTTGATTGTTGGCATAGAAATCCACAAAGTCAAAGTCGGTGAGGTCTTTGACGATGCCATTGGCAATGAAAATGTCTTTTTTACCATCCAAGTCAGCATCGAAAATCAATGCGCCCCAGCTCCAGTCGGTAGCTTCCACGCCAGCCCACCTTCCGACCTCAGCAAAAATAGGGGTACTGTCTTGAGGGTGAATTCCCAGATGCCGTTGTAGGGTATTGCGTGTAAACTGCCGGTGATATCCAGCTTTTTGATTGGCTTGAAACTTATCCCATTCCTCAAAGGGAGTTTTGGATTTGACCCGCGCTAGGTCACTTGGGAGCATTTCGGTGACGATTACATCGGGCCACAAGTCATTGTCTAGGTCTGCAATATCTGCACCCATGGAACCCATGCTGATTTCAGGCATGGCTTGCGGTAAAATCTCTCGGAAAGTCCCATTTTTTTGATTCAGGTAGAGGTAGTCCCGCTCAAAAAAGTCGTTGGAAACGTAGAGATCGGGCCAGCCATCTTGGTTGAGGTCTGCCACAGTCACTCCAAGGCCGTAGCCGATTGCACTCCCATAGATGCCTGCTTCTTGGGATACATTGGAGAATCGATTGCCTTCGTTGCGGAAAAGCTTATTTCCTCCTTCAGGATCTCGAATTTCCCGCTGCCCGAGGCGAAGGTCGTTGAGACCCACGGAGCGTCCGGAGTTGCTGAGCAAATACATGTCCAGGTCTCCATCCTTGTCGTAGTCAAAAAATACGGCATGTTGGCTAAGACCTACCTCAGCTAGTCCATATTCCTTGGCCTTTTCGGTGAAAGTCAGATCACCATTATTAATAAAGAGTTCATTGTGTCTGCGTTCCCCCTGCATGGGTCCCGATTTGCAGACGTAAATATCCAAGAGTCCATCTCCGTTCACATCAGCCATGCTGACGCCAGTAGTCCAAGACCCTTCAGAATTTAGACCTGCTTTTTCGGTGATGTCATCGAAGCTGAGTTCGCCGGCATTGAGGTAGAGGCGGTTGCTTTGCTGATTTCCAGCAAAAAATATATCAGGTAAGCTATCCTGGTTGATGTCACCAATCGCAACCCCTGCGCCGTTGTAAAAATTACGGAAGGTGTAGGGATTTATTTTTTCGGTGTAAACCAGGTCATTGCGGAAGGAGATGCCGGTTTGACTTTCTGAAAGCAGGGAGAATAAAGCTTCGGAACCCTCCTGCTTGCAGGAAAAAAGGAGGTAAAAAAGGAAGAGAAAGAGATACTGTTTTTTCACAAGGCAAGTGTAAAAAAAGAATTGTATTTACTTAAAACTCCTCCAAAATATAACTTTTTGAGCCCATTACCTAAATTCTAATTCAAAGATGGAATGGGTTTTCCTTCTAAGAACTGCTTGGATTATTTTGCGCAGCTTTTTTCTTGTCCATTTCTACTGTAGGGCCTTTAGGGAGATAGGTGCTTGAGAGTTCATCGTCCCAGGGTAGAGCTTAGGGGGCATGGGAGGGAAAATCTCCGTTGGTGGAGGATGAAGTAGTGGTGGAGAAGTTGGTGGATGTGGAAAAGCCAGCGATGCAGTTACTTGGCTGAATAGGAGGATACTAACGAATAAAATTTTTTATTTCTTAGAAAAGGATACATTTAGTACCGCATGGTGCTCAACTTTTTCAAAAAAAAATGTTTAAAAATTGTTAAATTTTAAATAATTGTTAAATTTCGCAGTCAAGTTTAAAACTCAAACCCAATACAAATGAAAAAACAAGGACTACTAATTTTGTGTTTTTTCTCTTTGTTAGCCTTTAGCATAGGTTTTTCTGCTAACGCTCAGCAAGCGAGAATAACAGGTAAAGTTACTGATGCAAGTACAGGCGAAGGAATGCCTGGTGCGAGTGTATTAGTAAAAGGTACCACACGTGGAATGGTCACTGATTTAGATGGTAATTTTGCCATTGAAGCCAGTTCCACCGATGTTTTGGTGTTTTCCTTCATTGGATACAACACCGTTGAAGAAACTGTAGGCACTCGGACTACAATTAATTTAACTCTTTCGGAGTCGGTTCAAGGACTCAATGAAGTAATCGTAGTAGGTTACGGTACTCAGGAGAAAAAAGAAATCACAAGTGCTGTTGCAAGCATCAAGTCGGAAGATTTCAACCGAGGAACCGTTAACGATCCTAGACAATTGCTTCAAGGAAAAGTTGCAGGTCTTAACATTTCAAGACCAGGAGGTAACCCAAATGGTGGCTTCAACATTAGACTTCGAGGAATTTCTTCTTTTGGAGCTAACGCTGAACCTCTAGTCGTTATTGATGGCGTTATTGGTGCTTCTTTAAGTACAGTAGATCCAAACGATATCGAATCAATGGATGTATTGAAAGATGGATCTGCTGCTGCGATTTACGGAACTAGAGGTTCTGCTGGTGTGATTTTGGTTACCACAAAATCAGGTAAAAAAGGAAAAGCTGTCGTTGAGTATAGCGGAACTGCTGCAACAGAAAATGTTGCGCGTACTATTCCAATCATGAGTGCTGACGAGTACAGAGCTCTACCTGGTTCAAATGATCTTGGTTCAAACACTGACTGGTTTGATGCGGTAACAAAGACAGGAGTTAGTTTTGTAAACAACCTTTCCATCAGTGGTGGAAATGAAGGTACTAGCTACAGAATGTCTTTAAACTCACGTAATGTAAATGGTGTAGGTATTAATTCTGGTTTTGATCAATTGAATGCTAGATTGAACCTTACTCAAAGAGCATTGAAAGACAAGGCTTTGTTTTCAATCAACATTTCCAATACCACAGCAGATAGACAATATGGTAACGATAACTCATTTAGATATGCGATTATCTCAAACCCTACGCTTCCTATCTACGATCCAAATCCACAGTCTCCAAATTTTGGAGGATATGCTGAGCGCGATATTTTTGATTGGTTCAACCCAGTATCCATTGCAGAGCAAAACATTAACGATGGTCGCGAAAGCAGATTGTTAGCTAGTATCCGAGGTGAATACAACTTCACTAGTAATTTCAAAGCTTCTGCATTCTACTCTAGCCAGAGAGAAACATTTTGGAATGGATCTTATTCTCCTAAGACTGCTAAGTTTGGAGGAGGATTCGGTAGAAAAGGTTTAGCTACTGTTCAAAATAATGAAACTTTAAATGATTTGTTTGAAGCAACCTTAAACTACGATAAAGAAGTAGGTAAATTAGACATGTCCTTCTTGGGTGGATATTCTTACCAAGAGTTCTTTTATCAAGGTGATTACACACAAGCTGGTAATTTCCTAACGGATGCTTTCACTTACAATAACTTGGGTGCAGCTCTAGATTTTGCAAATGGTTTAGCTAATGTGTACAGTTATGCCTCTGAAAATAAATTGGTTGCGTTCTTTGGACGTGCTAATTTCAATTTCGATGACACGTACTTGTTGTCAATCAGTTCTCGATATGAAGGTTCCACTAGATTTGGTGAGAACAATAAGTGGGGATTGTTTCCTGCAGTTAGTGCTGGTGTAAACCTTGGTAATTTGGTGGACATCACAGGAGTAAACGCGTTGAAACTAAGAGCTAGTTACGGTAGAACAGGTACTCAGCCAGGTGAATCTTACATTTCTTTGTTGAGATATGGCCGTCAGGGTAACTTCTTCTACAATGGAAACTTTGTACCTTCTTATGGTCCAGTATCGAATAACAACCCGGATTTGTCTTGGGAAACTAAAGACGAAGTTAACGTAGGTGTAGATTTCGTTGCTTTCAACAATAAACTTTCTGGTACAATTGACTATTTCACCAGAGTAACAAGTGGAATGATTTTACCAATCAACGTACCAGTTCCACCAAACCTTTTCCCAACTACACTTCTTAACATTGGTGAAGTTGAAAACTCTGGTCTTGAAGTATTGTTGAACTACAATGCTATTGACAAGAGTGATTTCAAATGGACTACAGGAGTTAACTTCTCTACGTTAGCTACTAACCTTAGAAGTTTGTCAGCAGGAGATCTATCTTTCGGAGCAGTAAATTACCGCTCTAACTTCGGTTCTCCAGGTCAAAACCTTACTCAGTTGATCCGAGTTCAAGAGAACGGACCATTGGGACAGATTTGGGGTCCAATCCAGACTGGTATCGATGATAAAGGTGCTCCAATCATGAAAGTGATTGATGGGACAGCTAAAGATGCTAACGGAAACCCTGTTTATTGTAACTGTGATGCTGATAGAGCTCAGTTGGGTACTGCTTATCCTACGATCAACTTTGGTATCAACAACAGCTTCAACTACAAGAATTGGGATTTCAATTTCTTTTTCAGAGGTTCACTTGGTCACTCTTTGATCAACAGCTACAGAGGTTTCTATGAAAACACTGAAAGTACTACAGTTCAAAACTGGAACGTTGTGAAAACTAAATATTTTGATCCAAACATTAAAAAGGCAGAATATAACAGTAGCCACGTTGAAAAAGCAGATTTCATGATCTTGGATAACGCTACTCTTGGTTACAATTTTAACGTGAAACAAGGTAAGTCTGTAGGTAAAATTAGAACCTTCCTATCTGTACAAACACCATTCATGTTTACAGGTTATACTGGTGTAGATCCTTCAGTAAGATATCAGGATCCAGAAAACGGTGATCCACTTGCTCCAGGTATTGAGCGTAGAGCTACTTACTTCACTACTACCATTACTACTTTAGGTCTAAACTTAAGTTTCTAAGCTAAAACATTAAAAAATCATGAAAAAAACAATAAATATTAAATACTTCTTGATTGGCCTAGGACTGACTTATTTTGCTTCGTCTTGCGTTGATTTAGAGGAGAAGGTGTATAGCCAGATTACTTCAGACAACTTCTTCAAAACAGATGAAGAATTTATTTCAGCACTTGGAGGAGCGTATTCTTCTTTAGGTGGATTGGGTAATCACTCAGGTCTTTGGTCAATTAATGAAATTGCATCCGATGAAATCGTAGTTTCTCACAAAGGTGGTGACTGGTTTGACGGTGGTGTTCTTTTACAGTTGCACCAGCATGAATTCCAAAAGGATAATCCATTTTTGAACAACACATGGAATTTCCTTTTTGGAGGAATCAACACTTGCAATAGATTGATCTATTCCTTCGAGCAGCTTAACAATGCTAACTCTCCTGCTTACATCGCGGAGCTTAGAGCTTTGAGAGCGTTGTACTACTATTGGGCTATGGATGCGTTTGGTAACGTTCCTATTGTAACAGACTTTACATCTACTGAAAAGCCTGCTAATAGCTCAAGAAAAGTAGTTTATGATTTCATTTTGAAAGAATTGAATGAAATTATCCCGTTGCTTTCTTCAAAGAAGGATGGTACTACTTACGGTAGAATGACTAAGTGGAGTGCATTGACCATCAGAATGAAATTGTACCTAAATGCTGAAGTTTACACTGGAACTCCTCAATGGGCTCTTGCTGCTGCTGATGCTGCTACAATTATCAATACTGGTCCTTACACTTTGAACCCTTCTTATGCGGCAAACTTTGCAGTTAATAATGCAGGTTCACCTGAGAATATCTTTGTCTATCCTTATGACAAGGTATTTGCTGGTGGATTCAACTGGGTACAGATGACGCTACACATTGTAAGTCAGTCTACTTTCAACCTTACTGATCAGCCTTGGAATGGATATCAAACTGTAGAAGAATTTTACAATTCTTACATAGATCCAGTGAAGAATCCAGGAACTCAAGGTCCAGTTTGGAAAGGCTTGGCATTGGAGCAATCTACTGGTACAATTGATGGTAGATTAACTAACTTCTTGGTAGGCCCACAGAAAAAAGCTGATGGATCAGTTTTGGTCGATCCAGGAGTTGAAGTTACCGATCCAACTGGATTGAAAGGCGATCCTAATGGTCCTCCATTGACTTTCATGCCTTTCTTGAATGAGATCTCTCCAGGAGGTTTGAGACAAGCAGGAGCTAGAATTGCTAAGTATGAGTTCGAAAGAGGTGGTACACCAAACATGAGCAATGACTTCGTAATCTTTAGACTTTCTGATGTCATTCTTTCTCTTGCTGAGGCTAACTTTAGATTAGGAAAAACTTCTGAAGCTTTGGCTTTGGTTAACCAAATCCGTGCTAGAGCAGGTAACCTTCAGCCTTTCACTACTTTGACTGATGAGAATTTGTTAGCAGAAAGAGGTAGAGAAATGTATGTGGAGATGACTAGAAGACAAGATCAGATTCGCTTTAAGAAGTATGGTGATGCTTGGTGGCCTTATGCAGGTATGAACAGACCTAAGAAAGTTCACGCTCCAGGCAGCTTCTTGGAAATCTTCCCTATTCCGCAACCACAGCTTCTTGCAAATACAAACTTGAAGCAGAATCCAGGATACAATTAATTAAATCTTGATTCTAATATAGAAGCAGGCTGTTTTTAACAGCCTGCTTTTTTTTGATTGTTTTTAATCGGCTTAGAAGTAATTGATCCGTTTTCTTAGGGTATCAAAATTCTAAATCAAAAAAAAGATGAAAAACATCTGGGAGGTATTCAAGTTTTTCTACCCGAACTTTATCGAAGAATCATTAAATTCGTGGTGTAAAAAGAAAAATTTGTATGCGTATTTCCTTAACAATTCTTGCTCTTCTAATTCTCAGCATCTCCATTCAAGGTTGTAATTCCCCTTCCTTTAACTCCTCTGATAAGGGTTTAGCGAATGCAGATAGTCTTTTTTTGGGCTTTTATTTAGGCATGGCACAAAAGGATTTTTTTGACCATTGCACGGAATTGAATAAGCAGCAAAAAATAACCCAGGGGCCTGGAGGTACCACTAGTGTTGAACATAAAATTAAAGGCACCTACGGAGGCGATGTGAGTATGCGGTTTTTTCCAACGTTTATCAAAAAGGAAATGTTTGAAATGCCGGTTACCTATACCTATGATTCTTGGGCTCCTTGGAATAAGGAATACTCATCTGCAGCCTTGTTGCCAAAAATATTGGAAAGCTATAAAGCGATCTATGGCAGTGACTTTAAGGTTGTAAATGATAGGTACCAAGGGAAAATCTACTATAGAATGGATGGAAAGCGAAGAATCAACCTTTTCATAAAAGATGAGCAGTTCGTTCAAGCAATTTTTACGGATATGGAGGTTGAAGAAAGGCTCAAAGAAGAATTTGAAAAAAGCCAATCCCAAAAGCCAGTGAATTGACTTTTTGGAATTTGAAGTCTCCTAAAATGTTTAAGGTATAATGAAACTCGGTCTAGCTAAGTTTTGGGTTCTCTCATTATTCATTTTTTACGCATGCACTGGAAATCCTGATTTAGAACAAAAGGATACACTTTTTGTAAGTCTGCCCCCTCAAAAGACGGGTGTGGATTTCATTAATTCGTTGACTGAAACTGAAGACTTCAACATCATCGATTACCTTTATTTTTACAATGGAGCTGGGGTTTCAGTGGGTGACATCAATAACGATGGGCTTATTGATATTTATTTTTCTTCGAATCAAGGACCAAATAAGCTTTTCCTAAATAAAGGGAAAATGGTTTTTGAGGACATCTCAAAAATGGCGGGTTTGGAATCTCTAGGCTCCTGGAAAACAGGAGTAAGCATGGTCGATATCAATGGGGATGGTTTGCTTGACATTTACGTTTGTAGGTTGGGTAATTTTAAAGGCATTACCGGCAGGAATGAGCTTTACATCAATAATGGAGATCTGACTTTTAGTGAATCTGCTGCAGACTATGGTTTGGATTTTCAGGGCTTCAGTACGCAGGCTTCATTTTTTGATTACGATAGAGATGGAGATCTAGACATGTATTTGCTCAACCATGCTGTGCATACTGAAAATAGCTTTGGAAGAGCATCCCTTCGCTATCTGGATGATGGCTTAGCTGGGGATCGATTGTACAAGAACAATGCTGATCAAGGGGAAAAGAGATTTACGGATATCACAAACGAGGCGAAAATCTATTCAAGTCAGCTGGGCTATGGTTTAGGAAGCGGGATATCGGACTTGAACAACGATGGCTGGCCAGACCTGTATGTTTCCAATGACTTTAATGAAAATGATTACCTCTACCTCAATAAGGCAGACGGTACTTTCCAGGACCAAACCGCTTCAGCCCTAAATTACAGCAGTAGGTTTTCCATGGGTAGTGATTTTGCTGATTTAAATAATGATGGTTGGGTCGATTTTATTACCCTAGACATGTTGGCAAAGGACGAGACCATTCAAAAATTATCCCAAGGCGAGGATACGGAAGAAAACCTACAGCAAAAGTTGAACTATGGATTTGAAAGACAATTTTCTCGAAACTGTTTTCAATTAAACAACGGGAATGGTTCTTTTTCAGAAATCGCGCAACTTTCAGGAATTTCTGCTACAGATTGGAGTTGGGGTGTGCTTTTGGCTGATTACGACAACGACGGCTGGAAAGATGTTTTCATTTCGAATGGGATTGTACGAAGACCCAATGATTTGGACTACATGAACTTTGTGACCAATCCCAATCTGGAAAATGGCCTGCAGAACAACTCTGAAATTTCTGACCTAGAGTTGGCCTCAGAAATGCCTTCAGGTGATGTTGCCAATTTCTTTTACCGAAACAACAAGGATTTGACATTTCAAGATGTGAGTTCTACATGGAATGTCCCTCAAAAAAATATTTCTAATGGTGCAGCCTATGCCGATTTAGATAACGATGGGGACCTAGATTTAATTATCAACAACATCAATGCTGCGGCACAAATCTTGGAAAACCAACAGGCGCAGCAACTGGATCAATCAAAAAACAACTTTTTAAAAATCAGATTTAAGGGCCTTGGTGGGAATAAATTTGGGATTGGGACTCGGATTGAAGCGTATGGAAATAAGGGACAAATTATTCAAGAGAACTTCACTAGTCGCGGTTTTCAATCTTCTACAGCCCCTGAAGTTCACCTAGGACTTGGAGAATTTCAAAGTTTAGATTCCTTAAAAGTAATTTGGCCAAGCGGAAAGGTTGAAAAATTCACAAACGTCAAGGCCAACCAAACCCTCACAGTGGATGAGTCGGGGGCAAAAGCTATTCCTAGTTATCTGCCTCAAGCCAAAGAGTCTTTCTTGAAAGTCGTTGAGAATAAGCTATCTGGATTAGATTTTGAACATTACGAGGACAATTTCAATGACTTCAACTATGAATCCTTACTGCCTCATAGGCTTTCACAGGAGGGACCAGCCTTGGCTGTGGGAGATGTGAATGGAGACGGGAGAGAAGATCTTTATGTAGGAGGGGCAGCAGGACAACCCGGGACTTTATTTACCCAAGTCAACGGCGGGAAATTCCAAAAGTCGAATCAACCCATTTTTGAAAAGGATGCCGCTCTTGAAGATACCGAGGCTATTTTTTTTGACAGCAATAAAGACGGTTTTCTAGATCTAGTTATTGGACGCGGTGGAAATGTGGCTAACCCAAGTGATGCAGGGGGGCAATCCAAAATTTATTTAAATAACGGGAGAGGAAAGTTTGAACAGAGCATCAATCTTCCATTGGAAAAAAATGCGCAGGTTTCCGTGATTTTACCACATGATTTTGATAAGGATGGCTTGGAAGATTTGATGGTTGGAGGTAGGAATGTTGCTGGAAAATATGGGCAAATTCCTCGAAGCTATTTGTTGAAAAACTTGGGAGCAAATCGATACCAAGACATAACCAATCAAATTGCCCCAGAATTGGCAAACCTAGGTTTGGTCAAAGATGCTGCTTGGACGGATATCGACGTAGATGGCAACCTTGATTTAATTGTCATGGGAGAATGGATGCCGCTCACTATTTTCTTGAATAAAAGCGGAAAGCTAGTGAATGAGACGGCAAGCTTTGGGTTGGAAGACACGAATGGATGGTGGAGTTCAATTGCCGTAGAAGATTTTAATCAAGATGGTTTCCCAGATGTAGTGGTTGGCAATTTAGGGTTAAACCATCGGATGAAACCTACCAAGGAGTTTCCTATAAAAATGATGCTTGCTGATTTTGATAAAAATGGAAGTGTTGAACAAATCGTCTCGTATCCTGTAGAAGGGAAGTATTTTACGGTAGCAAGTAAAGATGAGCTAGTGAAGCAAATTCCTGCTCTTAAAAAAGAATTTGTTCGCTATAATGATTTTGCGGGCAAAACAGTCGATGAAATATTCGAAAAATTCCAAATCAAAGAGGTTCCGTATTTGAAATCCTATCAATTTGAATCTTTGGTGCTTTACAACCAGAAAGGCAAAAAATTCACCGCTCAGGCGCTACCAATTGAAGCACAATTTTCGCCAATAGCAGACATTGCTGTAGAGGATATCGATCAAGATGGTTATTTAGATCTTATTTTAGGTGGGAATACGACTGCTGTTGCTTCGTATTTTGGTTCGTATCAGGGGAATTGGGGCCTTATCTTGAAAGGGGATGCAAATGGATCTTTCAAGACCTTCATGGAAAGCCCTTTGAAAATAAAAGGGGATGTGAAGAAAATTAAAGAGGTGACTGTTGGAACCAAAAAATGGTTCGTTTTTGCAAAGAATAACTCAAGTTTGGAAGTCTTCAGTACCTCGAAAAATCGCTAGGGCTTCACTTTTTACGAGGGCAAGATCTACAAATCAGACTCTCTACCTATTCCCTTTTGTGATTGGCTACTTTTTCACCACTCACTACTAAAAATAAGTTTTGAAGTTCTGTTAATTGAGTTGTGGACCGTTGACTGTGGTGATAAATAGGCATTTTCAGCCGCTGTCATCATTGCGAATCATCACATTTTCCTTTTGTTAAAACTTCTTACTCCATTCTATCGTTCAGTTTTGCATCCGTACCTTTCGGATACTATCTAATCTATGCACAGAAATTACTTCTTTTACCTAGTACTACTTTTTTTAAGTTCCTTCAGCTTATCCCATGGACAAGGGATTAATGGGACAGTAACTACCGAGGCTGGGGAACCCTTGCCCTTTGCTTCTGTGTACATCCGAAACCTACAAGATGGCGTACCGACCAACGAAAGTGGGCGCTACGAATTCAAATTGGCCCCAGGGCTTTACGATGTGGTCGTGCAATACCTTGGCTATGCTTCGCAAATCCGCACTGTAGAAATCAAATCAGATTGGGTTACCCTCGACTTTTCGCTAGTATCTCAGGCGATTAACCTCAGCCAAGTGGAAGTAAAAGCAGGTGCAGAGGACCCTGCACTGACTATCATGCGAAAGGTGATCTCCAAATCCACCTACCACCGACTTCAGCTCCAGCGCTATGCGATGACGGTGTATCTCAAGGGATCAGGGCAGTTGACCGATGCTCCCTTTTTCCTGAAAAAGAAGCTAGCCGAAGAAGGGCTCAAACTCAACGAAGCCTACACCTCCGAGGCTGTATCACGGATTACCTTCACCCTGCCCAATAAAGTAGAAGAGAAAGTGCTCTCCATCCGAACCAATGGAGACAACCAGGGGACCTCTCCCGCACGCTACATCCAAACATCCTTCTACCAGGACCAAATCAATGAAGTGGTGTCGCCCCTTTCCAAATCGGCCTTCGTCTATTATCAGTTTACCTTTCAAGGGAGCTTCTTCGATCAAAATATGCTCGTCAATAAAATCAAGGTCACCCCTAGATCTCGAGGTGAACGCGTTTTTGAGGGCTACATCTACATCATCGACGAATTATGGGCTATTCATAGCCTGGACTTGAAGACTTCGGTCTTGGGTTTTCAAGTTCATATCAGGCAAAACTACTCCCCAATTGCCACCAATGTCTGGATGCCCTTGACCCAGCAGTATACCTTTGGAGGGAAGGTCTTTGGCTTTGCAGGACAGTTCAACTACTTCGTGTCCACGCGAGACTACGACATCAAACTCAATCCAGATCTTTCGCACAAGCCTGAACTGGTAGATGAAAAAATTCAGGAAGCGCCAAGTAACATCCAAAAGATTTCCAAGTCCAAATCTTCGCTGGAGCAGCTGGCCAGCGAACAGCCAAAAACACAGAAGGAGTACCGCAAACTGCTCAATCAATACGAAAAGGAAGTGATTCAACAGCGCCAAGAAGACGAGAAAAAGGGGGTGGTATCCGAACGAAACTATGTGGTGGATACACTCGCGCGGAAACGTGACCTGGCCTATTGGGACAGCATTCGTCCCGTGCCGCTTAGCCTAAAGGAAATAGAAGGATACAAGCGTGACGACAGTCTCGCGGTCATCGAGGCGGCCAAAAAATCTGAAGTAGATTCCATCGCCAAAAAGGCCCGTACCAAGTTTCAGCCCCAAGACCTAATTATGGGGGGCAGCTACAGTTTCGGGAAAGGCAAATCGGTTGGCTTCCCTGTGAATCTGACCAAATTTTCCTTCAATACTGTCGAAGGATACAAACTTGGACTTGGATTTTTTTACCGAAAGGTGGAAGAAATCAAGCTCGCAGACTCAGTCAACCGCATCCGAAAAGTATTTCGCATTGAACCTGAACTCCGCTATGGGTTTTCGAGTGAACAGTGGTATGGTAAAGTAGGGATTCGGAGATCCATCAATAAACCTAATTCAGGATCCAACTGGGGGCTGTCTGGAGGTAGTTTTGCGTATCAATTTAATCCAGAGGATCCAATTCAAGAACAAGTCAATGCGGCTTATTCACTTTTTGCACGGAGAAACTACCTGAAATTATACGAGCAAGATTTTGTGCAAGCCACGTGGGGGCAGCGCAAGTCCCCTGCGTTAAGCTATCAACTGACCTTCCTTTGGGCAGATAGAAGACAGCTTGAAAATACCACGGATTATAGTTTTTCGAAAAATACCGAGCGGGAGTATTCTTCCAACCGACCTTTTAATGTGGAAGCAGGCGATGTGGCTTTCTCCAATCACCAGGCAAGCAAATTCAAAGCGACACTAGATTGGAGGCCAGGATTGACCTATTCGATTCGGAATGGACGAAAAATTCCCAATTATGAGCGCGCACCCTTGCTTTCATTTACCTACCAGAAGGCATTGCCACTAGCCAATTCTTCGGGATTGTCCGCAGACTTCGACCAACTGGAAGCTTCCCTGAAGCATGATTTTTCTTTTGGGGTGAGCGGGAAACTCGATTTCAACGTCACTGCAGGAACATTCCTCAATAATCGCCAGGTGTTTTTCCAAGACTACAAACATTTTGGAGGGAATCGAACGCTTTTCTCCTCCATGGGAGCAGCCTCCAATTTCCGCGTGATGGACTACTACCGCTACAGCACTTCCGGATCCTATGTTTCCGGCATTGCGCACTACCAATTCCGTAAATTCATCTTTACCCAGCTACCCATGCTTCGCTTCTCGGGAGTGCGGGAGAATATTTTTGTCAACTACCTGAAAACTCAAAACTCACCGCACTACACGGAAATTGGGTATTCGCTAGATAACCTCTTCCGGATTTTCAGAGTAGAACTTGCTGTTGGTTTTGAAAACGGTCAATTTCTCCGAGCACGCCCGTTATTTGGAGTGGCTACTTTCCTAAATATTTCGGTCGATTAACTCAAGGATTCCACCAGTAGGTGAATTTCAAGACCAGTGACCTGTTTTTCATTAAGAAAGGCGCAGGCAGGTAGTTGTCGGTGTACACCAAAAAAAGATCTGAAGCAGGCTTAAATCGCCATTGAAAGCGGGTATTCAGGTTGATGTTCTTGATCTGCTCGTTGTACTGCACAAAGGTGGTAAAAAAGACGGTGTTGGTCAGCGTCACATCTACTCGCGGACCAACTAACCAGAATTGGGTTTTGCCCCAGGGCGCGGGAAGGTCAATGGAATTGTAATTGCTACTGAGTGCCAAGCTCACATAAGGTTGAAAGCGGTAACCTAGGTCGGCAACCAAGTTGTACCGCTTCCCATCTGCATAATAGCCGCCTGCGCGCCCACTGAAAGCATAAGTGAAGACGCTTTGAGGCTTCGAACTGTATTCCAGTCCTACTGCAGACCATTGGTGTTCAGTGCCTGTAGCTAGGGTTTTGCCAGAGAAGTTGGTTGGGTCAAAGGGCCGCTGCAATTGTACAAAATCATGAGCTCCCCAGACCAATAAGCTACTTTGACTGCGAAACTTGATGCTGTAGGTAGCGTAGGTCGTATTGTCCGTTTGGACTCCTTTTAGGGAGAAATAGCGTATCGAATTCAGTTCCGGTCCATGGCTTAGGATGAGGGCACTTTTTGGAAACCAGCGGTAGCCTATGGAGGGGCTGATCTTGTAAAAAGCGGTGCGAGGCACAAAGCCCACTTCGGCAGTGTAGTTTTCAGATACGTATTCATGTTGCCAGTTCCAAGTCAAATTGCCGCTGGCATATTTCAAGTTGGCCGCATGCGCAATTCCTCTTCCCACAGCTTCAGGACCGAAGGACTGTAGCACCATCGCCTTTCCTGTCCACAGATTGTTGGCAGAGGCAAGATTGTATTCCAAGCCTAAATTTCGATTGAATTCGGTGTAGCGGGTTTGATTTTCAGGCACCAGGGAAGGGTCGTAATTCAGGGATTGTTTGTTGACTATCAAGGCGCCGATCGTTGAGCGGGCACCTACTTGTCGCTGCAAGGACACCACCGAGAAGTTTTGTGCAGGAAGTCCAGTCTCGTCAACTGCTCCCGTCTGCATGTTGAGGGCTCCGATGCGCCAATCTTTGTTGAGCTTCCCACTGAGTCTGGCCCCAAACTCGATGGGAGCATTGAGTCCAATTCTGCGAGAGAAAAAAGGGCGAAGCGTGCTGTAGCCGTAACTTCCAAACAAGTCTCCATTTTCTAAGAAAAACTGCCTGCGCTCCGGGAAGAACAACTCAAAGCGATCTAGGTTGGTGACTTGCCGATCTACTTCCACCTGTGAAAAGTCAGGGTTGATGGTTAAGTCCAAATTTAGGGAGGAGGTCAGCGAGATTTTGGCATCCAAGCCAATTTCTCGTTTGTAAGTAGCATTTTCGCCGGATTCCCCATTTTTACTAAAGCCTCCAAGGGCATAAGGGATGAGGGAAATATTAGCTCCAGCATCAGGCGGAGGATTGTCCCAGACCAGGGTGCCTGTGTAGGCAAGTGTAGAGGAGGGGAATTGCCGGGGTACAGGTGCCCAACCCGATTTTTCTGTGGTTTTGAGGTCAAGGCGCGAGAAGTTGATGCCCCATTCCTGTATGCCTTTCTTATAGCGGATGGATTTGAAGGGGATTGCTGCCTCAAAAACCCAACGATCGGCGTAATTTTTGACTTTCGATACCCACTTGTTATCCCAACTCAGGTCTATGGAAGTACCGTTGGACATCTGTCCATCCCATTGGGCACCTGCTGCATTGGCGCCAAAGGAGAATCCATTGGTGAGGTCATCAAAGGGGTCCATAAAGAGCAGGAAGTTGTCGTTCTTCCCGAAATTGAAATCCCGCCGCAGTGATTCAACCATGTAGGGTCCATCGCTCGCATGGTAGTTGATCACGATGAGATACAGCTGTTCGTCATCGTAACTCATTCGCACATCTGTTTTCACCTTGGAGAAACTGGTATCCATCGGGGTGATCATAAAAAAGTTGCTTGCCACCTCCGCTTCTTGCCACGTTTTTTCATCCATGACCCCATCCACAGCGATGGGACTACTCGCTTTTTGAATGTTTAGGCGGTAACTGGCATTGATTTTTTGTGCCCGGATGGGTGCGCTAATTAGGATAAATGAAACTAGAATGGGAACTAAAAAACGCATGAACTGTGCTTTTGGGTAGAGGGCTACTGTTTG
Organism: Algoriphagus sp.; assembly: GCA_023653075.1. Classification (GTDB taxonomy): domain Bacteria; phylum Bacteroidota; class Bacteroidia; order Cytophagales; family Cyclobacteriaceae; genus Algoriphagus. The sequence goes on from JAMNXQ010000008.1 coordinate 57,568, forward strand.
ATTCGGTAAGTAAAGGTCAGGTTAGTTTGCCGTAGGACCATCTGAGATTCGCCTTCCGTGAAGAAATTACTCCCCTCCGTAATGTAGCGGTTGATTCTTGAATTGAGTACGTCCGCAACATTGAAAATTAAGGTTCCGCGTTGATTCAAGATTTTTTTGCTTGCAGAAAGATCTAGAAAGAAAATTCCTTTTTGAACGCCCTGGGCGGTTTTTCGCCGAGCTTCGTAATTTGCTCTAATCTGTAGGTCCCAACCCTTCGGTAATGTGAATCGGGAACTCTGTCGAAACAACATCGAGGTGGTGGTGGCCTGAAAATTCTGGTTCAAGTTACTTCCATCCACCGTCGCATAGAAGAAGTTGGCATTGAAGTCCAGCTTCCACCAGGAGCTCGCTACATAGTCTCCACTAAATTCCAGTCCATAGGATTCTTCTCCCACCAAGTTGTAAGGAGCAGTGACGGAAAAGCCATTGTCTCCCACCGTTCGGATGCGTTGGATTTTATCCTGGGTACTTCGGTAGTATACGGTTGAAAATAGCGTACTTTTTTCGCGATACAGGATATGGCCTAACTCGTAAGAATCCGTAAATTCTGGGTTGAGGTTGGGATTGCCCGAGAAAAAGTTTCGTTGGTCGGAGAAGGTCACATAGGGGCTCAAGTCATTGTACACTGGGCGTCTGATACGACGGCTATAGCTCAACTGGAAGGCATTCTTTTCATTGGCTTTGTAGTTCAGGTGCCCGCTGGGGAAGAGGTTGGTATAGGATCTCGGATTGGACTCTTTGGTTTCTACAAGTCGTGTTTCGATGTCCGTATACTCCGCTCTGAGTCCAGCTTGGTAGCTCCATTTTGCCCGTTCATTCCCGACGATTCCATACACAGCCAAAATGTTTTCGTCGTAGAGGAATACATTGTCCAAGCCATCGATGGTCTCAAAAATTCCAGACTCCTGCTTTTCCTGTACGATGTAGTCGTTTTCCATTTCTCGAAAGCTGGTACGAATCCCGGTCTCGATTTTGCCTTTGCTGGCAAAGGGTTGCGTATAGTCAACCTGAAGCAGGTATTGATTTTCGTATTCGTCATTCAAGGAGGTCTGGGTTAAGGCTCCTTTGGGCAGGGCTGAAGAAAATATGTTGTAGGAGTTTTGGGTAAAAAGTTGGTTTGACCGTTCCCAGTAGTTGAGGTAGGTAAAGGAAGCATTCAACTCTTTTCCTTTTTGATCAAAACGCTTCTTAAAGTTCAAGATCGCCTCTTTGTTGGGCTCGTCCTCGGTTTCATCCTGTCTTCGAAGTGCATAACCGAGGTAGTTGTCCAAGGTATTGCGGTAATCCTCGTAGCGGATGTCTGTAATCCGATGTGCGTCACTTCTCCGCCACACATAGGAGGCTGTCAGGATGCTCTGCTCACTAAAGAAATAATCCAAGCCTGCTCTCAGGCTATTGTTGAGACTGTTTACGGTGGAAGTTGATCGCTGCTGAAGGAGTAAGGCGCTGAACTCCTCTTGGTATACTTCCTGGTACAATTTGCTTCTGCCCGGGCTCACCCGATTGGCCAGTCCATAATTGACAAACCAGTTGATTCGATTTTTACGGTAATTCAGGTTGGCCGTCAGTCCGAGGTTGAGGGGTGAACCAAGAATCACTTCTCCCGATCCATTGAATCCTTGTTTGCTGTCTTTTTTAAGAATGATGTTGATGACGCCTGCCATCCCTTCAGCCTCGTACCTAGCGGAGGGATTGGTGATCACTTCTACTCGTTCTACTAGGTTGGCAGGGAGCTGACGCAATCCACTGCTGCCTTTGAAACTTACCAAACCGGAGGGCTTCCCATCAATGAGGATGCGCACATTGGCCGATCCTCGCAAGCGTACATTTCCATCCGGGTCTACGGCAACAGAGGGGAGATTCATCAGGATATCGGAGGCATTTCCTCCTGCATTCGCGAGATCTTTGCCGACATTGAATACCCGCTTATCTAGCGAAAGTTCCATCAAGGTTTTCTCTCCCTGCACCACCACTTCACCCAGGTCTGCAGTGCTGGATTGGAGGGCAATGGAACCTAGGTCCACCGCATTTTGCTTGGGGCTCAACGTAAAGACGGAGGATTTGAGGGCTTCGAAACCCATAAATTCCACCAAGGCATAGAAGGTTCCAAGCGGTAAGTCAACCTCGAAATTCCCTTTTTCATCAGCGATTCCCCCGCCAATAAGGCTGTCTTTCTGGGTGTACACGCCCACGGTGGCAAATGGGAGGGGGCTGGCTTTTCCACTTTCCTGCACAGTTCCCCGCAGCTTCCCTTTCTGCTGGGCTACGAGGTCATGCAGGGGAACAAAAAGGACCACAAAAAAGAAAAGGCTAAGGCAAAAGAATTTCATAGGTTTGGAATTTGGCTTTTAGGTTAGACCAAGAACGAATACTCAAGTTTAAGGAACCTCCCTAGTTGATAGCAATTCATGACTAACCTAAACTAAATTAAGGCCTTTTTACCGCTTATTTTGACAAGTGGAAAAAATAAAGGTCGACGCTTTCCTTCGTTTGGGTGAACCTAAATCCGAGGCCACTCAATTCATGGCTTGGAGCAGTTGCAGGACGATACCTGCTGAGTTGATGGCGGCAGGACGTACAAACTGATTGAAGCTCACTCGGGCCACTTGGTTGGCATTGTCGCTGCAGCTGCGGAGTACGACAAAGGGCACACCCAAGGTTCTACAAAGATGTGCTACGGCGGCACCTTCCATCTCTGTGGCAAGTGCCTGGTAGTCGGTATACAATTGTGCTGCAGTGGTAGGATTGCTCACAAACACATCTGCTGTTGCAATTACACCCGAGAACACACGCGGAGTACGGTTGGAAATGGACAGAAATGCCACCTTTTTGGCAGCTGCTTCAGCTTGCTTGACTAATGCCGAATCGGAATAGATGTAAAGGTCATCGTATCGCCCTCCAGAAAGTTTGCGGAAGGGAGAAACCTTAAATCCAAGGGAGTCAATCTGTCCAAAATCTGTTTGCACCAACTTCGTGCCGATGACCACATCTCCTGGCAAGGACTCGGGATGCAAGCCTCCGGCCACGCCCGTGAAGATGAGTTGCTTTGGCGTAAAATGATCCAGAAGTATTGCGGTGCTGTAGGCTGCATTTACTTTGCCTACCCCTGATTTGGCGATCACCACTGCTTGCCCTTTTAAGTTGCCCGTGTAGAAGGTCAGTCCCCCATACTGTTCTTCTTTTTTGTCCTTTAAGGAATCCAACAAAATGGCGATTTCCTGATCCAAAGCACCCAAGATGGCCGTACGCTGGGCGGTAGCGCCTAGGGAGAGAAGGAGGAAAAGGACTACTAGCGAAAGCGTTTTCATAGGGCTAAAAAGAAAATCGAAAGTAGGCTAATCCAAATTAAAATGGGGTGAATTTCTTTTCTTTTTCCCATGGAAAACTTCAATAGGGTGTAGGTAATAAAACCAAAGGAGATTCCGATAGACAAACTGTAAGTGAATGGAATCAAGACCATCGTCAGAAAAGAGGGGAGCGCTTCTTCCGGATCTTTCCAATTGATTTGCGTGAGCGGAAGTACCATGAAGGAACCTACGAGTACCAGAGCGATGGAGCTCGCAATGGAGGGTATCAGGGAGAGCAGGGGAGAAAAAAACAAAAAGGGGATGAAGAGTAGCCCTGCAGTGATTGCGGTGAGGCCCGTTCTGCCCCCAGCAGAAATTCCGACTACAGACTCGATGTAGGCGGTACCTGAGCTGCTGCCTACCAAGCCTGCCACAAGTGTAGCTAAAGAGTCCGTAAGCAAGGATTTTTGCATGTTCTGAGGGTTGCCCTCTGCATCCTTGAGTCCGGATGCTTCTGCTAATCCGACGAAGGTGCTGATTCCATCAAACAGCAGAGTGAAGGTAAATACAAAAATCACAGGCAGGTAGACGTAGCGCAAAGAGCCGATTAGGTCAGCTTTTCCCACTAAACTGAAATCTGGCCAAGCGAAAATTCCAGTATAGTTGACGAGGGTAGTTACTCCGCCAGAAATCGCGGAGGCATCCCCCCACCAGCGGCCGATGGGCCAGGCCAATAGGGTAGTGAAGGCAATGCCAAAAAGGAGTGCGCCCGGAACTTTTCGTAAGGTCAGGGCACCTGTAAAGAGCAGGCCGGCAAGAAAAGTGAGCGTTGCCGGATCCTTGAATGAGGCCATGCTCACCAAAGTGGCAGGATTGGCTACGATAAAATGAGCGTTTTGAAATCCGATAAAGCAGATGAAAAGCCCTATGCCAGCCGATACCGCATGGCGCAGAGAACTGGGGATGGCACGAATGATTTTCTCTCGCGTATTGAAGAGGGAAAGGAAGAGAAACAAGATTCCTGACCAGAATACCGCCCCCAAGGCTTCTTCAATGGTTAACCCAAATCCCAACACGGCAGTGTAGGCAAAAAAGGCATTGATGCCCATGCCTGGAGCGACTACAATCGGGTTTTTGGCGTAGAGCCCCATCATCAAACTCCCGAAGGAAGACACCAAGATGGTGGCGGTGACCACTGCGGAGAAGGGCATTCCCGTCACTGAAAGGATCGCGGGATTGACGATGATGATGTAAAAACAGGCTAAAAAGGTGCTGACCCCTGCGAGGATTTCGGTTTTGGTGCTCGGCTTCATGGCCTCAAAATAGTTAAAGCCATCCGAGATAAAAAAAGAAATAGGATAATCAGTCCACGGTCGACGGTCCACAGACGACAGCAAGTTGGAATTCAAATCAAGAAATTAGTTCACAACAAGTGCTAGGTAACTACAATCTGCAGTGGACTATGGTCTGCCTGTGTACTGAGGTATATCGACCGTTGACTAAAAAATAAGTTACTGAAAATTGAGCAAAATAGTAATCCCTTTGCGACGAAGGGATTCAATAGCATTTTGAATTTCGGGAGAGTTTTTATCCGCGATGTAAAGGTTGTTGATGCCGTGTGAGAAGCGGATTTCGGGGGCAAACTTGAAATACTTGAAGTAAAATTCAAATCCCATCCCTGCTTCTACGGTAAAATCACGTCCGGCAGTCACGATGGGGTCAAGGTTAATCTCTTCCTGGGCTTTGGTATTGAATAGGTAACTCCCGCCAGCCACAAAGAACATTCGGGTATTGTTGAAGCGCATGGATCGGTACTTAAAGACTACGGGGAGTTCCACCATAGTCGCTTCATTGACCAGTTCTTCGCTCCGGTAGCCTAGACTGGGAATGGCAGTATTGTCAGG
>JAMNXQ010000067.1 GCA_023653075.1 Algoriphagus sp.
CCGATCGTAAAAATTCCAAACTATGCCTACAAGCACAAAGGCAATCTTAATTTTGAAGATGTAGGGCAGTCCTGGGGACTAAGTCAAGCTTCCTTCTCCAACGGAGCAGTGATCTTGGATTTGGACTTGGATGGAGATTTGGATTACGTGGTCAACAACATCAATGATCCTGCCTTTGTTTTTGAGAACACCCTGAATCAACAGGAGAAAAAGCCAAATTACCTTCGAATCAAATTACAAGGACCAAAAAATAACGCTGATGGTCTAGGAGCTAAGGTTTGGGTGAAGTTTGGGAAGGGACAATTGGGCTACCAAGAAATGCAAGTTGTACGTGGCTACATGTCTTCCACCGAACCTGTTCTTCATTTTGGCTTGGATTCTGCCGCGGTGGTGGATGAGGTATTGGTGAAGTGGGCAGATGGAAAAGTCAGTTCCCAAAATCAAATTCCAGCCAATCAAGTACTGAAAATTGCCTACGCCCAAGCAAGTCCAGGAACTGCTGCAGTGGCTTTAGCTAATTTAGGAGATAGAAACCAACTTTTCTCCGAGGTTTCGGATTCCTTAGGCATTAGTTATGTACATCAGGAGGTAGATAAGATCGATTACAATATTCAGCGGACCATCCCTCATAAGCTCTCGCAGTATGGGCCTACACTTGCTGTGGGTGATTTGAATGGGGATGGGAGAGAGGATCTGGTGGTTGGCTCTTCTTCCGGATTTGCCCCAGTTTGGTACAGTCAAAACGGGAATGGATCCTTTACCCAAAAAAACCTACTTCCTGCTGGAGAAAGTATCTCCCAAGAGGTGACGGGTGTACTCCTAGTAGATCTGGATAACGATGCAGATTTGGATATGTATCTGCTATCAGGTAGTGCTGAATTTGTACCTGGGTCCCCAGAATACCGGGATCGAGTCTATTTCAACGATGGAAAGGGAAACTTTAAATTGGATCCAAGTTCTTCCATCGCTGTAGGCAATGGTTCGGTGGTGCGGGGTGCAGATTTCGATGGGGATGGTTTCTTAGATGTATTTGTTGGAGGACGTGCGCCCATTGGGCAGTATCCGATCCCTGAGAAGTCATTCTTATTGAAAAACGAGAAGGGCAAGTTGACCGATGTGACTAAATTCTGGATTCCTGAATTGGAGAATTTAGGGATGCTTACCGATGCACTTTGGTCTGATGTGAATCGCGATGGCAAGGTGGATTTGGTGGTGGTGGGTGAACTGATGCCGATTACCTTGTTTCTAAATACGGGGAAGCGCTTTGAACTAGCCAAAGCAACAGGCCTGGAAGATTTCAGCGGCTGGTGGAATAGCATTATCTCCGCAGACATCGATCAGGATGGAGACTCGGATTGGGTGGTAGGGAATTTAGGGGGCAACAATCCTTTTCATGCCTCTGCCGTTCGTCCGTATAAGGTCTACGCCAAAGATTTTGACGCCAATGGATCCGTAGATCCTGTATCTTTTGCTTTCTATAAGTCCAAAATTGGAGGGGATTACCAAGCCTATCCTACCCATTTTTGGGATGATTTGATGGGACAAAGTCCACTGTTTAGGCGAAAATTTGATCGCTACAAATACTTTGCCTTGAGTACGGAGCAAACCTTTTTCACGGAAGAGGAGAGGAAGGATGCACGTGTGCTTACTGGTAATTACGATCGATCTGCCTGGGTGGAAAATTTGGGAAATGGAAAGTTTATCCTTCATGAATTGCCTTGGCAAGCACAGTTGGCTCCCATAAATGGAATGTTAGCAGAAGATGTCAATCAAGATGGATTCCTTGACTTGGTTCAAGTAGGCAATGATTACGGCAATGAAGTGTTTATTGGAAGGCTAGATGCCTCCGTAGGTTGGGTATTTCTTGGCGATGGCAGAGGGGGCTTTACCTCTATTCCTGCAAGAGAAAGTGGTTTTGTAGTTCCTGGGGACGCCAAAGCCTTGGTCAAACTCACAGGTGGAGGAGGGGAAGCCTTGTATATCGCATCTCAAAACAGATCCAAACTATTGTCCTTTTCAGCAAAGCAGCAAGGAGCAACTGTTTTGCAGGTTCCAGCAGATGCCATGGCCGTGGAGTTGGTACTTGCCAACGGTAAAAAGCAGCGGATCGATTCGAGTTATGGCGCGGGCTTTGGTTCGCAATCCAGTCGAGCCATTCACCTCCCGCAAGGGGTCAAATCAGCAAGTAAACTAAACTACAAAGGAGAGGCAAGTGCCCTTCCTTTCCCCAAGTAATTAACGGTATAATTCTCCCTTCTTAGCCTGGCAAATGTCTCCAATCAGGTCAGAAATCTTGTCTGTCACATCTTCAAAATAGCGTCTTCCTTTTTCAGGAGAGGCTTTTTTTGGATTCCCTATGCCTGTATCCTCGGATACCTCAGACCATTTGCGTTCGGCCCAGGCCCACTTTTCACGGATGCCTCGGACAACAGATTTTTTCTCCGCTCCATCCCCTGCTTCAGCTAAGGGAGCGACTAGTTCTGGATGTAGGTATTGGATCAAGGAGGTTTCCATTTCGTCTGCATGATCACCTCCTTCTTCAAAATAGTCCGACTTGTCGAGCGCTTGAAACCAGTTGCAGGTAAAAAGGAGCATCTCTGGATATTTCAATCCCAATTCGCGGAGCATGGGTTGAAAGTTATTTCCTCCATGGCTATTCAGAATCAAGAGTTTTTTGAGTCCCTGTCGCTGAAATACATCAATCAGGTCCTGAAGAATCAACGATTGCGTACTCGGATTCAGGTTGAGATCCAAGTAAATGTCCGATTGCCCTGTATTTACGCCAAAAGGGACAGTGGGAAGGACTACAACTTTATTGCCTTTTTCCCAAGCCTTCCGAGCCCCTTCTGCCGCAATGGCATCTGCTTCATACACATCTGTGCCGTAGGGAAGGTGGTA
>JAMNXQ010000068.1 GCA_023653075.1 Algoriphagus sp.
CCGATCGTAAAAATTCCAAACTATGCCTACAAGCACAAAGGCAATCTTAATTTTGAAGATGTAGGGCAGTCCTGGGGACTAAGTCAAGCTTCCTTCTCCAACGGAGCAGTGATCTTGGATTTGGACTTGGATGGAGATTTGGATTACGTAGTCAACAACATCAATGATCCGGCCTTTGTCTTCGAAAACACCCTGAATCAACAGGATAAGAAGCCAAATTACCTTCGAATCAAATTGCAAGGACCAAAAAATAACGCAGATGGTCTAGGTGCTAAGGTTTGGGTGAAGTTTGGGAATGGAAAATTGGGCTACCAAGAAATGCAAGTCGTGCGTGGCTACATGTCTTCCACCGAACCTGTCCTTCATTTTGGATTGGATTCTGCCGCGGTGGTAGATGAGGTCTTGGTGAAATGGGCGGATGGAAAAGTCAGCTCCCAAAAGCAAGTTCCTGCCAACCAAGTAGTAAAAATTGCCTACGCCCAAGCAAGTCCTGGAACTGCTACCCTTGCTTTAGCGGAGTTGGCTCAAGGAAATCAACTCTTTGCAGAGGTTTCTGATTCCTTAGGAATCAGCTATGTACATCAGGAAGTGGATAAAATCGATTACAATATCCAGCGTACAATTCCTCACAAACTATCCCAGTATGGGCCTACGCTTGCAGTGGGTGATTTGAATGGAGATGGGAGAGAGGATTTAGTGGTTGGCTCTTCTTCCCAATTTGCCCCAGTTTGGTACAGTCAAAACGGAAATGGATCCTTTACCCAAAAAAACCTGCTTCCGGCTGGAGAAGGCATCAACCAAGAGGTGACGGGCGTGCTGTTAGTAGATCTGGATAACGATGCAGACTTGGACTTGTACCTGCTATCAGGCAGTGCTGAATTTGTGCCTGGAGCTACAGAATACCAGGATCGGGTATATTTCAACGATGGAAAGGGCAACTTTAAATTGGATCCCAGCTCTTCCATTGCCGTAGGAAATGGATCGGTGGTGCGTGGGGCAGACTTCGATGGAGATGGATTCGTGGATGTATTCGTAGGAGGGCGTGCGCCCATTGGGCAATATCCGCTCCCTGAGAAGTCTTTCCTTTTGAAAAATGAGAAGGGCAAGTTGACTGATGTAACTAAGACCTGGATTCCTGAATTGGAAAATCGAGGGATGCTCACGGATGCACTTTGGTCAGATGTGAATCGCGATGGAAAAGTAGATTTGGTGGTGGTAGGAGAGCTGATGCCGATTACGCTATTTCTGAATACTGGGAAGCGCTTTGAACTAGCCAAGGCAACTGGTCTGGAAGAATTCAGCGGTTGGTGGAATAGCATCATTTCTGCTGACTTGGATCAGGATGGAGACTCGGATTGGGTGGTGGGAAATATTGGCGCCAATAACCCGTATCATCCGGCTGCTGCCCGTCCTTACAAGGTATATGCAAAAGATTTTGATACCAATGGCTCGGTAGACCCTGTCTCTTTTGCCTATTACAAGTCCAAAATCGGGGGCGATTACCAGGCTTATCCTACGCATTTTTGGGATGATTTGATTGGACAGAGCCCGATGTTCAGACGAAAATTTGATCGCTACAAATACTTTGCTCTGAGTACCGACCAAACCTTCTTCACGGAAGAGGAGAAGAAGGATGTGCGTGTGCTTACTGGAAATTACGATCGTTCTGCTTGGGTGGAGAATTTGGGGAACGGAAAGTTTGCCCTTCATGAATTGCCTTGGCAAGCGCAGTTGGCACCGATGAATGGAATGCTAGCAGAAGATGTCAACCAAGATGGATTCCTTGACCTAGTTCAAGTAGGAAATGATTACGGCAATGAAGTGTTTATTGGAAGGCTAGATGCCTCCTTAGGTTGGGTATTTCTTAGCGATGGGAAAGGAGGCTTTACCTCAATTCCTGCAAGAGAAAGCGGCTTTGTAGTTCCTGGGGATGCCAAGGCCTTGGTCAAACTCGCTCGTGGTGGAGGGGAAGCCTTGTACATCGCATCGCAAAACAGATCCAAACTATTGGCTTTTTCGGCGAAACAGCAAGGAACAACTCTCTTGCAGGTGCCAGCAGATGCCATGGCGGTGGAGCTAGTCCTCGCCAACGGCAAAAAGCAACGGATTGATACGAGCTTTGGCGCGGGTTTTGGTTCGCAATCCAGCCGTGCCATTCACCTGCCTTTAGGATTAAAATCTGCCACGAAAATCAACTACCGAGGAGAGGCAAGTGCTCTTCCATTAACCAAGTAATTAACGGTATAATTCTCCCGGTTTGGCCTGGCAAATGTCGCCGATCAGGTCTGAGATCTTGTCTGTCACATCATCAAAATAGCGTCTTCCTTTTTCCGGAGACGCTTTTTTTGGATTCCCGATGCCCGTATCCTCGGATACCTCAGACCATTTGCGCTCGGCCCAGGCCCATTTCTCGCGAATTCCGCGAATCACTGATTTTTTCTCTACCCCATCACCCGCCTCTGCTAAGGGAGCGACCAGTTCTGGATGCAAGTACTGAATCAAGGAGGTTTCCATTTCGTCTGCATGGTCTCCCCCTTCCTCAAAATAGACGGACTTATCGAGTGCCTGAAACCAGTTGCAGGTGAATAGGAGCATTTCTGGGTATTTCAAACCCAATTCACGAAGCATGGGTTGGAAGTTGTTTCCTCCATGGCTATTCAAAATCAATAGTTTTTTGAGGCCCTGTCGCTGAAATACGTCAATCAAGTCCTGAAGAATCAACAATTGCGTACTCGGATTGAGGTTGAGGTCCAAGTAAATGTCCGATTGCCCTGTATTTACGCCAAAAGGGACAGTGGGAAGGACTACAACTTTATTGCCTTTTTCCCAAGCCTTCCGAGCCCCTTCTGCCGCAATGGCATCTGCTTCATACACATCTGTGCCGTAGGGAAGGTGGTA
>JAMNXQ010000069.1 GCA_023653075.1 Algoriphagus sp.
AGCGGTAGATATTCATTAATTTTCAGACAACAATTTGGAATTCTTCCCATGGCAGACAAACAAAAAATCAAGGTATTGGTCGTAGATGACGAGCCGAATATTGTCGAAATCTTAAAATACAACCTGCAAAAAGAAGGCTATGAAGTGGCTACGGCAGAGGATGGACTGAAAGCCGTAAAAACCGCGATTAAGTTTCAACCTGATGTAATTCTATTAGACATCATGATGCCGAATCAAGACGGGGTAGAAACCTGCCTTCAAATTCGCCAAATTCCTGAGTTGAAGCATGCCTTTATCATTTTCCTAACTGCCAGACTAGAGGAATATTCGGAGGTAGCAGCATTTGATGTGGGAGCCGATGACTACATCACCAAGCCCATCAAACCGCGAGCATTGATGTCTCGTATTGCCGCCCTCTTTCGCCGAGATTCTAAAAAAGAACCTGAAAAAGGACAAATTAAAATCCGCGACCTTACCATTGACCGCAGCAGCTTTACCATTGATAAGGGGGGTAAAACCATCACACTGCCCAAAAAAGAATTTGAACTCCTGTACTTCTTGGCCAACAATCCCAATGTGGTCTACAGCCGAGATGAGCTCTTGTACAACATCTGGGGTTCTGATGTCTTTGTATTGGCACGAACAGTGGATGTGCATATCCGAAAGGTTCGTGAAAAAATCGGGGAAGAATACATCACTACCGTCAAAGGGGTAGGGTATAAATTTGAACTGGGTTAAGATGCCAACAGGCTCACGGGGTATATCCTTATTTTTAGCAATTGCCATAGCCGCAGTGGTGACGGCATTTTTGTACCTGATTCCCTCCACCTCAGCTACTGTTCTCTGGGCAGCACTCTTGCTCTCCTTCTCCATTTCCTACCTATTACTAAGTATCACCCTAGAGTTTTTGGTTTTTCGAGAGATTGGAAACATCTACACCTTGCTCGAAAAAATTCAAAAAAAGGACCTCACCGAAATCAAAGAGAAATCCTTAGGCTCCTCCCTATCCCCCTTAAAAAAAATCAATACCGTCATCAATTCCTATGCACTTGCCAGGCAGCGGGAAATTGAAGCGCTCCAAAAAAATGCGGAGTTCCGACGGGAATTTATTGCAGACATCTCACACGAACTCAAAACACCCATTTTTGCTACCCAAGGCTACATTCATACGCTTCTCGATGGAGCGATCGATGACAAGCAGGTGCGAATGAAATTTTTAAGAAGAGCTGCCAAAAGCTTGGATTCTTTAGATCACCTCGTTCAAGACCTACTCACCCTCAACCAAATGGAATCGGGGGTGATCAAGTTTACCTTCACCGAATTTGACTTGAAGGAATTGGTTCAGGAGGTCATCGAGGAATTGGAACACAAGGCTTCCAAACGGGAGGTACACATCACCTTAGAATTTGATCCAGAAAAAAGTTACCAGACCCTCGCAGACCGTCAAAAAATCTACCGGGTATGTCAAAATCTCATCTTTAATGCCGTCAAATACAACCACGATGGTGGGGAGGTAAAGGTTTGCTTAAAATCAAGTAAAAATCAAATTCAATTAGAAGTCAAAGACAATGGACCTGGTATTCCTCCAGAGGATTTGAAGCGCATATTTGAACGTTTTTACCGGGTGGAAAAAAGCAGGTCCAAGGGCAAAGGGGGTACAGGTCTTGGCTTGGCTATCGTCAAGCACATTTTGGAAGGACACAAGAGTAAAATCTCCGTCAGCTCCGTCCTGGGCAAAGGATCAATCTTTAGCTTTGAACTTCCACTAGAAAAGGAGAAAAAGAAAGAAGAAGTACTCCCTGCTAGTTGATCTAGGATTCCTGATTTTTATTCCGTTCACGAATTTCTGCTTCCCAAGGACTTAGTTTTCGCAACTTTTTTGGAACCGACAAAGATTGGCTAGCTTTGTGGCCACTTATCGGAGCAAGCCATCCATGAAAAAAATTACGTTTGAAGACCTGATTCTCCTTGAAAACTCGGATTTCTTGGTCATCAACAAACCTCCCTACCTATCGAGTTTGGATGACCGCCACGAGGCACAAAACATTCTGGACTTAGCAAAGACCTATTGGGAGGATGCGCAGCTCTGCCATCGTTTGGATAAGGAGACCTCAGGCTGCTTGGTGATCGCGAAGCATGCGGAGGCTTACCGTCATTTGGCCATGCAATTCGAAAGCAGGCAGGTAGAAAAAATCTACCATGCTGTGGCAGAAGGGATTCATGATTTTCAGAACCTACTTGTGGATCGCAATCTGGCTGCCAATAACAAGGGAATTGCCAAGGTAAGTAAGGATGGGAAACCAGCCCAAACAATTGTAAACACGATACGGACCTACTTTGCCCATACGCTGATCGCTTGTAGTCCGATTACTGGCAGATTGCACCAGATTCGCGTGCACCTGGCTTACTTGAAGGCGCCGATTTGTGGTGATACGCTGTATGGAGGAAAGCCTTTGTACCTCTCCGCGCTGAAGCGGCGCTTCAATTTGAAAAAAGATACGGATGAGCTGCCCATCATGCAGCGGGTATCCTTGCATGCCTTCAGCATACAGTTTTTGGGCTTAGATGGAAAAAAAATCACCGTACAAGCTCCCTATCCCAAAGATTTTCAGGTGCTGGTACAGCAGCTTGAAAAGAATCGATAAGCTGTCTTTTTCAGCTAACTTGCGCTTCTTGAATAAAAAAAAGTTTGCTAAACCAATGAAAATTAGGGTTTAGTATCGCAAATAGTTTGCATAGAAAAATAAATGCTCCTATCTTTGTGTCCCTTTTTGGGGTCGATAATTAATTAATAAGCTAAAAATTAAACAGTTACAAAGTGGATACTCTGAGCTATAAGACCATCTCAGCCAACAGCTCC
>JAMNXQ010000009.1 GCA_023653075.1 Algoriphagus sp.
TACGGAGCAGGAGGCAGCATGGATAGTATGCGGAAGTACCTCAAGGATGAATTTGGCAATCCTAGCCCGAATGGAGGCTATGGTACCGGCCTCAAAAAAGACATCCGCCGAATCTATGGATCCACCTTGGGTATGTCTGGCCGAGGGGAAAGTATTCCCCAGTACAGCAATTACTGCGAAATCGATCCAAATGTGGTCGACACTTACGGGATTCCAGTCCTTCGGTTCCATTACAAATGGACCGACCAGGAAATCAAGCAGGCCAAACACATGCAAGACACCTTTGAGGAGATATTGACCAATGCAGGGGCAACACTCCTAGGGACCAAACCTGGGCCTGAGAGCATGTATGGACTTGCAGGCCCAGGACGCATTATCCACGAAGTAGGGACGACCCGCATGGGCACCGATCCCAAATCTTCAGTGGTCAATTCCAACTGCCAACTGCATAGCTGCAAAAACCTATTTGTGGTGGATGCAGGACCTTTTGTATCCCAAGCAGACAAAAATCCAACTTGGACCATTTTGGCCTTGTCTTGGAGAACTTCCGATTACATCATCGAACAGCTCAAACAAAAAAACATCTAGGCCATGAATAGAAGAGAAAATTTAAAACTACTCTTTGCGGGTTCTATAGGGGCAGGCTTGTTGCTAGGCTGCGAGCCTGAGCAAGTCAAATTGCAGGGGGAAGTATTCGGAACCCCTGGAGGTCGTACCGAGGAAGAAAAAGCCCGGGATGCCAAATTGCTTGCTGAAAAATTTTTCACGGAAGAAGAACTGAAGAAAATCACAACACTGGTCGATCTCATTATGCCGGCTGACGATCAATCTCCTGCTGCCACTGCCTTAGGAGTACCTGCCTTTATCGAATTTATGATGAAGGATCAGCCCAGCATGCAAACACCCATGCGAGGTGGACTGATGTGGCTGGACTTTGAAGCTCAAGAATTATTTGGCAAAGGGTTCAATGACTTGGACGCCACCCAGGTACAAACCATCATCGACCTGGTCGCCTGGCCAGATAAAGCCGGTGAGGACTACCAAGGAGGAGTACGCTGGTTCAACATGCTTCGCAACCTCACTTGTTCTGGGTATTTTTCCACCCAAGAAGGCTGGAACTACATGGGCTACCAAGGCAACGTGCCTAACGTCTGGGATGGAGTACCTGCTGCGGTACTTACCAAACATGGCCTATCCAATCCTGAAAAATATGCTGGGGTATACCTCAAACCAGATGACCGGAGTAAGGTGGCCGTCTGGGATGAGGCAGGCAACTTGATTGGCTAAAAAATGGTAGGCTAAACCAAAACGTCGCATTTCAATTTCAAACCAACTGGGGCCAACTACCTTTTACCCTGACAAATATTGGGTTCATCTAATTTTCAATTCGAATCCATCCTGAATTTCTAACTTGAAATACTTATTCTATCCACTATGAAAAAATCAACCCTTGCCTTCTTGCTTTTTGGTGGGCTCCTATCCCTTGAAGTTGGTGCACAGACCATCGCACCAACCACAGAAAAGGCACTTCAGGAGTCCATAAACAAGCATAGCGCTTTACTTTCTTCTTCACCTTTGGCTGAATTTAAAGCCAAAAACGTAGGGCCTACCAATATGTCTGGCCGAATCATCGACATCGAGGTTGCCACCAATCCCAACACCTTTTATGTGGCTGCTGCTTCGGGTGGGGTTTGGAAAACTACCGACAATGGACAGTCATTTGCTCCTATTTTTGATCACCAGGCTGCGCTAGGCATCGGTGCCATGGCGCTATCCAAATCCAACAACGAGGTGCTTTGGGTAGGTACAGGAGAAAGCAATTCAAGCCGATCTACCTACGCAGGAGCCGGTCTTTACAAATCCGTAGATGGAGGAAAAAGCTGGCAGATGATGGGCTTGCTTCACTCCCACCACATCGGACAGATTCAAGTTCACCCAACCAACCCCGACATTGTGTGGGTGGGCTCCATGGGGGCTTTGTATTCCAAAAATAAAGAAAGGGGTCTCTACAAGACTGTTGATGGAGGCAAAACCTGGAAAAAGGTCCTTTACATCGACGACAATACCGGGGTCATTGACATCAAATTGCATCCGACCAATCCAAACATTCTTCTTGCAGCAAGCTGGGAACGAATCCGCCAGGCGCATGACTTTATTGGCAATGGCAAGGGTTCTACCATCTGGAGATCTGAAGATGGAGGCGATACCTGGAAAAAATCCGTAAATGGATTTCCACAGGATGAATTCGTAGGAAGAATCGGCTTTGACTTTAGCCTTTCCAGTCCAGACGTGGTCTATGCCCTTTTGGACAATCAAGGCAAATCAGATAAGCCGGCTCCTGCTCCAAGACAGCGTGGCAATCAACAGCAGGAAGAGAATCCTTTGAAGCTAGAAGATTTTGCAAGCATGACCTTGGATCAGGCCTTGGCCTTGGAAGACAAGAAATTGGAGTCTTTTCTACGCAGAAACCAGTTTGCTAGCAAATACACCCCTGCAGAACTGAAGCGCCAACTCAAGACTGGTAAAATCACCACTACCCAAATTGCCAACTACCTAGGCGGAGCAGTAGATGCGAATGCAGCTATGTTTGGTGCTCCAATTAAAGGTGCTGAGGTATACCGATCTACGGACAGTGGTAAAAACTGGTCCCTCGTATCTGAATCAGATATCACCCAATTGTACAATTCTTACGGATATTGGTTTGGTGAAATTCGTGTCAGCACCAGCGACGAAAATGAAATTTTTGTACTCGGTGTACCGCTATTGGTTTCACGAGATGGTGGAAAGAATTTTTTCCGTACCGACTCAATAGGCAGACCTCACTCCGACCATCAGGCCATGTGGATCAATCCTAAGGACAGCAAGCATATTCTTTTGGGTAACGATGGAGGTTTGTACAGAAGTTACGGCGGAGGATCTCGTTGGGATCACTTGAATACCCAAATGCCGATCTCCCAGTTTTATTCCATCATGGTAGACAATGCCACACCATACAACATTTATGGTGGCATGCAAGACAATGGGGTATGGTATGGCAAGTCCACCAATGCACCTGAAGATCCTTGGGAGTCTCTATATGGAGGTGACGGCATGGTCGTGGCAGTCGATACGCGCAACAACGACATCGTCTACACTGGGTCCCAATTTGGAAACTATGTTCGAATCAATAAAAAGACGAATGAGCGCAAGCGCATCACTCCAGGTCACGATATCGGGAAGGCTCCAAACCGTTGGAACTGGAGAACCCCAGCGGAGTTGAGCTACCACAACCAAGACATCGTGTACATGGGCTCGCAGTACGTATATCAGTCCCTAGATCAAGGAAATACCTGGACCACGATCTCTCCAGATCTAACCAAAAATCAAAAAAGTGGAAATGTGCCTTTTGCTACGCTATCCGTAGTGGAAGAATCTCCTTTGGAATTTGGAACCCTCTATGCAGGTTCGGATGACGGAAATGTCTGGGTAACGCGCAACAATGGTGGCAGCTGGACTAGCTTGAATGCTGGCCTTCCTCAAGATCGTTGGGTGAGCAGCATCTCTCCTTCGGCTACCAAAGAGGGGCTAGTTTACATTACGCTCAATGGCTACCGTTACGATGAGTTTACCGCCTATGTCTACAAAAGCGAAGACTATGGCAAAACTTGGACGTCCATCGCATCCAACCTCCCTAATGAGTCGGTAAACATCATCATTGAAGATCCAAAGATGCCCAATCTACTTTATTTGGGAACAGACCATGGCTTGTATGTAAGTTTGGATACAGGAAAAAACTGGAACCTATTCCAAGGCCAAATCCCGAATGTAGCCATCTACGACATGGTCATCCAGGACCGTGAAAACCACCTAGTGATCGGTACTCACGGCCGAAGTGTCTATGTAGTGGATCTGAAGCCTATCTACAAGTGGGCTACACCAGCTCCCTTGGTGATGGAGAACAAATAAGAATCCTTTTTAACAGCAAAGCCCTTCCAAAATTGAATTTGGAAGGGCTTTTTTATGGATTTAAGCTCGGCTTAGATTGAGGAGTTGAAGGTTAGAATAATTTAAACCCTACCGAAAGCACCCATTGATTGAGTCGGTTGTCCGCGGTGTAGGAACCCACATTCTCTGTGAATCTACTCAAACCTCCCTCGTATTTTCCTTCAATGGAAAGGTTACCTAGATCCACGCCAACACCCGTTTGGTAGCCAAGAGTAGCCTTTTTGAAATCTATATTTTGGACGGTAGTACCCGCATCTTCCAAAGAAGAATCAATATTAAAGCTTGCAATAGGTCCTGCCATGATTCGAATTACTTTCAACATTCTAAATCCAGCCATTACAGGTACATCCAAGCGATTGAACTTAGCTTCGTATTGAGTCGGAGAAATACTGCTTACTGGAGGCAATTCAAGCTTAAATTTTCCGCTAGTCTGTGTAAACAAAACCTCAGGCTGAACAAAAAATCCAACTCCATTAATCCGAGCAAACACGCCTAGGTGATACCCCATTTGGGCATCGCTAGGAACCAGCTGCTCTCCTTCAAAATTTACTTGCGTACTACTCAATCCCCCTTTGATGCCAAAGCCAGCCTTTTGGGCATATCCGGAGAGTGAACTCAGGGAAACTAAGACGATTAAAACTAGCTTTTTCATGGTCCTTCAATTTTAGTTGGAAAATAAAAGTACTACCACACATACAATTCTTCTGCCAAAACGAAGCAAGAAGACCTTTAGTGTACGTTTTTTTAAATCAAAAGTTCCTCAGATCTGAAACAAGTCCAAGTAGGATGGAAAAAACTAAAATCTGAATTAAATGATCCGAGGCAGTTCCTAAATCAAGAAGAGGCAATGGCAATTTGTTTTGCCAAAATACCGATGCCCTCCATGAATGTTTTAGGACGATAACCCAACTCATCGATTGCCTTTTGGATCACAAATCCTGTCTTCATCGGTCGACGAGCCGGCTGCGTAAAACGGGTAGAATCCGTGCGAACAATCAACTCCTTGTTTAAGCAAAAGAAATCGGCAGTCTGCATTGCCATATCGTAAGGAGTTAGCAATTCGGATCCTGAAATGTTGAATACACCTGTGGCTCCTTGCTCGGCAATTAAAATACATCCTGCAGCCAAATCCTCAGCCAAGGTGGGGGTCCGCTCCTGATCGTCCACCACCTGAATCTGCTTGCCCGCTTCCAAAGAAGACTTCACCCAGAGAATGATGTTGGATCTACTCAAATCATTGGCAAGGCCATAAACCAAAACGGTCCGAGCAATCGCCCATTTCAAGGAAGAGCCTTTGATGAGCTCCTCTCCTTCCAACTTCGTTTGCCCATAGTAATTGACTGGATCAGGCAGCGCTTCCTCCGTGTAGGGATTGTGCCCATCCTCCCCCGAAAAAATAAAATCTGTAGACACAAAAATAAAGTGACTGCCAATCTTCTCTGCCGCTTGCACCAAATAAGAGGTTGCTAGCACATTGGCGCGGTAACAGCCCTCCTGATTTTTTTCACAGTCATCCACATGAGTCATCGCTGCTCCATGAATCAATACATCCGGACGAAGCTGTGCCAAAGCAGCATCTACCTCCTGCTCATTTTCAATATCCAAACTCAGGTACGTAAACCCTGCACCCGAGAGTCTGCAGGCACCTCTACCCGTAGCAATCACGGCAAAATTTCCTTGTGCTACAAGCTGCTCTACCAGCTTCTGACCCAACAAGCCATTGGCTCCTGTGATCAATATTTTCGGTTTATTGGACGACGGGATAGACATAGCCAAATTCTTTTTCGATTTTCTTTCGTGACATTTTTTCAACGGTCACCTTCATGATTACGGGCTCCAAAGGAACCTCCCGATTCGTCTTCTCAGCGGCAATTTTATCGACCACCTCCAAGCCTTGGATCACCTGACCAAAGACGGTATACTCAAAATCCAGGTGAGGAGTCCCTCCAAGTTCGGCATAAACCTTGATTTGTTCTGAACTGTAATCTTTGGTGAGTTTCAAGGATAAGGTTTTGGCGATATCGTCCCTTTTGGAAAGCAAAAGTTGCGTCAAACTATCCATTTTCCCCTCCTGATACAGTCGCGTGTACTCTTCCTTCATCTGCTTTTGGCTTTCCAATTGCATGTACTGGAAGACTGCCTTTTGCAATGCTGTAAAATCGGTAGTCAACTCTTGCTCCGCATAGGTCCTTCCTTGTACAATGTAAAACTGGGAGCCATTGCTCCGTTTTTGAGGATTGCTATCATCTCCTTCACGCGCGGCAGCAAGCATTCCCTTGGTGTGCACATGATTGCGTCGAATCTCCGCAGGAAGTGTTGGCCAATTTTGGTAAGCAAGGCTTTCCTTAGTGAATACATCTCCTCCTTGAACCATAAAGCCCTGAATTACCCGATGAAACTGGGTAGAATCAAATCGACCCGCTTCAGCAAGGTCAAGAAAATTCTCCTTATGCACCGGAGTATCGTCAAAAAGAATGGCCTTGATCTCACCATGTCGGGTGGAAATGGTGACCACATAATCCTTGTCTTTGCCACAAGCCGAAAAACTCAGCAAAGAAAGGATAAAGAATAAAATCCGCATTTTCTGGTTCATATCAATGAGGGGACTGTTTGATTTGTTCTAAAATTGTTTTTCCTCCCGCTTGGAGGACTTGCCTGGCCAAGGACTCACCCAACTGCACAGCTTGACTAGCCGGACCACTCACTTCGAGTACGATGCGCTGCTGTCCATCCAAACTCACAATCCCTCCTTTGATTTGAACCTGATTTTCTGCAAGTGTGGCCAAAGCAAAAACTGGAATGCTGCATCCCCCTTCCAAAATCCGGAGGTAGGCACGCTCGGCCAGCAGGCAAACTTGGGTCGCCGAATCGTTGCAAGCAGCAACGATGGTATCCCGAAGCTGGGGATCAAGGCTCGTGGATGCCTCAATAGCAATGGATCCTTGACCCACAGCAGGAATAAATTCATTCAAATCTAGATGTGCGGCCAAAAGGTCCGAGTAACCCATCCGATGTACTCCAGCATAAGCCAAGAGTAGCGCATCACAATGCCCTTCCTCCATTTTTCGAATTCGGGTTTGAAGATTTCCTCTCACCTCCACGGTTTTTACCTGAGGATAAAAATGCTTGAGCGTCGCAATTCTTCGCGTTGAAGAAGTGCCCACCACCAAGTTGGCATCACTCAAGGAAACTCCTTTCTTCGTAGAAAGCAGCACATCCTGAGCCTGTTCGCGTGCCGAAAAGGCAATCAACTCCAAGCCTTCCCCCAAACTGGAGGGCATGTCTTTTGCCGAATGAACTGCGATGGTAATGCTTCCATCCAACAATTGGTCTTCCAATTCTTGGGTAAAAACCCCCTTGGAACCAATCTTTGAAATGGAAACATCCAATACCTGATCCCCTTTGGTATCGATCGGAACAATCTCTGTTGCCAATCCCGCTTTTTGGAGCAAGTCTGCCACATGGTACGCTTGCCAAAGGGCAAGTTTACTGGCGCGTGTTCCGATTTTTATAAGCTGATGACTCACTGTTTTTCTCGTTTTGACGTTTTCTTCACCACACTTTCCACCACAAATTTGATGATTTCGGCGGCAACATTCACCCCGGTAGCACCTTCAATTCCTTCCAAGCCGGGCGAACTATTGACTTCCAAAATCAACGGGCCTCGTGCAGATTGAAGCATGTCCACTCCTGCTACATCCAGGCCTAAGGCCTTGGCCGCATTGAGCGCAGCCTGTTTTTCTGCTCGGCTCAATTTAATGACGGTCGCCACTCCTCCGCGATGAAGGTTGGAACGAAACTCTCCTTCTGCCCCTTGTCGCTTCATCGCCCCCACCACCTTTCCATTGACCACAAAGGCACGGATGTCAGCACCCTTTGCTTCTTTGATATATTCCTGAACAATAATTCTGGCCTTCAGCCCGTGAAATGCCTCCACCACAGACTGGGCTGCTTTCTTGGTCTCAGCCAAGACTACGCCCAATCCCTGCGTCCCTTCCAATAACTTGATGATGACAGGAGCCCCACTCACTTGTTCGATCAATTGCTTCTCTCCCCCTTTGGAAAAGTTCGTAAAGGCCGTCTTGGGCATCCCCAATCCATTTTTTGAGAGAATCTGTAAACTCCTCAACTTATCTCTACTGCGTACAATCGCCTGCGAGGTCACTGCTGAGAATGACCCCATCAGTTCAAATTGACGAACGACTGCCGTGCCATAAAAAGTCACGGATGCTCCAATCCGAGGAATGATGGCATCCACTCCTTCGAGCCGCTGCCCTTTGTAGATGATCGATGGACCCTCCTGCTCAATGATTAAATCACAGAGACTATGGTCTACCACCATCGCTTCATGTCCCGCCTTTTGGATTTCTTCCATCAGGCGTTGGGTAGAGAATAACTTGGGGTTCCTCGAAAGGACAGCAATTTTCATTTCTTTTTGCGGTAGGGTTTACCTAAGTTGGTCTTGGATACATCTACAAGAAATCTTCCCCGTAGAATTTTTCTCCCAAGCAAAATCGAATTTTTCATGCTTGAGCGATCGGTAAGTGTAAACTCGGCACGGAAAGTTTCTCCTGCCAGCTGTAATTTGGTTTCAATGAGGTAACGCACCTCAGCTTGTCCAAAGGAATTCTTTACTTTCTTCTCTCGGAAGGATTCAAAAGCCAGGGTTTTTCCCGTGTACTTTTGGTGGTCAGGCATCAAAATTTTGAAATAGAGTGTTTTTCGACCTGCTACCTCCTCAATCCGAATTTCCTCCGCATGCAAACTGCTCGTGTAGGCTCCCGTATCAATTTTGGCAGCTACGAGATTTAAGCCAAGTTCAGGAAGTGTGATTTTTTCTTTTCGCCCAAGAACCTTCTTTTCCATCTCACTAGTTTTTGGACATCATCAAGAGAATCTCCATGGACAAGTCGGTGAAAATCATTTTCGCATTCCCATTTCGCTCCAAATGGTAATGCGCATTATTGAAAGTTTGGTAGAGTTGAAGTGCATGCTCCTCGGTCAATACCTTCTTGCTGATGTTATTGATAAATGCTCTATCCTCGTCAGTGGTGCGCAGGAGGTGATCCAAGTCAAGATTTTTCAACAAAATCTCTCGCGTCACATTCAACCCTGCCAGCATCAAGGACTTTTGGGATTCCTTATCGGCTTTGTGAAAATCGTCGGAGAGTGCGAATAAGTCTTTTAGATTTTTAGTGGCGCAAAGTCGAAACCAGTCCCGCAACTGGCGGACCGTCTGGTCTTCCACCTGGTCAATCAAGCGATACGCTGCGCGTAGGTTTCCATCTGCTAGCATGGCGATTTGCGCCGCTGCTTTGGCATCACATTGGCCGGATTCTACCAGATGGGCACTTACTTCTTCATCCGTAAAAGCACGAACTAATATCTTTTGGGTCCGTGATAAAATAGTCGTCAGCAATTGATCAGCCTGGGAGGTGACCAATAGAAAAAGGGTTTTGGCTGGTGGTTCTTCAATGATCTTCAGCAAGGAATTGGCCGCTGAAGGATGTAAATATTCAGGTGCCCAGATCAGCATAATCTTGTATCCACCCTCAAAAGACATCAACGAAAGCGTCTGAATCATCTTTCGAGCTGCTGCTTTGGTGATGTTTAACTGCTTTTTTTCAAAGCCATTGAAGTAGATAAAATCGTGGACATTGCCATAGGGCTGTCCCAAGACAAATTTTCTCCAGTTGCCCATCAGGTCAGATTTTTCATCCTTCCCATCCTCATCTCCCTCCTCTTCTTTGGAAGAGGCCACTACTGGAAATGCAAAGTTTAAATCCGGAAGGATCAATTTATTCATCCGCTGGCAGGATCCACAGGTGCCGCAGGAGTCGGTTTCTGTTTTTGCCTCGCAATACAAGTAACTCGCTAAAGCCAAAGCCAGAGTCAAGTTGGCAGAACCTTCTGGCCCATGAAACAAAAGTGCATGGGCAAGGTGGTTCAACTTCACTGCGTTGAGAAGCTTTTCTTTGGTTTCCGGAAGTCCAGGTATGGCTGCAAACTGCATGGTACGGTGGGTCAGGAAGTTTTATCCCAAATTCTGTAGCTTTTGGTCAATTCAAAAACCTTATCCAAAATTTCTTTTTCATCTACCCCCCATACTTTCCCTCTTCGGGCATACACGGCCTCGGCTGTTTCATGAAACTTCGGAGGGGTAAAGGTAGAGAATCCAGCTGCTCCACCCCAGGCAAATGAGGGGATGAAATTGCGTGGATAGCCATCCCCAAACACGTTGGCTCCGACACCGATAACGGTACCAGTATTGAACATGGTATTGATGCCGCACTTGCTGTGGTCTCCCATCATCAAGCCGCAAAATTGCAGTCCTGTGTTGGCAAAGCCTCCTTTGGTATAGTCCCAAAGTTTGACCGGTGCGTAGTTGTTCTTGAGGTTGGAAGTGTTCGTATCTGCACCGAGGTTACACCACTCCCCGATCACGGAGTTGCCCAAAAATCCATCGTGCCCTTTGTTGGAATAGCCTAAAATAACCGAATTGGATACCTCTCCACCCACCTTGGAAAAGGGGCCAATGGTGGTGTCGCCACGAAGCTTTGCCCCCATATTGACTGTGGATCCTTCACAAAGTGCAAAGGGTCCTCGAATCAAGGCGCCTTCTTGTACCTCTGAATTTTTGCCCAAATAGATGGGTCCTGCTTCGGCATTGAGCACAGCTGCACGTACTTGCGCCCCTTCTTCAATAAAAATTTGATGCTCCCCATAGCAACGGGTGTGGGGATCCAGCATAGGTTGGGAGGTTCTTCCGGCAGTGATTAGGTTAAAATCCTTGCGGATTTCCGCCGCATTGAATTGGAAAATGTGCCAGGTTTTCTGGATGAGAACAGGGTCCTGCTCCAATTGAATGATTTTCTTTTCGGAAGCAAAAGCCAAGCTTTTCTCCTGTGGTCCACAAGCGGTAGCCAACAGGGTTTTTCCAAAAAATAAAGCCTCATCCTCATTCAAGGCAGCGATTTGCTTCCAGGAATTCGCATCCGGTAACCAAGAGCCATTGATGGCGATTGCGTCTGCTGCTGTTCGCGGAAAAGATTTTTGCAGGTAATCCTGCGTCCAGAAGGAAATGGATGCTCCAGCGTATTTTTCCCATTTCTCAGAAACTTTCAAAATTCCTACCCGAAGGTCGGCGATGGGCCGAGTAAAAGTGAAGGGAAGGAGAGATCCGCGAATGGCAGGATCGTCAAACAGGAGAAGGTGCTTCATGGAACAAAAATAAAAAAGTCTCCCGGAATCTTTGCTCCGGGAGACTTTTTCGAAGAACGAAAATCGAAATTACTTCTTGGCGTAACGCTTGTTGAATTTCTCCACACGACCTGCGGTATCCAACAACATTTTCTTACCAGTGTAGAAAGGGTGAGACTCAGAGCTCACTTCAATTTTGAACACAGGGTAGGTATTGCCATCCGTCCACACGATAGTTTCGTTGGTTTCGATGGTAGACTTCGTCAAAAACTTAAACTCACTAGAGGTGTCGTAAAATACCACGTCTCTGTAGTTTGGATGAATATCGCTTTTCATGCTATTGCTAGTTTTAATTTTGCTTTTCTGAAATGAGGCACAAAGATATTCTTTTAAATAAATCCGACCAAATGTTTAGAAAGGATTTATTGAATAATCTCAGAAAAACAGGAGCTATCCGGTTTACTTGCTTTTAAAATCGCCTCGTTTGATAGATCGGATGAACTGAGACCAGGCAAATGGATCCAAAATACGTAAAGGTCTAGGTCCATAGATGTCTTGATTTTGGAGCATCTGCGCCTCCTGGAAGGCTCGGAAATTCTCCCCTCCTGAGGCTGGCATGGATTCTGCCCAGCGTAGGAGCATCTCCGGTCGCATGTTGGTGCGGCTAATGGACATTGGATCCACCACGGACATAGCTATCACCGCTTGCTTAAATTCATCCTCTGTAGGATAGGGCATGACTTCTATCTCTGCCAAAGCAATCTCATTCACTTCCATGGTCAGGATCAAGGAGATGCGATCCTTATCCATATTTTCAGGAACCGTAAAACTTTGCTTCTTCAATCCAATAAAAGTGAAGACAATGGTGTCACCTTCCAAGACTGGCATGGAAAAATAGCCAAATCGCCCAGAAACTGTCCCTCTCCCCTTTTTAGGTACATAAATATTCACCCCAGGCACCGCATCCGTACTATCAGCATTGAGGACAATACCAGAAAGTTGAACGACTTTTTTTTCCTGCTTATCTTGAGCCACAAGGTCTTGGCTGCAGAAAAAAAATCCCGACAACAGAATAAGCGCGTATAAATGGGTTATTTTCACGAATATTGGGTTCAAAGCGGTGCAGATCTTGGACTTCTTGTGAATTTAAAGCCAATTTCAGCGATTATTTTCGTTTCACCTCGTTCCAGAAGTTAAAACTTACTAATGAGACTCAAAAATATCAGTTTAAACTATGGTTTGCGAATTTTTAAAGCACTTTCGGAGGAGCCGCGTGTGCGTATCCTGCATTTATTGATGCAGAATAAGGAATTGAGCATCTCAGACCTGGAACTTATTTTGGACTTTACGCAAACAAAAACTAGCCGTCACTTGATTTACTTAAAGAATGCCGGCCTCCTCGGAAGTAGAAGGGTAAACCAATGGATGTTTTACTACATCTTGGAAGAATACCTCGAAATCCTGCAACAGATTTTTAAGTTGATCCAAAAGGATGCAAACCTGACTAAAGATCAGGCTACTTATGAAATCTTAAAATCCAACCGAGAACTGGCAAGCAATAAGATTGAAAACAACCAGTACAGACGCTAATTTTTCTTGAAAACCTACCAGCATGTATTTTTCGACCTAGACCATACGCTATGGGACTACGATCGAAACGTACGCGAATCCCTCTCGGAACTCTTCCAAATCTATGCCTTGCAAGACCTGGGCATCCCCACTTTCGATCAGTTTTTTTCCTCCTTTCATACAGTCAACTACCAATTGTGGGACGACTACAACCTGGGTAAAATCGACAAGCAGGGGCTACGTAGAGAACGCTTCCCACGAATTTTCACCCACGCTGGAGGAAATGCTGCTGCAATTCCTACTCCTTTTGAGGAGGACTTCATGCACCGCACCTCCTCCAAACCGCACCTATTTCCCTATTCCAAAGAGATTTTGGACTACCTGAAAAAAAAGTACCGCGTACACCTCATCACCAATGGATTCAACGAATCCCAAGCAAAAAAGATGAATTCCTCCGGGCTGAATGGCTACTTCGAATTGATCGTTACCTCGGAAACCACAGGCCATAAAAAGCCAGATCCACGGATTTTCTACTACGCGCTGGAGCAACTTCAGGCAGATTCTGCGACCTGCCTCATGATCGGCGACAACCCCAATTCAGACATTCTCGGTGCCCAGAGAGCATCCATCGATCAGGTATATTTCAATCCTGAAGGAAAGGAAACTCCCATTCCAGCCACCTACGAAATTCGTCACCTTCAGGAACTTGAACTGCTTTTGTGAGTAAAAGCACTGCAGCATTTCTTCAGAAACATTATCTTCGCATTTTCCAATCACGCAAATACAAATTCTATGTTAAAGGGATTTTTCAATGTGCCGACTCCAGTCAATGAGCCGGTAAAATCATACGCAGCAGGTAGCCCTGAGCGAAAAGAATTACAAGCCATGTTGGCCACACTTCGCGGCAAGCAAATCGATATCCCGATGTACATCGGCGGCGAAGAAGTGCGTACAGGCAAGACGAGATCGATTTCTCCTCCTCATGACCACCAGCATATCTTGGGTCAATTCCACGAAGGGGACAGCTCGCATGTAGAGCAGGCCATTCAGGCGGCTCTAGGCGCCAAAGAAGCCTGGGAAAACATGGCATGGGAGCAGCGAGCAGCCATTTTCCTAAAGGCAGCTGATCTAATCGCGGGTCCTTACCGTGCCAAAATCAATGCGGCCACCATGCTCGGGCAATCCAAAAATGCCTTTCAAGCAGAAATTGATGCCGCCTGTGAATTCATTGACTTCCTCCGCTTCAATGTAAAATACATGTGTGAAATCTATGCCCAGCAGCCGCCAGTTTCTGGCCCAGGAGTGTGGAATAGATTGGAACAGCGTCCTTTGGAGGGCTTCGTATTTGCTTTGACTCCGTTCAACTTTACTGCCATTGCCGGCAACTTGCCTACATCCGCAGCCTTGATGGGCAATACCGTCGTTTGGAAAACTGCCTACACCCAAATCTATTCAGCGCAGGTGCTCATGGAGGTATTCAAGGAAGCCGGTGTTCCTGATGGGGTGATCAACTTGATATTTGTGGATGGCCCTACTGCAGGAAATGTGATTTTCAAACACCCTGATTTTGCAGGCATTCACTTTACTGGTTCCACAGGAGTATTCCAGCACATCTGGAAAACAGTAGGTGAAAACATTACCCGCTACAAATCTTACCCAAGAATTGTTGGGGAAACGGGAGGCAAGGACTTCGTCTTGGCTCACAAATCTGCAGATCCAAAGGCCGTAGCCGTGGGACTCGTTCGCGGTGCTTTTGAATACCAAGGACAGAAATGTTCGGCCGCTTCTCGTGCCTACATCCCTAGCAACTTGTGGGAAGAGGTGAAAAAATACATGATCGAAGATCTGGCCTCCATGAGCATGGGGGGAACAGAAGACTTTTCGAACTTTATCAATGCAGTGATTGACGAGAAGTCCTTTGACAAAATCGCAAATTACATCGACCAAGCCAAGGCTAACCCTGGAGTAGAAGTGGTTGCTGGTGGTAAGTATGACAAGTCAAAAGGGTACTTCATCGAACCGACCGTCCTCCTTACCCAAGACCCAATGTACACCACCATGTGCGAGGAGATCTTTGGTCCAGTCTTGACCATCTACGTGTACCATGAGGAGCATTTTGAAACGGCATTGGAGTTGGTAGATCAAACCTCCCCATATGCACTTACCGGAGCGGTATTCTCCAAAGACCGGTATGCAATCGAACTGGCTACCCAAAAATTAAAAAATGCAGCAGGTAACTTCTACATCAACGACAAGCCTACAGGCGCCGTGGTAGGACAGCAACCATTTGGTGGCGCAAGAGCCTCAGGAACAAATGACAAAGCCGGTTCCATGATCAACTTACTTCGTTGGGTATCTCCACGTACGATCAAAGAAACCTTGGTCTCCCCTACCGATTACCGCTATCCGTTTTTGGAAAAAAACCTTTGAGGTTTACAAAACCTCGAAGGTTTCAAAGCGTACTAATCAAACCTTCGAGGTCAAAAAAAAACCTCAAAGGTTAGCAGCAATAACCTTTGAGGTTTCCCAAAACCTCGAAGGTTTCACAGTCCTGTTTTTACAATATTTAAACCTTCGAGGTCAAAAAAAGACTTCAAAGGTTAGTTAAACAACCTTTGAAGTTTCCCAAAACCTCAAAGGTTAGGTCTCAACTTTTTAAACTCATTTTTTATGTATGATCCATTAGTCCCTGGAAAAATTTACCACATCTATTCACGAACAATTGGGAATGAACTCCTCTTCAGAAACGCGGGCAATTACGCCTATTTTCTTAGAAGGTACGCTGATTTTTGCTCCAACCATTTCGCTACCTTCTGCTATTGCTTACTCCCGAACCACTTTCATCTTTTAGTTCAAGTAAAGGAGTCAACAAATGAGGCTGCTGCTCTTTCTGCATTTTCTAATTTCTTGAATTCCTATTCAAAATCATACAATAAGGCCTTTGATAGGCATGGAGGGCTCTTTCAAAGAAAATTCAAAAGAAAACAAATAAATACAGATAGTTATTTAACTGAAGTCATCAAATACATTCATCGGAACCCACAAAAGCATGGTCTAATTCAAGATTTTAAAAAATGGAACTATTCATCTTACGGAACTTTCCTTTTAAAAAACAACAATCAACTTGAAACCGATTGGGTATTAGACTGGTTTGGAGGCATCAATGAGTTTGAGAAAAATCACCTTTGGGAAGAGGACAATCACTTAGATTTTCGGGAACTTGAGGATTTTTAAAGGTGGCTTTTTTGAAAAATTAAACCTTCGAGGTCAAAAAAAAACCTCAAAGGTTGGTGAAAACCTTTGAGGTTTACCAAAACCTCGAAGGTTTCAGCGTACTAGTTTAGCAAGATTAAACCTTCGAGGTCAAAAATAGACCTCAAAGGAAAATAGAAAACCTTCGAGGTCTGAAAAAGACCTCAAATGTTAAGTATACATCGCTCCATTGACATGAAGCACTTGGCCGGAAATGTAGCTGCTCATATCTGAGCCGAGAAATACGCATACATCCGCAATTTCTTCGGGCTGACCTCCTCGTTTCATCGGGATGGCATCTCTCCAGCCTTGAACTGTTTTTTCATCCAAGACCTCAGTCATCTCTGTTTCAATAAATCCAGGGGCTACGGCATTGCAACGAATATTACGTGATCCCAATTCCAAGGCAATGGATTTGGTGAAACCGATGATTCCCGCTTTCGAGGCTGCATAATTCGCTTGTCCCGCATTTCCTTTCACGCCGACCACAGAGGTCATGTTGATGATGGAACCCGACTTGGCCTTCATCATCACACGCGTTGCCGCTTTTACGGTATTGAAGCAAGACTTCAGATTGATGTTCATGATCTCATCCCAAGACTCTTCGGTCATACGCATGAGCAAGTTGTCCCGAGTGATACCCGCATTGTTGACCAAAATATCCAGGCCTCCAAAGTCAGCCACCACCGCATTGATCAATTCATCTGCAGCTTTAAAGTCGGAGGCATCCGAGCGATATCCTTTGGCAGTAATGCCAAAAGCCTTTAGTTCAGTTTCTAAGGCAAGCCCCTTTTCCACGCTTGAAAGGTAGGTAAAAGCCACTTGCGCGCCCTCTTGGGCAAATTTGATGGCAATGGCTCTACCAATTCCCTTGGAAGCTCCAGTGACGAGGGCAATTTTTCCAGTTAGTAATCCCATGAATAGACTCATTTTTGATTTCGCCAAAAATAGAAATTTCTCCCGTCATTTGGTCGCTAGATTATTTGAAAGCCAGTGTAAGTGATCCTGAACGGATTATTTCCCCTATTTTTTTGAAATAATCCCAAGAAATACACACCAAAAAAGCGTATTTCAGAATTAAGTTTAGCCTTACTAAATCCTTCAGCAAGAAACTTTTCCGGACAGAAACTACCTCGTAAAACAGATTTTTTTCTGAAAGCAAAAGACCTATTTTTGCGAAGTTATTTTGATATCAAATCCATTAAACTATGTCTTCGACAAAATTTGACTTGATTGTGCTGGGTAGCGGACCGGGAGGATACGTGGCGGCCATTCGTGCTTCACAACTTGGACTGAAAACTGCCATTGTGGAAGCAGAAGAGTTGGGCGGAATCTGCCTCAACTGGGGCTGTATCCCCACCAAAGCGTTGTTGAAAAGCGCACAGGTTTACGAATACATCAACCATGCCAGCGACTACGGAATCACAGTGAAGGATGCTACAGCAGATTTTGGCAGCATGGTCAAGCGCAGCCGCGGTGTCGCAGATGGCATGAGCAAGGGCGTGCAATTTTTGATGAAGAAAAATAAAATCGAGATCATTTCTGGTTGGGGCAAAATCCAACCTGGAAAGAAGGTAGAGGTAGCAGACAAGGATGGCAAAAAGACGGTTTATGCTGGCGACCACATCCTTATCGCAACTGGTGCTCGCGCTAGAGAACTTCCTACTTTAAAGATTGATAACGAAAAAGTAATCGGCTACCGCAAGGCGATGACCCTAGAAAACCAACCTAAAAGCATGGTGGTCGTAGGATCTGGTGCCATCGGGGTGGAATTTGCCTACTTCTACAACGCCATCGGCACCAAGGTGACCATCGTAGAATTCATGGACCGCATCGTACCTGTAGAGGATGAGGAAGTTTCCAAAGCCCTTGAGAAGAGCTATAAAAAATCTGGAATCACCATCATGACCTCCTCTGAAGTCACCAAAGTGGACACCAAAGGTGCAGGTTGCAAGGTAACCGTGAAGACAGCCAAAGGAGAAGAAGTTCTGGAATGTGACGTGGTTCTTTCTGCGGCGGGTGTCGTATCCAACTTGGAAAATATCGGCTTGGAAGAGGTAGGAATCTTGGTAGACAAAGGAAAAATCCAAGTGAATGAGTACTACCAAACCAACATGCCAGGCTATTATGCCATTGGTGATGTGGTTCCTGGACCAGCATTGGCCCACGTGGCTTCTGCTGAAGGCATCATTTGCGTAGAGAAAATCGCTGGACACCATCCAGAGGCACTTGACTATGGCAACATCCCAGGATGTACCTACTGCTCTCCAGAGATTGCCTCTGTAGGCCTGACCGAAGCCAAGGCCAAAGCTGCAGGACACGAAGTACGTATTGGCAAGTTTCCTTTCTCTGCCTCCGGCAAAGCTTCTGCATCCGGTGCAAAAGAAGGTTTTGTAAAACTGGTATTCGATAAAAAATACGGCGAATTATTGGGTGCTCACCTCATCGGTGCCAATGTCACCGAGATGATCGCTGAGATCGTAGCAATTCGTAAACTGGAAACAACCGGTCACGAATTGATCAAGACTGTGCACCCGCACCCAACCATGTCCGAAGCGATCATGGAAGCGGCGGCAGCAGCCTATGACGAAGTGATTCACTTGTAAGCAATAAATTTTCCTAAGGCCCGCTCTCTAGCCTTCCAATTTAAATGAATTGGAAAGTTGGGAGCGGGCTTTTTCATTTCTTTTCCCCAACTTACGTCTTAGACTTACGCTAGTTCAATGGAACTCCAACTCTCCACTCCTGCCCTCCTCTTTTCCGCAATCACCTTGCTGATGCTGGCTTTTACCAATCGGTTTTTGGCCATCGCCACCCTGATTCGGGGGCTGCACAAAAATTACCTGAAGGACCCAGATCAAGAGATCATTGTGGAGCAGATTCACAACCTCCGCAGAAGATTGACTTTGATTAAGAACATGCAACTTTTCGGGGTATTTAGCTTTTTGCTCTGCGTGATTTGCATGTTTTTGCTGTTCAAAGGATTTACGGATTCGGCAAATTGGACCTTTGTCATCAGCATGGTGTCCCTGCTGATCTCCTTGGGGATTTCCTTGGTAGAAATTCAAATTTCCACCAAAGCCCTCAACCTAGAACTTTCGGATATGGAAGGAATCTTTCAAAAGCGAAAAAGTAGCCTAGACCTATTCTTTAAAAAAGACGAGAAATAAACATGCTGACTCTAGATTTACGGAGCGATACGCTCACCAAGCCCAGTGTTGGGATGCGCGAAGCCATGTACGCCGCTCCCCTGGGAGACGATGTATTTGGAGAAGACCCTACAGTCAATGCCCTAGAGGAAAAGATAGCCAGCCTTTTTGGAAAGGAAGCAGCGCTATTTTGCCCCTCGGGCACAATGACCAACCAAATTGCCATCCGCTTGCACACTGGCCCTCAAAAAGAAGTCATTTGCCACCAATATTCCCACATCTACCTGTACGAAGGGGGCGGCATCATGGCCAACTCCATGGCTTCGGTGAAACTCTTGACTGGAGACTTGGGAAAAATCACCGCTGCCCAGGTGGCCGAATCCATCAACCCGGACGATGTCCATGCACCGGAAACTACGCTCGTTTCGCTAGAAAATACGATGAACAAAGGTGGCGGAAGCATCTATACGTTAGATGAGGTACGACCCATACAGGCACTTTGTCAAGAGAAAGGGCTCAAACTTCACCTCGATGGCGCTCGTCTATTCAATGCCTTGGTCGAAACAGGCGATGCTCCAGCAGACTGGGGAAACTTATTTGACACCATTTCCATTTGCCTGAGCAAGGGCCTGGGTTGCCCCATCGGATCCGTGCTTTTGGGTTCAAAAGCAGACATCAAGCGTGCCCGTAAGGTGCGAAAAGTCTTTGGTGGCGGCATGCGTCAGGCTGGATTTTTGGCAGCAGCGGGTATTTATGCCTTGGATCATCAGGTAGCGCGCTTGAAAGAAGACCACAGCCGTGCACGTACTTTGGGTGAGTTCCTCATGAAAGCACCTCATGTAGTAGAAGTGCTACCTGTAGCCACCAACATTGTCATTGCCCGACTGGAAGGCATCACCCCTGAGGCCTACCTTCAGGAATTAAGCAGCAAAGGCATCAAGGGAGTAAAGTTTGGCAAGGACCTTATTCGCTTTGTGACCCATCTCGACTTTGGAGACGATCACTTGGAGGAGTTTGGGAAACGGATAGACAAGGGATCTTGAACTTAGTAGAAATTGAAATTCATCATTCTTCAATCGGCGTTATGCGTTCGACATTAACTAGAGGTGAGAAACAATAAACCTACCGTAGACTGACAAAGTAGGAATTCTGATTCAGATAGAATTTAAAACTGGACACTCCAAAAAAAATAGCGAATGATGAACCCCGATTGAAGAATGAAGAAGTGGGGATGTGTAGTAGGACTTGAATGCTGCTCCTGATGCTTCTTGATACTATTTACTTGATACTTGATACTAACAAATCTTGCCTCCAAACAATGAACCCCACCCCACTAGCCGAACGCATGCGCCCAAGCCGATTGGAGGAACTGATTGGCCAGGAACACCTGTCCAGCCCCCAGTCTTTTTTGCACCAAGCCATCAAATCCGGAAATGTGCCTTCCTTGATTCTTTGGGGTCCTCCAGGCGTCGGGAAAACAACCATCGCCAACATCATTGCCAATGAAATCAAAGCACCTTTCTACACCCTCAGCGCGATCAATGCGGGGGTAAAAGACATCCGAGAGGTGCTCGAAAAAGCCAAATTCCAACAAGGGGCAGTTCTTTTTATCGATGAGATCCATCGCTTCAACAAATCCCAGCAGGACGCCTTGCTTGGGGCAGTAGAAAAAGGCAGTATCCGACTGATCGGGGCCACTACTGAAAACCCTTCTTTTGAGGTCAACGCGGCCCTACTCTCCCGATGTCAGGTATTTCCCCTGCATCCTTTGGGCAAGGCTGACTTGGAAGCCATGATTCAGCAAGCGCTGGACCAGGATGCTGACCTGAAGAAAAAGGAGGTGATCCTCCAAGAAACGGATGCCTTGCTCCGAATCTCCGGCGGAGATGGACGGAAACTGCTCAACCTGCTGGAGATCGTCATCGAAAGCTTGCCCGAAAATCCTTGCACCCTCACCGACGAGCGGGTCATGCAGGTAGCCCAACAAAAGGTAGCCTTGTATGACAAGTCTGGAGAGCAGCATTACGACATCGTCTCCGCTTTTATCAAATCCATCCGCGGTTCCGATCCGAATGCGGCCGTGTACTGGCTGGCACGGATGATTGAGGGAGGGGAAGAATTGACCTTTATTGCGCGGAGACTGGTGATCCTTGCTTCGGAGGATATCGGGAATGCCAACCCGAACGCCTTGCTGTTGGCCACCAATTGCTTTGATGCGGTCAAACTAATCGGCTACCCGGAATCACGAATCATCTTGTCCCAGTGCGTCACCTACTTGGCCAGTTCACCCAAGAGCAATGCCTCTTACTTAGCCATCAACCAGGCCCAGGCCTTGGTGAAGCAAACAGGAGATTTGCCTGTGCCCCTGGCCCTGCGGAATGCACCTACACAATTGATGAAAGAGTTGAACTACGGCAAAGCCTACCAATACTCCCACGATGGTCCGGGTAACTTTATAAACCAAGAGTTCCTCCCGGAAGCCATCCAAGGCACTACCCTCTACCAACCCGGGGACAACGCGCGGGAGCAGGAATTGCGAACTTTTCTTTCTAAAAGATGGAAGGGAAAGTATGGATATTGAGGGAGTATAGAGCTACAAAAACCGAACAAATTGAATTCTTAGTAATTAATATTTTGTAAGGAGCCCGAAATTTAGGGTACTTACCTAATCTCTTTTTTGATTAGGGACTCATTCACAAAAAAGGTAGATTTACACATGCCGAAATTAGACCGAACAAGCAGCTCATCAGGAAATCTATTTGAACATAAGCCAGAGATTGTGCACTACAAGGGTATGTCAGCAGAAGAATTGGGTAAAGTCTTCGCTTACCTGAATAGTGTTTCTTATAACTATCCAATCGAATTTCCCCCAAGAATGGATAAAACAATGGGCTCTTCCCGGAAATTTTAAGGTATGGGAAATATTTTCAATCAGGATTTTCAAGAATTTTTATTGGCTTTGAATGATAAAAAAGTCAACTACATATTAGTAGGTGGTTATTCTGTTATTTACCATGGTTTTCCAAGAACTACAGGTGATTTAGACCTCTTTGTAGAGGTATCAAAAGACAATTACGAAAAACTGGTTCAAGCATTTCTTCAGTTTCAAATGCCCACTTTTGATATGACGGAAGATTCTTTTTTGAATCAATCAGAAGTAAACGTATATACCTTTGGAAGACCTCCAATCTGTATTGAAATCTTAAAAGAAATTTCGGGCTTTTCCTTTCAGCAAATAAACGAAAATGCCATTCAAACAGTATTTGAAGGCATTCCAATGAAAATCATACATTTAAATGATCTTCGCAAAAACAAAAAAATAAGTGGCCGTTCAAAAGATTTGAATGACCTAGAAAATCTCTCAGAATTGTAATTTTTTATTTCACCCAGCTTGCCGGCGATAACGGTCGGGAGGAGGAAGTACGAACTTTCCTTTCCAAGCGGTGGAAGGGAAAGTATGGGTATTCATTGCTTGCAAGGCTATAGGAAATACAATCCAGAAGTGAGCTGAATACGAATTGATTTGCAAGGAACTTGAGTTTATCCAGCTTAGTTCAACCACTCAACTCTGAATAAAAAGTAAAAATCATCCCTCAAATCCGACAAATTTATATCAAATCGATTAAATGGCGGTGCTTCTATTTTAGGCAGGCGGCCTAGCAGGAATTTAAATGGTAACTTGATTTTTTTAGTTATAACCGTGATTACCTCAAATGGCAGAATTTAAGAGTGCCCCCACACCTGAAAGTAAAAAAGCCACCGCTACCCAGAAGCAAGAGGTAAAAAGCGAGGTTAGCGAATTAGAGTATTCCGACAATCGATCCAGCACCGCGCAGCTAGTCAGTTTGCAAGCGGCAGCGGATGACAAGGGCAACCGAAGCAATACCACCCAACTACAAGCCAAGGCATCCCTATTTACAGGAGCTTCTCGTCTAGCTCAATTGAAGGCAGCTAGTGATCTTCGGCAGCCAACTTCATCAAGCGCCCCAGTACAGCGACAAGAGAATAAAACAGGACTCCCTGACCAACTCAAATCCGGAATGGAATCCCTCTCTGGTCTCTCTTTGAGCGACGTGAAGGTGCACCGCAACTCAGACAAGCCAGCCCAACTGCAAGCTCATGCCTATGCACAGGGAACTAATATCCACTTAGGGCCAGGGCAAGAAAAACATCTACCTCATGAGCTCGGGCATGTGGTCCAGCAAAAAGAAGGACGCGTACAGCCAACCACACAACTCAAAGGCAAGGTCAATATCAACGACAATGCCGGATTGGAAAAAGAAGCTGATGTACTGGGCGCGAAAGCGATGCAATTAAAGGCGATGCCCGGTTTCCAAACTGCGCAAACCAGCAGCTTTTCTTCCAATACCTTTCAACTAGCCCCGAAAAATCCTGCCCCAGAAAAAATTGACAGAAGAAAAGACGAATTATGGCCTAAAGATAAAAATGGGAAAGATAAAGCGTACTCTACCGATGTAATCGATAAGCAAAAGCTTGATGATGATTTATGGTTTAAATCTTCAGAAGGAATTGAGGGAGTGGAAGCCACCGAAGAAAATTTACCTGCCTACGATAAAGGGATTTCCTCAGCATTTCACGTCACTACCAACGAAAGATCTGCAAAAAGTATTCTTAACCGAATAGATCCAAGATTTCATAATCCTGCGAGTAGATTTGGAGGAGGTTTTTATGTGGCAACTGACCTGCAAACTTCCTATGCGGAAGTTGCAGCCCATGAATTCGACAATTTAAAAGAAGGAGGAGATCCTTCAAAGGGTTTACTCACTGCCATCCACCTAATTGAGTATGTTGGAGCAGGTTCTGCAGATTTAGTCGATGCATCGGCCACAGAATCTCTAGCAATTATGGTGAAAAAAGATCCTTTAAAAATTGAGAAAAAAGTTCGCCAAGAGGGACGAGATGGAATCGTCTTTAACTCTACCAAAGGAACCGGGAAAAATATCGTGCTTTTCAAGAATTACGGGGTTTTGAAAGTAAAAGGCAAAGGATATACTGGGGCTGCAAAAGGGTTTAAAGCATGGAAGGAAGAAAATCCAATAAAAACTGAAATGAATGTCCTTTAACTCCTTTTGAAGGAGCGGAGCGAAGAAAAACTTCTATAAAACTCGACTTACTCGCACATGAAAAGAGAGGTTTAGAAAAAAATATCCTAAAGTATTGGACATCTTAACTGTAAGTATGGAGTAGATTTAGTTCAACTTCGCCTTTCTCCAACCCTTCCTCGTAAACTAATAGCAACATGACCCTTGAAGCAATACATGATTTTTTAGTAAAACGAAATGTGAAAGTGTCCTTAAAGTCCCGTCAATTGGAGACTCTGGAGGCCTACCTAGAACTATTTTTTAAAACCAAGGAAGAGGAAAACTTTGTGATGGAAATTGGCTACATCCCCGATCTTGAAGAGGAAGTAGATACCTTTCGTTTGCTTCAATTTGTCGTCCCTGTCCTCGAAATCACCGCTGACTACCCGAAGTACCTGGACTCCATCCTTCACTTCATGAATTGCGAATTGGTTACCCCTGGCTTTGTGTGTGATCCTCAGTCTGGCCTAGTTTATTTCCGCTACGTCATGCCCCTTTCCAAAGACGAGTCAAAAGTTGATCTAGAACAGCTCATCGAAATTTTACAACTGATTTTCTTCCAAGTCAAGAATTACGCCCCCAAAATTCGGGGAGCAGTAAGTGAGTGACACCAAGATCTTGAATCTATTGAATTGAGGTATTTTTAACCTAGATAAAGAGTTGAAACAATCGGTAAGGATGGGTTCTAAAGTTCAGAATCTTGATTTACTAAGCTCCTTACGGTTCCTTCGTATATATAACCTTCAAATAAAGTTCATGCTTTTTGGCCAAGGCAATCATGCTTGCGGTCCCCTTGCTTTTGCCATCCCAGTATGCAATACAGGCATTGGCTGACTTGGCCATCTTTGCATTTCGCTGAGGCCCTGCGCTCCTCCCCTTGCTCCAGTCTGCATGAAACTCCTCCACAAAATAATTATGTTCCTTGGCATAGCGAACACCCAAGAGATCCGCTCCTTTGGCCATTCCGGAAATAATCACAACACCAGGATCCGGATCTTTCAAAAAATGGAAGGAAATAAATTCATCTAAGCTGGATTTTAGAAGATCGTAATCTTCAAAATCTCGGGTACCAGCGACAATTAGGCGGAGCATTGGATTAGGAAATAATCAATTTTAGTGAAATTCTGGTCCCAAAATTTTATTTTTTGATAATTTAGTGAGATGTGCAAACTAAAATAAATGGTTCAGAAATGATATCAATCATTTAATTCTTTAAAAATACATTGAGCCTTTTTTATCATCCCAATCACAAAATCAATTGGATTGTCCTTTAACTGCCAAAATTCATCCTGCTTCTTTTGATTTTCTAGCCTAATAGAAATAAACCCTTCTAAACTTCTTGGGGTACTTAAATCAGAGACAATTTTAGAAATAATCTTGTCCTCCTCTAATAACACATAACCACTTTCATTAAAAAAAGTAGGACTCTGGGCTAATTTTGTTGCAAATTTATTTTTTCTTCGACTTCGTAATTCTGCTAAATCAGAATTATTTAAATTCTTGCTTCCAGAGTTTCCTGCTAAAGCCAATTTGACAGCATACCCTTGAAATTGAAGAATGGAGGTATACTTTTTGTCATCTATGGTGATTTCATCAAAAAAGAAATCAAGTAAAGCTGTTCCATGAGTCTCCCCTATGCTATACTCAAAATTAAAACCTCTACTATATATTGACTTTACAAGATTGCTATAGAACCATTTTTGTAATAAAGTTTCCATTTGTAAATTCTTTATATACCAAGAAGCTGTATTTTCTTGACTTCTCAGATTCAATAATTGACTTTTTGTCTTTTTCCCTTCAGAAAACACAAAACTATACTCCTTAGGACTTTTAATAAAAGAATCTGCCGTACTAGACAAATTATTAATTGTTTGAAGGTATGATTCAACAAAAGAATAATCTGTATGCTCAACGGCACTTTTTTTATTAATGTGTTTTTTTATTACGCCCTGTAGTTTAGAATAATTAATACGGTTCCAATAATTAAAACCATTAGGTTCTTCTTCGATTAATGATAGATAAATATAAAAAGGCTGTTTTTCACCATCTAAGCGCATAGATGGTGTTAAATCAAGACAAAAATTTTTGGTGTAACAGTGTTCCTCTATTTTCTTAGCATCCTCTATAGTTTTTGCAGTGATATACTCGTATTTTAAAAGTTGATTACTATGTTGTGATGACTTTATCTTGTTTTCAATCACTATTCGCCAATCATCTCCTTCAATTAGAATATCAATGTCTTTTACTTCAACATCAACTTTTTTAATGGTTTTGAAATCATACTTTATGATTTCTACATTAAAACAAAGTTCATTAAGTATGGCGCTCTTTTCTTCAGGGTTAAAAACATTACAGTATTCTGAAAAAATCCACCCTATTGTTTGTGAATGTACTTTCTCAGAATCTGCAGCTGAAATAAATTCGAAAAAGCCTTTTTTAAATTGAGCCTCCATAATTTAATAATTTAAGAACGAGATAAATAAAATGAATTAAGTCTAACCATACAAGATTTCAGAGAATTCAAAATAGACAAAATATATTTTTGACTAAAA
This sequence comes from Algoriphagus sp., assembly GCA_023653075.1. Classification (GTDB taxonomy): domain Bacteria; phylum Bacteroidota; class Bacteroidia; order Cytophagales; family Cyclobacteriaceae; genus Algoriphagus. The sequence goes on from JAMNXQ010000009.1 coordinate 26,809, forward strand.
TGTGCTTTCAAATCAATCAAAAACTAAATCTTAATTCACCTTGAGTTTTAGTTTTATTAACCTTTTTTTTCAAGAAAATTCGAATGGGGCATAAACTAAAAAAGTCCCTTATGGGTCCTTTTTATGTAAGAAAATTGTTGATTTCAGGCAACAAATGAATCCTTCAGACTTAGAAAAACCTCGTTGTCATTTATCTCTTCGACTGATACAACCTTAATCCCGTTGGATGCTTTGAGAGAACTTATAATCTCTGCGTACTTATTCAATAATTGATTTGACATGTCAACCTCCTTTCTCTTAAGTATAAAGGAGGATTCCAAAAAGTAAAGGGGCGAGTTTAGATGGAAAAACTATTCAATTGAGGAGTTTTACCAATCATCTTCAATTTGAGCAGAATTAAAATTAAACTTCTCAAAAAGAAATTTATCGATTAAATCGAGTCCGTTTAAAACTGTTTTATTGGTCGTTAATTCTGTTCCTTTATTTTTAGTAACTAAACTATTAAAAATGTAAGTGCCAATAAGCAAGTCATCACCTTTGGTTTCAATATCGGTTAATAAAACACGATACCGATTGTCCTTAACTTGAATTGTAAGTATTGCGTTCATGGGGAAATTTAATGCAGTCCAAGTAGTCATGGACTTACCCCCAAATTTTTTATAATCTATCATTAACCCTTCAATCCTGCCAGTAAACACGGATCCATTAAAATTCATGTCTCTTAAACCAGAAACTGAAGGTAATCTGCTATTTAATTTTTCAATCAACTGATCTTCAGACACCCCATCAACATCATAAATTCTTTGATATTGAATACTTCCACTCTCTAAGTGAAAGTTCGAAACCTGCGCTTCAACAAAAAAAGGGAGGAGAAAAAAAAGGGAAAAAGATAATCTTCTCATAGTCTTGCTTTTAGAAAATGGGGGCGATTTGTGTTGAAAGATAATTCAGAATTTTGAGTTTATTATTACTACCTATCACAAGCCATAATTTTTATACCAATTTGAAATGAAATAATGGATTTTTTACCTTTTTATGATTCTCAGAAGGGATTACCTTCAGATCCCTATTGAAGTTTAATTTACTCACTAAAATTTGGAAGAAAATGTAGAGACTAAATCGGGGTTTAATTTGCAAATCCCTTCCCCTCTTTTCCAGATTTTTTTGCAAATTTTTTGCAAGTGGATTTGACGAACGAAAAAAGGTCTAAAAATTTGAAGAATTAGGGAAGGTTTTAACTCGAAAAAACACACCGAAATAATCCAAATTTTTTGAATTGAAAAAATCAAAAAACATCAAAATTTGAGTTTTTAAGAGGTTTTTTGATTGATTTCGCTAAATAATCCTTACGGTTTTTGAGACAAAAAAAATCCCGAAAAAATCGGGATTTGATGTGGGAGTTGAGGGATTCGAACCCCCGACCCTCCCGATTGCATCGGGATGCTCTGAACCAGCTGAGCTAAACTTTTCTCACAATCAACTCCATTAGTTTTTTTCTGGATTTCCAGGATTTGACTTCTCTTTCTCTTTTATAGGCTGTTGATCTTTCTGGAAAAGATTCAAAATACACCACCTCCCAATCAACATTAACCCCAGTAAATCCTTTATGATTGGAATTGTGCTTTCTTAATCGTTCAGATAAATCATCGCAGGTATGCCCTACGTAAAACGCGTTCCTGGAAGCGGAAAAAAGAATGTAGAACGAACAACACATAAATGATAAAAAAATTGAGACAAAAAAACCCGAATCACTTCGAGACACGATGTAGGAGTTGATCCCGTAGAATTACGGGAGAATCCCCGAACCGATAGAAAACAAAAAAACCTCGAATTTCTTCGAGGTTTGATGTGGGAGTTGAGGGATTCGAACCCCCGACCCTCTGCTTGTAAGGCAGATGCTCTGAACCAGCTGAGCTAAACTCCCCTAGACTTTCTTTTAAGAAGGGATTGCAAAGGTAACCTGAATCAGATTTTATGCAATACCCTTCCCTGTTTTTTTTCTACGTTTCCATTTAAATTATTGAAAATGAGAAGAAAAAAGAAATCACTACTCCAAATTCACCACCACTCCTCCGGTAAACCCACCTCCTGACATCTTACCTCACCCATTTTTCTAACTTTTTTTTAAAGCAGTTTTCTCACTATTTTCAACACAAATAAGAACATCACATGAAAAGAATACTCCAACTAGGCGGACTTTTGTCCCTCTTTATTCTGAATGCTCCTTCCCCTACTTTTTCACAACAAGGAAAGGACAACAACCAAAAAAACTTCACCGAAGTCATCGACCGCAGAGGAAACAGCTACCGCTCTGCCTCAGGCAAGCCCGGGGAAGCCTACTGGCAAAATGCCGCAGACTACCAAATCGAAGTTGCACTGGATGAAGCCAATCACAGCCTTTCCGGCAAGGTGAGCATCACCTACACCAACAACAGCCCAGAAGCCTTGGACTTCATCTGGCTCCAACTGGAGCAAAATCGATTTACCTCTACCTCACGCGGAACCCTCACCACTCCCGTGCAGGGCAATCGATACAATGGAGACGTGGACGGTGGCTACCAAATTGCCAATGTGCAGTCCAAAGTAGGTCCAAAAGGTGTCAACTCAAGCAAACACCTCATCGACGACACCCGCATGCAGGTGTGGTTTGCTGAACCGATCCCCGCCAAAGGTGGAAAAGCAACCGTCTCCATGGACTTTTCCTTCAAAGTACCTCAAAAAGGTATGGACCGCATGGGACGACTGAAAGTGAAAGACGGCTGGATCTATGCCTTTGCGCAGTGGTATCCCAAAGTGGCTGTCTTTGACGAAACCGAAGGATGGAATATCGAGCCCTACTTAGGTGCCGGTGAATTCTACTTGGAGTATGGCAACTTTGACTACAAGGTTACGGTACCTTACAACCACATCGTCGTGGGATCAGGCAAATTGATGAACCCCACCGAAGTACTGAGCAAGGAATTGCAAACCCGCTATGCGAAAGCCGCACAAAGCGAAGAAACAGTCTACTTAGTGTCTCCTGAAGAAATCAAAAACACCGCACTCACCCGTCCCAAGCAGAGCGGCATGGTGACCTGGCATTTCCGCATTCAAAATGCACGCGACGTGGCCTTCGGTACCTCAGACTCTTTTATCTGGGATGCTTCACGAATCAACCTGCCTAGCGGCAAAAAGGCCCTCGCACAGTCTGCCTACCCCATCGAAAGCAATGGACAAGATGCCTGGACCCGATCTACAGAATACAGCAAGGCGTCCATCGAATACTACTCCAAGCAATGGTATGAATTCCCTTACGAAACTGCGACTAACGTGGCTGCAGAAATCGGCGGTATGGAATACCCAGGACTCAACTTCTGCCACTACCAATCCAAAGGAGAATCCCTTTGGGGCGTGACCGACCACGAGTTTGGACACAACTGGTTTCCAATGATCGTCGGCACCAACGAGCGCCGCTACGCTTGGATGGACGAAGGCTTCAATACCTTTATCAACCACTACAGTTCCAACGCCTTCAATAAGGGAGAATACCCTTCTACCCTACAGCAAACCCGCAACTTCAACAACTACTTCACCAGTGACAACCGGGAAGGAATTGACAACTATCCAGATGTGGTAGATACCCGCAACCTGGGTATGGTCGCTTACATGAAGCCAGCTGTTGGTTTGGTGATGCTTCGCGAATACATTCTCGGCCCAGAGCGCTTTGACAATGCATTCCGTTCGTACATCAAAACCTGGGCATTCAAGCACCCGCAGCCAGGTGACTTCTTCAATCATATGGAAAATGTGGCCGGCGAGAACTTATCTTGGTTCTGGAAGGGTTGGTTTTATGGCAATGGCAACATTGACCTCGGCATCAACTCCGTACAGCCTTATGGCGAAAATCACGTCATCAGCCTAGTGAATAAAGGAGACTTCCCGATGCCAGTTACCCTTGAAATCATCTACGCAGACAATGCAACCGAGCGGGTAAACCTACCCGTGGAAATCTGGCAACGTGGAGACACTTGGACCTACCTCCACAAAGGAAGCAAGAAGATCAAGCAGGTGGTCATCGATCCAGACAAGGTCACTACAGACATCAACTTAGGCAACGACAGCTGGCCTGTCCAAATCTATAAGTAAGCAAAAAAGGTCCCGCACGTGCGGGACCTTTCTTTTTCATCGTATTTTATACTGGATCCGCCATAAAGCCATTTCCCTTAGAATAAAGATTGAAGCTTAATTCAATGGGCTGTGGACCGTGGACTGTCAACCGTTAGCGAATATTATCCTAACGCCTCCTTCATGTCGTCAATCAAATCATCGATATGCTCTAGGCCTACAGATACACGGAGTAGATTATCGGGAGTAGTCGTATTTGGACCCTCCACAGCAGCCCTGCGCTCGATCAAACTTTCTACCCCGCCCAGACTCGTCGCATTGGCGAAGAATCGAAGTTTGGATACCAAGCGATCTGCCGCTGCCGCTCCACCTTTTACCGTGAAGGAAACCATCCCTCCAAAGCCATGCATTTGCTTGGCTGCCACCGCGTGGTTGGGATGGGTAGCCAATCCTGGGTAGTATACTTTTTCCACTTGAGCATGGGAAACTAGAAATTCCGCCAAGGCCTTGGCATTGCTTGCATGTCCTTTCATTCGGTAGGCCAGCGTACGGATACTGCGTGTCAAATAATAGCAGTCTGTAGGAGAAGGAACTGCGCCGCCGATGCGCTGCACATTCCTGATTTTTTCCCAGAAGGCATCTTTTTTTGCCGTGACCAAGGCTCCTCCGAGGATATCGGAATGCCCCCCAAAATACTTGGTGCTGCTATGCATGACCAAGTCTGCTCCCAAGTCGATGGGGTTTTGAAATACCGGTGTAGCAAAGGTATTGTCACAAGCCAAAATCGCTCCCTTAGCCTTGGCCAAGGCCGAAATCGCACGGATATCGCTCACCTTCAAAAGCGGATTGGACGGGGATTCCACCCAAAAAAGTGCCGTATTGGGACGGATGGCATTTTTCACCGCTTCGAGATTGCTCATGTCCACAAAGGTCACCTCGTGAATGCCCGCAAAGAGCTGCACCATGGAATTGTGGAGTCCATGGTACATGTCGTCCGGAGCCACGATATGGGATCCTGGAGCAAGGGCTTGGTAAACGGCAGTACCGGCAGCATTTCCTGAAGAAAAGGCTGCTGCATCTTCACCCTTTTCCATGGCTGCCAAGACCTGTTCCAAGGAATGTCGGTTGGGATTGTTGGCACGAGAATAAAGCATCCCTCCTTCGTTTCCATGTTCAAACGTGGTGCTCAAAGTGATGGGCTGTACCACAGCGCCGTGACTCTCGTGAGTCCCATTGCCGAGGTGAATGGTCAAGGTTTCAAATTTCATAAGTACAAGTTCAACTGCAACAAGTTAGAAAAGTCTAGGACAGGAGGAAAATCCTTCCTAAAAAAAAGCCCTGCGTTTTCGCAAGGCTTCCAATTAACGAATTCGATCTACCGAACGGACCAGCGCCTCATCCTTTTTGATAAAGCGGTTGGCAAGCATGTTCATGACCATGGACACCAATATCGACCAAAATCCAATGCCGTAATCACCGCCGTCTTGACCTTGAATGGCTTCATTTACACCGTTGGTAGTCAAAAAGGTCGCTGCTACCAGAGACACCATCACGAGCGAATTGATCATGTTGAGCAAAAGCTGACGAGAACGAAGTTTGTATTGGAAGATAGAAACCAAAGCCAAAATCGCAGCAAGAGTTGCTAGCGCACCAAGGTACCACTTGGAAGAGGACTGAATCACCTTCCCACTTTCGTCCAAGTTGGCCATGAGAAAAGCCGAAAGATTCCAAGAATCCCCTGCGGCACCACCCTGGCTCCAAAGTTGAGTACTCAAGGTGATACCCATGCCTACTGCAATGAGAAAAAGAAAAATTGTTTGAACGCGCTGAATCATACGGATTATTTTTTCAACAAAGAAAACGGCTTCATCCGGGAATATCAAGTATCGGTGGATTTCATTCGGAATCGTATCTTTGCGCCGGCATGAACGACACGACAACCCGGTATTTTCTAGAACTCAGCTACAAGGGCAGCGCATTTCATGGCTGGCAGATCCAGAGTAATGCCTTTACTGTTCAGGAGTGTCTTGAAAAAGCATTGAGTACCTACTTTCGCATGCCCATCTCCGTCATGGGAAGTGGCCGAACCGACACCGGGGTACATGCAAGCCAGCAGGTGTGTCACTTTGACCTTACGGATTCCGATTTAGGAGAAAATTTCATCAAGGCCATCAACGCCATTCTTCCCAAAGACATTGCCATTTATGCGGTGCGAAAAGTACAACCGGAGGCTCATGCGCGCTTTGCTGCCACCAAGCGCTCCTATTTCTACCGGATTACCTTTTCCAAAAATCCTTTTCTTCAGGATTTCGCTTGGCAACTTTTTCAGCAGCCGGATGTTAGAGCAATGAACGAAGCAGCCCAACTCCTGCTCGGCTACGAGGATTTTGAATGCTTCAGCAAGGTACATACCGCGGTGAGCCACTTCCGCTGCAAGATTTTCGAGGCCTATTGGGAACCAAATGGGGAAGAATTGCTTTTTCACATTACGGCCAACCGCTTTTTGCGGGGGATGGTCAGGTCCATCGTAGGCACCTTACTGGAAATTGGCTTTGGGCACCGACCTGTCGCAGACTTACACCAGGTCATTGCTTCCAAGGACCGGACCCAAGCCGGTAAAGCAGCACCCGCAAAAGGCTTGTTTTTAAGCAAAATCGAGTACCCATCACACATTTACCTAGACTAAACAGGCTTTGAGCTTAGAAAAAGAAAAAGAATCAGCAGGAGAAATCCTAGACATGAAGGTCTTGCGGCAGCTCTACACCTATGTAAAGCCCTACCAAAAGCAATTCTATTTTCTAGTTGCACTGACCATTGCCTTGGCAATATTAGCCCCCACTCGTCCCTACCTCATCCAAATTGCCATCGATGAGCACGTAGCCATCGGCGATGCAGCAGGACTGGTTCGCATTATCTACATCCTGGTAGGGCTCATGATTATCCAGGCCCTGGCTCAATGGGCCCATACCTACTATTCGGGCTGGATCGGGCAGGTGATCATCAAAGACATCCGCGTACGCCTGTACAAACATTTACTAAAACTTCGTCTCCAATTTTTTGACAACACCCCCATCGGAAGGCTAGTTACCCGAAATGTATCGGACATCGAAACCCTCGCAGATGTGTTTAGCGAAGGCCTTGCAGCCATCATCGGCGACCTACTTCAGATCATTACGATTCTGGGTGTGATGTTTTACATCGACTGGAAACTCACGCTCGTCTCCCTCAGTACGCTTCCTCTTTTGGTGATCTCCACCTACGTATTTAAGGAAAAAATCAAAGTCACCTTCAACGACGTGCGCAATGCCGTGGCCAACCTGAATTCCTTCCTACAGGAACACATTACTGGGATGACCATTGTGCAGCTTTTTAATCGGGAAAAAAGAGAATACGAGAAATTCAAAGAAATCAACCGCGAGCACCGCGCTGCACACATCCGTTCGGTTCTGTACTATTCCGTGTACTTTCCTGTTGCCGAAATCATCCAAGCCATCGGTATCGGACTCGTCGTCTGGTACGGTGCGGTCGGCGTACTTGGTATGGATCTGCAGATCGGTATTTTGATCTCCTTTATCATGTACCTGCAACTCTTTTTCCGACCCATTCGGATGATTGCAGACCGATTCAATACCCTCCAAATGGGCGTAGTGAGTTCCTCCCGAATCTTCAAACTCCTTGCCTCTAGCGAGCACATCGCCAATGAAGGCAGCTTCAGCCCAGAAAAAGTGCAAGGAAATGTCAAACTAGACCAAGTTTGGTTTGCCTACAAGGAGGAAGACTACGTGCTCAAGGACATTTCCTTTGAGGTGAAAAATGGCCAAACCATAGCCCTAGTGGGTGCTACAGGTGCAGGCAAATCCTCCATCATCAATTTGATTTCTCGTTTTTACGAAATCAACAAGGGTGCCATTACCATCGACGGGACCAATATTCAAGAGTTTGAACTGAGCGCCCTCCGCAAACACATCGGCGTGGTGCTGCAAGATGTATTCTTATTTTCCAGTAGCATCTACCAAAACATCACCTTGGGCAATCCAAACATTACCAGAGAGCAAGTAATGGCAGCGGCCGAATTGGTCGGCGCCTCCAAATTCATTGAAAAACTCCCAGGCGGGTTGGATTACAACGTGATGGAACGAGGGTCCACGCTTTCGGTGGGGCAGCGTCAACTGATTTCCTTTGTGCGGGCCATGGTCTACAATCCCGAAATCTTGATTTTGGACGAGGCCACCTCTTCTGTAGATTCGGAAACAGAGGAATTGATCCAGGAATCCATCGAAAAAATGATGCAGGGCAGAACCTCCATCGTGATCGCCCACCGCCTGTCCACCATCCAGAAAGCAGATCAAATCCTGGTACTGAACAAAGGGGAAATAGTGGAACGAGGCACCCACGATTCCTTACTGGAGCAGGGAGGCTATTACACCCAACTGCATCAAATGCAACGAAAAATGGCAACGCTTTAATTCCGTTTTTGCAATGCGACTCCTAGTAACCGCGCTTCTCCTCCTACTTCCGATTTTAAGCTATTCCCAAGAGAGGGGTCTTGGCTTCCGCTTTGGAGATCCCTTTTCCATCAGTTACAAAGACGTGGTAAAGGACTACCTTACCTATGAGGTCTTGGTGGGCTCCGGTAGCATCAATTCCGATACCTACTTCCAGAAATCCTTCGACCGCCGTCCTCCAAGTTCCGACGCAAGGGTAATTTCCCTTACCGGTACGCGAGGGGTGGCGCTTTCTTTTCGAATGGCGCTCCACACGGATTTGACCGAAGTCTTTGAATTGGAAGAGGGATATTTATTGGGGTATGCTGGTCTAGGTGCACAGTTTCGAACTACCCAGGTCAACTACCAGTACACGACAATCAGCGACAGCATCGATTTCCTCAAAGCCATACAACTCGAAAACCGCACCAACGGGGATTTAGGACCAGAAGCTTTTTTGGGAGCGGAATATTACTTTGACCAAGTTCCTTTTTCCGTATTTGTGGAAGCAGGAGTATTTACTGAACTCATAGATCGTGCCCACCTCAAAGGTCAGGGAGGTATCGGCATTCGTTATTTGTTTTGAACATGAAAAAAATCAAAATCATCGCCCTTTTCTTGGCAATCCTTGGTGTTGCAGGCTACTTTCTTTTTGATTATTTGGGAGGAAATCGCCCTGTAGAACTGAGCCTAGTAGCCAAATCTCCTGATACACTTACTGGGAAAACATTCCGTGGAACTCCCATGAACAAGGGATTGGAGGAGGTATTTCAAACCATCCAAGGAACCCAAAAATTACATCCCGGTACTTCCCTACACACGATTTATTATGTGGAGCCCGCAGGCAAATTGGATACCATGGAAGTTTTTGCTGGGATTAATCTTCCATTTGGAGCCCCTAACTTGGAGGTAAAGAAATTCACCGAGACCCGATACATTCTAGCGAAGGTAACGGGTAGCAAATGGGTGATGCCTGGTCCAGAAACCATCAAAGAAAAAATTCAAGAATTTGCCGAGGCCAATAAACTGACCCTGAGCGGCTACTACATCGACAAGATCGTCAGCGAAACCGAAGTTCATGTCCTTGCTCCAGTCCGCTAAGGAGGTTTCCCCTCCAATTATTCCTTCCTAAGTCCATTTCTTTGTTCCCTTTTCCGAATTCAGTTTCTGATTTCCCTTCCACTCGTATCTTTGCGCCATGAAACTCCAAAACGATCTGCTGCTCCGCGCAGCGAGAGGTGAAAAAACCGAACGGACACCCGTCTGGTTGATGCGACAAGCGGGTAGAATTCTTCCAGAATACCGCGCTGTTCGGGAGTCTGTATCCGGTTTTATTGAGCTGGCGCAAACACCAGAACTTGCCGCTGAGGTGACTATTCAGCCTGTAGACCTGCTTGGAGTAGATGCAGCCATTATTTTTTCAGACATTCTGGTAATTCCAGAAGCCATGGGCTTGCCCTACGAAATGGTAGAAAAGCGTGGCCCTTGGTTTCCACAAACGGTTCGATCCGAAGCGGACCTCAAAAAACTTCGAATTGCCGAAGGTGACAACGACCTGCAATACGTGATGGATGCGATCCAGATCACCAAGAAAAACCTGCAGGGCCGCGTGCCTTTAATTGGTTTTGCTGGAGCCCCTTGGACGATTTTTGCCTACATGGTCGAAGGCAGTGGAAGCAAAACATTCTCCCTTTCCCGAGAAAAACTGTACCGAGACCCGGTATTTTCCCATCAGCTCTTACAGCTCATCACGGACTCCACCATCAACTACCTCAAAGCACAAATTCGTGCAGGCGCAGATTTGGTGCAACTATTTGACAGTTGGGCAGGGATCTTGGGTCCAGCCCAGTACGAAGAGTTTTCCTTGAAATACATCTCCCAGATCTGCGATGCGATCACCGAAGTGCCTGTAACGGTCTTTGCCAAAGGCGCGTTTTTTGCGCGTGAGTCCCTAGCCAAGCTTTCCTGCGAAACCATCGGGCTAGACTGGAACATGGGAATTGCAGAATCTCGAAAGTTGATTGGGCCGGACAAAACATTACAAGGCAACCTCGACCCAGCTGCCCTTTACGGCAATCCAGACCAAGTGCGGGCGGCCACCCAAGCCATGATGGAGCAGTTTAAAGGAAGTCGACACATCGCCAACTTAGGCCATGGAGTCTATCCAGACATTGATCCAGAACTAGTCAAGGTATTTATCCAAACTGTAAAGGAGTTTTAGGATTAAATGATTATCCGCAATCACACCAGTAGCTTAAAGTCTAGTTGAATTATTGCGGATAATCGTCGACGGACGACTGTCCACAGACCACAGCTCACCTAAATGAACTTCAAGCCTTATTTTCTATGCCTATGGGTAACAAAGCGGATAATCAGATAGGATGATCCGCAAAGTACTTTAAGGTGAGTCTTATGCATGCGGATAATTGCTAACAGACCACAGTCCACTTTCGACAGCCCATTCGTTGTGGAACCAAATTTAGAATCCAAATTTTAATACCTTTTTCCTAACTTGAATTCAATTGACTGTGGTCTGTCGACCGTCGACGGTTTGACAAATCGTGCAAAGAAGGGAATCTGGTTTCAACTATTAAGTTACAGCTGTTGAATGGGATCTCCTACTCGGACGATTCCCTGGGTTAAGGCTACGGCATTTTGTCCGAAATATACTTTTGAACCTTGGCTTCGGTAAGTTGCTAGGGTAGCCAGCGGCTCTTTCCCTTTTGTCCCTTTCTCTTGGTCCACGGTGATCATGACGCATCGGGCACAGGGCTTGACCACTTGGAATTCCACCTTGCCGATTTGGAGCCGCCTGAATTGATCTTCGGTAAATGCCTCCCCTCCGGAAAACACCAAGTTGGGCCGAAACCGGTCCATGCCCACCGGATCGGCTAGCCTTCCGTTTAACTCATCCAAGGAAGCTTGGCCAATGATTACGTACGGCATTCCGTCTGCAAAGCTGACGGACTCTTCCTGTACCGCATAGCGGGGATCTAGTTTGCGGTGTGAACTTTCAGGCATCCGTACCAAATCCACGTTCATCCCCAAAAAATCAGAAAACCAGGCGCTCACTGCTGGGGCTACTTGCAGCGCAGTAACCACATCACCCCACACGCTCACTTGCAATTCCTTGCCTGAGTTCAATTCCAGATCGAAGGAGATTTCCCGAGAAGGGTCTACCTTGGAAAAAACGGACAGCTCCGACTCACCCAGCGCCACTTGAAGTAAAGCCAAATGCGGATGCTGCCTTTGCGTCAAAAATTCCCTTGACTGATCCACCAACATCCACCTGCGGTCATATTTGAACCCTCTCTCCTCCACCTGGGCTTCATGCACCGAAATGCCGCCCAAGGATTTGATGGGATAGAGGTACAGATTTTGGATAAAAAGGGGCTGGTTCATGCCCTAAATCTACAAGAAAATTGAAATGGATTGCCAAACTGGGGATCCGGCCCATCAAAAACAAGAAGTGAACTGGCGCGCCTAGGTAAAGAAATAGGCTGACAGAAAAAAGACAAAAAGAGTCCAAAGTGACAATTGGTACGCGAGCGGCAAATTTTCTGTGACAAAACTATGACAACCTGACACGAATACGTAGAAAATGGGAGATGGCATGAGCCTTGAATAAGGTGCTTTGTCTTTCAAAAAGAAAACAAACAAAACCAACATACACATGGGAAAAATTATAGGCATTGACTTGGGTACAACCAACTCCTGCGTAGCCGTAATGGAAGGTAACGAGCCCGTAGTCATTCAAAACAGCGAAGGAAGAAGAACTACTCCTTCTATCGTGGCGTTTCTTGACAATGGAAACGGCGAGCGTAAAGTAGGTGATCCTGCAAAGCGTCAGGCCATCACCAACCCTGCCAACACTATCTCCTCCGTAAAGCGTTTTATGGGGAAAAAATTCTCAGAAGTTTCTGCAGATAAAAAACATGCCTCCTACAAAGTAGAGCAAGGCACCAACGATACCGTGACCGTTAAAATCGGCGACCGTTCGTATACCCCACAGGAACTCTCCGCGATGATCCTTCAGAAAATGAAGAGCACTGCAGAAGATTTCTTGGGACAAACTGTCACCGAAGCGGTCATCACCGTACCTGCTTACTTCAACGATGCCGAGCGTCAAGCAACCAAAGAAGCTGGACAAATCGCCGGTCTTGAAGTAAAGCGTATCATCAACGAACCTACTGCTGCTGCCCTTGCTTATGGCATGGACAAGAAAAACCAAGACATGAAGATTGCGGTCTATGACTTGGGAGGAGGAACCTTTGATATCTCTATCCTTGAACTAGGAGATGGAGTATTCGAAGTAAAGTCCACCAACGGAGACGTACACTTGGGTGGAGATGATTTCGACCAAGTGATCATTGACTGGTTGGCTTCTGAATTCCAGACTGAAGAGTCAATCGACTTGAGACAAGATCCAATGGCGCTTCAGCGCTTGAAGGAAGCGGCTGAAAAAGCAAAAATTGAGCTTTCCAGTTCGGCCTCTACCGAAATCAACCTTCCGTACATCACTGCTACCCAGACAGGACCCAAGCACTTGGTTCGGAACTTGAGCAGAGCCAAGTTTGAGCAGCTTTCCGAAACCTTAGTAAGAAGATCCATGGATCCTTGCATCAAGGCCTTGAAAGATGCCAACATGACTGCGGCAGACATTGACGAAGTAATCTTGGTGGGTGGTTCTACCCGTATCCCTAAGATCCAGGAAGAAGTAGAGAAGTTCTTCGGTAAAAAGCCATCCAAAGGAGTGAATCCTGACGAAGTAGTGGCTATCGGAGCAGCTATCCAAGGTGGTGTATTGACAGGCGAAGTGAAGGATGTACTCCTTCTAGACGTAACTCCACTTTCCCTTGGTATCGAAACCATGGGCGGGGTATTCACCAAGTTGATCGAATCCAACACGACCATTCCTACCAAGAAGTCAGAAGTATTCTCTACCGCTGCGGACAACCAGCCAGCAGTAGACCTTCACATCCTTCAAGGCGAGCGTCCAATGGCAAAGGACAACCGATCCATCGGTAGATTCCAGTTGTCAGATATCCCACCAGCACCACGCGGCGTACCCCAAATTGAGGTGACTTTCGACATCGATGCCAACGGGATCTTGAATGTGTCTGCAAAGGATAAGGGAACCGGCAAGGAACAGAAAATTAAAATTGAGGCTTCTTCTGGACTATCTCAAGACGACATCGAGCGCATGAAGCGTGAGGCGGAGTTGAATGCCACTGCGGATAAGGCCGAAAAAGAAAGCATTGAAAAGTTGAACCAAGCAGATAGCTTGATCTTCCAAACTGAGAAGCAACTCAAAGAATACGGAGACAAACTTTCGGATGGCAACAAGGCCAACATCACTTCTGCAGTAGAAGCGTTGAAGTCTGCCCATGGATCTAAGAACATGGAAGGAATCGATGCAGCTATGGCCAACCTGAACAGTGCATGGGAAGCAGCATCCACAGAGATGTACGCTGCCAGCCAGGGTGAGGGCGCTGGTGCAGGACCAGAAGCCGGAGCGAGCAATAGCACCACCGGTGATGGCGTGTCTGATGTGGACTACGAAGAAGTCAGCGAAGACAAAAAATAAATTTTACAAGCAGCACCTATCTCAATAGGTGCTGCTTTAGTTTAAGGGCCAAGAATCAAGATCTTTTCGTCGTGACTCTTGGCCTTTTGTTTCATTCAACTAGAAGTACATGCAATTGACTGCAGACAATAAACTGAAAAAGTTAATCATCGTAGGAGATCGGGTATTGATCCGCCTGAAAAAACCACACGAGAAAACCGGCTCTGGACTCTACCTGCCTCCAGGAGTGCAGGAAAAAGAAAAGGTGCAGCAAGGATACATCATCAAGGCAGGTCCAGGATATCCTATTCCCATGCCTATGGAAGATCAGGAACCCTGGATGGAGACAGAAGAGAAAACTCGCTATGTGCCGCTTCAAGCGAAAGAAGGAGATTTGGCTATCTTTTTACTCAACGGAGCTCATGAAGTAGTCTACGAAGGAGAAAAGTACTTCATCGTCTCCCAAGGAGCGATTTTGATGCTCGAACGAGAGCAAGAGTTGTGAAAAAAAGCCCGAGATCGTTGATTTTCGGGCTTTTTTTTGTTAATGAATCCACCTTTTTCTGGCTCTCATGGACCGTGGCTCTCGGTAACTTGCCTTTGAGGAAGTCTTTGGAGGATGAAGATCATCTGGTTTTGCGTTTTTAGATCTTGGACCACTTTGATTTCCTTCCGATGGGTTTATTTCTAGGGGCGAACCCACATTTACTCTTTTCTGCCAGGGCATTTTATTTTTTGCCTGAGGACCCATAAGATTCGTGCTGGCCTTTTGAGAAACTATGGAGATTTTAAAGGCTTTGAGTTTACCAAACAATCCAGGATTAGCCTTTGATTTTACTGCCAATTCCTGTGCTTGAATCGCAATAGAAAGCATAAAGAAAAATGCGAAAAACAGAATCTTTTTCACGAGCTATAGTTGGGTTTATGGTTAATATACAACGAACACGCGAAAATGGTTTCAAATTACCTGGAATTTGGTTTGAAAAAGGCGGTACAAAAAAAAACCGAGGCAGGATTGCCTCGGTTTTTTTTTAGCAAATTCTACTGTTCTTAATTCAGGCGCAGAATGAAAATTGCTTAAAAAGAAAATACTGCAGCCAGAAGAAAGGAAGCCAATCCCTTGCTTCCATTTAAATCTTTGGTGAGAAAAAACTCCTCTTTCATGCTGTCTACCCGAAGTTCGGGTATCAATTTCAAGTTGTCTCCAATCTGAATGTTCCCAGAAAGGGTACCTGCAAATACCGATCCATTCCCCTTGGAGTTTAATCCCACAACTTCCTCTAATCCAGCATTAAAGACTGAAAAGTATTCCCCTCGAAAGCCAATGCCAAATTTTTCCGAAGGCTTGGCCTGAAAGTATCCGGCAAATCCATAAAAACCAGCTCCATCACCTTGAACATTCTGAACTTCAGTTTGAGCAAAAATTTCACCTGCACTGGTGATTTGGTAAGTGGTGTTAACCCCTGCATATACAGTAGGACTTAGATCTACCCCAGTAGTTAAATCTATTTGGAAAGATCTACCCTTGGAAGTTACGCCGGAAATCAACCCATCATTGACATTTAATCTACCATCTTGATCTCCATACACCACATTCAAGTAGGTATTGCCTGCATCTGTGGAGTAGGCTACTTGGCCACCTAGGGTGTAGGTGCCATTCAGGTTAAACTCCGTCATATCCGTAGGATTCATCACCGCTGCAAGCACAGACCAACGATCAGATAATTGAATATTGGCCTTTAATCCTGTATGTGAAAATGGCCCATACGAAAATTGATAGGAGGTGGAGTAATTGAAATTGGATCTTGGAGAAATCACTTCATATCCCAAAAAGGTATTGAAATTACCCATGGTCAAGGTGATTTTATCCGACACATTCCAATACACATACAGCTGATTGACCATTTGAGAACTTCCAGCCATACCGCCGCTGTAAAGAGGAGATCCAAAAACAGCATCCTCACCACGCGGTCCAAAGACTAGGTCAATCACGGCTCCTACTTTTTTGGTTTGGTAAGTTGCAATGATATTCGCCATGCCGAGCGAGAACCCAGGCAAATTGGCAAAAGAGGACGCTGGTGCTTGAAGATTATCCCCTGAATTGGGAGCATTTAGATTGGATCGGAAGTAGGCATCTACCGATCCGGAGAGCGTAAGCGTCCCCTCTTCTTTTTGCTCCACTTCTTGACTATACAAAAAAGGAACGAGGCTAAAGAAAAGGAACAATAGGGTTAAGATTCTTTTTTTCATCTTAAATTTGAGAGTTGGTGAATAATTAGGTTGACCAATAGGAACCCCAAACCGGTCGAAAGAGAGTCGCATTTTTTTCTCCGGCGGGGTTCTTTTTTTTCTGTACTTCATTAAATCTCCTTGAAAGAAGATTTTTTCGAATGTACAGGTTTTATCGATTATAAAACAAACCTATTTTTATATTTTTTTCAATATTTTTTTGTTTTTGTTATCATTTTTAAACCAGTATTTTGTTTTTGATTATTTTTTTTCAAAAAACAGGCTATTTTTTTAACCTAAATTTCCAAAAATAAGAAACTGGACGCATTTTAACCTTTCCAAGAACCACGGTAAAATCCTTTTCCCAAACTCATCCGATTGGAAACAATAAAGCCCCGAATTCGGGGCTTTTTTGTTAGGCGTTATTGATTAGCTTAATGCTTCTGTTTTGCAAAATCCTTAGCAAAATAGGTCAGAATCACCTTAGCCCCTGCTCGCTTGATCGAAAGCAACATCTCATTCATGCTGCAATCGTAATCCAACCAGCCTCGTTCTGCAGCAGCCTTAACCATGCTGTATTCACCAGACACGTTGTAGGCGGCAATCGGAAGTGGATGTGCCTCACTAAGCGACTTGATGATATCCAAGTAACTCAAGGCGGGCTTTACCATCAAAAAATCAGCGCCTTCTGCAGCATCTAAAGCTGCCTCTACCAAGGCTTCCTTGCTGTTGGCTGGATTCATCTGGTAAGTCTTTTTATCCCCAAACTTGGGTGCAGAGTCCAAGGCATCACGGAAAGGGCCATAAAAGGCACTCGCATACTTGGCCGTGTAGGACATGATGGAAGTATCGATAAATCCATTTTGATCCAAAAGATCCCGAATAAATCCTACGCGACCATCCATCATATCGGAAGGGCCCAAAATATCTACGCCTGCTTCGGCCTGAGCCAAGGCCATCTTTCCCAAAATCGCTAAAGTCTCGTCATTCAGGATTTTACCATTTTTGACCAAGCCATCGTGTCCATCGCTACTGTAAGGATCCATGGCTACATCAGACATCAAGCAAAGTTCAGGGAACTCTTTCTTGATCTGACGTAAAGCCTTCAGGTAAAAAGTTTCAGGATTGTAACTCTCCGAAGCCACTGCATCCTTCAAGGAATCGGGATAGGCCGGAAACACATCCACAGCACTGATCCCCAACTTCATGCAGGACTCAATTTCACGCAACATCCCATCCAAAGATCGTCTGTAAATGCCCGGCATGGAGGCCACTTCACTTTCCTGATCACGACCCTCCACTAGAAACAAGGGAAAGATCAAGTCCTTGACGGACACCTGCGTTTCTTCCACCAAGTTGCGGACAGCTTCAGATTTACGGTTTCGACGGGGTCTACGAGAATTCATCAGGGAATGAGTTGGTGTATCAAATCGGGGCCAATTTCGGAATAATCCTCGATATACCAGTCACAGGGAGGCAATTCGGATTTTTGATGAGAAGAAAGTACGGCTACCACTTTCATTCCAGCATTCTTTGCAGCACTGACTCCAGAAAAGGAATCCTCAAACACCAGGCAGCGATCGGGAGGCAGGGAGAGGTTGCCCGCAGACTTCAGATACACTTCAGGGTCGGGTTTGTGCTTACTTACTTGTTCACTGGCCATCGCAGATTCCAGGTGAGGGAAGAGATCCAGCTTTCCTGCAATCAACTCCATGTTGGCAAAAGGCGCAGAGGTAGCGATGCCTGTTTTCAGACCCGCTTGCTTCAACCCATGAAAAAAATCTAAAAATCCAGAGATAGGATCCACATGGTGCTGGTAGATCTCTCGAAACAAACTTTCCTTTTCAAATTCCAAGTCAAGGAGCTCCTGCCCTTCAATTTTTCTTCCCAGGAAATGACTCAAGATGTAGCCGTTATTTTTTCCATACATGTGATGGAAGTATTCCTCCTCCGTTGGAAAGAGGTTTCGCTTCTCAAAAAAGCGGGAAAAGGCTTGGGCATGGTAGGGATTGGTATGGCAAATCACCCCATCCATATCAAAAATGACTGCTTTAGACACAACTCGAATTGTTTATTTGAAAAACAGGGAAAAGAGGATTTTTGTTGCCTCAACCGTAGGTGGCGACCACAGACTCGATGATGTCTACGCATTCGTGCAACTGTTCTTCAGTCATGACCAAAGGCGGTGCAAAGCGAATGATATTGCCATGGGTAGGCTTGGCTAGCAAACCGGCTTCTGCAAGTTTGACACAAATATCCCAAGCAGTACTGCTCTCGGGACTATCGTTGATGACCACCGCATTGAGTAGCCCCTTGCCTCGAACTAAGCTAAGAACCTTGTATTTATCAACTAGGACCTGAAGTCTAGAGCGGAACAAATCGCCCAAGTCACGTGCATTTTGCGCCAATTTTTCATCGCAAACTACCTCCAAGGCAGTCATGGCTACCCGTGCCGCCACAGGATTACCACCAAAGGTAGATCCATGTTGACCGGGCTTCAGGACATTCATGACGACATCGTTGGCCAATACTGCAGAAACAGGGTAAAATCCACCAGACAGGGCTTTTCCTAAAATCAAAATGTCGGGCTGAGTATAGGTCTCCTGCTGTTCACAGTGCCCCTGGCAGGTACAATTCCCACATACCGCCAGGAGTGAACCCGTACGCGCAATGCCGGTCTGAATCTCGTCCGCGATAAACAAGACATTCTTCTTGCTGCAGGCCGCTTTTGCTTTGCGCAAGTAATCGGCTGCTGGCGTGTAGACACCCGCCTCGCCTTGGATGGGCTCGATCAAAAAGCCAACCACACCCTCCTGCTCCAGCGCTTGTTCTAGCGCGGCAATGTCATCGTATGGAATGGTAATAAAGCCGGGCGTAAAAGGCCCAAAACTTTTTCGCGCCTGTTCGTCCGTAGAAAAGGACACGATGGTCGTGGTGCGTCCATGAAAGTTACCTTCCGCTACAATAATTTTCGCCTCATTCTCGGCAACACCCTTCACCTCATGCCCCCACTTGCGCGCAAGCTTGAGAGCCGTTTCCACCCCTTCAGCACCGGTATTCATCGGCAGCACCTTATCAAAACCAAAATACTGGGTAATGTACTGTTCAAAGGGTCCCAGCTGATCGTTGTGAAACGCACGGGAAGTCAGGGTAAGCGTACCCAGCTGCTCGATCATGGCATCTTTGATGCGCGGATGGCAGTGACCTTGGTTGACCGCTGAGTAGGCTGACAAAAAATCATAATACCGCTTTCCTTCCACATCCCATACAAATACGCCTTCTCCACGGGTCAACACCACGGGCAAAGGATGGTAATTGTGCGCTCCATACTTTTCTTCTAAGGCGATAGCTTGGCTACTTGAGGTGATGGTCTCCATGATTTGGTTATTTTTGTCAGCTGGAAAGATTATTTCCGAAGACAAATATAGGAATTGCCCTTGGGCTACGCCATGAAAAACGAAAAGAAGCCAGTCCCAGCCTTAACTCCGGAGGATTATTACATCAATGCCCAGGGATTACTGGTTTTTACCGAAAAATACCATTTAAAACGTGGCTATTGCTGCGGAAGTGGCTGCAAACATTGCCCTTATCCGAAATCCTGAAAATCGAAGGAATATTTTTAAATTTGCTTGTTGTTAATATCCGAAAAGTTCCGATATTTGCAGACCCAATACAGAAACGCATACCATTAAGTATATATCATCATGGCAAAAGTTTGTGACATTACAGGCAAAAGACCTCAAGTAGGTAACAACGTGTCCCATGCGAACAACAAGACGAAACGTAGATTTTACCCAAATCTTCACAAGAAGAGTTTCTACGTTCCTGAAGAAGACGCTTGGATTACGTTGAAAGTGTGCTCTAAGGCATTGAAGACAATCAACAAAAATGGCATTACTGCAGTGTTGAAAGAAGCACAGCAGAAAGGCATGATTGTTATCAAATAATCCAGTCACAGTCCCTTAAATCAACACAGAGATGGCTAAGAAAGGCAACCGAGTACAAGTGATTATGGAGTGTACAGAGCACAAAAACTCTGGCATGCCAGGTACTTCTAGATACATCACAACCAAAAACAGAAAAAACACCACCGAAAGATTGGAATTGAAGAAGTTCAACCCAATCCTGAAGAAGGTAACTGTTCATAAAGAAATAAAGTAATTTTAGCTCGGGACTCTGTCCCACAAACGAAAAAGCAATGGCTAAGAAAGTAGTAGCAACCCTAAAAAAAGAAGGTGGCGTATCTTACGCCAAAGTAATCCGTGCGGTAAAGTCTCCAAAGACTGGCGCTTACACCTTTAGAGAAGAAATGGTCCCTTCAACTGAAGTTCAGGCGACTTTGAACAAATAATTTTACCTTCCTTGTGTTGGTTCGAAAGTCCCTCTGATTAGTTCAGCAGGGACTTTTTCATTACCTTAACTTTTAAATTAGCCACATCACCCATGGGAATCTTTGGTTTCTTCTCAAAAGAGAAAAAAGAAAGTTTGGATCAAGGTCTTCAAAAGACCAGTGAATCCATTTTCTCCAAACTCAGCAAGGCTGTAGTTGGCAAATCCAAAGTCGATGAAGCCGTCTTGGATGAATTGGAAGAGGTGCTAATCAGTTCCGATCTAGGGGTAGAAACCACCGTCAAGATCATTCAGCGCATCGAAGAGCGCGTCGCTCGCGACAAATACCTCAACGCTTCCGAACTAGACCTGATCCTTCGCGAGGAAATTGCCCTTCTTCTTGCAGAAAACAATACCCAAGACCTGCTGGACTTTGAGTTGCCCGCAGACAAAAAGCCCTACGTCATCCTAGTGGTCGGCGTCAATGGAGTCGGAAAAACGACCACCATCGGCAAACTAGCCTACTTATTTAAAAATGCAGGAAAATCGGTGGTACTCGGTGCCGCAGACACTTTCCGCGCAGCGGCAGTAGATCAATTGATCCTTTGGGGCAACCGTGTAGGCGTACCCGTGGTGTCGCATGGCATGAATACGGATCCTGCTTCTGTGGCCTATGACGCCATCAAACAAGGTTTGGATACCCAAGCGGATCTCGTGATCATCGATACTGCTGGACGACTGCATACCAAGGTCAATTTGATGAACGAGCTGACCAAGATCAAGCGGGTGATGCAGAAGTTTATCCCGGAAGCTCCCCACGAGATCATGCTGGTCCTCGACGGCTCTACGGGTCAAAACGCCTTTATGCAAGCCAAAGAGTTTACCAAAGCCACTGAGGTGAGTTCACTCGCCATCACCAAACTGGACGGAACTGCCAAAGGCGGTGTGGTCATCGGTATCTCCGACCAATTCAAAATCCCCGTCAAGTTTATCGGGGTAGGCGAAAAGATGACCGATTTGCAGCTCTTCAACCGAACCGAGTTTGTAGACTCTCTCTTTAAAAAGAACTAAACTTTTAATCCTCCGAAACCACGGGGGATTTTTTCGTTCATCCAATTGGCTTCTACGAGCAAAGCTTGTAAATCAGTACCGCTTTTCACATCGGATGAGGTGAAAAATCCGTAAACTTGAAATCATGACAGCAGTAAACTTTCAAGAAACGCAGCGCTTCAGACAAATCTGGATTTGGGCACTGATCCTAGGCATCTCGGGATTTTCAATTAGCTCTTTATTCTTATTGGAAGGCAAGGCCCCACTTACCTTCGGAGATTTAGCCTTCCCACTAGGCATGATCCTACTTTTAAATATCCTTTTTCTCAGCTTCACGCTGACCACACGCATCGAAGCGGATTCCCTATCCTACCGATTTTTCCCGTTTACGCGCTGGAGAACTTTTCGCTTTGAAGGAATTGAATCCATGGAATTACGAGAATACAATGGATTGTGGGAGTATGGGGGCTGGGGAATCAAATGGAATGGAGATTCCTGGTCCTACACCACGGGTGGAAAGTGGGGCATCCTGGTCAAAACAGCCGATAAAAAATTTCTCTTAGGGACTCAACAACCCGAGCAAGTCAAACAGGTAATCGCCGAATTTAATGCCTACAAGTCGGCTAAAAATTCTGAAGGTTAAATTCAAACCAGAAGAAAATTCGAAAGACGGAGTTCAAAAAAGAAAGATCCTTTCAAAAAAAGAAAAGAAGACCTTACACTTTTGGTAACTTGCAGGCGCATTTTAGTACGCCATGAAATCCATCATCAGCTTTGTCATCCGCTACATCCCTAGGCCTATCCTCCAAACGGTAAGCCCACTGGCGATGAAGGTGCTCTCCCAACTCAATCGCGGCAAGGAGGTAACTTGCCCAGTTTGCGATCACTCCTACCAAAAATTTCTTCCTTACGGACGCATTGCACGAGAAAATGCGCTTTGCCCAAATTGCCTTGCATTGGAACGCCACCGACTGATGTGGCTTTTCCTTCAGGAGAAAACCAACTTTTTCACAGCACCCCTTAAGGTGCTCCATGTCGCCCCAGAGCATTGCTTTATCAAGCGTTTTGAAGCACTCCCCCACTTGGATTACATCACGGCAGACATCGAATCGCCCCTTGCCAAAGTGAAGATGGACGTACACGCCATTCCTTTTCCTGACAATACCTTCGATGTGGTCTTTTGCAACCACGTATTGGAGCATGTGGGCGATGACCTATTGGCCTGTTCCGAGTTTAACCGTGTGCTAAAGTCAGATGGCTGGGGCATCTTGCAATCCCCCGTATATCCACATGAAGTAACCTTGGAGGACAAAACGATCACCGATCCTGCCGAGCGGGAGCGCCTATTTGGTCAGCGAGATCACGTGCGCAAATTTGGAAAGGATTATGCAGCCAGACTCCGCCGCTCTGGAATTCAGATTGAAGAAAATCAATTTGTAAAGGAAATTGCTCCTGAAAAAGTGAAGCAGTATGCATTGGCTCCGGATGAGGTAATCTTCGTTTGCCGAAAGGGAAATTAACCCTTCGTCCACTTGATGGCCAGCTCCAAAAGCAAACCCATTCCATATCCTGAAAGTTGAATCAAGGAGGTGCAAAGTGCCAGAATTCCCACTATTGGGGAACGGTATTGCCAGGTGCTTTGAACAAGCACCAAACTGGCCCAAACTCCAAGAATAAGCAGGTGTGGGATTAGGAGTAGGTGAACAAAAAGCAGGTTGACCGCTAGCGTAATCAAGAACAGCAGAAAAAAACTCGGCAAGGCATGCACCAGCTTGATTGCCTCGGGGTGAAAGCGAGACACATTAACTCGATTTCTTCCAAAGGAAAAGCCCTGCTTTGCGAAGGACCAGAGTGTATTTTTACGCTTGTGGTAGACAAAAGCCTCAGACACCAATTCCAAGCGGAATCCCGCCTTCTTGATGCGGATGCTCCATTCGATATCCTCTCCCCGATTGGGGTCCACAAAGCCCCCCAAACGAGCAAATACCTCCCTTGACACGCCCATATTGAATCCACGCGCCTGGTAGGCGGCTGGATTTTTGAGTTTGCCTCGAATCCCTCCCGTAGTCCAAAAGGAAGTCATCGCAAAGTCCATCGCTTTTTGAAGTGGAGAAAAGTCCGAAGCTGCTGCATCTGGGCCTCCAAAAGCATCCAGAGAGCGGGATTGAATGGCTTCCTGCAAGCATTCAAAATAGGCAGGAGGAAGCAGCACATCGGAATCTAGGATCACAAAGAAATCTCCTTTGGCCTGCTGCATTCCAAAATTTCGCGCAAAACCCTGCCCCGTATTTTCCTGATAGAAATAGCGAATGGAAAGATCTTGACTGAAGGAGGCAACTACTTCATCACAACGGAGTGTGGAACCGTCTTCCACCACCAGCACTTCAAACTGGGTATAGGTTTGGGAAAGCAGGCTGCTTAGCAAGTCCTTTAGTTCACCCGGTCGATTGTAAACAGGAATGATACAGGAAAAGAACATTAAAAATCGAGATTGATTTCTTCGTCTATTTTATACTCAGGCTCTTTGGCTTGGTTGGAAGTCATCAACTCGGCAATGAATCCTGTTAAAAATAATTGTGCCCCAATGACTAGAGCCACCAGTGCCAAGAAAAATATCGGCTGATCTACTACCTCACGCACTTTGACACCTTGGCTTAGCCCATAGATTTTTTGAGCGATCAACCAGGCGGTAATGACAAAACCCGTAAAGAAAGAAAGCGTGCCGAGCAAGCCGAAAAAGTGCATGGGCTTTTTCTTGTAGCGGTGCACAAAGGAAACGGAAATCAAATCCAGAAATCCATTCAAGAAACGCTCCAAGCCAAACTTGGAGTATCCGTATTTTCGAGCACGATGTTCCACCACTTTCTCCCCGATTTTAGGGAAGCCATTCCATTTGGCCAGAAGGGGAATGTAGCGGTGCATCTCTCCGTAGATGTGGATGTTTTTCACCACTTTATTGCGGTAGGCTTTCAACCCGCAGTTGAAATCGTTCAACTGAATTCCCGAAATCCAGCGGGTCACCCCATTGAAGAATTTGGAAGGAATGGTTTTGGAAATGGGGTCATGTCGTTCCTTTTTCCAGCCAGAGACCACATCCAACCCTCCTTTGATCATGGCATAAAGACCAGGGATTTCGTCTGGGCTATCCTGTAGGTCGGCATCCATGGTGATCACTACTTCTCCAGAGGAGCGTTTGAAGCCTGCGTCTAGAGCGGCTGACTTGCCATAGTTGCGGGTAAAGTTGATCCCTTTCAAAGCTTCATTCTTGGAAGCCAAAGATTGAATTACTTCCCAAGAGCTATCTGTACTTCCGTCATTGATCAAAAGCACCTCATAGGAAAATCCATGCTCCTGCATGACCCGATGAATCCATTGGGTCAACTCAGGGAGTGACTCTTCTTCGTTAAATACCGGAACAACTACGGAAATTGAAATCATCTTAAAAATCTAGGGATTTGTCACGCTTCTTAAGAATAGCACCCAAAATCAGCGCAATGATGGCATAGGCCACTAATCCAAAACCAAAACCTTTCAATTGACCGACAAGGGTAAAGTTGGAGGCAGATGCTTCTTTCATTTTGTCAAGAGCCTCAGTTGGCATGGAGTCTGGATTTTGTCCAAAATTCTCCATCATCTCCAATTGAGTTTCAAAGGTTAGATCACCCAATACCTGTGGTAAGGTGGGATCAATCACATGGAACAATAGGATATTTCCAATAAGTCCAATCACGCCAGAAATCAAAATCGCAAAAAAACTAAAATTGAAGGCGGCACCAAAAGTGAGAAATCCGCCAGACTCTTTTCGAAATTCTTTTCCGAAAAAAATAATCAATCCAAAGAAGAGGACCAACGCGATCAATCCAAAATAACCTGAGGCCAGGTAGGAAGAATCAATAAAGTAGGCAACGTAGGTAATGACCAAGGAAACTAACCCAATTATTAATCCCGGTCTTACGGCCGACTGGATAGGAGAAGGAGCTTGTTCGTTCATATTAGGTTTTATTTTTCTTTAAAATAACTGAAATAAGGATGCTAAAAAACATTCCGGGAAGGATTTTCCAGATCCCATCATTGAAGGCAATGTCCCAGGGACCCATCCCTTTGAGGTTAGTCTGGGTGAGGTCAAAAGATTTCTGACCAACTTGTCCAATAATTACCTCCTTATTTTGTTCCAATACCGCCCATTTGGCAGTTTGAATTGCTTCAAATAGGGAAGGTGAACTTACCAAAATTCCCCAGATCGTCAGGGTTGAAAGAATGGCGAGGATCAAGTAAGTAACTGCTCCGATGGTCATCCCTTCCGCAAATGAAAGAAACCCTTCATTCGCATATTCCTTGTAAAACTTGATGGCCAAATACACCGCAAAGGGAGTAATCACATAGCCAAACACCAGATTGAGGTTGGTTGGATCTGGATTAAAAAGGGAGAGTACATAGAAGGATAGTCCACTCAATATTCCCCCTAAGACCCCAAATTGATAGGCTGTCTTTAGGTATTTAGTCATTCACTTGGAGCAATTGACCCTTTTGTATACAGTATTTTACTTTACCTTTTAATTCCTTCCCAAACCAGGGGTGGTTTGCCGAAAGCGAGGTATTGCTTTGCTCGTTGTAGGTCCAGGTTTCCTTTGGATCAAACAAGGTCCAGGAATCACTTTCAGTTCCGAGCACCTGTTCAGGACCAGTAGTTACTTTCTCTAAAAGCAGTTCCCATCCGAGTTCCTCCTCTAGGAGTACCATGGCAGGCAGGAAGGTTTGGAGTCCCACCATTCCAAAGGCCGCATGGTCAAACTCACAGAATTTGGAATCAAAGTCTTGTGGCTGATGGTTGGACACCAAGGCATCGATTGTGCCGTCCTTCAAGCCTTCAAGTAATGCTTTCCGATCGGATGCTGCTCGCAAAGGCGGCATGACCTTCAAGTGCGTATCGAAGGAGGCTAAATCTTGATCGCTAAATAGGAGTTGGTAGATCGACACATCTGCCGTAACGTTGAGTCCTTCTTTCTTTGCTTTACGAATGAGGTCTACCCCTTTAGCGGTGCTCAGGGTTTGAAAGTGCACCTTTCCTCCGGAATAGCGTAATAGATCCAAATTTCGTTGGATGGCTACGTCTTCAGCTAAGCTAGGAATGCCTTTCATGCCGAGTTGGGTAGACATTTCTCCTTCGTGCATTTGCCCAAAAATCGCGAGCAAGGGATCGTAGGCATGGTCAAAAAGGGTTCCGCCAAACTTTTGAAGGTAGTAGAGGATCTTCAGGTAGCGA
Organism: Algoriphagus sp.; assembly: GCA_023653075.1. Taxonomy (GTDB): domain Bacteria; phylum Bacteroidota; class Bacteroidia; order Cytophagales; family Cyclobacteriaceae; genus Algoriphagus. The sequence continues at coordinate 53,834 of JAMNXQ010000009.1, forward strand.
TCCGTATTGGACAGCGGCTTGGTGCCATCTCCGAATAGGGTGATGCCTGTTTGGTAGTGCATATCCAGCATTTCGGTCAGGTCTTCCCCCTCTGTGTTTTTGGTGACTGCCCCTAAGATGGCTAGTTCAGGAGTGAATTTCGCTGCCTTATTTTGGAGAAAAGAGACCTCAGACTTGGATTGAATGACCGGGTGAGTGTTGGGTAGCACCACTGCTTTAGCAAATCCACTGGCTAGCAGGGTGGTACAGAGCGATTCAACAGTTTCTCTATATTCCTGACCTGGTTCCCCAATCCCACAGCGTAGGTCCACCCATCCTTTGGAGGCAAGGTAGTTGCTGCAGTCGATTACTTGTTCATAGGCAACACTTGCGTTTCCTTCAACCGGAGTAACCTTCCCTTGATCGAATGAATAATTTCTAGGCTGGGAAAATTTGCCTTGTTGGAGAAGTTTCAGGTGTTGAAGTAATACAGCCATGCCAAGTTCTTTGACTGCAAAACTGCAATTTATTCGGGTAAAAGAAAAATGGAGTTTTGTGAAAGTAGGTGATTGTACAAAGTACTAAGTACAATGTACCATGTACAAAGATCCTTCAGAAGTACCATTTGGATTCTGAATGGAATCCTCACTTCTTCCTTCAATAATCGGAGTTCGATATTCGACATTAAAAAAAGTATCAAGTAGCTAGTATCAAGTAGCAAGAATTTGTACAAAGTACCAAGAACAATGTACAAAGTACCCTCAGAAGTACCATTTGAGTCAGAACACGAATCCCACTTCTTCATTCAACA
>JAMNXQ010000055.1 GCA_023653075.1 Algoriphagus sp.
CTCCAAGAGAAAGAAAGGGATGAGGCGGTTTCTATGTGAGAATATATCTTTGGATTATTTAGACACATATTGGCTCTCATCCCTCACCACTTTTTAATAAATTTAGTTATTGGAAAGGATTTTTTTTAACTGAGAGCTAACATAGGAGGTACATAGTTTTTAAACCACACAAAGATCCATAGATTTTTAACCCAAAAGGCTCTTGGTTATTATGCCAAATAGAAACATAGAAAAAGCGAATTAAATTATTTTCTATGTGTGGTTTTTTCTTTTTCGGCTACTTGGTTTCATCCACAAATTCCAATAAGTCGCCCGGCTGACAATCTAGCGCCTTGCATAGGGCAGTCAAGGTACTGAAGCGAATGGCTTTTGCTTTGCCCGTTTTGAGAATGGAAAGGTTGGACAGCGTGAGGTCCACTTTCTCGGATAGCTCGTTGAGGGACATTTTGCGCTTGGCCATCATCACGTCTAGGTTGACTACGATTGCCATGGCTTAGACCGTTAACTCGTTTTCAGCCTGGATCTCTACGCCTCGCTTAAATACTTGCGCAATGGCAAAAATCAGAGCGCTCAACAAGAAATATTCAAATGCTCCCGAGAGGTAGGATTGCAGTCCTTCTAGTTCGAATGAACGCTTGATCAACCAGCTTGCGCAGCCTCTTGCCATCGCAAGAAAAAATCCTATTTCAAAGGCAATGTAACTGAGTGTGCTGATCAGCTTGGCTATTTCCTTACTGAAGGGATGGATCAAATCAATCTTTAAAAAAATTCGAATCATGGTGTAAAACAGTTGGGCTTTCAATATGGCTATGGAAAGGATGAGTGTGACAATCCCCCCGTAGAACCAAACATCTTGTTGGAATAAGGGATATAAATTCAATCCTTCATACAGGTTTTGAGCTACTGTAGGCTTGAGAAAACTATAACCGAATGTAAAAAGTAGGGTGCCTGCCTGAATGCACAAGCCGATAAAAATTGCCCAGATGATGACCGTGATGAGCATTAAGGTGGGTTGTTGGGTCCACTTTTCTTTCCAAGTGTTGATCGGTTGATTCATGGTTTTTTAATTTTTTTTACAAACATCAGCAAATATTTATTGATAAACAATAAATAAATAGTGAATTTAACTATTTCGAACCGTGGTTTTCTGTTTTTAACTGACTAGGGCAATAACTTACTCGATCCATTTCTTATCTTAATCCCTTTATTCCTCCACCTTCTTTTTTTTACTTATGAAAACCTTCACCACGCTCTTTATTGGTTGTATGCTTGTATTCATACTCCCCCTGCATGCACAAGAGTCCAGCACCCAGCGGCTGACCCAACTCATGCAGGACTATCCCGTCATGGGACTGTCGGTAGCTGTGGTTAAAGAGGGAAAAGTCGTCCATACCGAAGCATTAGGATGGAAGGAAGAGGGGAAGGAGCCTTTGGAGACCTCGGACCTTTTTCGAATCGCATCCATTTCCAAGTCCTTCACTTCTACAGCCCTGATGCAACTGGTTGAAAAAGGCACCCTTTCTTTAGACGATGACGTGAGTGAGTTAATTGGATTCCGGATCCGCAATCCAAAATTTCCCAATACAGTGATTACCCTTCGAATGCTGCTTTCCCACACCTCCAGCATCAACGATCAGCAGGGGTACTTCACCTTGGATGCCATCCATCCCGAGAAGAATGCTGCTTGGCAAGCAGCCTACAATGCCTACGCCCCTGGAAAGGGCTACGAATATTGCAACTTGAACTTCAACCTAGCAGGAGCCATATTGGAGAAGTATTCTGGGGTTCGCTTTGATGCCTATATCCAAGAAAACATCCTCAAGCCACTGGGGCTTTATGGTGGATACGACGTAGATCAGCTGGATAAAAGTCGCCTTGCTACGCTCTATGCCTATCAGCGAGATTCAGCCAAGTTTATTCCATCACCTGCAGCCTACGTCTCCAAAGGTGAGGAACTCAAAACCTATATTCCAGGCTACAGCACTCCGATTTTTTCCCCAACGGGGGGTATGAAAATCTCAGCACCAGACCTAGCCAAGTACCTCCTGCTGCACATGAACTATGGAAAGATCGGCAAGGTCCGACTTATTTCTGCTGCGCATTCCCAAGAAATGCAAACGCCCCTTTCCTCAGACGAAAACTACGGCTTGGCCCTGTGGAAAACGGATGTGCTAATTCCAGGAGTGGAATTGGTCGGCCATACGGGATCTGCCTATGGCTTGTATAGCGCTATGTTTTTCAATCCCGAAGAAAAGTATGGATTTGTAGTGATCAGCAACGGTTGTGATCCCACCGAAGAAGAGGGATACATCCGAGTGATCCGCCGTGCCCTACAGATTTTGCACGAGGAGTGGATTGTGAAATCTTAATTGCTAATTCCGAAGAAGGAGCTCAGCGATGGGAGGATGTCAATGGCCCAATGCGTACAAATTAGCACCGGGAGATTGCGGTACCGTGCCCAATGCCATCCAAAAAAAAGGCTGACTAGCAACACCGGGACTCCAGTTCCCAAGACTACCGAGTACAAGTCCCCTGCCTGACCTTCTACGCCGGAAGCGAGAAAAAATCGAGAAGGCAGGTGCCAGGCCGTAAATAAAATCCCGGACACGAGAATGGCTACTGGTGTATTCCAGCGTTTTTCCAATCTGGTTTGGAGCATTCCTCGGAAAAACAATTCCTCAGGTAAACCAGCAATTAGCAGGGGGAGTACTAGTCCAATTCCCCACTTGAGTTCTGCAAGCTCTACCAAAGGTGCCTGTGCTAAAATCTTTGAGATATGACCTGCATTAAGCCCAAATCCTGCTAGGACAAGCAGGAATCCTTTGATCCAAATGGAAGGGGTAGCTCGAAGACCCAGTACAAGGTCCTTCTTGGAATAGTTCCAGACCTTAAAGTAGAGTAAGGAGGGAATCAATACTAAAAATATCCCTTTGAAAACGAGTGCATACCCACAGGTCTTGGATGAAATCTGCTGCACCAAGGATCGGGAGTGGAGATACCTGAATCAGCTTTCCAATGGCCACGGCCAGGAGGATATAAAAAACGGAGTAACCGAGCAATGCATTGCACTCTTGATTCAAGTCTTTAAAGGAAAGCTGACCAGCAGGTACGCGTTGCCAAGTGATCCACTTCATAGTAAAGTTTAATTTGATTTGTGGTTTTTACGTACCTGAACGAGCAACTCTTCCAATCCATTCAGTCGAATTTCATAGAGGGTGTTTAGGCACATTCCCAAATGGCCTGCTGGAAACCCTTTTTTATGCATCCAGACCAGGTAATCTTCAGGAATGTCGCAGAGCAATCTTCCCTTGTACTTGCCAAAGGGCATGCGATGCGTCACTAGATCGATGAGTATTTGCGGATTCATGGAGCTAAAAATACCCTTTTTTTAACTCCGAAAACAAGCAATATCCCTGTTGATACAAGCCGATCGCTTGGGGATTTAGTCAAGACTACCTAGGTTTACTTTATGGAAATAGGAATAGATAGCTTTGCTGCCTTTGTCACGGATGCTCAAGGCAATCCAGTAGGCACTGCCCAAGATGCTTTACGCGAATTGCTGGATCGCATCCAGTTGGCCGATGAAAAGGGACTGGATGTATTTGCCATCGGCGAGCACCACCGCAAGGAATTTTTGGATTCCGCTACCTCGGTGATTTTGGCAGCTGCTGCAGCCAGGACAACCCGGATTCGATTGAGTAGTGCAGTAACCGTACTGAGTGCGGCAGACCCGGTGCGCGTATTCCAACAGTTTGCTACTCTCGACCTAATTTCCCAAGGCCGTGCCGAACTAGTAGTGGGCCGTGGTTCTTTTACGGAAGCATTCCCACTTTTTGGTTTGAATTTCCAAGATTACGATGCCTTGTTTGCAGAAAAGCTGGATCTCCTTTTGCAGCTCAACGAAAAAGAAGTGATCACCTGGAGAGGAAGATTTCGCCCCGCCTTGCAAGCGCAAGCCATCTACCCGAGACCGATGCAAAAGCAGCTTCCCATCTGGTTGGGTGTGGGAGGTACACCTGCATCCTTTGCGCGTGCGGGTTCCTTGGGTCTTCCCTTGATGGTGGCGGTGATTGGTGGGGAGACGCACCGTTTCCGTCCCTTGATTGATCTGTATCGGGAAGCCGGGGATAAGGCTGGCTATGCACAAGAAGACTTGAAAGTGGGGTTGCATTCCTTGGGCTATGTAGCACAAACGCACGAGGAAGCCGTGGAAAACTACTATCCAGGCTATGCCGAAACCTTCACCCGAATCGGTCGAGAGCGGGGTTGGCCTCCTGTCACCCGTGGGCATTTTGAAGCCCAAAATGCTCCTCGAGGCGCATACTTGGTAGGAAGTGCAGAAGAGGTAGCGGAAAAAATCCTCCGACACAGTGCTTCCTTGGGAGGGATAGATCGCTTTACTTTTCAGTTGGACAATGCCGGGCTGAGTCATCAGCAGTTGAGCGAGACCATCGCCTTAATTGGTGAAGAGGTCATTCCTCAGGTACGAAAAGGGTAGCCGAATTGACCCTAAAGTAGCAGACAATAGATCCCTAATTTTCTTTGAGTATTCACCTCATCTTTTCCCGATGTTCAACAGTTCGGAGTACCCCAAACCCTTAGACGAATCTCGATTCAATTCCTGGTTGGAACAGGGTCGTGCCAGCAAGATTGCCTATGCCTACCTGCTGATTATCTGGGATGAGTTGGAACAGGAATACTATCCCAATTATGTAGAAGACCGAACAGGCATCCAGGGATACGAAAAATACGGGTATTCTCCCTCTCAAGAGCTTTTGGTAGCTGCCTACGATTTGTACTCTGAATCGAGGGTAGGGTAGGGAATACTAGTTTTTAAAGAAGTAGATGTCAAAAAAAATGCCTCAGTTTTCTGAAGCATTTTTTTTTGAACGTTACGAAACTAATGTTTTAGCTACCAGCAGGACCTTGATATTTAGCTTCTCCAAAGCCTAAGATAGGGAAGAAAATTAAGCTTAAGAAAATTAGTCCAGCAGTAAAGCCTTCTGTTTTCCCAAAACTCTTAGCCAAAAGGTTGTAAATCCAGACATAAAAGATGATGTTCAAGAGTGGAATGAACAAGAGAAATAGCCACCACCAAGGTTTACCTATAATTTCCAACAAGACGATTAGGTTGTATATAGGAATCAAACATGCCCATCCAGGCTTTCCTGCTTTGGAATAAATACCCCATTGGGAGGCGATTAGCAGCATAATTACTGCAAAATAGATGATAAATAAGCCGATCATGTGTAAGGTTGGTTAAGGGTTTACTAAGTATAGATTTTCTTTAATTAAGTTCATTAGGATTCGTCATCGCAGGTATCTCCGCAATCACAGTCACCATCATTCAAATAGGCTGCATTGATAATGGTTCCGTTTGCGCATTTGAATAAATTATCTTCATCTGAGCAGTCGTTGCAATCGCATTCTCCATCATTGGTCCAGGCTGCGTCAATCACCGATCCGTCACTGCAGGTCCAGCTCGCACCTCCAGTTTCTGCTGCAGCTACATCTACAGCAGATTCGATTTCCTCTTCTGTCATTTCTGTGTAATCTATTGATCCATCCTCTTGATATTCTTCGAAGTCATCATAGATTGCCTCGTCACTACTCGAATTGAATAAATCATCTAGATCTAAAGATTCTCCCGAATCAAATGGGAAAAAGAAAGTGTCTGTTACTAATTGAACTGCAGTGACCCCTAATCCGAAGAAAAAGGTCAGTGCAAATAATCCAAATACTATTACTAGTTTATTCATGGTGTTAAAATGGGTTTTTAATTGTTTAAATGACTCAATAAATTAAACGCGGCTGAATACACTTTTTTACATTACCACGGAATCTGTTTTTTTTGATACAAGGCAAAGAAATTGAATGAATAAAGAAAAATTTTAGCGTGTATAAAATTTTTCTTTCAAAGCAATTTTCGAATTTAATTTGGATTTGGCAATACCCTAAGCAAATAAGCATTTGCCATTTATCACATAATTCAAAAATCCTTTGGGTAGAATTGCTGAGTTTTGAGACTGTTGGAGAAATTTTTAAAAGGTTCTGGGAAATGATTTCCCCTAGGAAGGATCCTCTGCATATAGGATGCGAACTAGCAAAAAGAAAGCCCTTCCGGAATTCCGAAAGGGCTTCTATGCAGAGGAGGAGGGATTCGAACCCCCGGTACCTCACGGTACAACGGTTTTCAAGACCGCCGCGATCGACCACTCTGCCACTCCTCTAAGCGTGTCGATAGGTCATCGAGTGTGCAAAAATAGGGTATTGAAGGAGTTATGCCAACACCTTTCCTGCTTTTTATTGTAAGTCCTTGATTTTTTTGAGGTTATTTTTCAAAATAGCCATTTCACAGGGGTCATGCCAAATCAGTAAGTATTCGAATTCCCCCTAAACTGGTACTCCTCTAATCGCATATTGCCTTCCGAAAAGAGAAGCGCTTTACTTTTTTTTCGAGTCGGCCAACAGCTTTTTCAAATTGTCCCGGTTTCGTTGCTTTTCCTCTGCCAAGTCAAAACTCACATTCACTTCAAAGCAAACGAGCACGATGACCGAGGTTAGGTAAAGCCATAACATCAAAGCGATGATTGTACCGATAGAGCCATAGAGTTTGTTGTAGCTCGCAAAATTTTCCAAGTAAAAAATAAAGCCGTAAAAGGATAGCGTAATCAAAAGTCCTGCAAGCTGTGCCCCCGTAGAAAAGAAATTCCACTTGTCGTGGATAGCTGGCGCAAAGCGAAAGATAAAAGCCGAAGTCAGGTAAAATACAAATAGGAGAATGAAGAATTTGAGGGTGTTGAATAGGAAGATCACAAACCCACTCGAAAACAAGTTGGTTTCCTTCAATTCAGTAATTAGAAAGCTTCCAATAATCATAACTGAGCTTGCCGCAAGAATGGTCACCACTAAAACCAATACGATGGCTACAGCAATACCTCGACTGGCAAGCCAGCCTCGATTTTCCTTGGTTTTATACACGGAATTGAAGGAATTCATCATCGACACCACTCCCTGAGTGGAGGCAAATAGCGCAAAGAAAAAGCCCAAGGAAAGGAGGCTTTGTCTAGGCTTGGACACGATATCCAGTAAGGTGGATTCGATGCTGAGGTACACATCCCAAGGCATAATCCCCTGAACGAAGGATAGGATATTTTGTGTAGTGACTAAGGGAAAAAAATCCTGTAAATAAGGAACCAGATTCAGTAAAAACAAAAGTAAGGGAAACAAGGCGATGGTGTAGCTAAAGGCCATGGAGCCAGCACGCTCGTTGATATCATCCTTTTTGAGTTGCTGTATAAAAATCCGCAGGACATCGTATAGATTTTTGCTTTGACTTCCGAAGTGAATTTTTTTTAAGGCCCGAGCTTTTAGCTGAAACCGTATCCTCCACTTAGAAATTCTTTCCTTGATCACAGCGTACTTAACTTAGTTGAAATAGGGATGAAGCAATTCTTGCAAATCCTTAGGTGGCCGAGTCGGTTGGTGGTTTTCCTTTTTGAGAAAAGCCAAGGTAGTCCATCCTCTCGCAATTTGGTCACCTGCCTCGTTACTAACCTGGTACTCAAAACGGATTTTTACGCCAGGAAGCTCAGGAATTACAGTATGGATGGTGAGCAAATCATCGTATTTACCTGGTTTGAGGTAGGTGATGTGACTTTCCAATACTGGCATCAGGATGCCGCTATCTTCCATTTCTCGATAGGAAAATCCCACAGAACGCAAGGCTTCTACGCGCGCCACTTCGAAATACATCGCATAATTGCCGTAGTAGACGTAGCCCATCTGATCTGTCTCTGCGTAGCGTACCCGAATTTGTGTTTTGGCTTTAAACATATCAGTAAATGTTAGCAGCGTTCAACGCCCGTTGGTAGCGCCGCGCATTGTTGAGGTGCTCGGAATAGCTCACCGCAAAGGAATGATAGCCAGAAAAATCTTCCTTAGCACAGAAATAGAGGTAATTGTGACTTTCTGCATTTAAAACCGCATCCAAGGAATTGATATCCGGTAGGTTGATGGGTCCAGGAGGTAACCCCGCGTATTTGTAGGTATTGTAAGGACTGTCAATTGCCATTTGCTTGGCAGTAAGTCGCTTAATGCTAAAATCTCCCGCTGCAAAAACCAGCGTAGGATCTGCTTGCAAAGCCATACCTATACGAAGGCGATTGAGGTATGCGCCCGCGATTCGTGGGCGTTCATCGGATTTTTGACTCTCCGCTTGTACGATAGAAGCTAGGGTACTCACTTCTTTTTGGCTCAACCCCAAGGCTGCTGCTTTTTGTTTCCGTTCCTCGGTCCAAAACTTCAGGTATTCTTCCTGCATCCGCTCAATTACCCCTTCAGCCGAGGTATTCCACCAAAACTCGTAGGTGTTTGGAATAAATAAGCTCAGGATCGTCTCCTCCTCAAAATCCAAGCTGCGGATATACACCGAATCCTGAAGTAAGGCTAAAAATTGTTCTTCACTCACCTCGAGGTTGGCCGTGATTTTTTCTGCAAGCTCTTCCTTAGTCCGGATGGTATTGAAGGTCACCTGTACAGGAACTTGCCTTCCGGCTCGCAGCATGCGCACCAAGTCCAGGTTACTCATGTTGGGATCCACTTGGTACAATCCTGGTTTTACAGCCTCCTGATAGCCCAGAAGTTTGGCCACAAAGCTGAAGCTCAAGGCCTCATTGATTACCTTTTCGTTGTAAAGTTGATCGGCTACTTGGGAATAAACTGACCCAGAAGGAATTTTTAGGAGGTAGGGCTCCTCCTTATCCTGCAAGGTATTGGGGCTTAGAAATACCTGGTAGAAGTAAAAGGTCATGGAAATGGCCAATACCGAACCTGAAATCAGGAGGACCAGGA
>JAMNXQ010000010.1 GCA_023653075.1 Algoriphagus sp.
GCAGCTTGATTTCCTTTGTCATAGAACTTTTCGAAGTCAGCTTCCAAGCTCATTACTAGATTTTTTACTTCGCTAAATTTGCTCATAGTAAAAGTTTTTTAGGGTTGATGATAAGTTTATAAGGGTCTAATATAGGCCAAATACTTTCTTTTTCAACTCAGAGGCGCTTTTTTTTACTTTTTTTTTATTCGCCGAAAGAAAGTGCCAAAGTAGAATTCTTGTAAACACCGGAGGTAAGCTTGTCTTTTACTGCTGCAAAGGCTTTTACTGTCAAATTCACGTCCTCGATGGTATGGACTGCGGTTGGAATTAACCTCAAGATAATCATGCCTTTAGGGATTACTGGATAGATTACCACAGAGCAGAAGATTCCAAAATTCTCTCTCAAGTCCATAGAAAGTGCCGCTGCTTCGCCTACAGTGCCATTTAGGACAACAGGGGTAACAGGAGAATTGGATTTTCCGGTACTGAATCCATTTTCAACCAATCCTTTGCGTAGTGCATGTACAATTTTCCAAAGATTATCCTTTAATTCAGGCTGACTTCTCAGCATGTCCAATCGTTTGAGTGCTCCCTCAACTAAGAGCATTGGTAGAGATTTGGCGAAGATTTGGGAACGCATGTTGTATCTCAAAAACAAGATTACATCTGCATCGCCAGCGATGAAGGCGCCGATAGAAGCCATGGATTTAGCGAATGTAGAAAAGTACAAATCGACTTGATCTTGAACCCCTTGCTCTTCTGCTGTACCTGCTCCAGTTTTACCCATGGTACCAAAACCATGTGCATCATCTACCAACAATCGGAAATCAAATTTCTTTTTCAGGTCCACGATTTCTTTCAACTTGCCCTGATCTCCGGTCATTCCAAATACACCTTCGGTGATTACAAGAATTCCTCCTCCTGTTTCTTCTGCCAATTTGGTAGCACGCTGAAGTTGTTTTTCACAACTTTCAATGTCATTGTGCGGAAACACATAGCGCTTACCCAAATGCATCCGTAAGGCATCGATGATACAAGCGTGGCATTCTGAGTCGTAAACCACGACATCTTTTCTGTCTAAAAGCGCGTCAATTACAGACATGATGCCTTGGTATCCGTAATTGAGGAGGTAAGATTTTTCTTTACCCACAAAATCGGCAAGCTCGTCCTCCAATTGTTCGTGCAGGTCAGTTTGACCTGACATCATCCGTGCACCCATCGGGTAGGCAGCCCCCCATTTGGCGGCTGCATCTGCATCAGCCTTTCGGATATCAGGGTGATTGGCCAGACCCAAGTAGTTATTTAGGCTCCAGGTAAGTACTTCTTTTCCTTTGAAGTGCATCCGAGGAGCGATTTCACCTTCTAGTTTGGGAAATGAAAAGTAACCGTCAGCAAACTCAGAGTGCTTGCCTAATGGGCCCATATTCGTTTTTAACTTTGCAAATAGATCCAAGGTCTTAAGAATTTAGAGTGTTTGGGGAATAAGGTTCGGTTGTAAAACAGCCAAAAATAAGACTTATCTTCCTTGGATGCAAAAAACAGTTTTTATCCCTGTCTTGAAGTACCAAAGCTCAAAATAAATTCCTTATTTCGCTTCAGCTCTAGCGGGCAGCCCAAGTCAAACTTTAGCTTACCTATGAAAAAAATCACCAAACTCTTGGTTGCCAATCGAGGCGAGATAGCCCTTCGCATCATGCGGACTGCACGCGAGATGGGTATAAGCACAGTAGCAGTATTTTCCGAGGCAGATCGACTTTCTCCGCATGTACGCTTTGCAGACGAAGCCCGTTGCTTGGGACCCGCTCCATCCAACCAATCCTATTTAGTAGGTGCAAAAATTATAGCGGTTTGTAAGGAACTAGGAGTGGATGCCATTCATCCAGGGTATGGATTTTTGTCCGAGAATGCGGCATTCGCAAAGCAGGTACAGGAAGCTGGAATTTTATTTGTGGGCCCCTCTCCAGAATCCATCGAGGTCATGGGGTCTAAACTTGCTGCCAAACAAGCGGTAGCTGCCTATGCTATTCCACTTGTACCCGGTACCGATGAGGCGATTTCAGAGGTGGCAATCGCCAAAGTCAAAGCAAGGGAGATTGGTTATCCCATTTTGATTAAGGCTTCTGCTGGAGGTGGGGGAAAAGGGATGCGTGTGGTGGAATCAGAGGTAGAATTTGACGAGCAAATGAATCGTGCGGTCTCTGAAGCCATCTCCTCTTTTGGTGATGGGGCTGTTTTTATTGAAAAATACATTACTTCACCAAGACATATTGAGATTCAAGTGCTAGGAGATCAGCAGGGTCACCTGGTTTACTTATTTGAACGAGAATGCTCCATTCAACGTCGTCACCAGAAGGTGATCGAAGAAGCGCCTTCAGCAGTCGTTAGTCCCACCATGCGAAAGGCAATGGGAGAGGCTGCCATTGGTGTAGCCAAGGCTTGCAATTATTATGGAGCAGGTACGGTGGAATTTATCGTGGACGAGCAACTTAATTTCTATTTTCTTGAAATGAATACCCGCTTGCAGGTGGAGCATCCTGTGACAGAGATGATCACTGGTAAGGATTTGGTTCGGGAGCAAATTTGGATTGCTGAAGGAAAGCCACTTTCCTTTGCTCAAGAGGATTTAACCATCCAAGGACATGCGGTAGAAGTGCGCGTCTATGCTGAAGATCCTAAAAATAATTTTTTGCCAGATATTGGCAGGTTACAGACCTATCGTCGACCGCAAGGACTAGGAATTCGGGTAGATGATGGATTTGAAGAAGGAATGGATATTCCGATTTACTACGATCCCATGATTGCCAAATTGATTGCTCATGGAGCAAGCCGACAAGAAGCCATTGATCGTATGATCCATGCCATTGACGAGTACCGAATTACGGGTATTCAAACGACTTTGGATTTCTGCCGATTTGCCTTGTCTCACCAGGCCTTTCAATCAGGACAGTTTGATACAAAATTTGTGGACCGCTACTTTAGTCCCGAACTATTGGAACCTACGTTTACTGAGGAAGAGAAAATCCTACTTGCAGCTCTGGCAGTTGAATTTTATGAGGCGGAAGATAAGCGAGTGAATCCCAAAACTCCGCTAAGCCAAACCAAGACCACCAATTGGACCAATCGCTTGAGCTAATGGCAGAACTTTTACCTCTCAAGGCTTGGCGTTATTCCAAAGAGCTTGGCGAAAATTTAGAAAAATTGACAGCTCCCCTTTTTGATGTGGTGTCTGCAAAACAGCGGCAACTGCTCTATCAAAATCCTTTAAATAGCATCCACTTGTCTGTTCCTGAGGGAGATCAGGGGCATTTAGCTGCGCAAAAGCTACTCAAAAAATGGAAATCCAACGGTGTCTTGGAGCTAGACGAGGTGCCAGGTATCTATGTGTATTACCAATATTTCCGACTTTCTGGAGAAAAAGTGGAGCGTTGCAGAAAAGGATTCATTGCCCAAATCAAAGCCACTTCTTGGGAGGAAAACAAGATCTTGAGACATGAGAATACCATTGTGTCCGCAGTGCATGATCGGGTGGACTTACTTCGTGCTACCGAGATTCAAGCCAGTCCTACGCATGGGTTATATGAGGACCTAAATCAGGAACTTGAACCCTGGATGGATCAGGCTATGGAAAGGCCATTGTATGAATTGGAAGATTACCAAGGCGTTCGTGAGGTGCTCGCTGTCATTACTGATCCCGCGATTATTGCCCGATTCTTAAAAACTTTATCTGATAAAAAAGTAATCCTGGCCGATGGACATCATCGACTTGAAGCAGCCATAGAATTCCGAAAAGAGCAGGAAGCTATTCAGGTCTCATCCTCCTGGAAGGCAGCAGACTATCATTTGATGTATTTGACCAATGTGGTAGGCAACCATTTGGAGATTCTCCCTACGCATCGGCTCTACTACGGGAAAGAACTCGAGAAAGAAACATTCTTTTCTTCCTTAGAAACTTGGTTTGAAATTAGGCCCATGGGGGATGCGGCCGAACTGGCTACTTATTCCTTTCAGCGCAAGCATTCTTTTGGCTTGGTATGGGAAGATGCAGCCTTTGTAATTAAGTTTAGGCAAGAGAAGTTTGATCAGGTAGCCCCGGCTTTACCTGAAGTACTACGTCAATTGGATCTAGTCTTGTTGCATGAGGTGGTGTTTGAGAAAATCCTTGGGATCTCACCCAAAGCGCAGCGAATCTCTCCAGACTTGGCCTTTGAGCGGAACTTTTCCAGATGTGTGCAAGAAGTGCAATCTGGAAATGCCAAGTTTGCAATCATCACCCGTGAAATTGACTTAAGTCAGGTAATTGAGGTGTGTAACTCAGGACAGGTTATGCCCCAAAAATCTACTTACTTTTATCCCAAAGCGCTTGGAGGAATGTTATTTGCCACCATTAATCAAGAAGAATTTAACTACGACTATGCCCAGTTTTTTGACAAATCTAGCCTCTAAGAAAATTATTTTGGGATCTAATTCTCCAAGGAGACAAGAACTCCTTGCTGGATTAGAGCTTGATTTTGAGGTTCGGGCACATCCAGTGGATGAACTTATTCCTACGGATCTTCCAGCCCAGTATGCTGCTGCTTACCTTTCCAAACTCAAAGCAGACGCATTTCCTGGGGAACTTCAAGAAAATGAATTGCTCATCACGGCGGATACCGTGGTGATTGACAAAGGAAAAGTATTGGGTAAACCAGCAACCGAGCAGGAAGCCTTTGAAATGTTAAAAAGTCTTTCTGGCTCAACCCATTCGGTGATGACTGCGGTAACCATCAAGGATCGAAAATCCTCCATTACTTTAGAGGATGAGGCCCAAGTGACTTTTCGATTTTTAGAGGAGGAAGAAGTTTGGCATTACCTAAAGAAATACCAACCCTACGATAAGGCAGGTTCCTATGGCATTCAAGAGTGGATAGGATTTGTGGGCGTGAGTAGCATCACAGGTTCTTACTTTACCGTGATGGGCTTTCCTTTACATCTGGTCTATCAGCAACTTAAAAAGTGGATTTGAGGTGTTTTAGGTAATAAAATGAATCTTGGATCGGTAAGGACAAGAAAAGAAGGCGGGTAATCCCGCCCTCTTTTTTTGCTTATTGATTATCCGATTTGTGACCAGAACCCCAAGAAAAGTAAAGCTTGAAGTTCCTTTAGGGGAGCTTTGCACTGTGGTTTGTCGACGATTACCCGAAAAGATTTAAGGATGCTCTAAGCTACTGGTATGATTACGGATAATCCTATTTTACTTGATTACTCGCTTGCCTTCGACTGCGAAGGAATCCATCAGGGATCCGCTGACATTATCATCGTCTTCTCGCTGAATAGCCAAGATTAAATCACCATATTCCGAGGTGAAGTTAAGTGTGAGGCTATTTTCGGACTCCGTAATGTCATTCATCTTGGTTTCGTTACCAGATGAATCCACAAACTTCCCAACCAATTTCCCATCCACTCGCTCGAGTGTAAGTACAACTGAAATAGTTCCCATTGGAGTGTCTTTGATGGTTACATCCCAATCACCTACAAAATAATCTGTAGTCTGGGCTTGGGTGGTAAAAGAAATTAAGAAAAGTGCAAAACCGCACAGAAAAGTGGTAATTAGTTTCATGGTCTTTTTGGTTAAGGAATTGAAATCAAAGGAAATATAGAAAAAGGATTTGAATTATTTTGAAGCTGACTGTCGTTTTTGATTTTTTTAAGGAATTCTAGCTAAGACCTATTTTCAGGTGAGAACCGGGCTAGACCCTTGGTGGCAGTAATTTGTAAAGAACTGGCGTCACAATTCTGGATAAAATAGTAGAACTGATTAACCCACCTATGAGCACAATCGCAAGGGGAGAGATGAGCGGATTGGTACTCAAAGCCACAGGAATCAAGCCACCAATTGCCGTGATAGTGGTCAACACGATAGGGAGGAATCGAATTTCCCCTGATTTTTGGATGGCGGTATCGAGATCTATCCCCTCTTTCCGTAACTGATTCGTGAAATCTACCAAGAGGATGGAGGTTTTTACCTCTATGCCTGCCAAGGCAATGAGTCCAACGATTGCTACAAAAGAAAGAGAATTGCCGGTAATCCAGAGTGCAATTAAGGCGCCCACCATCCCCAATGGAATCACAGATAGCACAATGATCGTGCTTTTGAAGGTTCGGAAAAGTAAAATCAATACTGCAACAAATAGGAACACGGTGAGGATGATGATGGTATTGAATCCGGCAAAAGATTCTTGTTTGGTTTCGTATTCACCCCCTAATGTCAATCGATAGCCCTCGGGCATGGGAATTTGATCTAGTTTGGCCATCGCTTCGCTCAATACTCGATCGGTGAGGGAATTGGCATCTACGAAAGAGGATACAGAAACCGACCTATTTTTATTGTAATGGTCTATAGTAAGGATGCTACTTTCAAATTGAAGGTCTGCAATTTGAGAAAGTGGAATGCCCTTTCCTTGGTTGTTGTAGATGAAAATAGGTTCAAAGGAATTTAGGGTCGCTCGATCTTCATTGGGGGTAGTGAGTAAAATGGAGCGCTCATTGCCCTGCGGATCAGTAAACGAACCTAAATTCAATCCGGCCAAGGCCAGTCGGACGGTTTGGTCAATGTCTGCTGTCGCAATACCCAACTGTCTAGCCTTTTCTTTTTGAATGGCAACACGGATATCTGTTTTTAAATTGGCTACAGGGTTATTGACATAGAGGGTGCCAGGAGTTTGTTTGAGTAGTTGCTCTACTTTGCCAGCCAAACTTCGAAGCGTATCCAAATTTTCTCCTACCAACCTGATTTCTATGGGCGCAGTAACTGGTGGTCCCTGTTCAAAGTTTTTGACTTCTACTTTTGCACCGACCACCTTTGCAAAACTCGCTTGAAGACTTTGGATGATTTCTATTTTTCGAGGAGCTGAAGTTTCGGGTTCCAGTTGAACAAACAGTTGCCCATAATCGCTGCGCTCGTTTTCAGGGATCTCGTTGTAATAAATGCGTGGATTTCCTTTGCCTACGTTAGTTGTAAAATTTTTCAACTCAGGAATTTTGGCTACTTCCTGTTCAATCTGCCTTACAAGCGAATCTGTGTTACCCAAATTGGATTGCAGGGGGGTGGTGATATTGACTAGTAACTGCGGTTTTTCCGAGGAAGGGAAAAGGCTAAATCCGATTACATGAAATAAGCCAAGGGAGACAAAGAAAATAGTTCCAGCAAGAACGAGCGTTGCCACAGGCTTTTTTAATGCTTTTTCCAGAAGTGGAGCATAACTCACATGGATGCCTTTCTGAAATAGGTCGTAGACCTTGTTGGAATGTCCTTCTGTCTTATTCTTCAAAAGCCAGGTGGAGAGGAAGGGAATAATGGTCAGGGACACTACTAAAGAAGCAAGCACACTCGTAATGACAGACATGGGTAGGCTTCGCACGAAATCCCCCGAACTTTCTGGCAAAAATACCAGTGGAAGGAATGCGATAATTAAAGTGACCGTACAACCTACTACAGAGATCGAAATCTGTTGGGTAGCCTTCAATGCTGCTTCTTTCTTGCTAAACCCATCTCGAATCCATCGTTCGATGTTTTCCACGACGACGATGCTATCGTCTACCAGTAGGCCCAAGGCCACTACCAAACCGACAATGCTGAGTTGGTTGAGTCCATAGCCTAGCGCATTCAACAAAATCAATCCTATGGCAAGGGATAAGGGAATTGAAACCATGACGATAAGCGAGGCACGGTTGCCTAAGGGGAGTAAGGTCAAAAAAACCAAGGCTATGGCGATTAAAAAATCCTTTCCCAATCCACCCAATCGCCTATTGACATAATCTGCTTGATCAAAAGCGACGATTAAGTCGATGTTTTCCGGAAGTTTTTCTATGCTTGAAGCGAGTAGGGGGCTGTATTTTTCCTGGACTTTAGAAATGTTGGTTCCCTCTTTTAAAGCTGCAGTCACAAAAATGGATCGGTATCCATTGAGTCGGGTGATGTGCTTGGTGTCCTCATAGTCATCGCGAATCGTAGCGACATCTTTCAATTGGATGTTTTTTCCTTGTATGGAGTACACTACGGTCTCTGCGATTTCATCGGATGAACTGTAATTCCCGCTTGTTTTGACATTAAAGGTTTTAGTTCCTGCGTCTACCTGCCCACCAGGGATGTTGCTCAGTTCACTTTTGATGTTACCAATAAGTGCAGCAAGAGGGATGTTTAGGGTAGCAACTTTATCCAGTTGTATTTCCACTTTTACGATTTGGGCAGGAAGTCCATGGATTTTGACATTCTTTAATTCTGTGATACTCTCTAAGTTTTTCTGGAGGCGGTCAGCTTCGGTTTTTAGTGATTCTCGAGAAGCATTTTCACTCACCAAAGCGATTTGGAGGATGTTGACATCGGAGGGGCGTACCTTCTTTACTTCGATAGAGAAAATTTCTTCTGGCAATTGAGGCCGAAGGGTGTTGACCTCCCGAACGAGCTCTTGGTATTTTTCATCTACATCCTCGTTGTAGTTGTATTCCACCAGCAGGATTGCCACACCATCCTTGATCTCCGTCTCAATGCGCTTGATGTTTTCGAGTGCGTAGATGGTTTTTTCTAAGGGATCCACTACCAGTTCTTCCAAATCCTCTGGGCTAGCGCCGGGGTAAATGACTACGATGGGAAAATTGGGGGAATTGATTACCGGGTCTTCACTCCGCGGCATATCCAAAAAGGTAGTCAAGCCCAAGACCACTGTCATCAAAAAAATTACCAGGGTAAATTGGTAATTCTTAACCGCAAAATCAGAGATCTTCATCAGTTCTTAATTTGAATAGTAGAACCATCCGACAAATAGGCACTTCCTGATACAATGAGGCTCTGGTAGTTTTCCAATCCAGCGACCACCTGAATGGAAGTTGGAGTGATTTTACCCAATTGAACTTTTACTTTCTTCGCTTTTTGGCCATCGGCTACAAAGACATAGCCGCTGTCTCCATTGGCATCCAGAACGGATTCAAATGGGACTTCCCAGCCTTTTAGGGTTTGGGAGGGCTGGATTCGAGCTTTTCCAAACATCCCTGACGCCAAGGAAACATCCTTGACCGATTCGGGGCTAATTTCTACCCAATAGGTGCCTGTACTAGGATCTGCCAACTGACTTTTTCTCGATACTTTGCCAGCTATCCAAGTAGCAGTTGCTGCAGGATTTAATTCAGCCTGGTCGCCAATTTGGATGGAATTCCATTGCTGGTCGCTTAGGGTAACCTTCAAGATCCAAGCACCAGAAGCAGCACCATTAATTTGTAGAATGGGAGTTCCTGAGGCAACCAACTGCCCTGGGTTTACAAATTTTTTGAGTACAAATCCATTTTTGGTAGCTCGGATTTGGGATTGTGCTAAGTTGAAGTTGGCTGTACTTAACTGCTGTTCTGCGATATCTAGTGCTGTTTTTGAATTTTCAAACTGCTCAAGTGTAGCCACAGAGTCTGTGTAGAGGCGAGCAGCACGCTGATGATCTCGAAGCGTTTTATCGTAAGCGAGTTTGGATTGACGGACGCCCGCTTGAATCTCAGTCAAATCAAGACTTGCGACGATTTGTCCTGATTTTACAGCATCGCCTTCCTCCACCAATACTTTAGCGACAATACCACCAAGTTTAAAGGATAGCAGTGTTTCGTCCTTGGTGCTGAAGGATCCGCTTGCGGTAACTGCAGCAGTCATTGCTTTGGATTGCAGTGGAATAAGGCTGACTGGAATAGCCTCAACTGGTTTTTGGATGTTCGTCTCACTAGGTGTACTGCTGCTGCATCCCAAAATAAAAAAGAAAGAAATTACGGTTACTAGTGAATAGCGGTTATTCATGGCTTAGTTGATTTCGGTAGTGAGTTGACGTTCGAGCTGTGCTAGTGCCATCTGTAGTTTGTAGGTACTGATGTTTTTTTGAAGCGCAGCTTGTGTGTATTGGTTTCTTGCGTCTATAAATTCGAGTAAAGATTGGCTTCCATCCTTGAAGGCTCTGTCTACCAGGTTCAAGTAGGCTGTAGCCGATTCGAGTTTCTTCTCAGCCGATTGGAGTGCAGCGAGTAGGGTTTTTACCTCATTCCGTTGAAGTTGAAGGTTTAGGTTCAACTTCTGGTTCACCAATTCCTTTTGTCGTTGCACAGCTTGTAAGCCCAGCAGATTCCGTTGGATTTGGTTTTGATTTCTTCCTCCTTGAAAAACAGGCACGCTGAAGTTTAATCCCCACATTAAGTACCTGGATTGCGTATCAAAGCTCCAGTTAAAGCCCTGTGATCCCAGATCTGCGTAGGTAGAAAGCTTGGGGATCCAATAGTTTTTTCCTGATTTAAGCACCGTTTCTTGAATTTTCTCCATGCTTTGCATCGCGCTAAGTTCTGGATTTAGTGCATTTAGCTCCTCAAGAAGCAATTGATCCAAGCGACTGATATCGAGGGGTATTTCTTCAAAAGTAACCGGTTGATCAAGGGGTCGATTGACTAAAAAGTTGAGGTATTGAGCGGCGTTGTTGGTTTTTAACTCTGCCTCAGTTACTAGGGATTTTACTTGTTCGAGTTCGCTTTCCGCACGCAATACCGCCGCTGGAAGTCTTTTTCCATTGTCAACAAGGGATCTGGTATCCTTTAGGTTTTGGGCGACGAGTTGTAAGGTGTTTTTTAAGATCGCAATGGAGCTATGTGCAGCGCAGAAATTGAAGTAGGCTACTCGAATGTCCTGAATGAGAGTGGCACGGTAGATTTCAACTTGGTAGCTAGTCCAATTGACTTGTTCTTTTCGCATTTGTTGTTGGTAAATCAAATCTGTATTGAGTAGGGGAAGGGTCGTACGAAAGCGGGTATCGTAAAAGTTGTCAGGGAGTAATTGCTCCGAGACGTTTTCGATTTGAGGGAAACTGTTGGAAGCGGTTAGCTTATTCAAAGTAGCATAAACGGGGTTGAGCAAGTCTCCAACAGGGAATGCAATGGTTCTACCTCCTTCGGCTAGTGTATAACTTGCTCCAAAATCTACAGTTGGGAGGAAATAACTTTTTGCGTCTTTCAGTGCCAATAGGCTTTGTTCCAGGCTTGTATTTTTCTCTTGCAGCACGAGGTTGTTTGCCAATCCCTCTCTGATGTAGGTATCCAAAACTTGTTGTGCCTGAATTGGCTTTGTTTGTAGGCCGATCAATAGGATGAATCCTTGAATAAGGATTCGAATGGACCTACTCAATTTTGTTATCATAAACATACTTTTCATAGGGAAAGTCTATCAAGAATGGTGAAAAATTCACTTAGGCCGTCCTTGACGATGGTGTCTTGGCGTTGAGCCAATACAACCTCGCAGCGTCGGCGAATGTGTAAGGAAACCATGCCATGTACGGTAGACCAAACTAGAAATGAGAGGGCTTCCTCTTCATGTCCACGGAAGTGTCCTGCCTGTATACATTCTTGGATCGTAGCTCGAAGGAAATTGAAGGTTCCAAAGCCTTCTTTCCATTGCTCATCATTGGAATTGTAAACATGGTCCATGGGCGCTTCTTTAATAAACATCAAGTCGTACATGTCCGGATTTTCGAGTGCAAAGTCCACATAGATAGCGCCCATTCTTTTTAACCGCTCCATTGGATTGGATACTTTGGCCAGTACTTCCATGCGGCTCATCAATTGCTGAAAGCCTCCCTGGTGAAGCGAATGAAAGATTTCGTTTTTGTCCTTGAAGTAGTGGTAGATGCTTCCCGGACTGTATTCAATCAAGTCGGCAATGTTTCGAATAGAGGTTTTTTCGACTCCTTTTTCGAGAAAAAGGGTCTTAGCCGCAATTAGGATGCGTTCGCGTAATTCCTCCTTATCTCGTTCTTTTCGTTCAGCGATACCCATGGTGTAATTTGAATGGTCAAAAATAAATGAACACTGTTTAAAATAAAAAAATATTAAGTTATTTTTTGATAGGACTAGGTAGGACTAAAAAAAAAGCTCGACAAAATCGAGCTTTTAGTACCTGAAAGGATTCCTGATGTACAGGTACCCGCATTATTTCTCTTCCGTATTCGGTTTTTTCAATACCAAATAGAAGCAATACAGCGTAACGGATACGATTAGTCCTTGTGCTAGGAGCGATAAAATTAGCGCAGAAGTGTTCATTGGATGGATTGTTTTCGTTTAACAGTGGAGTACCATACGATCCCACAAATGCCTAAAAATAAGAGGAGCAACTGGATTCTGGCCCAGCCTGAATACCTCATTTTTTCTTCCAAAGCGGCAGTATTTTCCGGGTTGGCGAGAATTTGTGCTTCCAAATCAGCAAAGGTGATTTTAGCAATGAGGGAGCTTGTATCTAGTGGCCATCCTCCTCCTGCAAAGAGATTGCTGAAGGCAGCTACCCAATCGTTACCCGCAGGGGTAATCAAGGCGCCCAAGAATACAATACTTAGTAATACCGGAGTGACATAGGTCATGATCACCTTGTAGACCGATGGAATGCGGATGTCAGCACCTCGGGTAATTTCTTCCCATCCTTTTTTCATACCAAATATGTAGGTGAATAGGATGGTCTCAAGTAAAGCAAAAATTACCAAGCTGACCGTACCTCCCCAATAATCGTATTCGTCAAAGTATCCATACTGGTAAAAAAGAACGGTAGGTAAACCCATGGCCAAGGCAACTAGTCCAAAAGAAACAGCTCCCTTTACCTTGCCCCAACCAAATTCATCCTGCATAAAGCCCATCCAAGGGGTACCCATGGCCAGGGAAGAAGTAATACCTGCAAAGAACAACAGTCCAAACCAACAAACTCCAGCAAATGCACTAATCAGTGGGCCCCATTGCTGAAATAAGTAGGGCATCGTCTGAAAGGCCATGCCAAAACCAGCATTTTGCAATACCCAATCCAATCCTAAAAATCCAGCTGCGATCGGGATCACAATGGCACTTCCGAGGATCACTTCTACAAATTCGTTGGTAAATCCGGCAGTAACTGAGTTGAGTGCGATGTCCTCATTTTCCTTGAGGTAAGAGGCATAGCACTGAATGGAACCCATACCAACGGACAGGGTGAAGAAGATTTGTCCAGCAGCAGCTAGCCAAACTTTAGGATCTGCAAGGGAGCTGTATTGAGGGGTCCACAAGAAGTTAATTCCATCCCATGCATTTGCATCCGGGAATTCTGCTGAGGCAAAGTCGCTGCCCATCGTCCATCCACGAACGGCCAAAATGATGCCAAAGAGAATTAATAAAGGCATGCCTATTTTGGCTACCTTTTCAATTCCTCCAAGTCCAGTAGAGAGGATGTATACATTCACTCCTAAAACCAAAATGTAGGCAATAACAGGAAATAATGGGATTCCAAAATCCGACCCAGAAAGCTGTACGTATTGGTCAAAAAATAAGCTCACTGCTTCCTTGCTCATTCCAGTAAAGGTTCCGATGACACTGTGCACCACGTACACAAAGGTCCAGGATTCAATGTAGGTGTAGTAGGCAACTACGGCGATGTTGGTAAAAATACCGAACACCCCAATGTACTTCCAGTACCATTTCTTACTCAAAGAGTCCAGGATGTAAGGGGTACTGTGGTTGCCCAATTTACCTCCAAATCTACCCATACTCCATTCCGTAAATAGCAAGGGTATACCCATCAATAGGAAGCAAATGATGTAAGGTAGAATAAATGCCCCACCTCCATTTTGAACTGCCTGAACTGGAAACCTGAGGAAGTTACCAAGACCAACAGCATTTCCTGCCATGGCCAAAATGAGCCCAATACGCGAGCCCCAAGCCTCTTTTTTCATAAATAATAGTCGTTTATTGAAGAAAACCCATCCATTTAGATTTTCAAGGTTGATAATATCTTGTAAAAACAAGCAATTTTACTTCTCTTGAAGCAAGAATGTCTTGTTCCTAACAATTTGTTCACATTTCAAGGATACTACTTTTTTTCAGACCCACCAACTAAAATTCAAGGTGCTCTGTAAAAAGGACAATCCTTGGGAGGATGAATTTTTTGGAAGATTTGTTTTTTTAGTTTTGTAACTAATTGGATGAGTTGTATTTAGTTAAGAGGGTAAGCCGTCCGCTTGGTGAATTTAGGTCTTTTCAAACTGGTTTTAACAATTCATTAGTTTCCCCCCTTTTTTTTCAAGGAGGGCTTCGAAGATTCTTGTAAATCCAAAATCTCTACCTTATCCAGTCCTTGGATGAGTTCGATTTTTTTCCAAGGTGAACTAGGGAAAAGGAGGGAGGTCAAGACCAATTCCCCTTCATTTACAAACACTTCAATTGAAGAAGCATCCAAGAAGATGCGTACCGATTCTGCCTTCCAAGACATGGGCGCAGAATGTGCTGCTGCAAAATCTCGATTGAAGTTGGCCTTGCCCGCCTTTCTTCGATCTACGGTCACCAAGCCTATTTCTTTGTTTATCACCACCTTTTCTCCCAATTCATTGGAAAGGAGCAAGGAGAAGCCATCGTCTCCACTAACTTCCGCCCTTATCTCAACCGCAGCACTCGGAAGCAAAGATTCCTTTCCCGATACGCGGTAAGAAGTGCTTTTCATCGATGTCAATTCTTTTGCAGGAGCAGATTGCAGCAAAAGTGTTCCATCCACATCAAAAAGACTGATTTCTCGTGGCAAAGTAGTTGCAGATCGCCAAGTCTTCGTGGGAACCACCTGTGCATAGTCCCAGTTGCTCATCCAACCAATCCAGAGGATTCGGTTTTGCTCTTGGGGAAGGTTGGCCCAGGTGACCCCAGCATAATTGTCCGGCCCATAATCCAACCAACGAATCATCGTATCGTCTGGAATAAATGCACCCTGCTTGAAGTCTCCGATGAAGTATTGAGTAGCCGAACCTTTTTGAGGGCCTCCAGGATTCATACTGACTAATAATACCCATTTTTGATTTCCATCCGGGGCCTTCATGGAAAGTAATTCTGGACACTCCCAAACGCCTCCGTGTGCTCCCACACTCTGTCCAAATTCACCTAAGAAAGTCCATTCTTTCAGGTTGGCGGACCCGTAAAAATGGACACGATCTTTTGCGGCTAGCGTCATCACCCAAGTTGATTTTCCATCTGCCTGGCTGACTTGGGAGATTTTGGGATCGCGAAAGTCTCGAATTCCTGGATTCTTAAGCACGGGGTTTCCCTCATACTTTTGCCAAGTCTGCCCTTTGTCTAGGGAAAAGGCAAGGCCCTGCGTTTGAAAACCGATCTTCCTGGCTTTTTCTCCTTTGGGATCGTGGTAAGTAAATAGTGCCACCAATGGAGGTATTGCTGTAGTTCCAAGCCCCGAGGTATTCTCGGCATCATACACGGCACTGCCTGAAAAGATGTATCCGAGGCTATCGGGAAACAAGGCTATGGGCAATTCCTCCCAGTGAACCAAGTCCTTGGAAACCGCATGGCCCCAATGCATGGGTCCCCAAACCGTGGTATCTGGGTAATGCTGGAAAAATAAATGATATTCTCCATCTACGTACACCAGTCCATTGGGATCATTCATCCATCCTTTGGCAGGGGAGAAATGATAGGCAGGCCGATATTGCTCTAAGATGTTTGGCATAAATTTTACTTCCTGCTGCCTGCAACCGTAGGCTAGTAGACTTGTTAAAACTAGAACGCAAAAGTTTTTGATTTTCATGGGATGCAGGATTAGAAATCAAAAATATCCTTTATCCTCGATTCTATTCGATTTTGATTCATCTTTTCTACTACACTAGAATCGAATCCTTACTTCATAAAATATTCTTTTTTTAATCTTTAAGGGGTAGTACCTTTGGACTTTAACTTACTATTTTTCTATGAAAGGAATCATTTTAGCAGGGGGCTCAGGAACACGTTTGTATCCCCTTACCATTGCAGTCAGTAAGCAACTCATGCCAGTTTACGACAAACCGATGATTTATTATCCCCTATCTGTCTTGATGATGGCAGGAATACAGGAAATTTTAATCATTACTACCCCCGAAGATTCTGCAGCATTTCAAAGGCTGTTGGGCGATGGCTCGCATGTGGGTTGCCAGATTAGCTATGCGGTTCAGCCTAGTCCAGATGGTCTGGCTCAAGCTTTTATCATTGGGGAGGAGTTTATCGGAAAGGATAAAGTAGCCTTGGTTCTTGGAGATAACATTTTTTACGGTTCAGGCTTGCACAAGACCCTACAGGCAAATACAGATCCGGTTGGAGGAGTGGTTTTTGCCTATCACGTCACTGATCCGGAGCGTTATGGGGTCGTGGAGTTTGATGCCAATCAAAAAGCTATCTCCATTGAAGAAAAACCGGCTCAGCCTAAATCTAATTATGCCGTACCTGGTTTGTATTTCTACGACAATCAGGTGGTTGAAATCGCCAAAAATATCAAGCCCAGCATGCGAGGGGAATTGGAGATTACTGATATCAACAATGAATACCTTAAAAAAGGCCAACTTCAAGTAGCGATTCTTAATAGAGGGACGGCTTGGTTGGATACGGGTACCCACCAGTCCTTGCTTCAAGCAGCCCAGTTTGTGGAAGTGATTGAAGAGCGTCAAGGACTGAAAATCGGCTGTATCGAAGAGATTGCTTACCGTAATGGATTTATTGGCAAGGAAAAGTTGCTGGAAGCAGCAGCTAAACTTGGGAAAAGCGGTTATGGTGCCTATTTACGACGCATAGTTAATTAAGCCCTAAAAGAACCTCCGAAGGGAGGTTTTTTGGGGCTATCAAATGATTTTTCTTCGCTTAAACCAGATAAAAATCAATAAGGAAATTCCAAACATAGCTGTCCAGGTGAAGTAATATCCATATTCCCAGTTTAGCTCTGGCATAAACTTGAAATTCATTCCATAGACGCCCACCAAAAAAGTGAGTGGAAGGAAGAAGGCTGAAAATATGGTCAGCAGCTTCATTACTTCATTTGTTTTTTGTGAAGTACTAGATAAGTAAATGTTTAACAGGGAGTTGGCCTCATCTAAGAAATCTTCAAATTGAAGAATTAGACTAGCTGTGGTTTCTTTTAAATCTTGAAGTTGTCCTTCATTCGTAGGATGTACATCCAAATGGAGAAGGACAGTTTGGGTCAAATGCAGCACTTTTTTACAAGATCGAGCCTTGGCCTTGGCAAAGTAGAGAGACTCTACGGAAAATCGGTTTCTCCGACCCAGAAATACATCACTTTCAAAACGATCCATTTCTTCGGACAACCAATCGGCAGGGTCTTGGTAAGTCGCGAGCATTTTCTCAATAACTCTTAGAATTAAGGCTTCGGGATTTTCGAAATGTCCAGAAACCTCTTCCAGAAAAGGAAAAGACTTCTGGTGTACGGTAATCAAAACTTCGTTGGTAAAGAAGAATCCAATTTTATTGCTAAGCTCTGGAATGGTGGTGAGGCGCTCATTTGATTTTACACTGTAAGCCCGTAAAATCATAAAGTTGAAATCGCCAACCTTTTCAAGTTTGGGTAGGTGTCCCACTTCCAACAAGTCTTCCAAGAGATGGGGATTTAGCCCGAAAGGTTTGATGATTACCTTCAGTTCAGTCAATTTGGGATTTTCCAAATCGACCCATTTAAAGTTGGCAAATTCAGTATTTTTTTCTTTCATGACTGTTGATTTTGGGCAGCTTGTGTAGAACCGTTTATTCGATAGGAATGCCTAGTCCATTTAAAATTTAGTTTGTTGGCTTTTATTTAAATTGCGGTCAAAAATAAAGGGGCCAAAGGGTAAAACGGAGGCCACCAACGCAAAAAAAGTTCTACTAAAACTCCATTTCAAACACTTTGAAGTAGGGTAAACTGCATAGATGTAAACTACAAACAATAGTCCATGTGCCCAACCGGTGTATTTGACTGCAAGCGGCAGGTCAAAACCATACTTTAAGGGCATGGCTATTCCAAGTAGCACTAAAAAAGAGAGGCCTTCAGCCAAACTGATCCATTTGAACCGTTTTGCCCAGCGTACTTGTGATTCGTTCATTTTGGTCCAATACTAAGGTTGAAAAGGAGTTGAAGTGTATTCCAAAGTTGTCTTTTTAAGGTTTTATCCTCTGAAATACTCGTGAGTGCATCTGCAAAGAGGTATTCTGTTTCGCCTTCCGTATGAATTTCATAAGGGGTAATTGGGAGTTGGTTGATCGGATGTTTGACACGCCCAAACTTGAGCACCACATGGGCATTCAGGGCTTGAAAATCCTCCATGCTGCGGTTTTCAAGGCTTTCAGCAGCAAGTAACCCTACCTCAGTCATGGAATGGCCACAAGCGTTCAACATTTTTACGAGCATATCCATGACATCCGAATGGAGATTGGATTCTTCGTGAACTAGGAGAATTCCTTTGGTGAAGTTCCCTCTTACCTGAATGGGGTCTAAAATTGGAGCAGATTGAATTTCCTCTGGTAAAATAGACGCAACAGGGGTTCCTGCATTCAAATCAGCAGTTTTTCCTACTTCTACCGTTTGATTTGCACCTTGACTTTCTGGAGTCCCAAAAATCGACTGTTCGATTTTTTTTTGATCTTCGGGAAGGAGAAAGATTGATTCTTCTAAAAAAGTTTGTAGGGATTCAAGACTGTCATTTTCCATGGCTAAAGTTGGCGAAAATTTACCCTTTGGCAAAAATTTAGTAAGGGATCAGTAGGGTATATTTTAGCGATTATTTTTTCATAAGTGGAGTTTCATCACAGGCTACATCCCCAACGATATACTGCATGCCATCCAATAGAAATTGGAGTAAGGCAGGATTTTCGAAACTTTGCGCATTATGGGAGGGGGCAATGTACATGACCTTTCCATGACCTTCTGGTCGAATCCAAGCCACATAGGTTTTGCCAGATGTCAGTTTCTGATTGGCTCTTTGCCTTTCAATCTCCTCATTGTCAAAGTAAAGCAAGGGTGTAAAGTTTAGGTTAGAATAGGCGTTTTTGTAAAAATAGGGTTCGTCAATATGGGAGAACCCTTCTTTCGGAAATGCAGCAACCAAGGGATGGCTGGGATCTTCAAGCTTTACCTGGATCGCCTGTTGGGGGGGATGGTAATCAAAACTAGCTCCCACCAATTCACTGAATTTAGCGGAATTATTCAAGGTGGTAATTCCTCCATGTAGCAGGAGAAGACCTCCGCCCTTTTTTACAAATTCGATGATGTTGCTCTCAAACTCTTGGGCCTTGGCCATCAAAAACGCAGAATCTGCAGTTGATTCTGCGCGGAGTTGATCCCAAAATAGGTGGCGATGGTCGGGCTTGGAGCAGGTGTTGTTCAAGATGACAGCATCGTATTTTGATAGGGATTCTTTTTCAAATTGATGGATGTCTTTACTAGCGGTCACCTCAAACTGTCTGGATTTTGAACCAAGTATTTTGATTACTTCTTCGGTATGGGGGATGACCCAATGTTCGAAACCGGTGTGCAATGAAAGAACTAGGATTTTTTTTGGTGAAGTGCTTGGAAACCGGGTTTGAGAGGGGGCAAGTGCCTCTATTTGTTGTTTCCAGGCTTCATTCAATGGAATAATTGCTACATCTTGACCAAAAGTCAAAGTCGGAAGAAGAAGGATTAATAGTACAAAAAGTAATTTTTTACACCTAGTTTTTACATTCATGGTTGACATTATGACTGATTAAACTCTATATTGAAACACTTAGCCCAATAACCTGAATTTCTTATGTGTTTCAAAAAGAACATCCTAATTTTATTTTATTTTGTTACTATTATTTTTCAAGCACAGTCCCAACAAGTAACCCTTCAAGAATCTACCAAAGGAATGGATTTTCTCTTGGATGGGAAGCTGATTCTCAGCTACCAAATGACTAAAGAGCCTGTTCCTTCGGGTGTAAAGCAAGTTTACAGTAAATCTGGCTTTATTCACCCCATCCAATCTCCCAGTGGGCAATTATTAAGTAGGATTCAGCCAGAAGATCATTACCATCATTATGGAATTTGGGGTCCCTACACCCGAGCAACTATCGGAGGGAGAGAGGTTGATTTTTGGAACCTTGGAGATGAAAAGGGACGGGTAGATTTTTCACATGTCATCTCCAAAAAGCAAGCTGGAGGAGCTGCGGAATTGACTGTAAGGCAGAATCACATCGATCTTAAAGCTCCAGCACAATCGCAGTTAGCCATGGAGGAAGATCTCCGCATCAAGGTAAAGCCTGCCGATAAGGGACGATACTTTGTGGACTACACCAGCACCTTGCAAACTGCCCTTTCGGGAGGGATCTTACTTGATGATTACCGCTATGGAGGAGGAATTGGATTCCGTGCAACAGAAGTTTGGGGAGATGCCAACAGCACCATCCTAACTTCAGAGGGCAAGGATCGCGCTACGGCTGATGGTTCCACTGCACGTTGGATTTTGGTAACAGGGCAGTCGGATCATTCCTCTGGGAAAAGCGGAATCCTATTTATGAGTCACAATACAAATCAAGCACATCCCGAGCCTTTGCGGGTATGGCCTCCTGGGCAATATGAAGGGAAGGGAAATGTGTTTATTGAATTTTGCCCCATTCGCCATACTTCTTGGGAGATACAGCCAGGAAAGCGCTATAGTTTGACCTACCGGATCCTTGTTTTTGATGGCGAATTGACTGTTCAAGAAGCCGATAATTATTGGAAGTCCTTTGTGAAATAAAACCCCAATTCTCATGGAAAGAAGAGATTTTATGAAAAAAACAGCCCTAGCAACGGCAGCATTTGGGATTCCAACCCTTGTTCCTGCTTCTGTACTAGGAAAAAATGCACCCAGCAACAAAATTCAGATTGCCCAAATTGGCTGCGGAAGAATTGCACGAGATCATGATTTGCCTGGAGTTTGGAAACATGATGTGGCGCGTATCGTAGCAGTATCCGATCTAGATAGCAAGCGAATGGCTGAAGGAAAGCAATTCATTGAAAACCACTACACCCAAAAAATGGGGAGTCCTTATCTGGATGTAAAGCAAGTAGGAGACTACCGAGACTTGTTCAAAAGCAAGGATATCGATGCAGTGATTATTTCTACTCCTGACCACTGGCATTCACAGCCCGCCATGGAGGCAGCTCTTGCAGGGAAGCACGTCTATCTTCAGAAACCAACCTCTTTGACCATCCATGAAGGAAGGCAATTGGTGGAAGTGATCCAACGAACCGGTGTGGTGCTGCAGCTAGGAACGCAACAGCGTTCTAGCGAGCAGTTTCGCTTAGCAGCGGAATTGGTACGAAATGGGAGAATAGGAAAGCTCCACACAGT
Organism: Algoriphagus sp.; assembly: GCA_023653075.1. Classification (GTDB taxonomy): domain Bacteria; phylum Bacteroidota; class Bacteroidia; order Cytophagales; family Cyclobacteriaceae; genus Algoriphagus. The sequence continues at coordinate 21,123 of JAMNXQ010000010.1, forward strand.
TCGAATAGGCTTGCCTGGAGATCCTTCTGGCCCTGAAGCTCCTGCAATGCCGGTGCCTGCCAATTTGAATTTTGACATGTGGCTGGGCTCCACTCCAGAAGTTCCCTACACCGAAATAGGCGTTCATCCCCAAAACGACTACGGTAGACCAGGTTGGTTACGCCACGAAAATTACGGGGCCGGGATGATTACTGGATGGGGTCAACATCATTTTGATTCAGCTGCATGGGGCATGAATACCGAGTTTTTTGGTCCCCAATACATTGAGGCTGTGGCAGAGTTTCCTCGGTCTGGTTTTTGGAATGTCCATGGGGACTTCTTGGTTAAGGCAACTTATGACAACGGCATTGTGATGCTGACTTCAGGCACCTATCCTAATGGCATCCGTTACGAGGGAACTGAAGGCTGGATATGGGTGTCCCGAGGAAGTTACACGGCTTCAGCCTCGGACCCTGTCACTCAGGGCAACAATGCCAAAGCCTTAGACGCTTCCGATCCCAAAATACTGCTCTCTGTTTTGGGTGAGAATGAAATCAAATTTACCCGCAGTTCCTCTCACCATGGCAATTGGCTGGAAGCTATTCAAGGGAAGGCAGAATTACTTTCCCCAGTAGAAATTGGTCATAGATCTTGTTCCGTATGTTTGATTAGTCACATTGCCATGAAGTTGGGACGTAAATTAGAATGGAATTCTGCCACGGAAGAATTTGTGAATGATTCGGAGGCCAATACCTACTTGAGTCGTGCCCAACGCAAGCCTTGGGGGACTGATTTGGTCTATCAAAAAAAGATGTAAATCTTACAAACCAAACGAGACCCCATGCGAAAGTTGCTTCTTCTAATCCTATTTTCATTGATGGGAATCCCTTCTGCTTTTTGCCAAACCAAAAGAATTACTACTGGGATTGAACCTATCTTTAAGTTCATGACCTTAGATCCAGGTCATTTTCATGCGGGTTTGGTTCACAAGACCATGTATCCAGGAGTAGATCCAACTCTAAATGTGTATGCCCCCGAAGGCCCAGAACTTCAGGATCATCTAGCGCGAATCAAAGGATACAATACCCGAGCAGAAGCACCCACTTCCTGGATACCAAAGGTGTATGCTGGGGAGGATTACCTTCAAAAGATGCTTCAGGAGCAACCTGGCAATGTGATGATGGTGGCAGGGAAAAACGATCAAAAAATAGACTACATTCTGAAAGCGCTTGGACAAGGCATCCATGTCTATGCTGACAAGCCCTTGGTGATAGATTCAGAAGGCTATCAAAAATTGAAAGAGGCTTACCAATTAGCAGGGAAAAAGGAAGTATTGCTCTTGGATATCATGACTGAGCGCTTCGAAATTACTACCTTACTTCAGCGGGAATTGTCTCAGATTCCAGAATTATTTGGGGAGTTGGTAGAGGGATCGCCAGAGAATCCCGCCATCACCAAGGAATCGGTGCATCATTTCTTCAAGCAAGTTTCTGGCGCTCCATTGGTTCGACCAGATTGGTTTTTTGATGTGAAAAAAGAGGGGACAGGGATAGTGGATGTGACCACCCACTTGGTGGATTTAATCCAATGGGAGGCATTTCCAGATCAAATTTTAGATACAACAGATGTTCAACTCTATTTCTCCAAAATTTGGCCGACGAGTTTGACCTTGGACCAATTTAAGCAGGTCACTCAAAAGCCGTCTTTTTCGAAGGAATTGCTTCCCTACCAAAATAAAGGGAAGTTGGAAGTGATGAGCAATGGGGAGTTCCAATACACGTTACGCGGAAAACATGCCAAAGTGAGTGTGGTTTGGAATTTTCAAGCCCCAGAAGGGACAGGAGATACCCATTACAGTAGGATGCGCGGTACCCAGGCTAATCTGATTATCAGGCAAGGAAAAGAAGAGGGGTATAAACCTGTTCTCTATGTTGAGTTACTCGGATCTTCTCCCCTAATTTTGGAAAAAGCCCTTACAAAAACCCTTCAAAGCCGCTATCCAGGCCTTGAATTGCAGCAACTCCCAAATGGAGAATACAAGGTGCTGGTCCCTGATCATTACCATACGGGGCATGAAGCCCATTTCGCTGAGGTAACCAAAAACTACCTACTTTACCTTAGGACGGGTTCTTTGCCGCCTTGGGAAGTTCCCAATACGCTTACCAAATACTACACCACCACGGAAGCCTTGAAGCTGGCAAGGAAAGACTTTTAAACTTAAACTGATCCAAAGCAGTTAATAAAATTTACACTGCGCTGTCAAATGACTAATCTTTCCTCTCCTTCTCCCAAACCTACTGTAGCGCTCGCGGGTGCAGGAGGATACATTGGAAGTTGGTTTATCGAGCAGTACAAGGATGCTTACCATCTGATAGGATTGAGTCGGGGAAAGGCCGTTTCAAATCCATTTCCACAAGTGGAATGGAGGCAAGTAGAATTGTATTCCATTACTTCCACAGCAGAGGCACTTCGAGGCGTGGACGTGGCTATTTATTTGGTTCATTCCATGAGTGCCTCCACACGACTCAATCAAGGGAGTTTTGAGGATACAGATTTAATTCTAGCCGATAACTTTAGTCGTGCGGCAGAAATCGCAGGAATCAAGCAAATCATTTACCTAGGGGGATTGATCCCCGATGAACCTGAAGAACAGCTGTCTCGGCACCTGAAAAGTAGGTTGGAGGTGGAGCAAACATTAGGTTCAAGAACTGCGAAATTGACCGCAATTCGGGCATCCATCATTGTTGGGCCAGGGGGATCTAGTTTTGACATGATTAAAAACTTGGTGAAAAAATTACCGGTGCTCATGTGTCCCAAATGGACCAATTCCTTGACGCAACCCATTTCCTTGCGAGATACATTAGAAATCCTCACCACTTGCATTGGTAATCCACAGGTCTACAACCAAGTGATTGAAATCGGAAGTCCAGAAGTGATGAGTTACCGAGACATGCTTTCCCGTACCGCAAAAGTGATGGGGAAAAAGAGGCTTATCTTTTCTGTCCCCGTTTTCTCCTTGGGCTTTTCCAAATTCTGGGTAGGCTTGTTTGGAAAAACTCCGCCACAACTCGTGTCTCCCTTGGTGGAAAGTTTGAAGCATACCTTGGTAGTCAATCCGGTGTATGCGTTTAAAGAAAAAGACTTGACTTACCTTAGGTACGAGGAGGCGGTAAAAGTTGCTCTTTCTACTCAAGAAAGGCCAAAATTACCCAAATTCGAGTACAAGAAAGGCCTGAAAAACACAGTCAGGTCCTTGCAACGGATGACCAATCTTGGGGAACACGATGCGCTTTGGGTGGCCTATCGTTATGCACTTTGGCTCCCTTATTATTTTCGTTTCCTCATTCGAGGAAAGGTCAGTGGAACTGATGTTCTTGGATTTCATTTGCTATGGGGCAAGAAGCCTATGCTGGAATTGACCCATGTACCCGATCGGAGCGATAGTCAAAGGCAATTGTTTTACATTACGGGAGGCTGGCTCGTCAAACGATACGATTACGGATGGCTCGAATTCCGTGAAGTGTTGGATAGCAAGTACATCATCTCAGCGATTCATGAATTTGCACCGCGATTGCCTTGGTTACTTTACATCAATACCCAGGCTCGACTTCACCTTTGGGTCATGAATCGCTTTCAAAAGTATTTGGAAAAAAAAGCAGACCTTTGATTGCATTCCCGACGTTTACTAACCTGATTTAATTTTTACTACGATGAAGACCTTAGTTTTTAATAATGGCGATCAGCTGCCAATTCTCGGATTAGGAACCTGGAAAAGTAAGCCAGGAGAAGTTCGCAAGGCAGTATTTTGGGCAATTCAAGCTGGATATCGGCACCTAGATTGTGCTGCAATCTATCAAAATGAACGCGAAGTGGGGCAGGGAATCACTGATGCACTAGCAGAAGGACTCGTGAAGAGGGACCAACTTTTTGTAACTTCCAAACTTTGGAACAATGCACATCGTCTGGAGGATGTGAAACCTGCCTTAGAAAAGACTTTAGATGACCTAAGATTAGATTACGTCGATCTTTATTTGATTCATTGGCCGATTGCATACAAGCCTGGAGTGGGATTTGCCACGCAGCGCGAAGAATATTACACCTATCAGGACGTGCCCTTGAGCCAAACTTGGGGAGCCATGCAAGACCAAAAGCAAAGTGGACTTGCCAAGCACATTGGGGTATCTAATTTCAACCAAGCAAAGCTCAATGAACTTTTTGCAGTAGGGGGGCAAGGTCCCGAGATGAATCAAATCGAACTTCATCCCTACTTGCCCCAACAAGCCTTGGTAAACTTTTGCCACGAAAAGGGGCTGTTGGTAACTGCCTATTCCCCTTTGGGATCACCTGACTCTCGTGCCGAAAAGCATGTGCAGGATCCCAAGTTATTGGAAGATGCAGTGGTCAAGGCTATCGCTCAAAAGCATAGCGCTAGTGTAGGTCAAGTTTTGATTGCTTGGTCCATCGCTCGAGAAATTGCTGTAATACCTAAATCTGTAAATGAGGCACGAATTGTTGAAAATTTTGCGGCTGCAAACTTGACCTTGGATAGCGGTGACCTTGCTCAACTTCATGCGATAGGAACCCAGCACCGATTTGTGGATGGTACCTTCTTCACTGGTTCAAAAAGCCCCTATCGCCTGACTGATCTTTGGGATAGTTGAGAAAAATGATGGAGAACTTACCCCTGGGATTGTTTTAATCCGGAAGTTCTAGATTTTCTAGGGTACTGGCTAGCTGATCAAAGTCTCGTAACCCTGGTTTGATCTCGTCTCCACCATCCAGAGCCAATCCAGCAAGTCCTGGGATTTCGGCAAGTGAACAGGCGTTTTCTGGGTTGATTCCAAAACCTAAAAATAGGTTAACCTTCTTTGCTAAGTTATCGATAACTAATTTATTATCAATTGTTAGCATGTTTTCAATTGAAGTTAGATGTAAGGTGATTTGGTCTTGATTAAGCAGGGCTAATTTGGGGAGGATTGATTCTACCTCTTCGATGGCTGCTCGGTATATCAATTTCTTGCCTAGGGATTTAAGTTGAAATAGCGTGTTTAAGTTACTCGATTCAACCCAAGTAATTCCCGGATAGTCTGCCAACTGTCTTTCGATCGTGAAGGCATCGGAAGTTGTAAACTCCGCCGCATAGTCAGTTCCAGAAATCCAACCCGTGATCTCTTGAAATTGGCTAGGGGAGATGAAGTTTGGATTCCCAACTTCCATAGAAAAACCCAAAACATCCACATACATCCCAGAGCAATAGCGCGCATCGGTAAGATTGGTGATTCGGTTGATCTTCACTTTTGTCTTCAGAGCCATGTCAGTTCGAGATTGAAAATACGAAGGTAAGGAAGCCTGTAGTTCTCCCCAAGTATTTTCCCTTTACTTTGCTTTTTGCACATCCTAAAACTCATTGATCCGTTTAGTTGAATAGTCAACCGCCGTTGGTGGTACTTTTCATGGTGTGTAACTGCCTCAGATTTGGTATCTTCGGAACGCAGCTGGGCATTTCAAGCGAAGAATTTATGTTACCTAGGTCCTTTTTACCCTATTTTTTCCTGTTTGTGGTTACCTGTTTGAATTCCAAGGTTGGGATGTCTCAAGATCGCTATGCCGTTTTTTTCAAGTTCAAGCCTCAGCAGGAATTTTCCATAGCCAATCCAAGCAAGTTTTTAACGAGTAAAGCTATGCAACGAAGGGATCGAGAAAAGATAGGTCTTGATAGTTTGGATTTGCCTGTTTCTACTATTTATGTGCAGGGATTGCGAACCCTTGCCCAAGAAATCTTGTACGTAAGTAAATGGCTCAATGCTGCTGTAGTGGTGGCTGATTCTGCTGGAAAAAAGGGAATGGAAGCCTTGCCTTTTGTGCAAAAAGTACAATGGGTAGCCAAGGGGGTTGTTTCCAGGACAGGAGCTCGGCTAAATCAAGAAAGTCAACTAGCTCCTCCTAAAACAAAAAAATGGGCAGTTGAAGAAAGTTATCGGGAGGCAGCAGCCTATGCTTTTCAAAACCAATTGCTAGGAATCCCAGATATGCACCAAGCTGGGTTTACTGGGAAGGGGGTGACTGTAGCGATCTTCGATGCTGGATTTCCAGGTTTGGATAAAGCTTCCGCTTTTTCGCATCTATTCACCAACAAACAAGTGCTCGGTCAACTGAATGTGGTCCGTCCATGGGTGAAGGAAGTATTTCGAGACAATGAGCATGGGACTCAGGTGGCTTCGTTGATTGTAGCCAATCAAGCGGAAACTTTGGTTTCTGGCGCGCATCAAGCCCAGGTGATTTTTGCCATCACTGAAGATGTAGCTACCGAATACCCAGTGGAAGAACTCAACTGGGTGCGCGCAGCTGAATATGCCGATAGTTTGGGCGTAGATATCATCAACAGTTCCTTGGGCTATCGCGATTTTGATGAGCCCAAATTGACGTATACCACAGCCCAATTGGATGGGAATACCACCTATGTGTCCCGTGGAGCGAGCCTTGCTGCGAAGCGAGGAATCTTGATCGTGACTAGTGTGGGTAATTATGGCTCAGCGGGAAGCAGCAGTTTGGTAGCACCCGCCGACGCAGTTGGTATTCTTGCCGTAGGATCGGTAAATTCAAGTTCTACAGTTTCCGCATTCAGTTCGCGAGGACCTACTGCAGATGGTCGAATCAAGCCCGAGTTGGTGGCATTTGGACAAAGTCCAGTACTGATTCGAGGATCAGGGCAAGTTTCTGCCGCGGCAGGTACTTCCTTTTCTGCTCCACAAATTGCTGCGCTTGCGGCAGGATTGTGGGAAGCAAAGCCAGCATGGACCAAAGAGGATTTGATTACCAATCTTATCAAAAGCGGAACGCAGTTTGCTAGCCCTGACCAGAATTTGGGCTATGGAATTCCCAATTTTCGTGGAGCTTTTTATGGAGCACTTTTGGGAATTAACGAAGAAGAGGAGGGAGGTTGGACCGTATATCCTAATCCTGTCACCGAGGATCAAATCTACATTCGCTTTGGACAGGAATTGAGTTTTCGAATCCAGTTGCTTGATAGTTTAGGTAGGCCAGTTTTGGAAAAAATGCTGCTCCGTAATTCTACCAAAGATCCGTATTTACTTCCCTTGAATTCACTGTCTTCTGGTTTGTATTTGATGCAATTGATGGATGGCAAAGAAATTGCTTACCAAAAACTAATTAAGCAGTAATTTTTGTCCAAACACGAGATATCCCTTGCTTTGTAACTTATTCTATCGAAGATGAGCCCTCAACTTGCCCCATCCATTCTTGCTGCTGATTTTGCCAACCTTCAAAAAGAGGTAGAAATGCTCAATGCTTCGGCTGCTGATTACATCCATGTGGACGTGATGGACGGGATTTTTGTACCTAATATTTCTTTTGGTATTCCTGTCACTGAGGCAATTCACCGCCATGCTACCAAGCCTCTAGATGTGCATTTGATGATTGTAAACCCTGAGTTGTATTTGGAAGCTTTTGTGAAAGCAGGGGCATCTATTTTAACGGTGCATTTGGAGGCTTGTACGCATTTGCACCGCACCTTGCAGGAAATTAAGCGCTTGGGTGCACGGACGGGAGTTGCTTTGAATCCACATACCCCTGTTGAATTACTAAGGGATGTAGTAGAAGAGGTGGACTTGGTCTGTGTCATGTCTGTCAATCCAGGCTTTGGAGGTCAAAAATTCATCGAACACAGCTATGCAAAAGTGACACAGCTGAAGGATATGATCCTGAAAAAGGGATGTAGTACCCAAATTGAAGTCGATGGGGGCGTTACGAATCAAAATGCCAAAGCCTTGGTCGAAGCAGGTGCCGATGTTTTGGTAGCGGGGAGCTTTGTTTTTAATGCTCCTGACCCCATTGCTACCATAGCTTCTCTTAAAGCAATTCAAGGGTAGGCGATGAGGATAGTTCACTAGTTAGCAATTAAATCTCTTCAAACGATGCGAATTCGCCTTTTTGTAGTCCTTCTCCTGTTTCTTTGCTCCAGCCAACTTCTCTTTTCTCAGGAGGTCAAACCTGAAATGGTACTCCAGGAAGCAGATTGGACCAAATACGCTCAAGTGGAAGTGTTGACTTCTTCCCTGCTAAGCAAAAAAGAGGAGGAGCTTAAAAACTGGGTCAAAGCCAAGGAAGAATTAGGGGGAGGAGCACGATTTAATCAGATCAAAAGTGTTTGGGGAAATGCCAAAAAAGAATCAGGTATCGGATTAAATGAGAAAGAACGTGCTGCCTACCAGGAGTACCTTGCCCTGCAGGATTCCTTGCAAAAAGTGGTGGTCGTGTATCAAGTAGAATTGATTCGCGATGAAAAAGTTTTGGGTTTGGAGTTATTTGAACACATCTCACAAGTCATCCGTGATGACCCGTCCTTGAAAGAAAAATTAGTTCAGGAAGTTGGTCGCCTGAAGAAGAAAGCGAAGTAGGCGATCTTAAAAGGATTTCTTTGAACCTGTCTACACCAAAAATAACTTCTTTTCGTTTGTTCACTATGCATAGAAGAGGGATTTTCTTGTTAGGTACTTTATTTTTTTTAGCGTCAGTCACTACCTCTTTTGGGCAGGATGAGGATATTTTTGGAATTACTCGGAAGGCAAGAAATCCTAAAAGTGATTCTCGATTCGGAAATATTTTTCGAAATGTACAGGAACAGTTTTCCTTTCAGCTTTCTACCGGAGCAGCTTATTATACGTTAAAATCGGAGTTTTACAAAGGAGATGGTCAAGTGTATCCCATCACACAATACCAAAATCAGGATTATGGGTATTTTCCTTTAACAGATACCTTAACCTTGACTTCCCGGCAATTGCTTTTGCCTACAGTGGAAGCAGGATTGCGATTGAATTTATTCAATATCCTTACCCTTGGAGGTGGTTATGGCTGGGAAAATAGCCGACAAGCACCTTTTGAAGGAGGTGGCTATCAGTTTTCGCTACAGAGATCCGCATACAAGGCTTCCAATTACTACGCCTCTGCAGGTTTGGTCTTGTACGATGCGAGCAGACGGAGATTTTTATTGAAAATGAAATACAAGAAATTCGATGGGGCTAATCCGGAACTAAAAATGAGGATGAAGCGAGAATTCGAACAGCGGATCAGACAAAATTATCCTTGGACTATCAGTGTGGAAGCTGAGGTAGGGAAGGTGAACGTAAATCAAGGCGAGCCTTTGGTTCCCAAAGTGTATCAAGCAGACCTCGCCGCATTGGAGGATCAATTTACTTATGCAGCAGCTCTTCGCATCGGTTATGAGCTATCTGAATATGCTTCTGTGTTTGCAAAAGGGAAATACATGCAGCGGTCTTTTGTAAATAATTCACCCGATTTTGCGGCTTTTCCCATGGATCAAGAAGTGTATTCAGTTCAAGTTGGCCTTGCCATGAAGATTCCTGGAACTAAGCGGTGCAAGATAACTGGCTGTGGTGTAGTGATGAAGCACAATCACAATGGTGTGGAATACCGTGGTAGTTCAATTTTTACTCTCCAAAATCGAAAAATCGGGCAATGGTACTGACAAAATAAAAGCAGGACAGGGAATCAAAACTAGGTTTTATTACCGCATGCTTTTTACTAACTTGCAACTTTATTTTACGTTACAGTACGCATTTTATGGCCCAAGGAGAAAACGAGCAGATTATTCCAATTAATATTGAAGAGGAAATGCGGGGTGCCTACATCGACTATTCGATGTCGGTGATTGTTTCCAGAGCACTTCCAGATGTCCGAGATGGACTCAAGCCAGTTCACAGACGTATCCTTTACGGTATGCAGGAATTGGGTGTATTGCATAACAAACCGCATAAAAAATCCGCAAGAATTGTAGGGGAAGTTTTGGGTAAGTATCACCCCCATGGTGATTCTGCTGTATACGAGACGATGGTTCGTATGGCCCAAGACTGGTCTTTACGCTACACGTTAGTAGATGGACAGGGTAACTTCGGCTCTGTGGATGGGGATAATGCCGCAGCCATGCGCTACACTGAAGCAAGACTGAAGCGAATTGCCGAAGAATTACTGGTGGATATCAATAAGGAGACCGTTGACTTCCAATTCAACTTTGATGATTCCTTAAAAGAACCAACGGTACTTCCTGCGAAAGTTCCTGCGCTTTTATTGAATGGGGCTTCAGGGATTGCAGTGGGTATGGCTACCAACATGGCTCCACACAATTTGGGAGAGGTCATCGACGGAATCATTGCCTACATTGACAATAAGGAGATTACGGTATCAGAATTGATGAATTTCATCATTGCTCCAGATTTCCCGACTGGAGGGATTATTTACGGATATAATGGTGTGAAAGCTGCTTTTGAAACCGGTAGAGGACGTATTGTTGTTCGTGGAAAAGCCAATATTGAAGTGAAAGATGGCGGAAATAAAGAGATGATAGTCATCACCGAAATCCCCTACATGGTCAATAAGGCAAACATGGTCGAAAAGACGGCCCAACTGATCAACGAAAAGAAGATAGAAGGTATATCTGCCATTCGAGACGAATCAGATCGATCTGGAATGCGTGTAGTCTATGAATTGAAGCGAGACGCTGTATCGAGTGTGGTGTTGAACAACCTTTACAAGCAAACAGCCTTACAAACTTCTTTTTCGGTGAATAATGTGGCTTTGGTAAAAGGGCGTCCACAAACCTTGAACTTAAAGGATTTGATTGTTCATTATGTGTCTCACCGACACGAGGTAGTAGTACGTCGCACAGAATTTGAACTGAAGGAAGCAGAGAAGCGAGCCCATATTTTGCAAGGATATTTGATTGCTTTGGATCATTTGGATGAGGTCATTTCCTTAATTAGAGGTTCAGCCGATCCAGAAACAGCCCGTAATGGTTTGATGGAGCGCTTTGAATTGAGTGAAATTCAGGCGAGAGCAATTCTCGACATGCGTCTTCAGCGCCTTACTGGTATGGAGCGTGAGAAGATCATCGAGGAATACAAAGAAATCATGGCGCTTATTGAGGAATTGAAATTCATCTTGGCTGACGAAGGGAAGCGAATGGAAATCATCAAAACAGAGCTCCATGAGATGAAGGACCGCTATGCGGATGACCGTCGTACGGAGATCGAGCACAATGCCGAAGACTTCAGTTATGAGGACATGATTCCAAATGAGGAAGTGGTGATCACTGTTTCTCATCAGGGTTATGTGAAGCGTACTGCCTTAACTGAATACCGTACCCAAGGAAGAGGGGGGATTGGATCCAAAGGTGTCAGCACCAAGGATGACGATTGGACGGAGTACTTGTTTACTGCTTCCACACACAACTACCTGTTGATCTTTACCGACAAGGGCAAATTGTTCTGGTTGAAAACCTATGCCATACCGGAAGGTTCGAAGACTGCGAAGGGCCGACCGATCCAAAACTTGATTAACATTACCCAAGATGATAAGATTAGATCCATCATTCAAGTAGAAAACTTGGAAGATCAGGATTACATCAACAACCACTTCTTGGTCATGGTGACCAAGCAGGGTGTAATCAAAAAGACTACGCTAGAGCAATATTCTAGACCAAGAACCAATGGCATCATTGCCTTGAATTTCAGAGAAGACGATCAGCTGGTGCATGTCGCCAAAACCAATGGTAGCCAGCACATTGTCATTGCAGCTAAGTCAGGCAGAGCAGTTCATTTCAAGGAAACGGCAGTTCGCCCAATGGGTAGAACCGCAACTGGGGTGAAGGCGATTACGCTTAGCGATAAATCGGATTTTGTGATTGGCATGGTTTGTGCATCTGAACCAAATGCGACCCTCTTGGTGGTATCTGAAAAGGGATACGGAAAACGATCCGACCTTGACGAGTACCGAATCACCAATAGAGGAGGCAAAGGAGTGAAAGCGATGAATGTAACTGAAAAAACAGGGGCATTGGTTGCAATCAAAGAGGTAGTCGATACCGATGACTTGATGATCATCAACAAGTCTGGAATCATTATCAGAATTAGTATGGATCAGCTGCGCATCATGGGTAGAGCTACTCAAGGCGTACGCTTGATCAAAGTAGGAGAGGGGGATGAAATTTCTTCAGTTGAAAAAATTTCAAGAGAAGAGGTAGAACTTTCAGAATCTTCCGATATTGTCCCCAATTCTACAGAATTACCCGAATCACCCCTAGAAACAACTGAATAAAAAATTTTTAAAAAAAACACGAATGAAAAAGCTCCTGCTATCATTAGCAATTGTTGTGACCGTCACTTTTGCTTATGGACAAAAGAAAGTAGTAAAAGAGGCAGAAAAAGGATTTAAGTCCGGAAACTTACAACTTGCACTTACTGCCATTGATGCTGCAATTACCAATCCTGAAACAAGTGGGGATCCTGCAACTTTCTTGGTTAAAGCTCAAATTCATACCAAGATTTTTGGAACCGACTCTTCCAATACCAAAGAAACCTTAGAGGCTGGTAATCAAGCACTTGCCACTTTCAACAAAACATTTGAAATGGCAGGTAGTAGCAAAACTTCTCCTGTTGGAAAGTTAGTGTATGCTGAAGAAGTACCAGGGCTTCCAGACAATTTGAGACCTTATTCCTTGATTACTTTGAAAAACCTCTCCTTTGATAAGGCTTTGGATCGGTACAATGAAGAAGACATGGAGATGTCTTATGAGTTTTTCAACCTTGCAGGAGAAATTGACAAGACTGACTCTACTATCCACTACAATGCAGGATTCCTTGCAAACGATTTGGGTAGATTTGAAGATGCCAAAAAGCATTTTGGATATTTGTTTGAGCTTCCTACTTACAATAAAATCAATGCCTATTATTTCATGATTCAAATCTTAAGTACTGAAGAAAAGAATCCAGAAGGTGCATTTGAATTGGTGACCAAGGCTCGAGCTGAGTATCCTAATGATAAGGTTTTGGCTGAATATGAAATTCAATTGCTTTTACAATTGAACAAAATGGATGAGGCAATGGCTCAAATCAAGGATGCTCTTGCTAAAGACCCTAACAACCCAGGCTTGTTGTTGCGTTCTGGATACTTGAAAGAGCAAGGTGGAGATTTGGAAGCTGCCTTAGTAGACTACAAGAAATCAGTAGAAGTGGATCCTAACTTCTTCGAAGGAAATTACTACACAGGAGCTTTGATGCTTGAGAAATCTAGAGCAATTCTGGCTGAGTTGAATTCGCTTTCTGACGCAGAGTGGGAAAAGAGATCAAAAGAGATGGGAACGCAGGCAGATGATTTGTACAAGCAAGCCGTTCCTTACTTCACCAAAGCTTTGGAAATTAAGCCGGACAATACAGACATCATGATCGTCTTGTTCCAAGTGCATACGCGCTTAAAAAACACGGCAGAGGTAAACGCCTTGAATGCAAAGATTTCAGCAATTCTTGGCGCTAACTGGCAAGAGAATTAATACCTGATTTGATTAGGAAGAAGGCCGGAATTTTTCGGCCTTTTTTTTTGATGTCCTTGCTTACTATTTCAATGGCTAACCCTAACTAGATTTAGTTTTGACCCATTTCATCAAATTTCAATTTTATTTAGCAATGAATTGAATTAGTTTGCAAATAGTTGATCACGCACCCATGAGTCTACGAATTTTCTTTGTTATCCCGTCATTAGTGCTGCTTGTCTTTTCCACAACCCCGAGCATTGGTCATTCCCTGACCTCCTCAGAGCGGTACCACCAATTAGTTCAATTGAGAGAGACCAAAAGGGTACTCTATGTGGCTGCACACCCGGACGATGAGAATACCCGAATGATTGCTTACCTAGCCAACGGGGAGCATGTAGAGGTAGCTTATTTGAGTCTCACACGTGGAGATGGAGGACAAAACCTCATCGGTAAGGAATTGGGCATTGGATTGGGGCAAATCCGAACCCAGGAATTGATCAAAGCAAGAGAAATAGATGGAGGGAAACAGTATTTTACCAGAGCCCTAGATTTTGGATACAGTAAAGATCCATCTGAAACACTGCAAAATTGGGATAAAGAAAAGGTCTTGGCCGATGTGGTTTGGGCGATTCGAAGTTTCCAACCGGATATCATCATCACGCGATTCAATACGACTCCAGGAATTACCCATGGTCACCATACGACTTCAGCAATCTTAGCCGAGGAAGCATTTGCGATATCAGGTGATCCCGAGGCGTTTCCAGAACAATTGAATTATGTAGAGCCCTGGAAAGCAAAACGCATTTTTTTCAATGCCTACAATTTCAGAGGTGAGTTTGAGCCAGAAGCTGGAAAACGCTACTATGCAATGGAAGTAGGGGGCTACAATTCCTTGCTTGGGAAATCCTACCATGAGTTTGCTGCTGACAGCCGAACCATGCATAAGTCTCAAGGCTTTGGATCTACGGCAGGTACCGGAGAGGCCAAGGATTATTTGGAGCAAATGGGGGGAGAGCCTTATGTGAATTCTCCTTTTGATGGTGTGGAAAGCCGCTGGTCAGCTGTCAAGGGTGGCTTAGCTATTCAGTCCCAACTGGATCAACTGTTGGTAAATTTCAATTTCATTGAAACTTCAAAAAACCTTCCTGCCTTATTGGAGATCCGTTCGGACATGTTGGAACTAGATTCAAGAATCCCTTGGATTGCGAGTAAGCTAGCCAAGCTGGATCAGCTCATTTTTTCTTGCCTAGGATTAGGGATGGAGTTTGTTACCAACCAAGAATTGGGTTATCCCGGAGAAAAAATAGCAGCCCAACTTCTCCTGATCAATCCCTCGCAAGTTCCAATTTCTGAGATTTCCTTCCAGCTTAAGGATACCTACTTCCCTAGCAAGGATACGAAAGGGGATGAAACCATCAAGCTTCCCATTTCGGTAGAACTTGCAAGTAATGAAGCTTATTCCCAGCCGTATTGGCTAAAGGAACCTTTGGATGGAGCACTTTTTTCAATCAAAAGTCAACGTGAAATTGGTCTTCCTTTTAAAGAAAAGGTGGCCGGAGACTTAATCTTTACTTTGGGTGGACAAAAATTCAAGGTAGTAGTTCCCTTGATTTACAAATTCAATGATCCCATTGATGGAGAGGTCAAACAACCTTTTACCATTGTACCCGAGGTAGACCTCTCCCTTTCTAAAGAATTGGTGTTTCTTGTTGAAAGGGCAGACCCTACGCTGACCGTAACGGTAAACTTTAGAAATCAATTGCTCGATGGGACGCTTGAATTTGAAGGGTTAAATGCCAATCAATTCAAGGTGGTAGGGGCTGAAGATTTTCCATCCTTGAAAAAACGAACCTATACCGTGACTTTTCTTCGAGGACAAAGCGGAAAGCTAGAACTTACGGCAAGGTTCAAGAGCACATCAGGCCAAGTATTTGACCAAGTAATCCACCGGATAGCCTATCCTCATATTCCAAATTTGACGTATTTCAGTACTGCAAAGATTCAACTTATTCAAGAAAATTGGAAGATTTCTGGTGGAACCATTGGTTATTTGGAAGGGGCTGGTGATGAGGTACCGGAAGTATTGTCTGCATTGGGATATCAAGTCAATTTCCTTGATGAAGCTAGTTTGGAATTGGCTGAGTTGAAGTCGTACCAAGCCATAGTTGTGGGGATTCGTGCGTACAATACCGAAGCGTTTTTAGCAAGTAAGCAGGAAATCCTTATGGATTACGTGAAGGCCGGGGGTAATTTGATTTTGCAATACAATACGAGTAGTCCATTGGTTATTCCTAATTTAGGGCCATATCCTTTTGCCATAGGTCGAGATCGGGTGACCGTAGAAGATTCCCCGGTACAAGCAGATTGGAAGCATCGTATACTTCATACCCCCAATCGATTGGAAGAAAAGGATTTTGAAGGTTGGGTCCAGGAACGTGGACTTTATTTTGCTTCCAAAGTAGACGAACGCTACCAGAGTCCGCTTACCCTTCAGGATCCTGAAGAAGCAGCAAGCAAAGGGGCTTTGATCACTGCAAAGGTAGGGGATGGAACCTACGTCTACACTGGGCTTTCCTTTTTTAGGCAATTGCCTACTGGAGTTTCGGGAGCAATCAAATTATTCATCAACTTGATCGAGCAATAGCATGGAAGAAAAACGAATTCCTTGGACTAAAATTTACCTCGGTTTAATGGTTAGTTTGGTCATTTTTATTTCCTTAATGTACGCTTTAACGCTTGCTTATTCATGAGTACTTTAGACTGGGTAGTACTTTTCTTGACCTTGGTGTCCATTTCCATTTACGGGATGTACAAAACACGGGGTAAAAAAAGTTTGGAAAACTATCTCAAAGGCAGCAAGGATAATTGGTGGACGATTGGACTTTCCATTATGGCTACGCAAGCCTCAGCGATCACTTTTTTAAGCACTCCAGGACAAGCCTATGAGGATGGGATGCGTTTTATCCAGTTTTATTTTGGTTTGCCTTTAGCGATGATCCTTATTTCGGTAAGCTTTGTACCTATCTATTACAAGTTGAAGGTATATACGGCTTATGAGTACCTTGAAAATCGATTTGATCTAAAAACCAGAACGCTCACTGCCTTGCTGTTTATTGTGCAACGGGGATTGGCTGCAGGGATAACGATCTATGCACCTGCCATTATTCTATCCACCCTGCTTGGCTGGAACTTAACGCTCACCAATATTTTCATTGGTGTATTGGTTATTGCATATACCGTTTCGGGGGGAACAGAGGCTGTTTCGATTACCCAAAAGCAGCAAATGGCTGTAATGATGGGAGGTATGATCTTGGCAGGAATCATGGTCATTCAATTGCTACCCATTTCTCTGACAGAAGCTCTTCAGGTGGCTGGAAAGATGGAAAAGCTGAATGTGGTCAATTTTGAATTTGACTTAGCCGACCGGTATTCCTTTTGGTCTGGGATGACAGCTGCTGTATTTTTGTTTTTGAGTTATTTCGGGACGGACCAAAGCCAGGTTCAGCGCTACCTCTCTGGACAAAGCTTGACCCAAAGTCGCAAAGGATTGCTAATGAATGGATTTTTGAAGATCCCAATGCAGTTCCTAATTCTATTTATTGGGGTATTGGTTTTTGTTTTTTACCAATTCATTGCCCCTCCAGTGCATTTCAATCAGGTTCAAACTGAAGCGCTTCGCCAAAGTGAATATGGGACAGAATTGGGTCGTTTGGAGCAATCCTATCAAGCCAATTTTGATTCTTCGAAGCAGGTTTACACGCAACTTTTGTCTTCTATCGACCAGGAGAAAGTGGAATCCACGGCGGAGTTGACCAGTACCCTAAAAAGTTTGAAGACCGAGCAGCAGGAAATTAGAGAAGAAGTAAAAGCATTGCTACTTATCCATAATCCAGAGGTAGAAACGCGGGATACGGACTATGTCTTTATGCGTTTTGTGATGGATTATTTGCCCACAGGTGTAGTAGGCTTGTTGTTTGCAGCCATTTTTGCTGCAGCCATGTCTTCTTCCTCCTCTGAGTTGAATGCCTTGGGGAGTACGACTACGGTGGATTTATACAAGCGCTCCATCCGAAAGGAAGCAAGTGACACGCATTATGTCAATTCCTCTAAATTATTTACCGCTTTCTGGGGCTTAGGAGCAATTCTCTTTGCTACCTATGCCTCTTTATTTGAGAACTTAATTCAAGCGGTGAATCTTTTGGGATCCTTATTTTACGGAACTATTTTGGGAATATTTGTGGTGGGATTCTTTATCAAATGGATCAAGGGGCAGGCTGTATTCTTGGCTGCCTTACTTTCGCAAGCCTTGATTTTGGTAGTCCATTTCTTTAATGGGAAAGGACTTTTTGGAATCCATTGGGACATTGGTTTCCTCTGGTACAATGCCCTTGGCTGCCTTTCTGTAGTCTTATTTGGGCTAATCGTGCAGACCGGATTAGGTACTTTTGGAAACAAAAAATCGCTTTAGGATTAATTAAAAGGGCACAAAAGAAGCCTTCGAGTGCCGAAGGCTTCTTTTTGTTTATTTGATGGATTTGATCAAGCGGTCATTTAATCCTACATAATCTAAATTTTTACCTTCTTGTGCAAGTTTCTTAGACTTGGTGGCAGATTCCAAAGCCTCCGTCTTTTTACCTAGACTCATTTCAATTTTGGCTTGAAGATGCAAGGTCCAGTATTTCGGATCAGAGCTTGTGGACTGCTTAATCCAGGTATAGGCTTGGTTTAGATCCTTATTGCTAGTGAAATAATAGTTTGCAGCTTGGTAAAGCAAGGCTGGGTTGGTACTTTGGGCGTCGATGACTTGCTTTTGGATATCTGCCATCACGATGGGGTCTACTTCGGTCTGAATGGTAAATTCTACACGGGTCTGTTCCCATTTGATCGAAAGGTCAGCGCTAGAATCAGTCAATTTGCTGAATCCAATTTCGAAAGAATCATACATTCTGCTCGTTTTGGTTGGGGTGGCTGTGAAGCGAAGCAGGTCATCCTTGGAATCGTAGCCAATAGATCCCCAAAGCTTTGTGTTTTTGCTAAGGATCATGGTCCATGTAGTTTTGCCAGGGATGGAGTATAGTGCATAGGAACCTGCAGGAACCTTGGTCCCAGTAATACTTACATCTGTAGAGAAATTAAGAATGGTTGCTCCATTTGCACCAGTTCTCCATACTTCACCAAAAGGAACAAGCTCACCAAAGATTTTTCTACCCTTGGCACTTGGTCGGCTATAATCTACCGTTACATCCGTAAGCCCTACCTTTTGGATGATTTTAGCGCTAGGACTAGCCTGAGGCATTTGAATTTGTTGGGCAATGCTCGAAATGCTAACCAGGAGAAAAGCCAATACCAGAAGATTGAATTTTTGTTTCATATCGCTTAGGGGTAAGTGTAGGAAGAGTTTAGTTTACCTGGCCAATACAACTGGCTCAATTTGAATCTGCAAGTTCTTAGAATATTCTCTTTTTTTAAAAAAAAGGTGGAGTAATTTGATGAATGAATTTTTTGGCTTGTTTGAATGCCCTAATTTAGGTGTTACTAAGCCACTAATTTATGAGTATCGCAATTATTAGCCCTGGAAGAGATCCTAAAATTTGGATCGAGGCACTTCGATATCACCAATCCGACCTAGATCTACAAATCTATCCAGAAATAGATCGTCCGGAAGCAGTGGAAATGGCGCTGCTTTGGCAACATCCCCCTGGATATCTTAAAAAATTTCCGAATCTTAAGTTAATCAGCTCTTTAGGAGCAGGGGTGGACCATATTCTTTCAGATCCTGCTGTTGGGGCTAAACTTCCAATCGTTCGAATTGTCGACGAGAAACTGACCTGGTCCATGTCTAATTATGTAATCATGGGTGTATTGAACTTTCATCGACAATTTCTTCGTTATCACCATGATCAAAAGGAAAAAGTTTGGGATATGTCCAACCCAGAGTTATCTGTCAAAGTAGGAGTGATGGGCGTAGGGGCTTTGGGAGGAGATGTCTTAGGTAAATTGGATGGCTTAGGATTCGAGGTGAAGGGTTTTGGATTTTCAGAGAAAAAAGATTTCCCTTATCCTTACTTTCAAAAAAATCAACTGGAGGAATTCCTTTCCCAGGTCAATGTCTTGGTTTGTTTGCTTCCGCTTACACCAGAAACTGAAGGGATTTTAAATCTATCCCTGTTCAAAAAATGTACCAAAGGCACCTATTTAATCAATGTAGCGAGAGGGAAGCACTTAAAGGAAGGAGATTTAGTAACTGCCCTACAGGAAGGCTTGCTTTCAGGGGCACTTTTGGATGTGTTTCAGGTAGAGCCTTTGCCGATAGACCACCCATTTTGGGAGGAAAAACGTATTCAATTGACGCCACATATTGCTTCAGTAACGAATCCTAAAGCTGCCGCTCCTCAAATTATTGAAAATTATAATCGGTTAAAAACCGACCTTCCTTTGCTTAATCTCGTAAATCG
Organism: Algoriphagus sp.; assembly: GCA_023653075.1. Taxonomy (GTDB): domain Bacteria; phylum Bacteroidota; class Bacteroidia; order Cytophagales; family Cyclobacteriaceae; genus Algoriphagus. The sequence goes on from JAMNXQ010000010.1 coordinate 40,899, forward strand.
AACTAGAGGCTACTAACTATACGCTATGGCATCCCCTTTCACTATCTTATGTCCGATTGACTTTTCGGATTGTGCCTTGAATGCGCTTGAATATGCCTCAAAAATAGGGGAGAAGTACAAAGCCAAATTAATTGTATTCCATGTTCTGAACAAGCAGGATTACCAGAAATTGGCTCCATTAGACTTGAATGGAACCTATCAGGAGGAGTTTGTGAAGAATAAGTTGGCAAGCTTGCAAGCGGCAATTCTTAAAGAGAGTCTTTCCCAAGGGTTACACAGTTGTGAGGTAATGCTTTCAGAGGGTCCAATTGTACAGAGGACCATTGAATTTTCTCAAAAAATCAATGCGGACCTGATTGTGGTAGGAACCGAGGGCATGAATGATTTCAAGGAACAGATTTTTGGAAGTCGCTCTAGTCGCTTGGTATTGCAGTCTGACCGCGATATTTTGGTAGTCCCTCGGAAAGTGTTCTTCAAGAGACCTCGAAAATTGGTCTATGCTTCGGATTATGTGGAAGAGGATAAGATTGCGATTCAAAAAGTGGTAGAGTTTGCTTCTTTTTTCAATTCGGAAATTGACATTGTCCACTTGTCCTCAAAAAACCGACTTATAGATAAGGCGTTACATAAGAACATGTTGGAAGAACTTCAACCTTTTATCAAGTACGATTTGGTCAATTATGTCTTGAAATCATTTCGAGATGATATTGCCTTAGGTCTCGAAAATTACCTGCAATTGGCAAAAGGAGATTTGCTCGTTACGCTCAGCAAAAAGAAAGAGTTTTTTGATCAACTTTTTTCAAAGAATCTCTCGCGCAAAATGTCCTACTTCATCACCAAACCGCTTTGGGTGATCAAGAGTTTTTAGATCCATTTTTATCGAAAAATCTGCTTAGAAAAGCTAAAAACTCTTCTCGAGTAGCCCCATCTGTCAAAACACCTTTAACCACAGAAATAAAATGGCTCATTGTCAATTTAGGAGTTTGTGCCATTTTTTGGATACTGTTTTCTGTCCTCTTTTCTAGTGAAACGGAACTACTGTCCGAAATCTGTTCCGGCGATTTTTTGGGTGGATACCCTGACAAAGCATCTGCTTTAGAAAAGTTTTGATGCGCTTTTTCTTTACGACCCATTTTTTCTTCTACCAAACCCAGATTATTGTAAGCCACAGCGTCTTCAGGATCTAATTGGATGGCTTTTTCATAATCAGCAATGGCACCTGCCAAATCTCCGATGCGGTCCTTCAAATAAGCCCGGCTACTGTAGCGGTAGGGATTGTTCGGGTCCAAATTGGCAGCACGGTCCAGTTCTGCTATAGCCTCTTCATTTCTTCCTAAAAGATGCAAGACTACCGCCCGATCACTGATGTAGTCCGTAGTGTAGGGTTCGAATTGGATCAAAACATCAAAGTCCGCCAAAGCTTCCAATCCTTTTCCAAGCCGAGTTAAAATCCGTCCACGGTAAAGGTAAAAAATTGGGTTGCTAGCCTCCCTGCTGATCAGTTCATGGAAGATGGCTAATGCCGCTTCAAAATTTCCTTCTTTGTACTGGGCTACCCCTTTTTCAAAATCCATAGCATCTTGATTGGCTTGCAAAATAAACCCAGATTCTTCGATTAAAGTTTATTTGCCTCTAAATTCTCACCATTCGATTGGCATCTATTATCTTTAGGATCACGAGAAGTTTACCTTATGGCCCTCCTTCCAGAAGTAGTTTTAAAAGATTTACAAGCAAAGAAGTTTGCTCCTATTTATTTTTTGCAGGGAGAAGAGCCCTATTTTATTGACTTGATTAGTGACTTCATTGAGAAGAATGCGATTCCCGAATTTGAACGTGGATTTAACCAATTGGTGTTGTATGGGAAAGAAGCTCCTGTAAGTACCATTCTTTCTCATGCGCGCAAATTTCCAATGATGGCCGAAAGGCAGTTGGTGCTCGTCAAGGAGGCGCAAAATATTCCTGACTTAGGAAAGGAAGATGCCCAAAAATTAGTAATAAACTACCTAAGTAATCCGCTGCCCAGTACCATTTTGGTTTTTGCCTACAAGTATAAAAAACTAGATGGTCGAAGTAGTTTAAAAAAGGAAATTGAGAAAAAGGCAGTCTTCGTTGAAGCGGAAAAAATCAAAGATTGGAAGTTAAATGAGTGGATTGAATCCTATTTCAAGGGATTAGGGCATCAAATTGATTCCAAAGCTGGACAACTTTTAGCCGATTCCATTGGCAATAACCTTGAGGTAATGAGCAATGAGGTGGGGAAAATGTTAATCAATTTCCCAGAACCCACGCGCTTTACTGTAGATCATATTTCCAAGTACATTGGGATTCATAAGGAATACAACAATTTTGAATTGACCAAAGCGATTGGATTTCGTGATGTAAACAAGGCCAATCTTATTGTGCATTATTTTATCCAAAATCCTAAAAACCATCCGGTTATCCCGATTTTCTCCTTGTTGTTTTCCTACTTTTCCCGGATTGCTCTGCTTCATCGTGCAGGGTCTTTGCCGGAAAGTCAACTTGCAGCAGCGATTGGAGTCAATCCTTATGGCCTGAAAGAATATGTGGTTGCAGCAAAAAATTACAAATTAGGCAAGGTAATTGATGTATTTGGATACCTAAAAGAGGCAGATCTTCGTTTTAAGGGAGTAGATTCTGGAAGTATGACTGAAGGGGAAATACTTCGAGAGCTGGTCTACAAAATTTTGCACTGATTAAGCTTTTTGCCATGAAATACTATTTGGTTTTGCTTGCAGGACTGGTCTTCACGTTGGAGTCTTTTTCACAATCTTCCCTGTACCAAACTAGTTCTCAACAAGCGCTAGATCGAGCCACTATTTTGTTTAATCAGCAGGTATTTGCTGCGAGTCTACTCGATAACGCCCAACTTATAACTTCTGACCTATCCTATTCTCAGAAAAAACAAGCGACCCTTCAACAATCACTTTCTTCCTTACAGATGGAGCGGCCTGATGGGTTAGGATTGGTGAAGCAATTTGTTCAAGATTATGCTGGTGATCTGAGCGTAGCCCATGCTGCAATTGCATTGGGTGATTATTACTTCTATAAAAAAAGATATGCTGAGGCCATAGATGGCTATGTTTTGGTTCCACTTGGATTAGTCAATCAAGAATTGCGAGCCGATGTTACCTTTAAATTGGGATACAGCTACTTTCAGCAAAAAGAAAATGCCAAGGCTGCAATTTATTTGGATCAAGTTAAAAATGGAAGTACTCCGGTGGCATCCGATGCCCTGTATTACAGCGGTTACATGGCGATGGAACAGGGGAATACCCCACAAGCCATTCAAGAACTACAGCTTGCCTCGAAAAGTCCATTTTACGCCTCTAAGGTACCTTTTCTGTTGACTTCACTTTATTACCAAGAAGGGAAGTATGCAGCAGTTATCGCTTACGCGGCTCCATTACTTACCTCCCAAACCGCTTTGGATCAAAAGGAAAGCATTCATTTGTATTTGGCGGAGGCCTATTATGCTTCTAAGGACTTTGCAAACGCTGCGCAGCAATACGAAGCATTTAGGTCCTTTCAGAAAAGTGAGTTGACTGCCAAAGAAAATTACAAAGCTGGGATTTCCTTTTTTGAAACTAAAATTTATCCGAAAGCCAGTGAATACCTCAAGTTGGCTGCCTTGGGAGAGCCGGATGTGGCTCAGGCAGCGAGTTACTACTTAGGGCATGCCTATGTGCAGCAGGGTAATTTCCCATTTGCACTCAGTAGTTTTCAAGTGGCTGCTGCAAGCTCGATAGATTTAGCCATACAGGAAGAAGCCTTGTTTAATCTGGCCAAGATCAATTTACAGCGTGGATACTTTCAAGTAGCAGTCCATACCTTGGATGAGTATTTGACCAACTATCCTCGTGGAACGAGGGCTACAGAAGCAGAAACCTTTCTAGCAGAAGCCTTGCTGAATTCATCGGACTATTTGCGGGTTATAGACCAATTGGATAAGCTAAAAAACAAATCCTCTCGCATTCAAGAAGCCTACCAAAAAGTGGCGTTTTATCAGGCTATGATTTATTACCGAGATCAGAAACTGGAGCAGACGCTTTCGTATTTGACCAAATCCCAGGCTTTTCCATTCGATAAAAACCTCCTAGGGGAAACCAATTTTTGGAAAGGGGAGATCTACAGTGCACAGGGGAATTTTGGACAAGCGATCTTAGCTTACCAAGCTGCGTTGAAGCAAATTTCATCCACCTCTGCGTATGCATTGAAGGCGAGCTATGGATTGGGATATGCCTATTTTAATTCTCAAGATTATGGGGCAGCAGAAGTGCAATTTGAAGCTTACCGTACTGCTCAGCAAAATAAGCGAGAAGCATCCTATCAAGATGCCTTACTTCGATTGGGGGATTGTTTTTTTGTACAAAAGAAGTTTTCCAAAGCGGAAAATACCTTTCGACAAGCAATTGAAGAAAAAAATCCGGGACAGGATTATGCCCATTTGCAATTGGCAGTAGTATGCAATTACCAAGGGAAGAACCAAGAAGCGATTGAGCAGCTCAATTTGTTAATTGCTAATTTCCCGGAAAGTGTTTTTAACGAAGATGCGTTTTACCAAAGAGGGCAAATCTACTTGGAAGAACTCAAGTATGCGGAAGCTATTGCCGCCTTTTCAGAATTGATTAATACGAGGTCTAATTCTCCATTTCTGCCATCGGCATTGGAGGGTAGGGCCGTGGCCAATTATTCTTTACAACGCTACAATCAGACGATCGCTGATTACAAAGTAATCCTGGAAGATCACCCTTTGGCCGAAAACTCAGAAGCTGCTTTGAAGGGGTTGCAGGAGACCTTAGCCTTGCAAGAAAAGTCGGAGGAATTTGGGGAGTACTTGCAAATCTATAAAAAGGCAAATCCTGAGTCAGGGTCAGTTCAAACCTTGGAATATGAAGCTGCTAAAAACTTGTACCTCGATGAGAAATATGCCCTAGCAGCAAAAGCATTGGAAAATTACCTTCGTGCTTACCCTGAATCAGGACAAAAAAGTGAAGCACTCTATTTCGCTGGAGATTCCTACATGCAAGTTGGTGAGGTATCAAAAGCTAGGGAAGTATTTATGCTGCTGGAGCAGCAAGCTCCATCACCGTATCGAATAAAAGCGTTCCTGCAACTAGGAAAAATTGAGCTAGAAGCCAAAAACTTCGCAGAGGCCTTGTTCTATTTGGAACCTATTGTGAAGCAAACAAGAACGCAGGTAGAAGAAGCAGAAGTTTTGCAAGGAATTCTAGATGCTCAATTTGGATTGGGAGATTATAGCAAGGCAATTGTGGCTGCGAATCGATTAATTTCCTTGGGAGAAATCCTTACTGGAATTACCCCGAAGGCTCTTTTGATCAAGGGTAAATCGCATCAATTTCTGGATCAAAATTCAGAGGCGGAAGATAGTTTTGGATTCTTGCTTCAAGAATACACCACGGTAGAAGCTGCAGAAGCGCTGCTATTGTTAGCACTTCGCTATCAAGAGAAAGGGGATTTTGTGGGTTCCAATGAATTGATTTTTGATTATGCTGAAACCTTCTCCTCCTACGACTACTGGTACGGAAGTATGTTTTTACTGCTGGCAGAAAACTACATTCAGCTTGGTGAAGTATTTCAAGCCAAAGCTACCCTTCAATCTATCCTAGATCAATCCACGGATGCTACGGTGAAGGAAAAAGCAGCATCTACCCTTAAAAGCCTCAACTAGATCATGTACAGGATAGTCAAATTACTTACTTTTCTTGGGCTGTTTTGTGTGAGTATCAGCACCCTTCAATCTCAAACGAAACAGAAGGGTAGCGTTCAGGATCAGGAGTTTATTATTCAAAAAGATCGAGAGATTCGCTTGCCTAAAAAGCTGCGAAGTTTAGAAAAAGCACCTTCTTTGCCTCAGCCTAAAGCATTAGGTACACTCAGCTTTCCAGTGGCCCCATTTTTTCTGCCTCTACCAGCTGCGGCCATTAATCCAGAGCCTGCACAAATGGAATGGGAAGAGCCAAATTTAGAGACCTATCCAGGATTGGTTCGCGTTGGCTATGGAAATTATTTGTCTCCCTTGCTCGAAGGGAGGTATCAGTCCAGTCAAGCGGAAGACTGGCAGTATGCAGCAAAAGTGTTTCACCAGAGTTTTGGTAAAGGTCCTGTGAGCTGGATGGATGAAGAAAGTAAAGAATCTCATACCGAACTTGCAGGGCAAGGAAGTTATTTTCTACCAAGTAGCGAACTCTATTCTTCTTTAAGTTTCAAAAGAAATGGCTACAGATACTACGGTGAAAATCTGGGTTTTGTAGTTCCACCTAATGTGGATTTTGGAGGTCCAGTTTTTGATCCAAACACACAAATTCAAGGAAATTTTAAACTTGGACTTCGTGACCTTGAAAAAGTAGGGTTTCTTGGGTATGAGGGTTTTTTGGTATTAAATGGTTTCAAAGACAGCTTTGCTGCGAGAGAGCAGGAGTTAGGGTTTCAAGGTAGGGGGACCTATAGACCATCTAAAGACCTATCGGCTACTGTGGCTGTTTCCTATTTCACCACAGACACTCGTGATCGGGACTACGATTTAAACCGAAATTATTTGTCGTTAAGACCAGAAGGAACTTACCACTGGGGTGACTTCAAAATTACTGCTGGATTCGAACTGGTATCAGAAAATGATTCTGTAGAAGCTTCAAAGCCTGGAATTCGCTTGTTTCCAGTAATCAAATCTACTTACCAAATTAGGAAGAACTTAAGCGTAAATGCAGCTATCACGGGAGATGTCAAGCGAAATACGTACCGAAGCTTTGTTCAGGAAAACCCTTTTCTTGGACCAAGTAAACAGTTGTTGAATACAGTGACTAAACTGTCCTTTGCAGCTGGTGTAGATGGAATCGTTTCGGATAAGTTAGTTTATCGAGCAGGAGTTGACCTGCGTCGCCAGGCCAACCTCCATTTCTTTGTGAATTCCTTTGCGGATACTTCTCGATTTGAATTGGTTTACGACCAGGAGGCTACCGTTGTTCAGTTTAATTCCAGTGCCGAACTTTCTTTAACTGAAAAATATTCACTAGCTACTCATTTCGATTTCTTCCATTACAGCCTGTCGAATCAGCAAGTGGCCTGGCACCGACCAAGTTGGATCCTACAGGTAACTAATCGGTATAGCCCATTCAAAAAGTTAAACCTTCAGGCTAGCCTTCAAGTAATGGGGGGATTGCAAGCAAGAGGATTCGGAGTTATTGAAACCAGACCAATTAAAGCCGAAGTAGTCAAACTTCCAGCATTGGTTGATCTCCAATTCAATCTGGATTATGCAATTTCTTCACGGCTCGCCGTATTTGCCTCTGGGAGTAACATCTTGAATCGAAGCAATACTCGTTGGTTGAATTACCCAATACGAGGAATTCAAGGAGTTGGGGGACTTAGTTTCAAATTTTAGATTAGACAGGGGTAAAGGGTTGGGCATTACCTAGTTTTAAGTTAGTTTCGTGTCTTCTCATTAGCATTATGGCAGAAAAAGAATCCAGTTCCAAACAATGGTCAGATCCCAAGGATTTTGGTCTTCCTTTTGTAGAAATCACACCCCTAACTAGCACAAAGGCTAAAGCTAAGGCAAAAGAAATTCAACCTGTTCCTGTAATTCCTGTTGATGAACCTCCAAAAGTAGCCGTAGCCCCAAAGCAGGAAAAGAAAAAGGAAACCAAGCAAATTCGACCGATGTCTCCACCGCAGGCTCCGTCTGCTAAGAAGCAGGTATCAAAAACTTGGGTTTGGGTGGTTGTTTTTGCATTTTTAGGCGCTATTTCAGTGATTGTGTGGCAATTACAGTTCGGATCTCTTTTGAGCTCAGACCTTGGGGACCAGAGCAAAAAAGAACTTGCTCAAAAATTACCTGAAGAGAAAAAAGCCAATGTAGAAGTTACTCCAGTACCTATCACAGACTCCCTAGCAAAAGGAGATTCCTTGGCTGCAATAGGTGCAACGACAAATTTGGTAACAGCTGCTAATTCTGGTACAACTATTGCCTCAACAAACCCAGTGAACCTAATTGCAATTACTTCCAAAGGGGATAAAAAGCGATTTTTCCTAGTGATTGCAAGTTTGCCTAAAGAAACGCTAATTCAAGATTTTGCATCAAAAATGAGTACAAAACCTACCGCGATGTATTTGATTACGCCTTACACAGACAGCCCAAATTACCGTCTAGCGATCGGTAAATTTGACAGCTGGAATGCAGCTTCAGAGGAATTGGCCAAAGTAAAATCCCAATACGCTGCTGATTTATGGATCTTGAACTATTGATGACGATGCTGTTACAAACTCTTGCAGTTGATTCCGTGGCCACTGTGCCAGCTGCTGTCGAAGCCACTTCCCAATCCATTGGTTTGCTAGACCTTTTGATTAAAGGAGGTTATATGATGATTCCGCTCTACGGGTTGTTTGTATTGGCGATTTTCATCTTTGTCCAAAAGCTTTTGGTAATCAAAAAGGCATCCAAAACACCTGGACATTTGATGGATCAGGTCAAAGTATTGGTGCAAAGTGGTCAAGTAGAAAAGGCCAAAATGCTTTGTGCAGGGGACAATACCCCTGTGGCCAATATGATTTCCAAGGGAATTGATCGTATTGGGTCGCCCTTGAAAAATATTGAGGTAGCTATTGAGAATGTTGGCAAACTGGAAATTTACAAGCTGGAAAAAAATCTAGGTGTACTAGCTACGGTTTCCGGTGCTGCCCCCATGATCGGGTTTCTAGGAACGGTAACGGGGATGATTCAAGCCTTTATTTCCATTGCTCAGGAAGATGGGATGGTATCACCCAAACTGCTTTCATCTGGGATTTACGAAGCCATGATTACTACTGCAGCCGGCCTAGTCGTGGGAATTGTAGCCTATTTGGGATACAACTATTTGGTGACCCAGGTATCCAAATTGGTCCACCATATGGAATATACTTCTATTGAATTTATTGACCTTCTCCAGGATAAATAAGCATGGGACTGCAGCAAAAAAATAAAGTAGATGCTTCTTTCAGCATGTCCTCCATGACGGACATTATTTTTCTTTTGCTTATTTTTTTCATGCTCACCTCATCCTTCATTACCCCATCTGGACTTTCGGTCAATTTACCCTCCAGTGAAACCTCTGACATTGTGATGCAAGAGGTGACCGTTTCGGTGACGAGGGATTTGCAATTTTCGGTCAATGATCAACTCACGACTCGTGAGCAATTGAAGAATGTATTAACTCCATTATTGGAGGGCAAAAAAGGTCAGGTAGTCCTGCATTTGGACAAGGAAGTACCTGTGGAATACCTAGTAGAAATTGGGGGCATTGCAGCAGGTCTCGGTGCCAATGTGTCTATCGCTACCAAACCCTACAACTGATGCTCGATGTGAATTCGAATTCACTGGAACGAAAAAGTGGGATTCAATCCGCACTAGTCACATTCGTGATACAATTGCTGTTGTTCTTGGCTTTTTACTTCATGATCGTGTGGGAGCAACCCAATCCACCCACCCCAACTTATGGTTTGGAATTGAACTTGGGGTTTTCGGATTTTGGGTCAGGAGATCCATCCGAAGTACTTTCCAATACCTCCGAAATTCCTATCGCTGAAGCCCCAGCTCCAGGGGAAATTGCTCCATCAGCCCAACCGGCTGTTTCTCCAACTAACGCCTCTGCCTCAAGGGCCAAGCCAAGTACCTCCAAAGCGGTCAGTACGCAACCTTCACCTATCAAAGGGGAGACTGTAGCTACCCCAACAACCCTGAAAGAAGAAGCCAAAGAAGTTTCGAGCAATCAGGAAGTGGAGGAACAACCTAAGTTGGACCAGCGAGCAGTTTTTGGGGCTGGAGGTAAATCAGGGAAAGGGTCTAATCCCACTACAGTCTCTGGACAAGGAAAATCCACTGCGGCAGGGGATCAAGGAAAGCCCACAGGAACTGTAGATGGTAGAGCTTTACAAGGTTCTGGATCGGACAAAGGAACCGCTGGAGGCGCTGGCTATAGCCTTGACCTTGCAGGTTGGGATTTTGCCTCCAGGCCAAGTATCAATGACCGAGTGTCGACCCGTAACGGGCGAATTGTATTTAACATCACCGTGGATGGTTCAGGAAAAGTGGTTCAAGCACTAGTTCATGAATACAATGTTTCCAATGAGGTAGTGGCGTACTACCGTCAGGTGGTCAATCAACTGGATTTTAAAAAATCTGGAGGCTCAGCTGCTGAATTCTCCAAGGGTAAAATCACCTTTGTGATCAAGGTGGACTAAGCATGAATTACGAAGAAACACTGGATTACCTGTTCAATGCATTACCCATGTTTCAACGGGTAGGAGCATCCGCGTACAAAGCTGATTTAACGAACACGATGGCCCTTTGTACCCATTTGGGTAATCCTCAAGCGCAATTTAAATCCATTCATGTGGCAGGTACCAATGGTAAGGGAAGTACTTCCCATTCCTTGGCATCTGTCTTTCAAGCGTCAGGCTACAAAACAGGTCTGTACACTTCACCGCACCTGAAGTCGTTTACCGAACGAATTCGAGTAAATGGTGAAGAAATCAACAAAGAGGATGTAGTTGAATTTGTGGCTACCCACAAGGACTTTTTGGATCAGCTGCAGCCTAGTTTTTTTGAAATGACCGTGTGCTTGGCCTTTTGGTATTTTGCCAAGCATCGGGTAGACATTGCAATCATTGAGGTGGGCATGGGAGGGCGATTGGATAGCACCAATGTGATTTCTCCCGAACTATGCGTCATTACCAGTATTGGCTTTGACCACACCCAATTTCTGGGAAATACTCTTTCCCTGATTGCCGGGGAAAAGGCAGGCGTTATCAAGCAGGGTGTACCAGTGGTGGTTAGTCAGACTCAAAAAGAAATTCAGTCCGTTTTTCTCCAAAAGGCTGCTGAAATGCAAGCCAGCCTTGTTTTTGCAGATCAGGAATGGGAGGTGATTCGAATCCAAAATTCGGATACATCCCCACTCGCTAGATTTCAGGTAAAAGGAAGAGCTGATACTTTTGAATTGGAGTTTGACTTGAGAGGAGATTACCAGCGATACAATTTGCCTGGGATTTTGGAGGCAGTGGAACAAATGCGAAAACAAGGCTGGAATCTCAGTATAGAGGCTCTTCAATTGGGTTTAGCTAATGTTTCAGAACAAACAGGCCTAAAAGGCAGGTGGCAGATTTTGCAAACCCAACCACTCACTATCGCCGA
>JAMNXQ010000056.1 GCA_023653075.1 Algoriphagus sp.
AACTTGATCTTCCAAAATGGCAAGTGGCCTTAACCTGAAAATGGCGCAAATCGAACCGAAATCTGATTCAAAAAGTGGCACAGTTTCAACCGAAACAGGTGGCGCAATTAGACCGAAACAGGTGGCACAAATCGAACCGTATTATCCAACATTTTTAAACCTCTTTTTATCCCCAAGACAATCCCCTATTTTTAAGGTAAGAATATTGACCCGTTGAATTTTTAAATTTACGAACATGGAAAAAATTGGTCTTCTGTACAGGGTGTCCTCCAAACCACAAGAAACGGATGGAGGTGGACTTGAAGTACAAAAACGGATGGGTGAAAAAATGTCCGAAAAACTGGGATTGTTGGGAGTTGAATTTAACGAAGGAGTTCAGAGTTCCTTCAAGGTTGAAATCAATCAAAGACCCAAACTGGTAGAACTTTTAGATGAAATTCAAAAACCGAATGGAATACGAAAAGTATGGGTTTTCAATACGGACCGATTAGGGAGGTATTCAAATTCCTGGTATTCCATTTTAAAGGTTTTCATGGATTATGGGGTGGAAATATATATCGGTGAAGATTTGAATCCTTACGATTTATCCAGTTCTGTGGATAAGTTGACTATTTCGATTCTTTCATCCATCTCTCAGTATGATAATGAGTTGAGAAGAATGAGGTCCATCCTTGGAAAACGAAACTCTTTAAAAAATGGAAATACATGGATTGGAGGAACCGTACCTTTTGGATTTTCTGTGGATGGGAAAAAATTGGTTGTAAATCCTATTGAGTCTCAACATGTCAAAAAGATGTTTGAGATGTACAACAAGGGAAGAACCACTATGGATATCAAAGTATATCTGGACCAACAAACCGACATCAATCCTAGGAGAAGTCAGGTAGGTTGGAATGTGGGGACTGTGTTGTCCATGTTGAGAAAAGAACTCTACAAAGGAATTCAAATTTGGGAGTGGAAAGAAAAACTACCCAATGGGGAGGAACAAGTAGTAGAATCTTTTGAATTAAAAGTTCCAAGGATAGTGGAAGATGACCTTTGGAATTCTGTACAGGAGAAAATGGATAGGGAGTACCCTCTCCAGTTTGATGGGAAAAGTAAAAAATCCCTTTTGAAGGGATTATTGATTTGTCCTACTTGTAAATTAAGGTTGGGACATCGGTTTAAAACCAACAACCACTACTTTGGAAAATGTAGTGAGGTTAATTGGAGAAAGGTAGGAGAGAAGATTGATTTGAAAACCTGTCCAATAAAGAAGAGTCCTAGAATGGAAGAGTTGGATGAGAAAGTATTTGATGTGGTTTTAAAAGTGATTAAGGACTCCAAAAAAATACGAGAGGATTATAAGTCCAAAAACCTTCAACCCAGATTTGAGGAAAAGGAAAAAATAAGAACCCAACGGGAAACTCTCCAACGGAAAATCAGAACAAAGAAATCAGAGTTATCCAAAGTAGAAGAACAAGAAATTCAAATCGAATTTGATGTTCGAATTGGGAAGTTGACTGAAAAACAAGGTGGGTCACTCTCTCAAAAATTTAAAGACCATATCAAGAACATCAAGGAGGAAATCAATGAACTTACCTCCAAACTGGATGTGATTTCTAACTCTCAAGGATGGATTGATTGGTTGGATAGAATGAGTAAGGATTTGGAAAAAGTGAAGGAGTATCCCTTGGAGAAAAAGAGAGAGTTTCTTTTGGATGTATTGAAGGAAATTCAAGTTCAGTACAATCCCACAACCCAATCTCACAAACTAGATATTCGGTTTTTGTTACCTCTGGTGGGGGATGAAATCCTATATGATGTGGATAAAGACGAGAAAGGGTTTAGGAAATATCAAGTAAGGGAGGGAGTGACGGTTTACCAAACAGAATTGGATTCAGTTCTTTCCTACACTTCAAAAAATCAATCTTACAAAGACAAACTTACCGAAAGAGTTATTTCCCTTCGGGAGGTCGAGGGATTGTCCTATGAGAAGATAATTCAAGTCCTGAATTCGGAGGGGTTGAAACCGATGAATGGGGAAAATTGGTACAAAAGTAGGATTTCATCTTTCTACAATTATAACCGAAAACAACTCCCAAAGTAGAAAGGGGTAAGAATTTTGAACCCTACGGATGTAGGATTTACTGTTGAATAATCAAGTCCGGATTTTGGCTTACTAAATCGTACCGAATCTAGAAGCGCGCTGCTCCATTTGAAGAGTAGCGCGCTTTTTTTTGAAAAAGTTGGCCAGGGAGAGGCTTACAGCGTTACGTTCTTTTTTGAGTTCGGTTTCAGCGATGGTAACTGTTCGCTGAAGGGAGCGAATCTTTCTTTAGCGTCAAAGTTCATTCGTAAGCACAGTCCAAATTCTAGTGGCAATTCTTTCCATGCCAAGGTCTCCAGGATGTCTTCCTACACTGATGTTTTCAAATCTTTCCAGAGCCATATTTTCATTGGCCAATCCTAAATCATGCAAGGGGATGAGCGGCCATTTATTTTTCTCTGAGAGCGCTAAAAAATTTTGGTTAACTCCAAGATTAGTCCAAAATGGCGTCGTCAAGATCACTTTTACAGGCCTTCCATCTGCTAAGTAGTCTACAAAAGCTTTGACAGCAACTTGCAATTGAGGATTTGCTGCACGTTCAGTTTCAGAAATATTCTCTCCAAATCGAATAATGATGATGTCCGCCTTAAAGTCTTTTAAATCTTCAAACTCAGTTAGCTTAATCGTTTCATAGGTCCGTTCAAAGGGATATACATTTCTCCCCAGTACTTCATTCTGCTCGTTATTTTCTTTGATTTTTTTGGTCAATAGGGACAAAAAATCCTTATCAGCCGCAGTTGCGGCCATTCCCCAGTTCCCGAACCAGTTGAGGTCAGGTCCGGGCGGATGCCAGGTAATGCTATTTCCTAAAATCAATACTTTTTTAGGGGTTTTAACTGGGATCGTTTCCTCCTTAGGATTACAAAAAAATAAGAAAGAGGCCAGTGTCAGGGTCAACAAACCACATCCGTAAACTCTCAGGTAATTCATTTTGAAATACTTCATCAGGGAATCTTTAGGGTGTGTATTTTCAAAATATGATTATCCGCAATCATGCCAGTAGCTCAGCTCGCCTATTTAAAACTGCGGATAATCGTTGACAGACGACAGTCAACGGTCCACAGCTCATCTTATTGAACCTCAAACCTTTTTTTCTCTGGTTAGAGGTGAAAAATCGGATAATCAGATTTCAAAATTACAGTTCTACCACTTAATAAAAAATAGTACCTCAGGATTGTAAAACGAGAGTGAATTTTATCCCAGTCACTCAGCTCTAGTTGGGTGAATTCAAGCTGCAGCTCACTCGCTTAGTTCAATCCTTCTAGGAGTCCATTTAAGGCTTGACTATCAGTTACGGAAGTGTTGAATCGATTAAAGATTCCAAAACCGTTACTACCAATATTTCCTTCATCCCAATAAAAAGGGATCATCCCATTGGCTTTGGCTTGTTGGACAACAACCTTTAAGAAATAGGCTCTAGATGCCAAATGCAAGGACAAGTTGGTACCCGTTAGATTGGTTCTCCTTATAGCTCCAAATTCACCCAAAATCACCGGTATCCCTTTATCAACAAATTGGGTTTTCATGGATTTGAAAAGTTTAGCTAAGTCAGCTTCTTCTCCCCAGGTAGGATTGCGCTCCGTATCTGTTGTGGAACGAGTATTTGCTCCCCAGTAGTAAAACATTTTTCCCCAATCCGCATCTTTATCCATCAGCGTAAATTGATAGGGCGTGTAGTAATGCACTTCCATCATCATGCGGTTGGCCACTTTATCGGTTGGCAAAGTCAACATCAATTTGTTGGTTTTTTCAATGTCGGTATCAGGGCCTTGCACGACCAAAGTACGGTAGGCATTTTTACCACCTGTAGATCGAACTGCATCTATAAAAGTTTGATGATAGGTAGTCAAAACTGCCATTTCAGTTGCATTGGCCACTTTTGGTTCATTGGCACTGGCAAAAATCAGGTGTTCATCAAAGCCTCTTAAATAAGTTGCAATTTGCTCCCAATAGGCTTTTTGTTTTGCATTCGTGGCGGACTTTGCGGCTTCGGAGCAATTATTTTCTAACCAGCCACCGTCCCAATGGATGTTGACAATGACATACATGTCGTTATCAACCGCATAGTGTACCACCTCTTTTACTCGGGCCAGCCACTCTTCTTTAATTTTTGCGGTTGCAGCATTTGCGAGGTATTGATCAAAAGAACATGGAATTCGAATGGCATTGAAACCATTGGCCTTAACCAAGTCAATCCATGCTTTGGTCGCTTTTGGATTCCCCCAGGCAGTTTCTCCACCTATGGCTTCAAGTGAATTTCCCATGTTCCATCCCAACTTTATTTTTGCAGCCAGTTGAACTGCCGAACTACTCATTCCAGTGGCATCGGCAGCAATTGGGTTGGTGTTGTAACTTGGATATAAATTACTCCCAGTAGCCTGATTTCCTGTACCACTAGCAGGAGTTAAGTCAGCCTCAGAGTTGCAAGCAAAAACTCCAAAAAAAGTAAAGCAAAGGATCGTAAAAAGTGTTTTTTTCATTTTTTCAGGGCTGCATGAATGGCATTTATGCTCTTTCAACAAGTGATCCTACTCGTTACTTTTCGGACTTTGTTAATTGGTATCGAAACTGTACTATTTCAATAACAACGCATGATTTTTTGTCCGTTTTAGATCCTCGAAAGTATAAGTTGAAAAGGACAATTCAAATCCGGAAGGAAAAAGGTTCTACAAATTCCTCTTCATCCACTCGGTAGGGGTCATGTTGTACTCCTCCTTGAAGGCAGTATAGAAAATGGATTTGCTTTTGAATCCGGAGCGCTCCGAGAAGCCCGCTGGATTCCTTAGGTCAAGAAGCAACTTGCCAGGTAGACCAGGGGCTGATAGCCAAATAAAGCAATTGCTGTTTCTGATTGATTTAAAATTTGTTACTTTTTTATATAAAAAGGTAACAAACTTAGGTAAAATGGAGTATCTTTGAAAGATGAAAGCGCATCAGGAGATTGTAAAGCAGATTGATTTAATGACGCCGGGAACCATTTTTTTTCCGGCAGCATTCCGTATGCTCGGAACGGACGATGCCATCAAAATGGCCCTTTCTCGTTTGGCAAAAGACAAGACCATTCTGCGCCTCGCAAACGGGATCTATGCTGTTCCTCAACAACACCCCCTAATTGGTCCGATTACCCCATCCCTTGAGCAGATAGCCACGGCTATCGCCGAGAGAGACCAGGTACAGATCAAGCCTGCGGGTGTTTATGCGTTAAATAAATTGGGCATTTCTCAACAAGTTCCGACCAAACACGTGTACATCACCAATGGCCAGCCAAGAAGGTATACCATAGGGGCAAGCGAGATTCTTTTTAAATCTGCCAGTCCGAAAAAACTGGCCCTCAAAGGCCCTATCAGTTCCCTCCTAATTCTTGCGATGGATGAATTAGGACCAAGCCAACTAGATGAGGTACTCAAGCATCAGCTTCGTAATTTAATCCAAAAGGAGGATCCTGAGCTGCTTGCCAATGACATCAAACTAGCCCCTTCTTGGATTGCGAGACAACTTTTTAATCTACTTTTTAAATCACCGACACATGAATTGGTTCGAATTAGCGATAGAAGATCGCAGGCTCCTGATACAGCAAGAAAGTACGGTAAGCGGGATCAACGCAAAGCCGCTTGAAAAAGACCTTTGGGTAACCCTCGTACTGCTTGCTGTTTTCAAGACAACATATGCCCCCTCTCTTCACTTTAAAGGGGCGACTATGAAAAAATGACCCAAAACATGATCTGTGGCAAGGCTCCTGCTTTTGCCGAATTAATCAGCCGGTTAAAAATGCTGCAAGATAGCCTAGCAGCCCCTACAAATTCCTCTTCATCCACTCCGTAGGCGTCATGTTGTACTCCTCCTTGAAGGCAGTATAGAAAATGGACTTGCTCTTGAATCCGGAGCGCTCTGCGATGCCATCAATGGAGATGGTCAGGTGAGCACCTTCGCGCAGGAGGGAGATGGCGTAGGCGATGCGTAATTTTTTTCGATATACAGGGAAAGAGGTATTCAGCTCCTTTTTGAAGCAATTAATGACTCGAATATAAGGGATATTGAGTTCTTGAGAGATGTCGTGTAGTGTAAAGCCAACCTGGAGAAAGGGCTTTTCTTGTTCGATGAAAGCAATAATTCGTTCCAAATCGGTCGATTTTTCAGAATTAGCTTCCTCTTTTGCTTCACCACTCTTTTTTCGAAAAAGGTTTACGATTTTGTGGACCACGATATCTCCTGTTGACGTGGTAGACTGGTCCCCATACAGCCAGCTGGGTACAAACAGGAAGCTCAGTGGTAGGATCAAAGTCAAAAAAAACACAAGCCCATCGGAAGTGAAAGAGGTATTGTGGTAGACCAATATCCCTTTTTCAGGAGTCTGCAAGGTGGAATAGATGACGATTAATGGATAGGGAAGGATGGCTGCAGGCATGACCCATAAAATCCGGTTGATGAGGGCCGACAGCTTTTTTTTGATGTAGGTAGTCCCGGTTTTTTTGAATCGAAGCAACAGGCCAAAGGCCGCGATGACATACGTCAAATTATAAACCACCATGATGGTTCGCTGGTACTTTAAGGGGAAAAGTAGCTAGGGTTCTGCAATGTTACTTAAGAAAGGGACTAGTCCCTGTACCGGAGTCATTTCAATTACTTTGGCGGCAAAAGGAGAGGCATAGTAAGGAAGCAGGTTGATAAAGACCAGCACTGCAGGAAGGGTATGGAGCAGCAAGTACCGATCGGCAACAAGTTTTCCCCGAATCAGGCTTTTGAGGTAGTAAAGGATGAAGGGCCCCATCAAGAAAAATAGAGGGTCAAAATGGAGGAACAGGATGGAAAGGAGCTTCCCGTGCGCCTCATTATTGAGTAGTAAATAGGTGAATTGTCTAAGGCTATAAAAAATGATGGTTACCACGAGGTAGACAATGCCCTTGTTTCGAGACCAGTGATGGATCAGCAAAATAACCGCCACGATAAAGGTAAGTAGGAGGGAAAGGAAGAGCATGAGCCGAATTAATAGATATTAAACCTAGTATGAAAAATAGTTTTTCATACACTAGACAATTCGGATACCTGTCCGAAAAACTATTTTTTAAACCAAAATTAACCAAAAAGGCCATTTTTTGATCTTCCGAGGGGTTTGTTTTGTGTTGAAATGCGAAACTAAGACGCATCAACAAGTAAACAATGCCCACTCGAATTCTACTTTTATCCTTCTTGCTGTGCCTTTCCACGGCGGTCTTATCCCAGACAACTGGGGTAAAACGGGCGACCTTTTCCAGTTCTGTAGGGAGCTCCAAGTACCCCCAATCCATTGGCCAATCCTCGGTGGTAATTGGATCAAGCCGGGTACAATCCTACGACCTGCTGCAAGGGTTTCTAGCGCCAGACTTCCCGATTGTCTCGCGCTCCCGGGAGACCCTAGAGCTGGTTCGCCTGCAAGCTTATCCCAATCCCTTTACTTCCCAGCTGAAGTTAAAACTGGATCGCAGCTATCCGTACACCCTCCAACTCCAACTATTTTCTATCGCAGGCCTATCGGTATGGTCGGGAGAGTTTCCGGCCAATACCAAAGAGCTCAACCTGGATCAGTTGGAACACCTTTCCGTAGGTGTCTACCTACTCCGCCTGTACACTACCCAACAGGTATTCACCCAAACGCTGATTAAACACTAAGTGATGAAAAAATTCCTATTCTTCTTTCTCCTCTCCCTACCTGCCTATTCCCAAAGCTACCAGCTAGCGGTAGGCTCGAACCTGACCAACTACCTGTTTGTGAACTCAGCATCTACCAATCCGGCCAATATGCGGGCTGCCACGGGAATGCACCTGAGCCTACACCGAGAGGCTGCGATATCGAATGACTTCTTCTACGACTTGGGGATTAGCTACAACCAATTCAATACGGTAGGAGACGTACAAAACATTCCGATGCGCTACGATACCGACTTTATCGGACTAGGAGCAGCGATAGGACCGCACATCAAACTGGGCAAGACCACCTCTCTGGTGGTCAAGGGCCGCGTGTCAGCGGTGAAGATGATCCATGGCAATCAGCTGCTGCTGAATCGCTACATCGACTTGGCCGACGACGATCAGTTTAACTCCATCCGGACGATGTACGGCTTGTCCCTAGAGCTACGCAAGCAGATCAATGCCCAGGTGAGCACTTTTGTGAGCTACCAATACCTAACCAGCTACAAGCAATTCATTGAACCCAACCGAACCGGTAAATCTACAGTCAACTTTATTCCCACTACGTTCAGCCTTGGCCTTGTGCTTAGCAACTAATTAAGTATATGAAAAAAGTAATTTTCTCCCTCGCGCTATTACTCACCTGTTCACTACTTGGCTATGCCCAGAAGGGGATCTCCTATCAGGCAGTCATC
>JAMNXQ010000011.1 GCA_023653075.1 Algoriphagus sp.
GGATTCGTGTTCTGACTCAAATGGTACTTCTGAGGGTACTTTGTACATTGTTCTTGGTACTTTGTACAAATTCTTGCTACTTGATACTAGCTACTTGATACTTTTTTTAATGTCGAATATCGAACTCCGATTGTTGAATGAAGAAGTGGGGATTCGTGGGCTGTACTATGTACCAAGTACCAATTACCCTACTTACCGTAAAGTCAACTTAACGAACTAATTAAAATCTTCCAGTAGTCTCTCCTAAGTCCCAGATTTTCCCGCCAAGGTCAAACTCCCTAAAAATTCGTTTTGCATCGTCAATGGACCATTTAATCCACTCTGGGTTTAAGTGGTTCCCGTACCATTTTTTAGAAAATGACCAGATCTTTTCAATGGGTTGGATATCCCCCTTTGGGATTTGATGTCGTTTTGCCCAGTCTTCTATTTGGGTTTCGTTTTCAAAAACTAACATGTTACTACAGGTGTAAATCACATTATCCCAAGCTTGTTTCATGGGAATGGGAAAGTGGATAAACAGATTCTTCTCTAAGATCTCACCATTTTGAATATGTATCTCCACCTGTTTTGTTTCAGCTCCAAGGGTGGTGGTGATTTTTACATCTTCGCCAAGAAGAGCAGCAATTCCTAAGGAACACCAGGCACAATTTCCCCACCACTGCCCCTTTTTGGATTCCACATAAAAGTTAGTCGGTGCCAAGGAAAAGGGATGAAGTACCCAAACCTTCGGTTCATTGGGGTGCAATACTACCCCATGATATTCCTGCAACTGTCGCAACCCTTCAATTACCTGCTCAATATCTGAATTGAAGATTTCCGCTAATTCATCAACTGTTGGTGCGAATCCATGATCAATGATACCTTTGATCAATTGGAAATGCAGGTTTGAATTGGTTATCATACTTGAAAGGAAGTGATTAGTCGGCTAAATGTACGAAATACATAAAATTACATCTGTCCAAAGTTGAATGAAAAAGGATGAAGAAGAAGATTGTACCAAGTACGAAGTAGTGATTCGTGTTTTGACCTAAATGCTACTTCTGAAGGATCTTGGTACATTGTACAAATTCTTGCTAATATCGAATGCTGAATGATGATTTAAGAAGTGGGGAAGACTAGCCTGCCTGACGTAGGCAGGTCTCCAATGTCAGGAGGCTTTCTAGTCTCGGCTCTTGCATCTCGGCTCTTGTGTCTTAAAAAAAATACCTTACAAATCCTCCAGATAATCAATAGGATTCAGGTAGAACATTTTCATCCAGCCCTGCTTGGCTTCGTCTATGCGCCAGAAATAAGGAATTGGGGTTGCCAAAGCATAATGCAAGTGTGGCGGTTTGCCAGCTGCATTTCCGGTAGTTCCGACGGTACCCAGATGCTCTCCGTTAGCAACAAAGGAGAAGTTTGACGTGGTAATTTCGTTTAGATGCGCATAGTAATGCAAGCGCCATTTGGGACCTAAAACCAGTACAATATTTCCACCCAGTTTGAGTTGTCCAGTATAAAGGACCAGTCCACTCGTAGCAGAACGAACAGGTGTTCCCTGTCTCGCAAAAATGTCCACTCCCTTGTGGGTACCAGATTTTCCCCAAGGATAATACCAAAATGATTGTTGATTGTAGCTCGACTGTGAAGCTCCTTCAACCGGCATGGAATAATGCTGTAGATACAACAGACCCATACTAATTACCGCTAAAAGTAGGAGTGCCAGTTTTTTAAAACCCTTCATGGATGGATTCGTTTTTCAAACAGGTGCAAAGAAAGTACCATGTACAAAGTACCATGTACAAAGATCTTCCAGAAGTACCATTTAGGTCCTAACACGAATCCCTACTTGGTACTTGGTACAACTCATGGTACCTCGTACCTAGTACAAAAAAAGGCTACTTATTCGTAGCCTCCTTTCTTTTTTTCTCTTTTTTCTTCCTTTTTCTCCTTTGGAGTTTTGGTAGGCGCTTTCTTTGTCGCTTTCTGGGAATTCATTCCTTTAGCCATCTTCGTATGGGGTTTAGGGGTTCAACAGATTAACTCGTATCCTAAGCTAGGAAAATTCTAGGAGGAACCAAATCCATATTCTCCTCAAATATCAATTTCATTGACTTTTACAGCGATTTATAACAGTTTGAAATACCGCACATACGCGATCCATTTTCCGTCTGGAGACCAGCTATGTACATTAATCGTGCCCTGACCTCCAAAAAACACAGGCGTTAGGTCTTTACTTTCCCGAGAATTCAGGTCAAAAATTCGAAGCTTTACATCTTTACCAAATGGATGGGATCCTTTTTGATCCTCTAAATAGGAAATATAAACTAGCTTTTGATTGTCTGGGGAAGGGTGAGGAAACCAATTGTCTAATTCATCAAACGTAAGCTGTTCCTGTTTGCTGCCATCAGCCTTCATCCGGAAAAGATGCATCCTTCCAGTTCGGTGAGAATTAAAATAGATCCATTGTCCATCGTAACTGTATTCTGGGCCATCATCTAATCCCTCCTCTGTTGTCAAGCGAACTTCCTCCCCGCCCTGTGTGGGTACCCGATAAACATCCCATTTCCCATCTCTTTCGGCACAATACGCTAAATAGTTTCCATCTGGGCTGATTCCATGCCAGTAACTAGGGTAATTTGGAGTGATTAATTTAGGAGTTCCACCTGCAAGTGGAACGGTGTAAATTCTGGACCCTAAGCCTTTTTCATTTTTGCTATAAACAAGGATTTTTCCATCAAAACTGAGTCCATGGTCATTATTTACGGTGGAAATTACGCCTTCTTGAACGAGACCCAAACTCCTTCCATTCAAGTCAATTTTTTCCAATAGCCCTCCCAAATTGATAAGCAAATAATCCCCCTCTCTGGACCAGTTGGGAGCTTCAAAATGTCGATTTTGACGAATAATACTTCTTTCTTCACCCGTCATGACATTTAAGATAACAAGCTCACTTGCTATATTTTCTTGAACTTGAGTGAATCCTTTTACTCCAATTAGAAGCAATAAAGCTAGCAGTACTGATTTCCTCATGATTTCTTTAGGGATTGATTTTCATGAAGTTAGCAGTAAATTATTTTTTCAGTTCACCACCTGTACCCAAAAATTATCCTTCGGTAAAAATTCTCCTATCTCCCAAAAGGTTTGCTTATTCAAGCGCATCGTCTCCTCAAACCAGGCCTTATCCTCGGCGCCCACGGAGATCAATAATCCACCGCTTGTTTGAGGATCGCACAGGGGTACCAATTCCATCCCGTTTACTCCAATTACCTTGGAATTGAAGGCATTCCAGTTGCGGTAAGTGTTGTCCGGAAAAATAAACTGTTGAATATAGTCCTGAACCCCTTCAATAAGTGGAAGTGCCTTGAAGTCTAGTCTCAAGGAAAGCTCAGCTCCCTCAGCCATTTCTAGGGCATGCCCCAACAAGCCAAACCCAGTGACGTCCGTGAGGGCATGTACCTCCTCGTGGTTGCCCAAGACCTCTCCAATGGAGTTGAGTTGGCAAGCAATATCTACTAAGTTGCGGTAGTCTCGATCGTTGATTTTCTGCCGTTTTAAGGCGGTAGCCAATACCCCAATCCCCAGTGGCTTGGTCAAGAACAACAAATCTCCGGCCTTGCTCCCTGTGTTTTTCTTGATTTTTCTCGGGTGCACCAATCCATTCACAGAAAGCCCGAAAATGGGATCCTTGGCAGCAATGGAATGTCCTCCCGCTAGCTCTATTCTAGCCTGGGAACAAACCAATTTGGCTCCCTCCAGTACTTTGGCAGCAAGTTCAGGTGCTAGCTTCTCCACCGGCCAACTCAAGATCGCATTTGCGAAAAGAGGCTTTCCGCCCATGGCGTACACATCGGAAATGGCATTGGTCGCCGCAATTCGGCCAAAGTCAAATGGGTCATCCACTATTGGGGTGAAAAAATCTACGGTATTGATGATTGCAATATCCTCTGATACCTGATACACAGCAGCATCGTCCTTGCTAGAATTTCCTACAAGTAGCCGTGGGTCAGTTTGTGCGAAGGAGCCGCTCGCTCCAAGAATTTGGTCCAGTACAGCAGGTGCAATCTTACAGCCACAGCCTGATCCTTCACTCCACTCCGTCAACCTAGTCACTTGTTCCATTGCTTTTTGGTTTTGTTTGTAATAGTAAGTCCACCTGCTCCTTTAAAGATTTACCTGCTAGATTTAGTCGGATAGTTTTTGAAGGTTCGTGGCGCTGCAAGTCAAACTCGTAGGTTTTGTCGTAATAGCCTAGCAAGATGGTAATCCAGATTTCTGACTCACCTGCGCGGATCGCCTCTAGTGCTTGGGTGGTTCGATCTCCTCCCAATCGCTTATGCAATCGCAGCACGGCAGCTAGGAGTTCTTCCTGGTCCAGATATGCATATTCACTTGCGATATGCCCGATGCGTTCGGCCTCGGATTTTTCCACTTCAATGCGCGGACTTTCGGTCATCTGTGCGTAAAAAGCATCTGGGAGGATGATGCGTCCAATTCTTCGGCTCTCATTTTCTACCCAAATAGCCTGGTTTGAATTCATTTCCCGTAACTCTTCCGCCAAAAGATTTTCAAATTGCTCCACAGTGGGTTGAGGGGCTTGCCCAATGGACCCAAAGGAGGACCCCTTGTGATTAGCCAGTCCTTCCAAATCGATGACCTGCTCCCCTCTCGCTTTCAGTTGATGGAGTAAAACCGTCTTTCCTGCCCCAGTGCTACCACCCAAGATTAGAATGGGGAAGGGCTTTCTTACCCAAGAAAACGTGAAACTTCGGTAAGTTTTGTATCCTCCTTCGAGTCTAAAAATCTCAAATCCTACCAACGTTAGTAGCCAAGAAAGGATCTGACTTCGCATTCCTCCTCGCCAGCAATACAGAATCAGTTTTTTAGCTGGAAATTTCCGTAACGCCTCTTTTTGAATGAGGTGAAAGCGTGGTCCTACCAATTCAAAACCCTTGAGGGTTGCATTTTCAGCCCCCGCAGTCCTGTAAAGGGTGCCCACAGTAATCCGTTCGACGTTGTTGAGGATAGGGATATTGACTGCTCCAGGAATATGACTTTGTTCAAACTCCCCCTCACTGCGGGCATCTACCACAGGTAGTTGCTGGCGCAATGTCCAAAATTGGTCAAGGGATAAAGTTACTTCAGCCATGGAGTTAGGGAAGATAAAAAAAGCCGCAAAGGTTTCTTTACGGCTTTAGGGAATGCTGGTGATTAAATTAAAGCTGTGCGTCTAGCTTCTGTGCCAAAACTGCTTTTGGAACAGCGCCCACTTGCTTATCAACGATTTCTCCTCCTTTAAAAAATAGGAGGGTAGGGATGGAACGAATGCCAAAAGCTTGTGCCACAGAAGGATTGGCATCTACATCCACCTTTCCAATCACTGCTTTTCCTTCGTAATCTGACGCCAATTCTTCGACTACTGGGCCAATCATTTTGCATGGGCCACACCATTCTGCCCAAAAGTCAACCAAGATTGGTTGGCTTCCAGAGATGATTTCTTCAAAGTTTGCGTCGGTAATTTCAATTGCTTTTGCCATGGGATGCTTTCAGGTAAGGTTCTTTTTTCAAATATATCAGCAAAATGCAATTGAATCCGAATAAGTTCCGTTCAATTTTAATTAATTGCTGGAAGGAGGGTAATTTTTATGCTGTTGGTTAACGATCCATGATTTTATAGGCCACTTCTGGCATGAGTTTCAATTCCTTGATCAACTCTGCACTGGGGTCTACCTTAATTTTTTTGGAGAAAAGTTCTAAGCTAATATTCTCTTGCTGATCCACCACTTCAATATACAATTTGGCTTCGCCCTTGTACTTGGCAGTGATGGTTTCTAATTTTTCCATCAGCTCGTAAGTCAAGTCATTCAAATTGATATTGACCTTGAGGCCTTTGATTAAGCGTCCCCGAATCTCGCTGAGTAGGGAGATGGCATTGATTTTAAACTCCAACTCGTTCTCCGCTCCCCACTTTTTTTGAACTACCGCACCAGAAATAAACAAGAACCAGCCCGTCATGAAGTATTGTTTAAACTTCACGTAATCTTCTCCAAAAAGGAAAAAGGTAAAGGAACCATGGTAATCTTCCACCGTTAGCGTTCCGAAGGGCTTGCCATTCTTGGTCGTTCGGTGGGCAAAGCTTGCTACTGAGCCCGCCATACGCAATTCATTTTTCCCTTTGAGCCCCTCCAAATCCGTGAGGGCCGTCAGCGTAGCATTGGTAAAGGAGTCGATCTCCAATTGGTACTGATCTAGGGGGTGCCCTGAGATAAAGAGTCCCACTACTTCTTTTTCGATATTCAATTGCTGAATCTGTGAAAAGGGCTCCATGGCTGGAACAGATGGCAGCGGAACCTCTGCGGTACCTGAGCTACCGCCAAAAAGGCTGACCTGCGCACTGTCTTCTTCTTGCTGGATTTTCTGGGCGTATCGGCTTGCTTTTTCAATCAAACTGATATCTCCTTCAGGTGCTTCCAGGTACTGTCTCCGGTGGTGTTCTTTGAAACAATCAAAGCTTCCTGCCATGGCCAATGCCTCTAGGGTTCTTTTATTCAATGCACGGGAATTTACGCGTTTGGCAAAGTCAAAAATGCTCGAATAAGGACCGTTGCTAATTCTTTCCTTGATGATTTCTTCCACTGCTCCCGCTCCCGCACCTCGGATTGCAGCCATGCCAAATCGGATTTCCCCTTGCGTATTTACGGTAAATCCACTCTTGGATTCATTGACATCGGGTCCAAGAACCGAGATTCCCATTCGTCTACATTCTTCCATGAAAAAGGTCACCTGGGTGATGTCATTCATGTTGTTGCTCAGTACCGAAGCCATGTATTCTGCCGGGTAATGAGCCTTGAGATAAGCCGTCTGGTAGGCAATCCAGGCATAACATGTGGAGTGTGACTTGTTGAAGGCGTAGGAGGCAAAAGCTTCCCAGTCTGTCCAGATTTTCTCCAGCTTTTTGGCATCGTGCCCTTTGGCAGCGGCCTGCTCCACAAACTTGGGTTTCATCTTATCCAATACATCCTTCTGCTTCTTACCCATTGCTTTTCGCAGGACGTCTGCCTCACCCTTGGTGAAGCCAGCAATCTTTTGGGAAAGGAGCATGACCTGTTCCTGGTAAACCGTGATTCCGTAGGTTTCTTCCAGGTATTCTTTCATGTCCTCTAAATCGTAGGAAATGGGTTCGGCCCCATGCTTTCTTTTGATAAAAGAGGGGATGTATGCCAAAGGACCTGGACGGTAAAGCGCATTCATGGCAATCAAATCCGCAAAAACAGTAGGCTTTAGTTCGCGCATGTATTTTTGCATGCCCGGACTTTCGTACTGGAAAATACCGACTGTTTCGCCGCGTTGAAAGAGTTCGTAGGTTTTGACATCATCAATCGGGAAGGTGTCCGCATCCAATTGGATATCGTGCCTTTCTTTCACGATTTTGATCGCGTCCTTGATCAGGGTTAGTGTCTTTAAGCCCAAAAAATCCATTTTTAGCAAGCCTGCAGATTCCACTACGGCGTTGTCAAATTGGGTGCACACCATGTCCGAATCCTTTGCCAAGGCGACAGGAACAAAGTTGGTGATGTCGGATGGAGTAATGATGACTCCACAGGCATGGATCCCCGTATTGCGGACCGATCCTTCCAAGACGGCTGCCTGGTTGATGGTCTTGGCAGACTCATCGATGCCTTGGGCGATGCGAATCAGTTCCTCCGCCTTTTGAAGTAACTCGCCCTGTCCCTTGAGTTTTTCCAATAAGGCAGGTCTATTCTTGGCCAATTCAAAAAGCGTTTTCAACTTGATTTCTGGCACTAAGTTGGCCAGTCTTCCGGCTTCGGCTAGTGGTAAATTAAGCACGCGTGCGGTATCTCGGATGGCCGATTTGGCCGCCATGGTGCCGTAAGTAATGATTTGAGCTACCTGGTTGGTGCCGTACTTGTTGATTACATAGTCAATGACTGCTTGACGACCTTCGTCATCAAAGTCAATATCAATATCGGGTAAGGATACTCGGTCTGGATTTAGAAAACGTTCGAATAGGAGGTTGTATTTGATGGGGTCGACATTGGTGATTGCCACACAATAGGCTACTGCTGACCCTGCCGCTGATCCTCTTCCAGGACCTACGGATACGCCCATATCACGGGCAGCCCTTGTAAAATCCTGAACAATCAAAAAATACCCTGGATAGCCCGTGTTTTCAATGGTTTTCAGTTCAAAGTCCAGGCGCTCCTGAATTTCAGGGGTAAGTTCTGGATACCGTTTCTTAGCGCCCTCATAGGTGAGGTAGCGGAGGTAGGCATTTTCGCCGCGCTTTCCCCCGTCTGCCTCGTCTTCGGCATGCTTAAACTCCTCCGGGATGTCAAATTTTGGCAGCAATACCTCTCGAGCCAGTTTGTAGGCTTCGCACTTGTCCACGATTTCCTGAGTGCAAAGAATCGCCTCTGGCAAGTCGGCGAAAAGTTGCTTCATTTCCTCCGGACTCTTGAGGTAAAATTCGTCGTTTGGAAAGCCAAATCGAAACTCTCTTCCTCGCTTGCCTACATACTTTTTAGGCTTTTCTACCAGTTCACCATCCTTTACACAAAGTAAAATATCGTGTGCTTTGGCATCGCCCTTTTCATTGTAGTAGCTGTTGTTGGCGGCGAAATACTTGACACCGTATTTCTGGGCAAATTCGAGGAGCACTTCATTGACCTTGTCTTCTTCAGGGATGCCGTGGCGATTCAGTTCTACGTAAAAATCATCCCCAAACTGTTCTTTCCACCACACAAAAGCCTCTTCTGCCTGCGTTTCTCCCACATTGAGGATGAGGTAGGGAATCTCGCCCCAAATGCCTCCTGTGGTGGCGATCAAATCGCCTTTGTACTGAACTAGGAGTTCCTTATCGATACGTGGCACATAATAAAAGCCTTCAATATTTGCATAAGAAGCGAGCTTGGCCAGGTTGTGGTATCCTGCCTTATTTTTTGCCAGCAGTACGGTTTGGTAGCCATCGTCCTTGGCGGTTTTATTCTTTCTGTCACGACTGAGGTTAAATTCGCCCCCAAGAATTGGGGTTATGTCCTTGCTCATGGCTTCTTTCACAAAGTGAAAGGCTCCCATCATGTTTCCATGGTCGGTCATCGCCAAGGCTTTCATTCCTAGGGATTTGGCCTTGGCAATGAGGGTTGGGATTTCCGAAGTGGCCTGCAATACCGAAAATTGCGTATGCACGTGAAGGTGGGTAAAAGGGCGATCTCCTAAGTCTGCAGCAGGTGCTTGCTCAATTTTTCCTTCCACTGCTTTAGCCACTGGGGCTTGCTTTTGGGTCGGTTGAGCAAAATTAGCCTCTCCAAGGATAGGTGCCTCATACTTTACCTCCTCCCAAGTTACCCCAGGCTCAGTAGCCTGTATTTTTTGATTGATCAGCCCAAAAAAGCAGCGGGCAGTGGCATCGACGTCGTAAGCGGCATCGTGCGCATCTCCAAAGCCCACCCCAAATAATTTTTGATGAAGCTCGGTCAAGGTTGGCCATTTGAACTTACCTCCTTTGCCTCCAGGTAGTGCACAAAAATTGGTAGAAATGTCTTTGGTATCCAATTCGGATTTGCCTTCAAAGGGCATGACCAGGGCTGCCCGAAGAAAT
This sequence comes from Algoriphagus sp., assembly GCA_023653075.1. GTDB lineage: Bacteria > Bacteroidota > Bacteroidia > Cytophagales > Cyclobacteriaceae > Algoriphagus. Next base: position 9,599 of record JAMNXQ010000011.1, read on the forward strand.
TCCGAACCCACCACATGAATGTCAAAGCCAATGTTGTGCCCTACCAAATACTTCGTTTGTGCGACATCCTCCCGAAAGATCTGGAGGATCTCTTGGAGGGGATGGCCTTCTTCTAAAGCCCGCTTGGTGGAGATTCCGTGTACTTTTTCCGCATTGTAAGGAATGGTAAATCCCTCTGGGCGAATGATAAAATTCTTATTGGATAGCAAGCGGCCCTTTTCGTCATGCAATTGCCAAGCGAGCTGAACCAGCCTAGGCCAATTGTCCAGGTCCGACATGGGGGCATTGTACGATCTGGGTAATCCAGTAGTTTCTGTATCAAAAATTAAGTACATGGGAGACTCGGGGAATAAGCACTCAAATTAGGGCTTTAAATGGGAAGCAAAAAATGGCATGACGGAAATTGTCGCAAAGACTTTTGGAAAAAGAAAACTTGATAAAATAGAGCTTGGTGAGAAGTTTTTTTGGATGGTTTACTCTAGTTTTTGTTGGTTGCACTTATCAAAACATGGATTCAACCCCTTTCAACTTAAAACCCAGGAAAGTCTCTCCAAGAAATCAACTGCCCTTGGGACCTTTTTTGATTTAGATCGCCTGCATAGACCAAACCCTTGGCGGTCAAAGGCATGTCGGAGAGCTGCTCAAATTTGGTCAAGCCCTTGAAGTGCTCGGTGAGAATGGTCTCGCTAGCTTTGATTTCGTAGGCCTGCAGACTTCCTCCTTGATCCAGCAGCAAATCCACTTCGTCGCCGTGATTGTCTCTCCAAAACCAAGGGCTTTCATCGCGATAGTTGTGATGCATTTGCTTGTGAAATTCAGCAACTAACATGTTTTCAAACAAGGCTCCTTTGACGGGATTCGTGAGAAGTGCTTCCCTGGTTTTTATTTTCAGTAAGTAGGCCAAAAGTCCAGTATCGTAGAAATAGAGCTTTGGAGTTTTGACTACCCGCTTGCTAAAATTTTTGTGATAGGGATACAGCTGAAAGGTGATGTAGCTGGTCTCAAGCGCTGAAAGCCAGGACTTTGCGGTAGGCTGACTGATGCCGGCTTCATTCGCGAGGGAACTCATGTTCAAGAGCTGGCCCGCACGAGCTGCGCATAGGCTTAGAAAATTTTTAAACAATCGCAACTCTTTCACCTCAATCAGCTCTGACACATCACGATTCACATAGGTCTGCACGTAATTAGAGTAGAAAACCGCCGGGGCGATTTTTCGGTCGTAGAGTGCAGGATAGAACCCGTGAATCAATTGCTCCAAGGGATCCTCAGCGAGCAAATCGGCTTCCTTTAATTCTTGCATGTCGAGGGGAAGTAGCTTGAAAAGCGCAACTCTACCTGCCAGACTTTGCGTGATCCGCTCCATCAAATGAAAATTTTGGGAGCCAGACAAAATAAATCCCCCCATGCGGTCAGGGCGACTGTCCACTAAGGTTTGGAGGTAAGAAAACAAGGCAGGCGCCTGTTGCACTTCATCAAAAATCACTTGGTCATTGTATTCCGCTAGAAATCCATTGGGGTCCTTGAGTGCGAAGTCACGGGTATCTGGATTCTCCAGGCTGACATATCGGTAATCGGGGAAAAGGGTCTTGAGCAAGGTGGTCTTGCCCGATTGCCTTGGTCCGGTCACGGCTAGTATCGGGTATTTAGTTTGGTATTCCCGTATTGCCTTGTAAATGTGCCTGTTGATTACGTTCATGCACCACAAAGGAACGTATAATTTTGAAATTGTACAAGACTAACTTTGAAATTGTACAAGGTTAACTTTGAATTTGTACAGAGTTGATTTTGAAATTGTACAAGAAAATTAGTAAAATTTTGTGCTTCAAAATTATCAAAAACTGGTTTTAAGGCTAAATAGGTTAAGCTTCAGCGATACTGCAAAGCCAAACAACATTCAACTAAGCAGGTGATTACCGCTTATCCTCCCAAGGCATGTAAATCACCTTTTTGGTCTCAAAAAATTCCTCTTTGAAATAATCTTCGAGGTGGTAGCTGACGTAGGACTTGCCTGTTTCCTCCATTTCCTCATCTACATCGCCGCCTTTGAGGTAGAGGATTCCATTCGGGTAGTCATTGATGTCCTCCTTTTTAATTTTTCCCTTCACCCAAGGGTAAAATTGAATCATGCGCGTCACAGCGCGGCTCACGACAAAATCATATTTACGGACCAAAGATTCTGCTCGGGCTTGCTGAGCTTCTACATTCGTCAATTTGAGTGCCTTGGCCACTTCTTTCACCACCGTAATTTTCTTGCCAATCGAATCCACGAGATGGAAATGGGTGTCTGGAAAAAGGATAGCTAAGGGGATACCTGGAAACCCGCCACCCGTACCTATGTCCAATACTTTGGTGCCGGGCTGAAACTCCATCACTTTGGCGATGCCCAGCGAGTGGAGTACATGATGCACGTAAAATTGCTCCATGTCTTTGCGACTGATTACGTTGATTTTGGCATTCCAATCCTGATAGAGCTCTTCCAATTGCTCAAATTGCTGAAGCTGTTTGGGGCTGAGTCCAGGGAAATAAGAAGCGATCAAGGCGCTAGTTGGATTCATTAAATTTGGTTTTCTTTTCCAGAAGCGATTTCATAGAGTAGCTCTCGTGAACGGTGCAATTGTGCTTTGACCGTTCCCAAAGGTTTGTCGAGTTCCTGGGCAATTTCCTCGTAGGATAACTCGTCGAAATAGCGAAGCTGGACCAACTTTCGGTATTTGGCAGGCAGCTTGTCTACAAAAAGGCGCACCATTTCAATGCGTTGCGACTTGATAAACTCATCTTGTGGATTGTCGTCTTTGTCCTCCACATCCATGGTGACGGCATTGCCGTTGTCATCAGAGAGGGTATTATTTAAGCTCATGGTTTTGAGCTTTTTCTTACGGATAAAATCAATGGCATTGTTGGTAGCAATGCGAAACAACCAAGTTGAAAAAGTATACTCTTTCTTGAATCGCTCAAGATTTCGAAAGGCCTTGGCAAAGGCTTCCATGGTCAGATCTTCTGCATCATCCGCATCGCGAATCATTTTCAGAATCATGAAATAAACCGCCTTTTTGTACCTCTTCATCAAGGTAGCATAGGCAGCTTGATCTTTTCCCTGAACAGCTCGGTCTATGAGTTGAAAATCCTCTAGGGCCTTGGATGAAAATTCGCGTTCGTTACCGTTCATTTGGTGGTTTTTGCCTGATAGGATATGGATCCTAGAACCCAAAAGTATGCCAAGTACAACAAATCGTTGAGTAAAACCTTCATTTTAGGAACATTTCCTTGTACTGTTTTGGAAGTGGCCTTAAAAGTGACGAGTAATAAAATAGAACGAAGGCTCATGCTTCCCAGTACGACTAAGAAATATTCCCATTGGAGTCCAATTCCAAAATAGATCAAAAGTCCAATTCCTCCAATCCAGTAAAGTGCATGAGAAACCCCGTAAAGGCCCATTTTTCGCTTGTCTTCCACTCGAAAATAGCGCTCTGCATGCAGGAGCCGTTTTTCCTGTTGCACATACTCCTTCCAAGTTTCCTTTGGAGCAGCTACGGTGATTGCATTGGCGTCGATTACCAGTTTGGTGTTGGCGCCAGAGGCGTAGGTGTTTACAAAAATGGAGTCATCACCCCCCTCGATGTTCCAAAAGCCTTTGAAGCCCTTCACTTCCATAAAAAAGCTTTTCCGGTAACATAAATTCTTGCCTGTTCCCATAAATGGAGCTTTCCATAGCCCAAAGGAGAGGTAGAAGAGTGCCCGCAAGATCGTTTCAAATTGAATCCACTGGTTTAGGGATCCTGGCTGGTCCTGGTAACCCGAAAAGCCAAGGGCAAAGGTTTTCCCTTCTTGCCTAACGGGAGCGGTCATTTTACGAATCCATTGATCTGAATTGGGAAGACTATCGGCATCCGTAAGGAGAATGACATCGTTTTTGGCAACTTTTATTCCCAACGTGATGGCGAATTTTTTAGCAGTGACATGTTTGGGAGTGTACTTTACAGTCACCGATCTTAGCTTAGGATACTGAGCCATCAAGTCTTCCAAAAGCCGCTTGGTTCGGTCACTGCTCTGATCGTTGACGATCATCACGTCAAATTTTGGATAATCCTGCTCAAAAAGTTTGGGGATCAATACTTTTAGGTGCTGAAATTTATTTCGTGCGGTCACCAAGACGGTCACCCCTTCTTCTGGATATTGGATTCCTGATTTTTTAGATCCTCGGGTATACCAGGCAGTTCGAGAGAATACCATCAACAGGTATCCCCCTTGAATGAGAATTCCAAAACCGAAGAAAAACCACAATAAAAATAGGCCCATAGGTCAATACTGCTCGGCAAATATAAAATCAATTTCAGCAAGTCATTTAAGAATAAGTGGATATTTTTGCATTAGCAACTCTGGCCAAGACCGTCTTGCATTTTTGCTCCTTTTCGCGTTCCAATGAAGTTTGTTTTAGAAAAAAAAGATACCCACAGTCATGCCCGTACTGGGAGCTTGATTACCGACCACGGCACGATCCAAACGCCCATTTTTATGCCTGTAGGGACAGCTGGAACGGTGAAGGCGGTGCACCAACGCGAGCTAAAAAAAGACATTCAAGCCCAAATAATCCTAGGCAATACCTATCACCTCTACCTTAGACCCGGATTAGACACCTTGGAGAAAGCTGGAGGACTGCATCAATTTATTGGTTGGGACCGGCCGATGTTGACGGATTCAGGAGGATATCAGGTTTTTTCACTAGCTGGCACGCGAAAAATCAAGGAGGAAGGGGTAACCTTCAAATCCCATATTGATGGTTCCAAGCATTTTTTTGCCCCTGAAAACGTGATGGATATTCAGCGTAGTATTGGCGCGGACATCATCATGGCCTTTGACGAGTGTACTCCCTATCCCTGTGACTATGCCTATGCAAGGCAGTCCATGGAAATGACCCACCGCTGGCTGCTTCGCTGTCAAGACCGCTTCGACTCTACTGAAGGGAAATATGGATATAGCCAAAGCCTATTTCCGATTATTCAAGGGTCCGTCTACAAAGATCTACGCATACAAAGTGCCGAATTTATCGCCAAGCAGGGAAGGGAAGGGAATGCCATTGGCGGACTTTCTGTAGGAGAGCCGGCGGAACTCATGTACGAAATGACCGAATTGGTGACAGCAATTTTGCCAGCAGACAAGCCTCGCTACTTGATGGGGGTGGGTACACCTGCCAATATTCTGGAGTGCATTGCCCTAGGGGTGGATATGTTTGATTGTGTGATGCCTACTCGAAATGCGAGAAATGGCATGCTTTTTACATCAGAAGGGATTATCAATATCCGAAATGAAAAGTGGAAAGATGATTTTAGCCCCATCGATCCAGCAATAGGGAATGAAGTAAGTAGTACCTATTCTAAGGCCTACTTGCGGCACCTTACGGTTTCCAAGGAGATATTGGCGGCGCAGATTGCAAGTATTCACAACCTTTCCTTTTACCTCTGGCTAGTAGGTGAGGCAAGAGCACACATTCAAGCAGGAGATTTTGCAAGCTGGAAAGCCTCCATGGTCAAAAAAGTAAGCACGCGATTGTAAGATGAAAATTCTAGACAAGCTCATCATCAAAGAATTTTTAAAGACCTACTTTTTTGTAGTCGTCCTCCTGATTCTGGTGGTTTTGGTCTTGGATTTTACGGAGAAAAACGACACCTACATCCGGAATCAAGTGCCCACGCGGGATATCCTTTCCTACATGGGCAATTACGGCTTGTATTTAAACAACCTGCTGACTCCAATTACGGTATTCATTTCCGTCATTTTTATTACTTCTAAGATGGCCGGACGAACAGAAATTGTAGCCATCTTGAGTTCAGGCATCAGCTTTATTCGCTTACTCCGTCCTTTTCTTTTTGCAGCTGCATTGATAGGAGCTACCAGTTTTGTGTTGAACGGATGGGTTTTGCCTCGCGCTACCGCTGGCGTAGCCCAATTCCGAATGCAATACCTGGAAAAAGGCGATGCCTCCACAGATCCCAATATTCACATCAAAGTAGGACCAAATGCATATGCCTACATCAGTCGATTTTACAAGACGAGTAATACAGGTTACAACTTCACTTTGGAGGAAATCCGGGAAGGAAAGTTAATCTCTAAACTTTCCTCTGACTTGATTCAGTGGGATACCACCAAGAATGTTTGGAGGCTAGAAAATTGGAGGCTACGAGTGCTGAAGGAAAAAGGGGAGGATTATTCTACTGGAAATGCGCTGGATACAGTGCTCTCCATTTCTCCTTCTGACTTTGACCTTCCTGAAAATCACCACGAAACGCTCAAGCTCCCCGAATTGAGTCGGCAGATCACCCTCTTGGAAGAGCGTGGAGCGGACAATGTGAGCTATTACCGAATCGAACGAATCGTGCGCTACATGTCACCCTTTGCCTCAGTTATCCTCACGTTTATTGGGGTGATTATGTCAGCACGCAAATCGAGGGGAGGGTCTGGATTTCAAATTGCAATGGGCTTTTTTCTGGCCTTTGTCTACATTCTCCTGTTTTTGCTTTCCCGTACCTTTGCGGAAGCGGGCACTCAATTTCCTGTACTTGCAGTCTGGACGCCTAACTTGGTTTTTGCACTTACAGGATTGATTTTGTACAAAACTGTTCCTCGGTGATGCTTCCTTCCACCTTCAAGGATTACCTACTACTTCACTTTATTGTGTTGATCTGGGGAATCACCTCCATCTTAGGGTTGTTGATTAGCCTTCCGTCTTTGGAGCTCGTGTTTTACCGCACACTTCTGGCGGCGATAGGAGTAGCGGTCTTGATGGGAATTCGAAAAGAATCGCTCCGTGTAGCCCCCATGGACTTGCTCAAAATCGTAGGGGTAGGGGTACTGATTTCCTTGCATTGGATCTTCTTTTTTTGGTCGGCCAAGGTGTCTACTGCTTCTGTTTGCCTGGCGGGAATGGCTACCACCTCACTTTGGACCTCTTTTTTGGATCCCTTGATCAACAAAAAGCGCATCAAACCCTTCGAGGTCGCCTTAGGTTTGCTGGTAATTTCAGGCTTGCTCGTCATCTTTCAGTTTGAAAATGGGTACTGGCTGGGACTATTTATGGCCTTGGCTGCCGCATTTTTGAGTGCCCTATTTTCCATACTCAATGGACGCCTGACATTTCGATACAGCCCTTACCAAATCACTTTTTACGAAATGGCGGCCGCGAGCTTAGTTGCCTTGCTGTTTTTGCCCCTCTATTCCTACATCGATGGTTCAGCGATTCAATGGGATTGGAAAGGAATGGATTGGTTTTGGCTCCTGATTCTAGCTGGAATTTGTACGGTGTATGCGTTTTCGGTTTCGGTGGAATTGATGAAGCGCCTACCGGTTTTTTCCATCAATCTGACCATCAATTTGGAGCCCGTTTATGGAATTCTGTTGGCGGTCTTAATTTTTGGGGAAAAAGAAAAAATGACCCAAGAGTTTTACTTGGGTACAGGCATCATTTTCGTTTCGGTGTTGATCTATCCGGTCATCAACTATTGGCAAAAAAAGAGAAAAGAGGCATCGATACCGAAAGCCTAATTTTTTCAATCCGTTCCCATTAAAGCAGGGATTCAAACACAAAATATTCCGTAGGCCAATCTGGGAAAGTGGGCTTTTGGTCAAATAAGCCAAAAATACTTGAGCCAGAACCCGACATGGCAGCATAGTATGCTCCCGCTTGGTAGAGGCTAGCTTTCAATTCGGCTAATTTAGGATGGGCAAGAAACACGGAGGGTTCAAAGTCGTTGACCAATTCCTCTTTCCAGCGGTTACGGTCTGCCAAAATGGTTTCTAGATTTGTTTTGGGAGCCTTTGGAACTACTCCGGCGTAAGCTTCTTTGGTCCCTACATGAATTCCTGGGTAGATCAAGACTAAGTAAGAACCGTGTAAGGATACCGAAGAGGGTTCAAGAATTTCTCCTCTTCCGCGGATAATTTTGGGTGAATTTTCTATGAAAAACGGGCAATCACTCCCCAATTCTGCTGCGTATTCTTCCAGGAAAAAATCGTCCAGGTGCAAGTCAAAAAGATTATTCATCAGCGTCAATGCAAAAGCCCCATCTGCGGAGCCACCACCCAAGCCAGCGCCCATGGGAATATGTTTGTGCAAGTGGATCTGGAGACTAGGCAAACCATGGTAATCTTTTTTGAGCAGCTTTTCAGCTTTCAAGATCAAATTGTCCTTGGGATCTCCAGGCACGTCCAAACCGGTTACAGTCCAAGAAGGCTTTTTGTCCAAGATCATTTCCAAGGCGTCACAGAGCGGGATAGGAACCATGCAGGATTCGATTTCATGGTAGCCATCTTTACGCTTTTGCGTGATGTGAAGTCCGAGGTTGATTTTGGCGTTGGGAAAGGTGATCATGGGGCACAATTTCAACAAAAGTAAGGGAAATCAGGGTAGAATGGCTGCTTTCGTTTCTTTTTTAAATATTTCAAACTTTGGTCAAAATTTTAGCAATTGTTAGGGTATTGCCCTAATTCTTTAGTCGAAATGCAGGTATGAATCAAAAAAATTGAAAAAAATAAAAATCAGTAGAATATTTTGAGAAGGTAGAATATTCAGCCTGTTTTCGTGGTACTGGTTTTGACATTTCTTTATTTTAGAAATAAAAGTCCGTAAAAATAGATTTTACCCAATTTTAAGCGCTGAATAAATGGTTACACGAAGAATTAAATATTGTAAGTCTCGGCCTAGATAATTACTATTGTATGGTAATTGAGTACTGAATCATCTTACCGTGAACACATGACTTACTCCTTGTTCCTACTCCTGCGATTTAGCATTCTCCTTTCTAATTCCAAGTGAGGCACAAGACTATAGCGATACTTCTATACTTTGTAAAGTGCCTCCATCCAAAGAGGCACTTTTTTTATTTACGATACCATGGCCCAAAATAAGCTTAAAAAATACAGTTGGGAAATAAGTGACAACCCAGAGCATCCTGCAGGGATGGCGATGTTGTATGCCACTGGCATGTCTGACAAAAAAATGAAGCAGCCTTTTGTAGGAATCGCAAGTTGCGGCTACGAAAGTAATCCCTGCAACATGCACCTCAACGACTTTGCTGCGCACATCAAAGCTTCCTCCCAGGAAGAAGAATTGACGGGATTGATTTTCAATACCATTGGAATCTCTGACGGAACTTCCATGGGCACTCTAGGGATGCGCTATTCCTTGGTTTCCAGAGAAATTATTGCAGATTCCATAGAATCCTTTGTGCTTGGACATTCTTTTGATGCCTGCATCGCTGTAGCTGGCTGTGATAAAAATATGCCTGGTGCGGTGATGGGAATGCTTCGCATCAATCGCCCTAGTATCATGGTCTATGGGGGCACCATTGCATCGGGCCTCTACAAAGGAGAAAAGCTAAACATTGTCTCAGCATTTGAGGCTTTTGGTAAAAAAATTCAAGGCACTATTACCCCGGAAGATTACGATGGGGTGATTCGCAATGCCTGCCCGGGAGCTGGAGCCTGTGGAGGAATGTACACAGCCAACACCATGTCTTCAGCGATTGAAGCATTGGGTATGTCCTTGCCGTATTCAGCGTCGTATCCAGCCAACTCCCCTGAGAAATTACGGGAATGCCGAGAGGTAAATCATTACCTACGCATCTTGCTAGAGATGGACCTGAAGCCCAAAGACATTGTCACTCGAAAAAGTATTGAAAATGCTGTGCGGGTAGCCATCGCCCTTGGAGGAAGTACCAATGCGGTGCTCCACCTTCTGGCAATCGCTCGTACGGCAGGCGTGAATTTTTCACTTCAAGACTTCAAGGATCTCAATGCCAAAACCCCTATGGTGGGTGACTTTAAGCCTTCAGGAAAGTTCCTGATGGAAGACTTGCACGAGCAAGGAGGCCTTCCCGCCTTTATGAAGTACTTTTTAGAAAAAGGCTACCTCCATGGAGATTGCCTTACAGTGACAGGGAAAACCTTGGCGGAAAATTTGGAAAAGGTGGAGGCGCTTGTGCCTTCTAGAGTCAATGTGATCCATCCTGTAGAATCTCCCATCAAAGACACGGGGCATCTCTGCATCCTGTCTGGAAACCTTGCCCCTGAGGGTGCGGTAGCCAAGATTACAGGCAAGGAAGGAAGGCTATTTACTGGGCCTGCCAAGGTGTATGACTCCGAGTTGGATGCCAATAATGCCATCCGTGACCACCAGGTCAAGGCGGGTGATGTGGTAGTCATTCGCAACGTGGGTCCAAAAGGCGCGCCTGGAATGCCAGAAATGCTCAAGCCTACCTCCATGATCATCGGTGCTGGCTTGGGTTCAGATGTAGCCTTGATTACTGACGGTCGTTTTTCAGGAGGTACCCACGGATTTGTGGTGGGTCACGTGACACCTGAAGCCTGGTGTGGAGGCCCTATTGGACTTCTCCGAGATGGAGACCTCATTACCATCGATACCGACAGTCAAAGCCTTCAGGTAGCGGTAACCGCAGAGGAGTTTGCTACACGCAAAACTACCTGGTCACCCAAGCCCCTTGTAGGATTGCAAGGCACGCTCAAAAAATACAATCAACTCGTAGCCACCGCCTCTGAAGGTTGTGTCACAGATAACTTCTGATTCCATGGAAACAAAAATGAGAGGTGCTGACATTGTCGTTCGATCGCTGATTGCCGAGCAAGCTGAAATAATTTTCGGCTATCCCGGGGGTGCTATCATGCCGGTGTATGATGCTCTATACGATTACCACGACCAAATCAAACATGTACTTACCCGTCACGAACAAGGTGCCATCCATGCCGCCCAAGGCTATGCGCGCATTTCGGGTAAGGTAGGAGTTTGTCTTGCGACTTCAGGTCCAGGGGCCACTAACCTGATTACAGGATTGGCGGATGCCCAGATCGACAGTACCCCTTTGGTTTGCATCACGGGTCAGGTAGCCGCACATCTCTTAGGAACGGATGCGTTTCAAGAAACGGATGTGATGGGTATTTCTATGCCTGCCACCAAGTGGAACATCCAAGTAAGGCATGCAAAAGATATTGCGCCTGCCATTGCTAAAGCATTTTTTATCGCACGTTCTGGAAGACCGGGTGCTGTGCTGATCGACATTACCAAAAATGCGCAAGTGGAACTAGAAGAGTTCAATTACAGCCCTTGCCAAGAGTTTAGATCCTATAAAATCCATCACCCAGTAGACCTTCCAGCCATACAAGAAGCGGCAGAGCTAATCAATAGTGCAAGCCGACCTTATTTGCTGTTTGGTCAAGGAGTGATTTTGGGAAAAGCGGAGGCGGAGCTGAAGTTCTTCTTAGACAAATCTGGAATCCCTGCCGCATCCACCCTTTTGGGTTCTGGAGCCCTTTCCCAGGAGCATCCTAACTATGTAGGGAAATTGGGAATGCATGGCAATTATGCCCCTAATCTACTCACTAACCAGTGCGATGTGTTGATTGCGGTCGGCATGCGTTTTGATGACCGAGTGACGGGAGATTTATCCCGCTATGCCAAGCAAGCCAAAGTGATCCACTTGGAATTGGACCCTTCCGAAATCAACAAAAATGTGAAAGCGGATGTCGCAGTCCTTGGAGATTGCAAGGAAAGCTTAGCCACATTGACCGAAGCGATTACGGGCAAAAAACACGAGGCTTGGATGGCCAAATTCCGAGCCTTGGAACAGCAGGAAAAGGAAGCTGTCGTGCAACACGACCTGACCCCAACCAAAGCAGGTTTAACCATGGGTGAGGTCATCCACCAAATCAACCAGTACAAGGCAGACGATGCCGTATTGGTGACCGATGTGGGGCAGCACCAGATGATTGCCTGGCGGTATTTCGATTACAAGAAAACGCGAACTCAGGTAACTTCAGGTGGATTGGGAACCATGGGATTTGCCCTTCCAGCGGCGCTTGGCGCTCAGCTACACGACTATTCGCGACAAGTGATTTGCGTGGTGGGCGATGGAGGAATTCAGATGACTATCCAAGAGCTGGGTACCATCATGCAGACCAAGGCTCCTGTCAAAATTGTCTTGCTGAATAACAATTACCTCGGTATGGTGCGCCAATGGCAGCAGATGTTTTTTGACAAGCGCTACTCTTTTACCGAACTAGATAATCCAGATTTTATCAAGCTTGCTGATGCGTACGGAATCAAAGCTCAGAAAGTCGATGAACGTTCCAGTCTCCAAGAAGCAATCGAAGACATGCTGATTCATGATGGTCCGTTTTTCCTAGAAGTGGTGGTTGAAAAAGAGGACAATGTATTCCCCATGATTGCCACGGGATGCTCCGTAGAAGAAGTTCGACTCCATTAATCTCTCGCCTATGAAACGCTATACCATCTTTGTCATCACCGAAAATTTCATTGGGATTCTCAACCGAATCACCATCATTTTTACCCGAAGGGGAATCAATATCGATGCGCTTACGGCCTCTGAAAGCCGGATCCCAGGAGTGCACCGCATCACCATTGAAGTGACGGTCACCGAGGAGACTGTCATCCAGCTCGTCAACCAAATCGAAAAGATTATCGATGTGATTAAGGCCTTCCACCACGAGGATTCGGGGGTGGTCTACCAAGAGTTGGCCTTGTATAAAATTCCTGTATCACGACTAGATGGAGGCTTGGAAAAAATTATCCGTGATCACCATGCCAAAATCATTGCAGCAGAGCCAGACTTTGTCGTGCTGGAATTGACCGGACACAAGGAAAAGACGCGAGAGCTGCTGGAACTATTGAAAGACTATGGCATACTTGAATTTGCGCGATCCGGTAGGGTGGCTGTCGCCAAGCGCATGCTCACCATAGACTCATTTGTCAACTAAACTCAACCTAAAAATCTATTCTTAAAATTTTCTACTATGAAATTGAAATTTGGAAACGTTGAAGAAAACGTAGTAACCCGAGAAGAGTTCCCCTTAGAAAAAGCTAGAGAGGTCCTAAAAAATGAAGTCATCGCAGTGATTGGATACGGGGTGCAAGGCCCAGGCCAAGCGCTCAACCTTCGTGACAACGGCTTCAACGTAATTGTGGGTCAGCGAAGCGGCTCCAAGACCTGGGACAAGGCCATCGCCGATGGATGGGTACCAGGAGAAACTCTTTTTGAAATTGAGGAAGCTTGCTCTTGTGGAACTATCCTCCAATTTTTGCTTTCAGATGCAGGGCAAATCGCCTTGTGGCCTACGTTGAAAAAACACTTGACCCCTGGGAAAGCCCTTTATTTTTCCCATGGATTTGGAATTACTTACAAGGAAAAAACAGGAATCATTCCTCCAGCAGATGTGGATGTGATCTTGGTTGCTCCTAAAGGTTCCGGTACTTCCTTGAGAAGAATGTTTGTGGAAGGCAGAGGACTTAATTCTTCCTACGCCATTTACCAAGATGGAACAGGAAAAGCGAAAGACCGCGTAGTGGCTTTGGGTATCGGTGTCGGTTCTGGCTACCTTTTTGAAACAGACTTCTACCGTGAGGTAACTTCTGATTTGACTGGAGAGCGTGGTACCTTGATGGGTGCCATCCAAGGAATTTTCGCAGCTCAGTACGAGGTGCTTAGAGCCAATGGACATACTCCTTCTGAAGCATTCAACGAGACAGTCGAAGAATTGACCCAGTCTTTGATGCCCCTAGTGGCAGAAAATGGAATGGATTGGATGTATGCCAACTGCTCTACTACTGCACAGCGCGGTGCTTTGGACTGGTGGAAGCCTTTCCGTGACGCGACCAAGCCGGTATTTGAAGCATTGTATCAGTCTGTAAAATCTGGAACAGAAGCGCAAAAATCCATTGACTCCAACTCCAAGGCGGATTATAGAGAAAAGTTAGAAGCTGAACTTGCTCAACTTCGTGAATCTGAAATGTGGCAGGCGGGCGCCGTCGTGCGTAAGTTGAGACCAGAAAATAATTAATTTACCCAAACCCAAAAGCTCATGAGTGAAAAGCTATGGATATTCGATACCACGCTTCGAGATGGAGAACAAGTGCCTGGATGTCAACTCAATACCCAAGAAAAAATCATTGTTGCTAAGGCGCTGGAAGAACTTGGGGTAGACATCATTGAGGCCGGATTTCCGATTTCTAGCCCTGGAGATTTTAATTCAGTCATTGAAATATCGAAAGCTGTTACTAATCCTATTATCTGTGCGCTTTCGCGTGCTGTAGAAAAGGACATTGAGGTAGCGGGTGCAGCACTTCAATACGCCAAAAAAGGGCGTATTCACACGGGTATCGGCGTTTCACCCTACCACATTCAGTACAAGCTCCGCTCCACTCCCGAAGACATCATTCGTCGTGGGGTAGCGGCGGTTAAGTTTGCCAAGCGATTCGTGGAAGATGTGGAGTTTTATGCGGAAGATGCAGGTCGAGCGGAAGCAGATTTTCTCTGCAAAATCATCGAAGAGGTGATCAAGGCAGGAGCTACAGTGGTGAATATTCCCGATACTACGGGGTATTGCTTGCCTGAACAGTACGGAGCCATCATTTCTAGCCTAAAAAATCGGGTACCTAATATTGATCAGGCCATCATCGCTACCCATTGTCACAACGACCTAGGCATGGCAACCGCCAATACCGTGGCCGGCGTGCAGCAAGGTGCCAGACAAGTCGAGGTGACCATCAATGGAATCGGAGAACGTGCCGGCAACACCTCCATGGAAGAGGTGGTGATGGCCATCAAGTGCCACCAATCCATTCCGGTTTACACGGATATCGTCACTCCAAAAATCTACCACACCAGCCGCCTGGTATCTAAATTGATGAACATGCCGGTGCAGCCCAACAAGGCCATTGTGGGAAGAAATGCTTTTGCGCACTCCTCAGGAATCCATCAGGATGGGGTTTTGAAGCATCGCGAAAATTACGAAATCATCGACCCCAAAGAAGTGGGTGTTTCCGAGTCCACCATTGTACTCACCGCACGTTCTGGAAGAGCTGCACTCAAGCATCACCTGGATGCCTTGGGAGTGGAACTCGAAGGAGAGGAATTACGTGAAGTGTATGAGGCGTTTCTAATCTTAGCTGATTCCAAGCGGGATGTGGGGAGAAAAGATTTATTGGAGCTAGTGGGTAAATACATTGAGGATTCCAATTTCATTGAATTAGGTGATGTCAAGTACACCTCCAATGGAGCTATCCAAGCTGAGGTACACCTTAAAATCGGAAATGAACACTATTCAGCGATTTCTACGGGTGTAGGACCAGTGGACGCAGTATTGAAAGCCATTGAATCACTCGTACAGCCTCAGGTAGAACTTGAGGAGTTCCTCATTCAGGCCATGACTCAGGGAAGTGACGATGTCGCCAAGGTGCACATGCGTCTCATCAAGTCTGACAAGCCCTACTATGGCTTTGCCTCCAATCAAGACATCGTCCTTGCTTCCGCGCAAGCATTTGTCGATGCACTCAACAAAATTCCAGTCAAAGAATATGCGACTGCCTAACTATGGAAAAGAACACCTTATTTGATAAAATCTGGGATGCACACGTAGTCAAATCCGTGCCCGCTGGCCCTGATGTATTTTTCATCGACAAGCACTTCATTCACGAAGTGACTTCGCCCGTGGCTTTCTTGAATTTGGAGAAAAGAGGGATAGGAGTAAAGTACCCACACCGAACCATTGCCACTCCTGATCACAACGTGCCTACGGTAGATCAAGACCAGACAATCAAGGATAAGCTTTCCCGAATGCAAGTAGAAAAGCTTCGCGAGAATTGTGCGAAGTACGACATTGAATTGCATGACTTGGGCTCTGCACACCATGGTATCGTCCACGTGATCGGCCCTGAGTTGGGGGTAACTCAACCCGGAATGACCATTGTTTGTGGGGATTCACATACTTCCACGCACGGTGCTTTTGGAGCCATTGCTTTTGGTATCGGTACCTCCGAAGTGGAGATGGTATTGGCTACCCAATGCATCATGCAGTCCAAGCCCAAGAAGATGCGCATTTCTGTGGAAGGCGCGCTAGGAAAAGGGGTGACTTCCAAAGACATTATTCTCTACATCATCTCCAAAATCTCAGCAGCAGGTGCCACTGGCTATTTTGTAGAATATGCAGGTTCGACCATCCGAAGCCTATCCATGGAAGCTCGCATGACGATTTGCAACATGTCCATCGAAATGGGTGCTCGTGGAGGATTAATTGCTCCCGATCAAACTACCTACGATTTTCTAAAAGGAAAGCAGTATGCTCCCGCAGGGGAAGACTGGGAAAAAGCGGTGGCCTATTGGAACACCTTGCGTACCGACGATGGAGCAGTATTTGATGAAGAGTTGACTTTTGATGCTGCGGATATTGAACCGATGATTACCTATGGTACCAATCCAGGCATGGGCATCAAGGTAGTAGATAACATCCCATCCACCGAGGGCATGGAAGGCTCCAACAAGACCTCTTACCTCAAAGCCTTAGACTACATGGGATTTGCACCAGGGGAACCAATCCTTGGAAAATCGGTAGACTACGTATTTGTAGGTTCCTGTACCAACGGGCGTATCGAGGATATCCGTGCAGTAGCTCAATTTGTGAAAGGGCATAAAAAGGCAGATTCCATTACTGCTTGGATTGTACCAGGATCTCGGGAAGTGGAAAAACAAGCCCAAGCCGAAGGATTGGTTGCTATTTTGGAAGAAGCAGGATTTGAACTTCGTCAACCAGGTTGCTCGGCTTGCCTTGCCATGAACGACGACAAGATTCCTGCTGGTAAATACGCTGTTTCTACTTCCAACAGAAACTTTGAAGGTCGGCAGGGACCGGGTGCACGTACCTTACTCGCTTCTCCACTGACAGTGGCTGCTGTAGCCATTACGGGGAAAATCACCGATCCACGGGAAGTATTTAAAGCTTGAAAATACCTGCCTACGGCAGGCAGGCGAAATTTATGGAGTGCGGGGAAAAGACTACCCGAAGTCCTATTTGACCACCTTTGAACGAAAAAAATGGCTTACGATAAATTTACCATCCTACAGAGTACAGTAGTACCCCTTTCGACAGAGAATGTGGATACAGACCAAATCATCCCCGCTCGCTTTTTAAAGGCAACAGAAAGAGAAGGCTTTGGAGACAACCTGTTTCGCGATTGGCGCTACGACTCTGCTGGAACGCCAAAGACAGATTTTGTGCTCAATGATTCCACTTACAGCGGAAAAATTCTTGTTGCGGGAAAAAACTTTGGATGCGGATCGAGCCGAGAACATGCCGTTTGGGCCTTGTATGACTATGGCTTTCGCTGTGTAGTATCCAGCTTTTTTGCAGATATCTTTAAAAACAACTGCCTCAATATCGGCGTACTGCCTGTGACGGTGACGCCTGCGTTTGCAGATAAACTTTTTGCTGCCATAGCTGCAGATCCGCTAACCGAAGTGGAAGTAAACTTACCAAAACAAACGATCACCTTACTTGCTACGGGGGATGCTGAATCCTTTGATATCAACGAATACAAGAAGGACAACATGCAGCATGGGTTCGATGACATCGATTACCTAATCAACATGGCTACAGAAATCGAAGGCTTTGAAGCCAAGCGATAAACTGAGTTAAGCATGGAGGCACGAAGATTGGAACTGATGGATACAACCTTGAGGGATGGCGAACAGACCTCAGGCGTATCTTTTTTGCCCTCCGAAAAGCTTCACCTCGCCAAGGCACTCTTGGAAGAATTAAAAGTAGACCGCATCGAAGTAGCTTCTGCTCGCGTGTCAGCGGGGGAACTAGAGGGAGTGCAGCGCATCACCCAATGGGCAGCTCAAAAAGGGTATTTGGACAAAGTAGAAGTCCTGGGATTTGTGGACACCCCCATTTCTGTGGATTGGATTGTGGAGGCCGGTGCCCAGGTGCTCAATTTACTAACCAAAGGTTCCCTCAATCACCTTGTTCATCAATTAAAGAAAACGCCCGAGGAACATTTTTCCGAAATCCGCCAGTGCATTGCCTATGCTCTGGATCAAGGGCTTCAGGTAAATGTCTACTTGGAAGACTGGTCCAATGGGATGCGTAGCTCTCGGGACTATACGCTAAGCCTCATCGAAATGCTTGCGCAGCAACCCATTCAGCGAGTGATGCTTCCAGATACGTTGGGCATCCTTTCTCCTGCAGAGGTAAGCGACTTTTTTGGGGAGGTAATCTCCAAATTCCCTTCTTTACGATTCGATTTCCATGGACACAACGATTACGATTTGGCAGTAGCCAACGTGCTTGAGGCAGTGCTTCAGGGGGTGTCTGGTATTCATAGCACCATCAATGGGCTAGGTGAACGGGCGGGAAATGCTCCTTTGGAATCCGTCGTAGCCGTGATTAAGGATTTTACGGATTTGGAAATCGGCGTTCAGGAACAAAAGATCTTTCGGGTATCCAAGTTGGTGGAACAATTTTCCGGGCAATACATTCCTGCCAATAAGCCCGTGGTAGGAGAAAATGTATTTACCCAAACTGCCGGCATTCATGCCGATGGGGATCAAAAAAAGAGTTTGTACTTCAATCAATTGCTGCCCGAGCGATTTGGTAGAGAGCGAAAATATGCCCTAGGCAAAACCTCAGGGAAGGCCAATATTTCAAAAAATCTGGAGGCCCTGGGAATTTCTTTGGAGCCGGATGAATTGGCTCGCGTCACCCAGCGAATCATCGAATTGGGAGACAAAAAGGAACGAGTGACTACGGAGGACCTGCCCTACATCATTTCCGATGTCCTCCAAAACAATTCATTTACCAAAAACATCAGCATAGATGGGTACCACATGACCCAATCCAAAGGCCTAAAGCCTTCGGTTCAATTGCGACTCAAGGTGTACGACAGCTACCACGATGCCACTGCTACGGGTGATGGACAGTACGATTCGTTTATGAAGGCAGTGAGCCTGATTTATGCTTCTTTGCAAAAAGACCTACCCAAATTAGTTGATTACCACGTGACCATTCCTCCAGGGGGAAAAACCGACGCTTTTGTGGAGACGGTTATCACCTGGGAATATGGAGGTCGATTCAAAACCAAAGGATTGGATCCAGACCAAACCGTAGCTGCCATGATGGCTACAGAAAAAATGTTGAATATCATGGATAAGTACCCAAAGGAAATTCATCCGTAATTTTATACCTATGAAAATGAAAATAGCACTCCTGTCTGGCGACGGCATTGGGCCGGAGGTAATTGCTCAGGCAGTAAAAGTGGTTGAAGCCATTGGAAAGAAATTTGGCCACCACATCACCTTCGAAAAAGGTTTGGTAGGGGCTTGTGCCATAGATGCAACAGGGGATCCCTATCCGGATGCTACCCATGAAATATGTGTGGGAGCTGATGCGGTTCTTTTCGGGGCTATTGGTGATCCTAAATACGACAACGATCCCAAAGCAAAGGTTCGTCCAGAGCAGGGCTTATTGCGCATGCGTCAGAAGTTAGGACTCTTTGCCAATGTTCGCCCCACCTTTACCTTTCCTTCCTTAGTACACAAATCTCCCCTCAAGTTGGACCGAGTGGATGGGGTAGATCTAGTTTTTTTTAGGGAACTGACCGGAGGCATCTATTTCGGGGAGCCTAGAGGCAGAAACGAACAAGGAACCAAAGCTTTTGATACCAACGTCTACAGCAAGGAGGAGATTGTGCGTTTGGCTCGTATGGGTTTTGAAGCTGCGCAAAAGCGGAGAAAACTACTGACCTGCGTGGACAAGGCAAACGTAATGGCTACTTCCAGATTGTGGAGAGAAACCGTCCAAGAATTGGCACCTGAGTATCCAGATGTAAAAGTAGAATATGAATTTGTGGATGCCGTAGCCATGCGATTAATCCAATGGCCCAAGGCCTACGATGTGTTGATCACCGAGAATCTATTTGGAGATATTTTGACTGACGAGGCCTCTGTGATCTCTGGTTCGATGGGCTTGATGCCTTCGGCCTCCTTGGGAGCCAAGGTGAAGCTATTCGAACCAATCCACGGTTCTTATCCTCAAGCTGCTGGCAAGGACATTGCCAATCCGCTGGGGACCATTCTATCTGCTTCCATGATGTTCGATTATGCATTTGGATTGGAAGCTGAAGCCAAATTGATCAGCGATGTAGTCAACCAATCGCTAGCTGAAGGAATCGTCACCGAAGATATCGCTGAAGGAGGGAAGGCCTACAAAACCTCCGAAATAGGAGACTGGCTGGCAGCTCGAATTTTGAGTTAAGCTTTAAACTAAAAACACCACCTCGAAACGGGGTGGTGTTTTAGTTTAAGAGTTGATCTAATTGAAAAACTAATTCTTCTAGGTCCTGGGTTAGGATGGACCATACAATTTCATAGTCAATCCCAAAATAGTCGTGAACGATTCGATTTCTAAAGCCTCGTAATTTTTTCCATTCAATTTGAGGATTATCAGACCTAAAATCTTCGTCAATACGCAGGGAAGCTTCGCCTATAATTTCAAAATTTCGTACTACCGCATCTATGGTTTTGTCATCAGCTAAAAAATCCTCAAATGATAAGCCCTGAGTATATTTAAGAATTTTTTCAGCTGCTTCCTTCATATCCAGGAGCAGTAAGTCACTGGATCTTTTAGACATAGATTAACTCGTCTTTGATTTGTTCGAGATAGCGTGGTTTAATTCCTTTTTTTGAAACCAAATCCACTTTGATACCGAGCAGTTCTTCTAGTTCATCTCCTAGTTCAATAAACTCCGAACCTACGCTACTGTGAAATTCCACAAGCACATCTAAATCGCTCTTTGGGCTTTGTTCCTCGCGTGCGTAGGAACCAAAAATCGCAAGCTCTTTGATTGGGTATTTTTGGAACAAGGATTTTTTTTGTTCCATTAACCTTTTTCTTATGGCGTTGAGCTGGTTCATGAAGTGATGATGATGGATAGGACAACCTAAAGGATAGGTACTTTGAAGCATTCTAATTGAACAATATACTTAAATATACCTATTTTTCGGCTGTAAATATGCAGCATAAACCTTTCTCCTACCTTTTTTCCATTTCCTACTTTGGGGCTCGCTTCAAAGGATGGGCGAAGCAACCCGAACAGCCTACGGTGGAGGGGAAGTTGGAGCGGGTACTCCGATTTGTCTTGGAGGAGCGTCACTTTACCTTGATTGGTTCTAGCCGGACGGACTCTGGCGTAAGCTGTAGAAAGGGCTATGTGCAGCTTTTTGTGGAGGAGAAAATTGAATTTGAAGCTCTTTTAGAAACGATCAATGTCCACCTTGGAGGAGATATTCACCTAGAAGGGGTTGAGCCCATTGCTCGGGACTTCAACTTGATTCAATCAGTTCAACAAAAAACCTACCGCTATTTCTTCGCCTCTCCCCAGGACTTTCATCCCTTTGCTTCCTCGTTTGTCTCCGCGGTTCCCTTTTCCAACTCCCTAGATCAAATGCAGGCCTTGGGAAACTTGTTTGTAGGCGTTCACAACTTTAAGGCTTTTTGCCAAGCGGCTTCTACCAAATCTTCCTACGAAAGGAGCGTGGAGGCAGTCTCTGTGTTTGTGTCAAATGACTTGACTTCTCCCTTTGCTCCAGCACAAGTTGGGGTAATAGAGGTAGTTGGGCAGGGTTTTTTGCACCATCAGGTGCGCAAGATGGTCTATGCGATTTGGAACTGGAATGCTGCGCAAATCCAGGAGCGCTTGGAAAATCCAGAAGGGGACTGGACTCCCGTGCCCACGGCACCTGCCAATGGACTGGTTCTCTGGGATACGGTGCTCGAAAAAAAGAATTAAAGCGCTAATTCCATCACCGCATCATCCATCACGTATCCATTGCCGATGTCGATGACCTCCTTGTAGGTTTCTACAAATCCTTGGCTCCTATAAAAATCAATTGCTTTTTGGTTGTCCTTATTCACATTCAGGGTCAGAATTTGTTGACCTGCTGCTCGTGCTCGGTTCGCCACTTCTTGAAGGAGGGCTTTTCCAGTACCTTTTCCATGGCTGCTAGGGAGTAAGTACAATTTATGAAGTTTGGCCTTCGTGCCTTCTTTGTAGAAGAGTTCGAATCCAGCAAATCCAATTGCAGTTCCCTGCGCTTCAGCAATCAAAAAAGTATGGCCCTCCTCCACTTGTGATTCGAGTAGCGGCAGGTCATACATCCAATTCAGCATGTAGGCAATCTGTTCCTCACTCAAAATAGCTCCAAAGGTCGAGGGCCAAGTTTGGTGCGCGATGTGGTGTACTTTGGAGAGCTCTTCTTTTGCAATTTGTCTGAGTTGAACCATGGGGGTTGAATTTCTGGTTTGCGCTTAAAAAGCAAGCAGTTCTTGAAGTTTCACCTTGAATCTTTCCGTAGGTAAGAATTGCTTTTCCAAGTTGGGAGCAAAAGGAACAGGTGTGTCCAAACTTGCTTCCCGCATCACAGGAGCGTCTAGCCAAGAGAAGCAGTGCTCCGAAATCCAGGCGCATATTTCTGCACCAATCCCACCGGTAAGCGTGTCTTCGTGTAGGAAAATGACTTTTCCCGTCTTTTTAACTGTTGCTGCTACCGCTTCCTGATCCCAAGGGAGCAAGGTACGGAGGTCTAAAATGTCAGCAGAAATGCCCAACTCTTCTACGGCCTTGGTGGCCCAATGCACGCCCATGCCGTAGGTAATGATGGAAACCTGTGTTCCAGTGGCTGCTAGGGCCGCTTTCCCGATTTCTACCGTGTAGTAGCTATCTGGCACCGGTCCCGAGATGGATCGGTAGAGGAGTTTGTGCTCAAAGTAGAGGTAAGGATTCGGGTCTTCCAAAGCCGCATTGAGAAGCCCTTTGGCATCGTGAGGATTGGAAGGATAGACGATTTTTAAACCTGGGGTATGAAAAAACCAGGCTTCGTTGGATTGCGAGTGAAAGGGTCCAGCAGCCGTACCAGCTCCGGTAGGCATTCGAATCACTACATCCGCATTTTGACCCCAGCGGTAATGGATTTTGGCTAGATTGTTTACAATTTGATTGAAGCCGACACTCACAAAGTCGGCAAACTGCATTTCGACCATGGCCTTAAAGCCTTTGATGGAGAGTCCAAGTCCTGCGCCAATGATGGCACTTTCGCATAGGGGCGTGTTGCGCACTCGATCCCCTCCAAATTGGGCTTTGAAACCATCCGTAATTTTGAATACTCCTCCATAATCCCCGATGTCCTGGCCCATCAGCACTAGGTTGGGGTATTTTTCCATGGATTGGCGAAGGCCATCGCTGATCGCATCGATGAAGCGCTTATCGGTTTGGGCAGGGCCTGGAGCCTGCACGCTTTGTGTCCAGGGGGCATACACATCGCCCAATTCCTTTTCCACCTGCGCATTCACCGCTTCTTCCGCAAAGGCAATTTCTAAGGCGTCGTTGATTTGGGTTTTAATTTTTGTATTGAGTGTTTCTTTGAGCGCCTCATTCAACACACCAATGGAAGTGAGGTAATCCTCGTAGCGGTCTACGGGATCCAGTTGCCCCCATTCTTCCATCATGAATTTGGGGACATACTTGGTGCCCGATGCTTCCTCGTGTCCCCGCATGCGGAAGGTGATTGCTTCGACGAGTACAGGTCTTGGATTTTCACGAAGATCCTCTGCTAGCCTGAGGATGGTATCGTAAACCTCCAATACATTGTTGCCATGAATCCGTATTGCCTCCATGCCATATCCCGGGCCCTTTTCGGTGAAGTATTGAAAGGCAAACTGCTCCTCACTAGGGGTGGAAAGACCATAGCCATTGTGCTCCACGACAAAGATCACCGGTAGTTTCCAGACTGCGGCCACATTCAATCCTTCATGAAAGTCTCCTTCTGAGCTCGCGCCATCTCCAGAAAAGACCAGAGTCACTTTTTTCTCATCTGCAAGTTTGTGTGCCAAACCAATCCCATCTGCCAAGGCGAGCTGAGGGCCCAAATGGGAAATCATACCCACTACATGGTGTTCGATGCTTCCAAAGTGGAAAGAGCGATCTCTGCCCTTGGTAAAGCCCAACTCTTTGCCCTGAAACTGTGCAAATAGGCGCTCGAGAGGCATATTTTTGCCCGTGAAGATTCCTAAGTTGCGGTGCATGGGAAGGATAAACTCATCCGAAGCAAGGGCATTTACCGCACCAATCGAAATGGCTTCCTGCCCCCATCCACTAAACCACTTGGAGATCCGTCCCTGACGAAGCAGAATCAGCATTTTCTCTTCAATTCTTCGCGGTACTAGCAAGGATTCGTAGAGCTTCAGCAGGGTCTCGTCTGAATAATTTTTTCGATCAAAAGTTAATTTTTGGGCGTTTGGGGCGGTGAATTCCATAGAGGGTAATTTTCGAAACTAAGGTACACCAAGACAAATAAACCCCAAAAGGTTTGGGGGAGGAATGGCTAAAAATAAACAGGAGGCGGAGGTAATTTACTCTCCTGCAATGCGCCCCGACTCGCATCGGGGGCTAAAAATAAATGCAAGGAGTTAAAAAATTTTGCTGTATGTGACGAAATTAGGTAATACTAGACCCCTACTTCCAATCTCCACGTTAAGGTTGTTTTACCAATGTGTTAAGAAGGGATGAGCAAGGGGGGAAAAGACAGCGTCCAAACAAGAGCTAAGGCAGCTAACTATTCTTTTTCAAGCCTTTTTACCTACCTTCGTCCTCCCAAATCGATGTAAATTCTGTGAAAGCAAGAACATTAAAAAAGGATAAAGTCAACATCATCACGATGGGCTGCTCCAAAAATCTGGTGGATTCTGAGGTACTCCTTACCCAACTCAAGGGCAATGGCATCGATGCCAGCCACGAGTCTGATCATCAGGACAACAACATCATCATCATCAACACCTGCGGATTTATTGACAATGCCAAGCAAGAATCCATCGATACGATTTTGCAATATGTAGATGCGAAGGAAAAGGGCCTGGTAGACAAGGTCTACGTGACGGGCTGCCTTTCGCAGCGGTACAAGGATGACTTGGAACAGGAGATTCCACAAGTTGATGCATTCTTCGGAACCCGCGATCTGCCTGCCATTCTGAAAAAATTCAAAGCCGATTACAAGCATGAATTGGTCGGGGAGCGCTTGCTGACCCATGCAAGTCACTATGCGTACATGAAGATATCTGAGGGCTGTGATCGCCCTTGTTCCTTCTGTGCCATCCCGCTGATGCGTGGAGGCCATATTTCCAGACCCATCGAAGAACTCGTCAAAGAAGCCCAGCACCAAGCCGCTAACGGTACGAAGGAACTGTTGCTCATCGCACAGGACTCGACCTACTATGGGTTGGACTTGTACAAAAAGCGTAACCTGGCTGACCTCCTCCGCAACTTGTCCGAAGTGGAAGGGATCGATTGGATTCGACTCCACTATGCCTATCCAACCGGTTTTCCGATGGACGTCATTGACGTGATGAAGGAGCGTCCCAATATTTGCAAGTACCTAGACATTCCACTCCAACACGGTTCGACGGATGTGCTCAAGGCCATGCGTCGAGGAACTACCCGCGAGAAGCAGGAGGAATTGATCCACAGCATCCGCGACCTGATTCCTGAGATTGCGATTCGTACGACCCTCATTGCCGGGCATCCTGGTGAAGGAGAAAAGGAATTCCAAGAGATGGTCGATTTTGTGGAGCGCATGAAATTTGAACGCTTGGGGGTATTTACCTATTCCCACGAGGAAAATACGCATGCCTTTGGGATGGAAGACAAACTCTCCCAAGAAGAAAAGCAAGCACGCGCCAATCACTTGATGGAGGTACAAGAGCAGATCAGTTACGACCTCAACCAAGAAAAAATTGGCAAAACCTTTAAGGTGTTGATTGATAAGAAGGAGGGAGGCCATTTTGTGGGCCGAACCGAGTTTGATTCCGTTGAGGTAGATAACGAGGTGCTTATCGATGCGGCAACTCAGTACTGTCGAGTAGGGGACTTTGTAAATGTCAAGGTGTACGATGCCACGGAGTTTGACTTATATGCCACAGTAGTGGATTAAGATAGAAAAGGAGCAGCTGCTCCTTTTTTTATGCTGATTATAAAAAGAACTGAAAAACTTCATGGCGGGTTATTTGTTCTACACGTACTACCTGTGATTTTGGATTTCCCTTCCCTTCACTTATGAAAACCTTTCAAACGTTAGTCCTTCTTCTTTTTCTAGGCGCTCAGGCTGCGCAAGCTCAAGGATTTTTCTACTTCGGGAATTCGAATTTGGTGGGAACGGGAAAGATGGAGGGTGAAAGCAAGGAAGGTGTTTGGAGAATCTATTCCCGAAAGTTATTGGCTGAGAATACTGGTCCTGCTGTAGCCGCGGTTCAAGAACAGGAAGTGAAAGAAAATTTTAATTTAGACATGCCCCTGTACCAATTGGAGTTTAAAGACAACCTTTTGGATGGGGTCTTTGAGGAATTTTTCCCGGAGGGCACTGCCAAGAAAGTGGTCAACTATCAAAAAGGGATGCTTCATGGAGATTTTTTTGAATTTAGTAAGGAGGGTGAAGTCCTTCTTTCAGGTTCCTATTTCCAAGGCGAAAAATCAGGTGACTGGTTTGTCTACCGATCGGATGGCAGCCTAAAATCCGAATACAGTTACCAAAACAATGCATTGAATGGATTTTCCATTGCCTATTATGCTTCAGGTCAAGTTTCCGAGCGTATTCCCTTCGAACTGGGCGAAATTAATGGGATTTACGAATCCTTTTTCCCAGACGGAAAGCCAAAGCAGCGAGTAGTTTTTGTAGACGGTCAGGAGCAGGGTGAGTTTACCCAATTTCATGCGGATGGGAAGTTGGCCATCGTAGCAAATTTTGCGAAGGGAATCTTGGAAGGGATTTGGGAAGACTACGATGACCAAGGTCGCTTGCTTTCTAAAGGGATCTACCAGCAAGGAGACCGGGTAGGAGAATGGAAGGAGATTTATCCTTTGGTACCTGAATTTTACCAAAAGGGCAATTATGAAAATGCCGCTAAAAGTGGTGCCTGGCAAGTGCTAGGAAAAGAAGATTTTGTGCATCAAGAAGAAATCTATAAGGATGGAGTTTTAATTGAATTCAGTGCATTCACGACTCGTTCGGGGGAGATTTTAGATGCTGGAAGCCTGGCCAATGGAGATGGAAGGAGGGAGATGTATGATGGGGAAGGTAACCGTCTCGAGAAGGGGAGGTATATCAATGGCTTGCGTACGGGCACCTGGTTTACCTATTTTCCGCAAACCAGTTTGGTCGCTAGTTCGGGCACTTACGCCGCCGGAGAGAAGCGAGGTACCTGGAAGCAGTATGATTTTAAGGGGCAGCTCGTGAGTGAGCAAGTATTCGAAGTAGGTCATTCCAGTGATTCCGAACGTATCTCAAATCCACAAACAGCATCTACTCAAAATAGATCAAGATTGTATCGGCCGAATCAGTCTCAGAACGGTTTGATTAAACCTCAGATACTGGTATTAACCCCGGATGGAGTATTGGGCGTTTCTGGACCTGGAATGTTTCAATTGGGGAATTAAACGAATTGAAATACAATTGAAATAAAATAGAAATAGCCCGAGCGAGCTCGGGGAAATAAGGAATTCAATTCGTATTTCTACCTTATTTCACGAAGCGAAGCGTATTTTCATCGTACTACCATTAAATATTTCACGGAGCGTAGCGGCGTGTATTTCCATTGTATTTCTACCTTATTTCCACTCTATTTCCCCCTGCTTTTTTCCCAAATGATTCTTTCCTAGTAACTTCGCATCAAATCCCATTCAATGAAACTGATCGAAGTCGTTACCCCTGCACACCAAAAAGCATTTCTAGCGCTTGCTGTGTGGTTGTATCGCAACGAGAAAAATTGGATTCGTCCCATTGATCAGGACATTGAGGGGCTCTTCCATGCGGAGACCAACAAACTTTTTAGAAATGGAGCCAAGGCCAAGCGCTGGTTGCTCAAGGATGAATCTGGGAAGACCATTGGAAGGATTGCTGCCTTTGTCAATCCCAAAATGAAGGAAAAGCAGCCCACAGGCGGCGTTGGTTTTTTTGAATGCATAGATAATCAAGACGCTGCTTTTTTGCTATTTGATCAAGCCAAAGCTTGGCTTCAAAGCGAAGGCATGGAGGCCATGGATGGCCCGATCAATTTCGGGGAGCGCGACAAGTGGTGGGGACTCTTGGTGGATGGATTTTCGGAACCGAATTACAACATGCCTTGGAATTTTGGGTACTACCAGACCTTTTTTGAGAACTATGGATTTCAGCTCTACTTCAAGCAATACACCTACGCGCGAGATGTACAAAACGTAGGATTTGACCAAAAGATGATCCAGCGTGCCCAGGTGATCTTAGACAATGAAGATTACAGCTTCCGCTACATCAAGGGCAAAGAGCTCCAGGAAAAAGCACCCGAGTATTTCATGACCGTGTACAACAAGGCTTGGGCCCGACACATGGGCAAATCTATTGCCTTGAAAGAAGCGCAAATGATGTTCGCCAAGATGAAACCTATCTTAGATCCACGCTTGATTTACTTTGCCTTTTTCAAAGGAGAGCCAGTCGGGTTTTTTATTCAGATCCCCGAGATCAATCAGATTTTCAAACATGTCAATGGGAAACTGGACCTGATAGGGAAACTCAAATTTCTCTGGTACAAGACCTTTTTTCCACCCAATAAAATGCTCGGACTGGTCTTTGGTGTGGTGCCAGAGCATCAGGGCAAAGGGGTGGAGGGCGCCATTGTCTTGAGTTACGACCAGATGAGTGGCAAGGCCTCCTTTCCCTACAAAACCATCGAGATGAACTGGATTGGGGACTTCAATCCCAAAATGATGCGGGTATGTGAACAATTGATATCCAAAATCTACAAGACCCACCATACCTATCGCTACCTTTTTGATCGGGAAAAGCCCTTTGAAAGACACCCCATTTTTACCTAAGGAATAGCGGGTAGATCCAAAGACCTTGAATTGAATACTCACAACTAGTAAAGAATTCCAACCAAAATAAAATGAAAAAGTACAACGTAACTGGCATCGGAAATGCCTTAGTAGATATTGAGTTTAAGGTGACCGACCAGTTTTTTGCGAACAATGGGGTAGAGAAAGGGCTGATGACCCTTGTGGATGAGGAGCGTCAAAACCATCTCATGCAGGTCATCCACCATGCTGAAGCCAAAAAGCAAGCGGGTGGCTCTGCGGCCAACTCCGTAGTGGCGGTAAGCCAGTTTGGAGGAAAATCTTTCTACTGCTTCCGCGTAGCCAATGACGAATTGGGTCATTTTTACCTTCAAGATTTGATTGATTCTGGAGTGGATATTGCCTTGACTACGGCTAAGCTCGAGTCCGGTGTGACGGGCAAGTGTCTGGTGATGGTGACCGAGGATTCGGAGCGGACGATGAATACCTTTTTGGGAATCACGCAGAATTTCTCTAGCCAGGATGTGCATGATGCGGCCATTCAAGACTCTTCCTATTTGTTTATCGAGGGATACCTAGTGACCTCTCCCAATGGCAAGGAAGCCATGCTTCATGCCAAGAAAGTGGCCGAGGCAGCAGGCACCAAGGTAGCCTTGACCTTTTCTGACCCAGCCATGGTCAAGTATTTTAAGGCCAACTTTGATGATGTGATCGGTCCAAGTGTGGATCTGCTTTTCGCAAACGAAGAGGAAGCCATGTTGTATACAGGCAAAAGCACCTTAGCCGAAGCGCGTGAAGAAATGAAAAAAGCAGCCAAGCATTTTGTGATCACGATGGGGAAAAATGGAGCCATGATCTTCGATGGAGATACCTTCATCGACATCGAGCCTTATCCTACCACAGCCATCGACAGCAATGGCGCAGGTGATATGTTTGCGGGCGCCTTCCTCTATGGCATCACCAATGGACATTCCTATGCCGAGAGTGGGAAGCTAGCCTCTATGGCCAGTTCTCGCATCGTAAGCCAGTTTGGTCCTAGACTAAAGTGGCATGAGGCCAAAGAGATTTTGACCAAGCTAAAGCCCTAACTTGAAACAGTAGAAGCTATTCATTAAAAAAGCGGTTAAGCGATTATCTCTTAACCGCTTTTTGTTGGTTTAACCTAACATGTCGTGTCAATGTCGTCTCGGGCTTTACACTAAAAATCACCTAACGATTACCTTTGCAACATGGATTTAGGAGATAAAATAAAAAGTGCTCGTTCTGCGAAAGTAATGACACAAAAAGAACTGGCAGATAGTACAGGGCTTTCAGAACGGACAATTCAACGAATTGAGAATCACGAAGTAGAGCCTTCAGGCTACTCATTAAATAAAATCTCTGATGTTTTAGAGTTTGATTGCACGCAAGAAAAACTACGCATCATGAAAAGAAGGAACCAGGTCTTATATATTATTTTAATAATTTGGACACTTGCCTTGATTTTTAATGTGTTCTTTACCTCGTTTGATTTTGCTTCACGTTGGTGGGAATTACTGATCTGGGCATTTACTTTAATCAGTGTGGCAACAGGACAGATTTACATTCCTTATCGAAAAAAAAAGAAACAAACGAAATAAGGAGTCAATGGATTCACTCCGGACACCTTCTGTTTTTAAAAATGGTCCTTTCAAACTAAAGTTTAGTTGTTAGTAGTTGTCTTGGCCTTGTAAATCAAAAAAATAGTCCGACTTGAAGTGCCTCCTTTAAAAAGAACTTATGTTTGCAAGGAAACAAATTTGCAGTTCATCCCGTACTTAATCCAATATCTTTTTATAACCAACCTTTAGTACCATGAAAAAAACATTTCTTTTGAGTCTTCTCTTGGGATGGATAATCCTTCCTCTGGCTGCTCAGACTAAAATCGAATTCAAGGAATTTACCTTGGACAACGGACTTCATGTGATCATGCACCAAGACAATACCACGCCTATCGTGGTCACTTCTGTGTTGTACCACGTAGGTTCCAAGAATGAGAATCCTGAGCGTACGGGATTTGCGCACTTTTTTGAGCACCTCATGTTTGAAGGTTCTGAAAATATTGACCGTGGTCAATACATGAACATTATCCAAAGCCGCGGAGGAACGCTCAATGCCTACACTTCCAACGACATTACCTACTACTACGAGTTGCTTCCTTCCAATGAATTGGATTTGGCCTTGTACATGGAAAGTGAGCGTATGCTGCATTCCAAAGTAGATTTGACCGGTGTAGAGACACAGCGAGAAGTAGTGAAGGAAGAGCGTAGACAGCGTTACGAAAACCAGCCTTACGGAACCATCTTACCTGAGACGCTAAAAAGAGCGTACACTACGCACCCGTATCAGTGGGCTCCAATCGGTTCGATGGACCACTTGAATGCGGCTACTATTGAAGAATTCCAGCAGTTCTACAAGGATTTTTATGTGCCAAATAACGCCACTTTGACAATTGCTGGTGACCTAGACTACGCTACCACTGAAGCAATGGTACGCAAGTATTTCTCTGAAATCCCAAAGGGTACCAAGCCTGTTTACCGTCCTAAAATCACCGAACCAAAGAAAACAGCTGAGGTTCGTGACATCATTTACGACAACATTCAGATTCCAGCAGTAATTCAGGCCTACAACTTGCCTGCAAGAAATCACCCAGATAGCTACGCCTTGTCCATGCTTTCTACCTACTTGACTGGTGGAAAATCTTCTTTGATGACCAAGGAGCTAGTAGATAAGCAGCAAAAAGCCTTAGTGGTAGCAGCAATTCCTCTTGAATTGGAAGACGGTGGTGTATTCTTGATGTATGGCATCGCCAACATGGGCGTAGATCCAAAAGATCTAGAGACCGAAGTAGACAAATTGATCAAGCAGGTTCAAGATCAAGGCATCAGCGATGAGGAGTTTACCAAGTTGAAAAACATCATGGAGAACAACATTGTGAGTGGGAATTCCACCATAGCTGGTGTGGCGGAGAACTTGGCAGAAGCAAAGGTGATTTTTGGTAATACCAACTATGTCAACCAAGTAATGGATGCCTATTCCAAAGTAACCAAAGAAGATATTCAGCGGGTAGCCAAAACCTACATGGATCTAACTGGACGCGTGGTATTGTACTATTTGCCGAAATCAGCCAAGCCAGTATCTGAATAATTCGTTGACTAAACGTATCGAAAAGACATGAAAAAATTTGCATTAGGAATACTAGTTATGCTACTGGCCACGGGGATCACCTATGCCCAGGTAGATCGGAGTAAATTGCCGGCTTCTGGCCCAGCTCCTGAGATCAAGATCGGGGAGGCGGAAACCTTCACACTTGCCAATGGATTGAAAGTGTTTGTTGTGAAAAACACCAAACTCCCACGTGTATCCTTCACCCTGGTATTCGAGAGAGATCCGATCCTAGAAGGAGACAAGGCAGGTCTTACCACCTTCATCGGGGACATGATGATGGGTGGTACAAAAAATAGAACCAAAGATCAGCTGGATCAAGAAATTGACTTCATTGGAGCAAGCCTTAGTGCTTCTGCAACTTCAGTTTCTGTTTCCTCCCTCAAAAAGCACCAAGGAAAAGTGTTGGAATTGATGGCGGATGTGCTCTTTAATCCTGTATTTCCTCAGCCGGAATTGGATAAGTTGAAAAAGCAGTCCTTAACGGGTCTTGCAACTACCAAAGACGATCCACAGGCGATTTCTTCGCGACTTTCTCGCGCAGTGCTCTATGGAAAAAATCACCCCTATGGAGAGTCTCAAACGGAGCAAACTACCAAGAACATCACCTTAGATGATGTGAAGGCCTACTACCAAACCTATTTCAAACCAAATATTGCTTATTTGGCAATTGTGGGAGATATCGATAAGGCAGAGGCCCAAAAGGTGGTAAACCAGTATTTTGGTGCGTGGAAGAAAGGAGAGGTACCCACCTACAAGTATCCAATGCCGGTACGCGCTGCCAAGCAGGCCGTAGCCCTTGTGGATCGCAGTTCTTCTGTACAATCCGTCATCGACGTGACGCAGCCTGTAGCCATGAAAATTGGAGACGCCGATTACATCTCCAGTAGATTGTTGAACCAGATTTTGGGTGGAGGTTCTGCCTCACGCTTGTTTATGAACCTACGTGAGGACAAAGGCTTTACCTATGGTGCCTATTCTTCCATTGATGCAGATAAATTGGTGGGAACGATTTCCGCTTCCGCGTCTGTGCGTAGCGAAGTGACCGATTCTGCGGTATACGAGTTTGTGTATGAGATCAAAAATCTCGTGGAGAAGGGTGTGACCCAAGAAGAATTAGACAAAGCCAAAGCAGAGCTTGCAGGTAGCTTTGGTCGCTCCCTAGAGCAGCCTGGAACGGTGGCTAACTTTGCTTTGAATACAGCGCGATACAATCTCCCTAAGGATTACTATGCAACCTATTTGCAAAAGTTGAACTCCTATACCGTGGCAGACATCAATGCTACGGCTAAGCGATTGATCGAGCCGGATAAGTTTATCATCACTACAGTAGGGAATGGAGCTGAGATTAAAGAAAAGCTTGCTCAATTTGGTGAAGTAATCGAATACGACATCATGGGAGAGCCAGCCAAGCAGTTGGTAGCAGATGCAGATATGACTGCTGAAAAAGTCCTTGAAAATTACCTGAATGCTATTGGAGGTGCTACCCAGGTGGCGGCTATTCAAACTGCCAAAATCAGCATGGATGCCAACGTGATGGGTACCGCTTTGACCATTGCCTTTGTGTATGATTCTCAAAATGGCCGTTATGGACAGAAGCTTTCTATTGGAGGAAATGTGATGCAAAAGACCACCCTTGCCAATGGCAAAGGATCCATGTCTGTGCAGGGAAATTCTATGGAAATGACTCCTGCGCAATTGGCTGAAGCACAACTGAACTCCTACCTTTTCCCGGAGGCGGTATACAAAGCCAATGGCTACACGGTAACACTCGATGGATTGAAGGATGTGGACGGCAAGCCTGCTTACAAGGTGGTGATTGCAACTGCCTCTGGAGCCAAGTTGACCAACTACTATGCGCAAGATTCTGGTTTGAAGATCAAGTACGAAAACCCTGCCTCAGGAGATACCTACTATGGAGATTATCAGCCGATGAATGGGGTATTGCTCCCCATGTCTTGGACCATCAAATCCCCACAGATTCCTGTGCCTTTGGAAGCCAAAGTAACTTCTTTGCAAGTGAATGTGCCGGTGACTGACGGAGACATTAACTAAAACGAAAAAAGGAGGGCTTGCCCTCCTTTTAATTAACTAGGGGTTGGTAGAAATACCAACCCTTTTTTTAGTGCATCCAGGTAGTTCGCAAGGCGGTCATTGTACCCATTTCTAAATTTAGCAGGGGGTAATAGTTTCCAGATTCCAATTCAAAGTTGAGTTTAAGTTTTCTTCCTTGTCGTAGAACTTCTACTTCCCACATGGCATTTTCTGAATTCAGATTCAGAAGTTGATCGTGTACCATCAGGTGCTGGTATGCCTTGCTTTCGGGGTGGATTTGCTGGATTACCTGCTTCCCATTCAGTTGGATGCCTACTTGATGTAGCAACGTGTTTTCCGAGAGCGTTTTTTGGATTTTAATGCCCAGCGCATTGAAGCAGTCTTCCAGAACTGGAAAGAGATCCTCCTTTCCGCGAACAAACGCATCGAAAAAGCGGGTGATTTTTTTCGGGCTGCTGACACTTGCAGACACCAGGTTTTCAAAATCTTTGACCTCGTATCCTTTGAATGGAAGCCCAAAATTTTCCCACATCCCTTTCATGACTTGTGCTAAGGAATTTCCTTCCTGCAGAAGGATTACATCCAGGCAAAGGCTAAGCAGCGCCCCTCGGGAATAGATATTGACTTTTCGATCGGGAATGCCAGCCACATAGCCATCCAGCCAGAGGTCAATGGAAGATTCTTCAATGGATGCATTTTTCCATCCAAAATGATTGGACTCCCGGTGAAGGATTTTTTCAAAATGCCGAAGGTAAGTGGACAAATCGTACGCTCCTGATTTCAGTAAATACAAATCCCCGAAGTAGGTAGTCACCCCTTCCAGTACCAAGCCTGCCCGGGTATAGGCTTCTTTAGAAAAATCATACGGAAGAAATTCCTTGGGCCGAATTCGGCATACATTCCAGGCATGGTAGAGTTCATGGCAACTGATGCCTACTAATTCTTCCAAGGCTTCTTCCTCGGCCAAGGAACTAGCCGGCCCAAAGGTGATGACCGTTCCCCGTCGATGCTCTACCCCGTGGTAATGGGGATAGGGTAAGAGTTGAAAAATAAAGTGGTACTCTTCTTCGGGGAAGCTCCCAATTTCAGCAATCATTCGGCTGGAAAACGCCTGAAGCTGATCGATAAATCGGGTGCGATCAAAATGAATTTCTCCGTGGAACCATGCCTGGAATCGAGTATTTCCGATAGCGTAAGTTTCCTGTTCCACTTTTTTTGCGGCCAAGACCGTCGCATCTGCCAGCACTTGGTAGTTTTCAGCCATCCAGGTGGAGGTCCCCGTCTGTTTCAAGGTCAGGAGTTGCTTGGGATAGTTTGGCAGATCCAGCTTCACCTCGAAAGCCTCTTCACTTTTTCCCAGGATTTCAAAGCAGCAGTTGACTAGATTGATATAAACTTGCTCGTCATCGACCCAAGCACTTCCGGCATCCATTTTTCCTGCCCAATAGTTGTAAGAAAGGTGGATTGCTGTGGTTTCCTCGACCTCAAGCGACCAACAATCTTTTGTTATTTTTTGGAGCGAAACGGCTTGACCTCCTTGAGTTTCTGCAGTTAGTCCGCGTAGATTTTGTGCGTAATTAGCGATTTGATACCTTCCTGCTCGCCAAGCTGGGAGCTGAAGCCGTATGTTTTCCCCAGTTTGACAGGAAAATTTAAGATCTATTCGTAGAAATTGAGAAGCTGGATTGGGGCATGAAATGGTGTAGTGAATCATTTTTCTAGAATTGAGCTAAACAAATGTAGGACCTCGATTTGTATTTAAGAAAATGGTACTTATCTTTGCAATCCTTTTTAGGAGCAATCTTAAAAGGGAATGACAAGAACGCAACTAGATTAAAGATATTCGATCATGAAAAGAACATTTCAGCCTTCTCGCAGAAAGAGAAAAAATAAGCACGGATTCAGAGAAAGAATGGCGACTGCAAACGGTAGAAGGGTATTGAGAGCCAGAAGAGCAAAAGGCAGACGTAAATTGTCTGTGTCTGACGAAAAGACATTGAAGAAGTAATTCTTTGGGTAGTTTTTCGTATGTTACCATACGATAGCTTTCTTGCAATGGAGTACACACTTCCGAAATCAGAGCGGCTTCACGCCGAAAAAAGCATAAAGGAACTTTTCGAAAAAGGTTCCTCTTTTTTTTTATACCCCTTTAAGATCATTTTTTGGGTGGAAGAGGGTTTGGTTGAAGGCCCAAACCAGGTTCTTTTTTCTGTTTCCAAGAAGAAAATTAAGAAAGCAACGGGAAGAAATTTCATCAAGCGGAGGTTGAAAGAAGCCTACCGATTGAATAAATCACTACTTCCTCCTTCAGGACTTCTTTTGGGCTTTATTTTTGTAGGGGATCCAAAAATGAGTTTTGGGGAGCTTGAACCGAAAATGAAGCTAGTGCTTCAACGATTACCGAGTGAATTGTCGAAAAATTTAGGGAATCATGATTCAAAAAATTAAACGTCCAGTAGTCCTCTGGTTTTTTGCTTTGCTGTTAGTGGGGGGTACGCTTGCGTTCCAAACTAAGAACGATCGGCTGTTTGCCATTGCAAAGAGCATTGACATATTTGCTACCCTCATTCGGGAGTTGGATACCTATTATGTGGATCAAATCGATCCCGAAAAGTTATTGACTGTAGGAATCCAGGCCATGTTGGAGGAGCTAGATCCGTATACAGAATACATTCCAGAGGAGGAGTCGGACGATTTTCGAATGCTCACTACTGGAGAATATGCTGGAGTAGGGGCTTTGATTGGCAATAGAGGGGAAGGAAATATCGTTTTGATGCCCTACACGGGATTTCCCGCTCAAAATGCTGGTATGCGAATAGGTGATTTGCTGTTGAAGGTGGATAGCGTTGCGGTTCAGAAGAAATCTACTTCTGAGGTCTCCGAGTTATTGAAAGGGCCTGCAAACACAGGCGTCACCGTAACGGTAAAAAGAGGGGATGACACCTTGCAATTCTCCTTGAACCGCAAGAAAATCAGCTTAAAAAATGTTCCCTTTTATGGGAAATTGGATGAGAAGACGGGATACATCAAGCTTTCCGATTTTACGCCCAATGCCTCTGCAGAGGTGCGAAATGCCCTAGTGACCTTGAAGGCCCAAGGCGCAACGCAATTGGTATTGGATCTGCGAGACAATCCAGGCGGATTGATCAATGAAGCAGTAGAGATTGTCAACTTGTTTATCCCAAAGGGCAAGGAGGTGGTGAAGACCATTGGCAAACTACAGCAGGTCAATTACACTTACAAGACCTCAAAGACTCCATTAGATAAGGAGATTCCCGTAGTGGTTTTGATTAACGAGCGAAGTGCTTCCGCAGCAGAAATTGTTGCCGGCGCGCTGCAGGACTACGATCGTGCGGTCTTGTTGGGCCAAAAATCATTTGGTAAAGGCTTGGTTCAGACGACTCTACCTTTGAGTTTCAATGCGCAGGTTAAAGTGACCACAGCCAAGTACTACATTCCAAGCGGACGATGTATCCAGGCCATTGACTATGCCAAATCTAGGGAAGATGGATCTGCAGGTACGGTGCCTGATTCCTTGAGAAAGGCCTTTAAAACTGCCAATGGAAGAATTGTGTTGGATGGGGCGGGCATTGAGCCGGACGAAAAGGTGACCGAGAAATCCTACGCACCTATTTCCTACACTTTGGTGGCGGGGAATCATGTTTTCGATTATGCGACTACCTTTTTCTACAAAAATCCTTCGATAGCCAGTCCAAGTAAATTCCAAGTGAGCGAGGAAGTCTATGCCGAATTCAAGAAGTTCTTGGTGGGCAAGGAATACGATTACACCACCTATACTGAGAAGTCGGTTCAGGACATGGAAAAGTATTTGACAAAGGAGCCCTATTTTAACGAAGTCAAGGAGCAGTTGGAACAAATCAAATCCAAGGTCAACCATAGTAAGGAAAATGACTTGGAGACGCATGAAAAAGAAATCAAGAAAATTCTCGGAGAGGAGATTGTTTCCCGGTATTATTTTCAAGAGGGGATGATTGAAGCTGGTCTTCAAGGTGATCCAGTCATTGATTTGGCCAAGCAATACTTCGCTTCGCCTGCCCGCATGGCGAAAGTTTTGTCAGGACCAAGTAAGTAAGTAGGATGGCTCGGATACTTTCCATAGAGACTTCTACTTCCATTTGTTCGGTAGCACTACATGAACGGGGGGCTTTACTAGCCTTGGCAGAAATTAAGGAGCCGGGGGCCCATGCTGAAAAGCTATTGCTATTGGTAGATGAAGTGTTTGAAAAAGCAGGTCTGAGTTTTGCTGATTTGGATGCAGTGGCCGTTTCTCAAGGACCAGGATCTTACACGGGACTGAGAATAGGAGTGTCTACAGCCAAGGGGATTGCATTCGGGTTGGATATTCCATTAATCGGAATCAACACCTTGCAGGCTATGGCGGCAAGTCTAGCAATAGAACGAGGAGAATATGTAGTAGCCGTTTTGGATGCGCGCCGCAAAGAAGTATACACCCAGACCTTTGGCGATACCCTGGAAGAGATCACTTCGATTGAGGCCTTGATTTTGGAGGAGGGTGTATTTGCTTCCATTTTGGAAAAAGGGAAGGTCTATTTTGTAGGAGATGGAGCGGAAAAGGTAAAGGAAGAAATTCAGCATTCGAATGCCTTCTTTCCGGCGAACTGGGAGCAATCGCTATCGGCAAAAAATATGGGACAATTGGCATTTGAAAAATTTGCTCGCCAAGCCTGGGAGGATCTGGCCTATTTTGTGCCCAATTATCTAAAAGAGTTTAAAGCCTTGCAATCGTCAAAGAATCCATTTGTTAAGTTATGAGTGAATTGATCAATCGAGTTGCTGCCAGTGCCATCGTGTCTTTGAACATGGAGGAATTTTATCCCCAGGAGGAGCGTGTTCAATTTGATCTTGCTGACTATTTATTCCAGGGCTTGGTACTTCGTGAAAAGGAGTTTCGTGCTGCGTTAAAGGTTTTGGATCGGAATCAATTTGCAGGCAAGTGGGTAGCAGTTACTTGCAGTGCAGATGCGATTGTGCCTACTTGGGCCTACATGTTGGTTTGCACCTATTT
This sequence comes from Algoriphagus sp., assembly GCA_023653075.1. Classification (GTDB taxonomy): domain Bacteria; phylum Bacteroidota; class Bacteroidia; order Cytophagales; family Cyclobacteriaceae; genus Algoriphagus. The sequence goes on from JAMNXQ010000011.1 coordinate 48,607, forward strand.
GGAGGGTGCGGCCAAGGGATATTGTGTAGGGGATTTGGAGGCTTTGGAGCAGTACATCGTGGAGGACACCCTGTCCAAGCTCCCGCTGGAATCTTTTAAAGATCGCTCTGTAGTGGTCAAGGGATGTAGCAAGGTAGCTATTCCACTTTATGCCTATGGCCGTTTGGTGTCCTTAATTCAAGGAGAGGCGAAGAGCTTGATGTTTGGGGAGCCTTGTAGTACGGTGCCTTTGTATAAAAAAGGAAAGCCCTGATTTTTAGTGGGTAAATCCCAGTCGGAGGAAAGTTTGCAATTTTTGTTGCTGAAATTCTTGCGTAATCTATTTGGGTGCGCTATGTTTGCACTCCCGTTCAAGAATACGTCTTGCGAGTCGGGAAATTTTAAGCGTTGATTTCGTGATTTTTCTAACTTTTTTCAAAACTTGATTTTGTAAAGAAGAAACTAAATCCGATCTTTGCGCTCGCATTTGGGACCAGGGTCTCGCTATTTTCCAAATTCGTTGGAAAAAAAGTTCTTTGAAGTGATGTAAGGCAAAAAAGATTAACCTGAGAACGAGGTTGTTTATGGGTATACTTTACCTGTAGACAGACTTATTAAAATAGACAACATACAATGGAGAGTTTGATCCTGGCTCAGGATGAACGCTAGCGGCAGGCC
>JAMNXQ010000012.1 GCA_023653075.1 Algoriphagus sp.
AAAAAGACGCTGATTTATTCTTTTTGATCTGCGGTAGTTTTCTTCTAAAATCCGCGGGAAAGAAAATTCATGGTCTTTAAATCTCCATTGGATTGATTTTTCTCACGCAGATTCGAAAGGAAAAAGACGCTGATTTATTCTTTTTGATCTGCGGTAGTTTTCTGGTAAAATCAGCGGAAAAGAAAATTTATTGTCTTTAAATCTCCGCACCCCCAAGGAGTTGGCTCCACGGGAGCAGTTCCCAGCCTAGACCGACTGGATCGTGGAGAGTTTTTGGTAGAGGCCTTCTTGGGCGATCAACTCCGCATGGGTGCCTCGCTGCACAATTTTGGCTTTGTCGATCACCAAGATCTCATCCGCATGCTGGATGGTGCTCAAGCGGTGTGCGATGACTAGGGTGGTCCGGCTGCTCATCAGCTTGGTGATGGCTTCCTGTACGAGCAGTTCAGATTCCGAATCCAGAGCAGAGGTGGCCTCATCCAAGATCAGCACGGGAGGATTCTTGAGCACTGCGCGCGCGATGCTTAGTCGCTGCCGCTGACCTCCTGAAAGTTTGGATCCCCGGTCGCCGATGTTGGTTTGGTATCCCTGTTCCAGTTTGCTGATAAACTCATGGGCATTCGCAATTTTTGCCGCCTCCATGACCTGTGCCTCCGTGACTCCAGCTATGCCAAAGGCAATGTTGTTGAAGATCGTATCGTTAAATAGGATGGATTCTTGGGTGACGATTCCCAGTTGGCTTCGCCAGGTGGCGGTGGCAATGTCTTTCAGGTCGATGCCATCCACCAAGATTTGGCCGGAAATCGGATCATAAAATCGAGGAACCAAATCTGCTAAAGTAGATTTTCCTCCGCCCGAAGGACCTACGAGTGCGATGGTTTTCCCTTTTTCTAGGGTGAAGCTGATTTGGTCCAGCACCTTATTTTCTCCGTAAGCAAAGCTCACATTCTTGTACTCGATTTGCTTGCTAAAGCCAGGGAATGGTTTTGGATTTGCTGGAGAAGGAAGTTGGTTGGTCGTGTCTACCACCTCAAAAATCCGGTCAGCAGAGGCAATACCCCGCTGGATGGTGGATACGGCACGGGATATTTCCTTGGCAGGATTGAGTACCTGGGTGAAGATGATGATGTAGGTGATGAAGTTGGAGGCAGAGAGTTCTGAATCCCCGCTCAATACCAGGTTGCCCCCATACAGGAGGATACCGGCCACTACACTTACCCCAAGGAATTGGGAGATGGGCCCTGCCAGTTCGTTTTTCCGAGCCATGCTGACGTTCACATCGGAGTAGTAGTCGGTCTCGGAATCAAATTTTCCTTGCACAAATTTTTCTCCATTGAAGGCTTTTACTACACGCATGCCGCCAAGCGTCTCGTCCAAGATGCTGACGATGCGACCCAGGGATTGCTGGCTTTGGATGGCGGTTTTTTTGAGTCGCTTCGTTATGCCTCCGATAATTGCTCCTGAGATCGGAATGATCAGGATGGTAAAGAGGGTGAGGGGAACCGACATAAAAAAGAGGACCCCAAAATACAGGACGATGGTGGCGGGCTCCCGAAATAGGATGCGCAGGGACTGCACGATCGTGTTTTCCACCTCCTGAATGTCATTCGTCATTTTGGAAAGGAGGTCCCCCTTCCGTTCGTTTGAAAAGTAGCCTAGGTGGAGGGCGCTTACTTTTTCAAAAATATCCATGCGCATCCCCTTGATCACCTGAGCACGCACTTGGGCCAGTACTACGCCGGAGAGGTAGGTAAACAGGTTGGAAAAGAATACTGATCCCACAATGATGGAACAGACGAAAAGTAAGGTGCCAAACTTTCCGTAGGATTCACTTACCTGTAAAAAGAGGTGATTGAACAGGGAAATGAAATAATCTAGGGAAAAGGTGAAGGTGGGTTGGCTTCGGAATTTTTCTAGGGCATCGGGAGCGACCTGCTCAAAAATCACATCAAAAAGTGGCTTGAGAAGGGTGAAGTTCATCAATCCAAAAATGATCGCCAATAGGGTGTAACCGATGTAAATCGGAATAAATCTCCCATAAGGTCGGGCATAGGAAAGAATCCGAAGGTAAGTTTGCATGGGGTGTACACTGATAAATCCGCCTGCAAGTTAGGGAAAATTTCACGTTGCGAAGCTTCCACCTTCTTTGGAGCCACGATGGGCATTATTTTACTTTTCTCTGTATCTGTTTGGTCATTAGACCCGAATTAACTACGAGGGGGATTTTTATTGGGAATAGTCAAGGGTTCACGGTCCACAGACCACGGACCACAGCTGATTCTATTCCCAGTTGAAGTGAGCGTTCAAAATTTGGATGATAGATTCCATCCCACTTCAAGTGGCTGTCGACTGTCGACAGTGGACTGTTGACAGGTCCGAAGCCACGCGAAAGATTGCACATAATTCCATTGCCATTTAACATAAGTTTAACCCAGGAAACTTTCCGAATCCGTATCTTTGAAAAAATTCTCTAATTCCCTATGAAACGATTCTTTTTAGGCATCCTTTTGGCCATTTCTATGGGCTCCGCTGCCATCGCGCAGCAAGCTCCCAAAAAGCCAAAGCTGGTGGTGGGCATTGTTGTCGACCAAATGCGTCAGGAATATTTGTACCGCTTTGCCGACCGCTTTGGTGAGGGTGGGTTCAAGCGGTTTACGCAACAGGGATTTATGATGACCAATGGGCATTACAACTACATTCCTACTTACACAGGACCTGGTCATGCCTCCGTTTATACAGGAGCAACACCGGCCACGCATGGGGTGATTGGCAACAATTGGTACGTGCCCTCTTTGAGAAAATCGATTTATTGTGCAGAAGATTCCCTGGTAAGCAATGTGGGAGGAACTCCTGAAAATGGAAAGATTAGCCCTAGGAATTTGTTGACCACGACCATTACGGATGAGTTGCGACTTTCTACGGGGAAGCGTTCCAAGGTAGTGGGCATTGCCATCAAGGATCGAGGAGCAAGTTTCCCCGCAGGCCACACCGGAGATGCTTACTGGTACGACGACGTGAATGGAGACTGGATGACTTCGACCTATTACCGACAGACCCTACCTACTTGGGTGACGAATTTTAATGTAAAAAAGCGTCCAGATCACTACCTAAGTCAAACTTGGAAAACCCTTTTTCCGGTGGAAACTTATGTGAATAGCCTTCCGGATCACAACGAATTTGAGTCTCCCTTTATTGGCAAAGACAGTCCTAGCTTTCCCTACGATTTAGCGGCTTTGAAAGAAGCCAATGGAGGTTATGGTTTGGTGCCTTCCACTCCATTTGGCAATAGCCTCACCTTGGATTTTGCGTATGCGGCCTTGGAAGGGGAAAAATTAGGTCAAGGGGAAGTGACTGATTTCCTCGCGATCAGTTTCTCTAGCCCAGATTACATTGGCCACCGATTTGGGCCTTCTTCCATCGAAGTAGAGGACACTTACTTGCGATTGGATCGCGAACTAGCCCAGTTCTTTGCCCACCTCGATCAAAAGCTGGGCAAAGGCGAATACCTTGTCTTTATCTCAGCAGATCATGCCGTAGCAGATGTGCCGCAGTACATGTTGAGCGAGCGCATTCCTGCAGGAAATTTCAATTCGGGAATGGTTCAAGGGCAGTTGAAAGGCTTTGCGCAAGCCAAGTATGGGGAAGGAGAATGGATTCTTAATTTTTCCAATGAGCAGTTGTTCTTGAATCATGCCTTGATCCAAGAGAAAAAAATGGATTTGGAACAGATCCAGCGAGACATCGCTCAGTTTGTCTTGGGATTTGCTGGCGTGAAGGAAGCCTACACGGCTGCAGATCTTCGTCGTCAGGAATTTACCAAGGCCCCGGCGCATCTCTTGCAGATGGGCTACAATCACAAAGCTTCTGGAGATGTATTGCTTGTCTTGGAGCCAGCCTGGCTGGTGGGTGGAAAGCGGGGAACCACCCACGGTTCGGGCTATTCCTACGATACCCATGTGCCGATTGCTTTTTACGGGTGGGGAATTAAGCCAGGAAAAAGTTCAGCCTACACCACTGTGACGGACATCGTTCCTACCCTTGCCAATTTGCTTCAAATCCGGATGCCGAATGGTACGACTGGTCAACCGATTCAAGCAGTACTAGGAAATTAATTTTCAGAGCCATTCGTTTGGAGAAAGGGCTTCCTTAGACAAAGGAAGCCCTTTTTTCTTCTCATTTTTTGAATATGGCCTGATTATTACATACTGAAAATCAAGTATTTACTAGGATGATAAAATTTTTGTTTCTATTTTTAGTCAATACGTTTCTCAAAATGCCCCATTCACACTCAAATATCTGGACGCACCTCGTTCTATGGACCAAGGGTCATGCGCCGTTGATTACCTCTGAAATGGTGGGGTCGATCAAAAAAGTACTCGAAGAACTCCCCTTGGATTTTTACGAGAAGCAAACTCACCTCAGCGTACTTCCCAATCACATTCACTTGTTGATCAAGCTTCCCGGGAATCTTTCGGTAGACCAGCTGGCACGTTACGTACAGCAGTTGATTTGCAAGAAGTTAGAGCAAGAGGGATTTGGAGATTGCCCCGAATGGGATGACGATTACTACGCGCACTCCGTTAGCCTCAACCGCCTTTCAACAGAAAAGAGTTTATTGGACCGACAAGAATACAAGCACAAGGAAATCTCCTTGGAAGAGGAATTGAAATTTTTGGGCCTTTAATTTTGGCCTCACCCTCACCCTCACCCATAAAAAAACCGGAGTTAACTCCGGTTTTTGTTTTTTAGGTAGTCCAGCTCATGGGGTAATTTTTGTCTACAAATTCCAAGGCATCTGTGGTGATTTGAAGCGACCGGAAGGTATCCAGCATGACCGCATATTCATGGGTTTCCTTGGCTCCAATGGATTTTTCTACCGTTCCCGGATGTGGCCCATGGGGTAGGCCGCCCATGTGCAAGGTAAAGGAGCCTCGATCGATTCCTTTTCTGCTCATAAACTCCCCTTCGGCATAGTACAATACCTCGTCAGAGTCAATGTTGCTATGGTTGTAGGGTGCTGGAATGGACAAAGGATGGTAGTCAAACAAGCGAGGAACGAAGGAGCAAACTACAAAGCCCGAGGACTGGAAGGTCTGGTGTACGGGAGGTGGCTGGTGGATTCTGCCCGTGATGGGTTCAAAGTCATGAATGGACAAGGCATAGGGGTAGAGGTAGCCGTCCCAACCCACGATGTCCAAGGGACTGTGGGCATAGTGGTAGGGGTGAAGCATGCCTTGCTTTTTGATTTGGATCAGGTAATCTCCCTTTTGCTCTTCCAGGTGAATCTCGTGTGGGGGGCGAATGTCTCGCTCGCAGTAGGGCGAATGCTCGAGCAGTTGACCCACTTCATTTCGATAGCGCTTCACCGTTTCGATAGGTCCCTGGGACTCCATGACCAACAGGCGCAAAGGACCTTCTTCATTGAATTCAAATCGGTAGATGGTCGTTCTTGGGATGACGATGTAATCGCCTTTTTTGACTACTAGCTTCCCGAATTGGGAGTACATGACCCCTTCTCCATCGTGGATGTAAATCAGTTCGTCTCCATCTGCATTTTTGAAAAAATAATCCATTTTTCGTTGCTTCGGGGTGCAGATACCCATCATCACGTCGTTGTTGATCAGGAGCATGCGGCGGGCGCTGAGGTAATCCTCTCCGGTGATGCCTACACCTGAAGTTTTGAGGTGGGTTTGATTGAGCCCATGCGCATCGGCTGCCGTCCAACTGTAGGGGGTGGTCTTTCCGATGGATTTTACTTCATTGGGATTGTAGATGTGGTAGAGGTTGGAGTAGATTCCTGAGAAGCCCTTCGAGCTTACGAGCTCTTCTTTGTATAGGCTGCCATCCGGTTGGCGAAACTGGGTATGTCTTTTTGGAGGAATTTGTCCGAGTCGAACGTAGTATGCCATAATTTTGGGAGTATATTCGTTGCTAAAATAGGTGTTATCCTCGATTCTCAAGAGATAATTGCTCGTTTTTGTCAACCTAATCCCAGTCCAAAAAGTTTTTCTCCAGATATGAAAGTTGTTCACCTCTTGTCAATTGGTCTCCTACTCTCTTTTTCCAGTTATGCCCAAAACTCTACTCAAGGTGCCAAACTCCTTTGGTCGGATGAGTTTGAGCAAGACGGGCCACCTAATTCCAGCAAATGGAGCCTTGAAGTAGGAGATCACGGATGGGGCAATAACGAACTTCAACTCTATACTTCAGGGCAATTGAAGAATGCTCGTGTGCAGGGAGGTCTATTGCTGGTAGAAGCCCATGCGGATGCGAGTGTGCCCAAGGGCTATACCTCTGCCAAATTGGTATCCAAAGGAAAAGAATCCTGGCAATACGGGTATGTAGAAGTTCGTGCCAAGTTGCCTCAAGGACGCGGCACCTGGCCGGCGATTTGGATGCTTCCTGAGGAAGATCGATTTGGAGGCTGGCCAAAGAATGGAGAAATCGACATCATGGAGCATGTGGGCTATGACGCTGGAACTGTGCATGGGACGGTGCATACTGAAGCTTTCAACCACATGATTGGAACACAAAAAGGAGGGAAGTTGCTGGTTCCAGATTTTGCCACTGAATTCCATACCTATGCTGCGGATTGGAAGAAGGAGCAAATCGATTTTTACATGGATGGAAAGCTCTATTTCACTTTCAAAAACACAGGCAAGGATTACAAGGAATGGCCTTTTGACCAACCCTTTTACTTGATTCTCAACCTTGCTGTGGGAGGTAACTGGGGTGGAAAAGAGGGAGTGGATCCGGCTATTTGGCCACAGCGCATGGAAGTAGATTACGTGCGGGTGTACAATCAAAATCCGAATCAAAATCCCTGAACTTTGACTCAACTCCCTTGACAATTAGGTGGAGTCTAGTTTAATTGAATCCTACGACTAGTTAGAACTACTTACTGCTATGGCAATTTCCTATAAGAAACGAAAAATAACCGGCTTCCTGGTGATCGGGGTGCTCGTGGTGCTACTGTATGGAAAGAATCTATTGGAGCGCCAATCTTTTCGAAGTGTGAGCAGTACGTTATCCGATGTGTATGAGGATCGCTTGCTGGTGGAGAGCTATATTTTTCAGATCTCCGAAAAGTTATTTACGATTCAAAAGTTGGTGGACCACTGTACCCTCAATTTCGATTACTCCCAGGCAGTGCTGGAGATCTCCAAGGAGGAGCAGGCGATATTGAAATTGGTGTCGGCATTTGAGGCAACGCAGCTGACGGTGCAGGAGGCTACCTTATTGGCAGATTTCAAACGCATCATTGAGAAAGACCTGAGCATCAAAAGCTACCAATTGCTTTACAATGATTCTACTGGAGTAAATGAGGCTCAAGTTAAGGTCTACGATCAAAAGATTGCCCGTGCCCAGCAAGACTTGGAGAAATTGAGTGCTATTCAGTTGGAGGAAGGAGAAAAATTGGTTTCCAAAGCAAAAACCTTGATCAACCGATCTCAAATCTGGGCGCAGTTTGAACTGGCCCTACTCCTAATTTTCATTTTGGTGATTTACATCTACATCTTCAAAAAGCCTGTTCAAGAGGAATTTGCGGAATAAACACCAAAAAAAACTGCCTGCCCTTTTGAAAGGCAGGCAGCAGATTGAAATTTAAATTAAACCCAGGCTCGATCTCCTTTTTTGTAATCCAAGCAAGGATCAAAGCGTCCTGGTGTTTCTTGGTATCGAAGTGCTTGGGTAGCGCCAATTTCTGAGCTGAAATAACCCAGCACGGTCAAATCGCGAAGCATGTGGATGATTTCAGGTTGCTTTTCCTCTCCACTAGCTACATACTTTTGGTGCATTGCGTTGAGGAATGCCAAGCGATCTTCTGGAGTTCCTTCCATAAAGTCTACACTCTTTTCCGCTTTGAAATCAGTTCGGATGGTATTCAATCCGGTGATAAAGGTGGTTTGCTGGTCTGCATCGTAGCAATCCTTCACCATCATCTGCATAAACTCCCCGATTTTGGTAGCTTTTGCTCCCGGGGTATCTGTAGTAGGAATGATGGTTTCTCCAATCTCATCCAAAAAGGCCAAATCTTCAGCGGTAAAGTTCAAATCTTTTAACTGTGAACCGGGCGCACATCCAGTTAGAAGTGCTGTTGAACCGATAAATGTTCCTCCCATTAGGAGTGCCACAGATTTTAGCGCGTCTCTTCTATTCATTAAAGTCATGTTCTTGTCGGATTAGAGGTTTTGCTTTTTCAATTCTTCAACGGCAAAAGCAGCTGCTCTCGCGGTCAAGGCCATGTAGGTAAGCGAAGGGTTTTGTGCTGCTGCTGAGGTCATGCAGGCTCCATCCGTCACAAACACGTTTTTGGCATCCCATACTTGGTTGTTGCCATTCAAGACCGAGGTCTTTGGATCTCTACCCATACGCGCTGTTCCCATTTCGTGGATTCCATTTCCAAAAATGTAGCCATTGTCAAAGGTTTTCACATTTTTAAACCCTGCTACTTCGAGCATTTCTGCCGCATCGCTCATCATGTCCACGCGCATTTTCTGCTCGTTTTCTTTGATTTCCGCACTCATCACGAGGGCTTCCATTCCCCACTTGTCTTTTACGGAGTCGCTGAGTTTGATCAAGTTGTCGTGGTACGGAAGAATTTCTCCAAAGGCTGTGATGCCCATGGACCATGGTCCTGGTTCGGTGAGGGCATCTTTCATAGGACCACCTAGTCCTAGTTCGGCTACATCTCTACTCCAGCCACTGCGGCTGGCACCTCCTTGGTAGCCAAAGCCTCGGATGTAATCTCGCTTATCGCCATTCACATTTCGGAAGCGTGGGATGTACAATCCGGTAGGGCGCTTGCCAAAATAGTACTTGTCATCAAATCCTTCGTAGGTACCGCTGGCACCCAAGCGGAAATGGTGATCCATTATATTGTGTCCCAATTCGCCTGAGCTAGAACCCAACCCACCTGGCCAGATATCTGTAGCACTACGCATGAGAATGGCCGTTGAAGCGATGGTGGATGCGCAGAGGAAAATGATTTTGGCGGAAAACTCCATCGTCTGGTTTGTTTCTCCATCGATGATCTCCACGCCGGTAGCCTTCTGGCTGTTTTTGTCGTAAATCAATCTTCTGACGATAGACCAAGGGCGTAGCGTCAGCTTTCCAGTGGCCATGGCTGCAGGTAGGGTAGAAGCCTGAGTGGAGAAATAGCCTCCAAACGGACAGCCTAGGGAACACTTGTTGCGGTATTGGCAACCTGGGCGTCCAGGTAGTGGCTGCGTAATGTTGGCAGGTCTACCGATGATCCAGTTTCGCGCGCCTTTGTAATGATCTTTGATTTTGGCTGTTCCAGCTTCTTCCACACAGTTCATCGGCATCGGTGGCTGAAATTCACCATCAGGCAATACATCTAGGCCTTCCTTTGATCCGGATACCCCAATAAATTTCTCTACATAGCTGTACCAAGGTGCAATGTCCTTGTAGCGAATTGGCCAATCCACCGCGATACCGTCCTTGGCATTGGCTTCAAAGTCCATTTCAGACCAGCGGTAGGATTGTCTACCCCAAAGCAGGGAGCGACCTCCTACCTGATAGCCTCTAAACCAGTTGAATGGTTTTTCTTCAACATAAGGGGAGTCACTTTCGTGTGCCCACCAATCCAGGTTGAGCTCATTGAGCACGTAGTCGCGCTGGAGGGTAGGGTGCTTGTCAAGTAGGTCTTGCGTTCTACGCCCTCTGTGCGGTACTTCCCAGGGTGGGAGTGTTGCTGATTTGTAATCTTTGATGTGCTCGACATTTGGGCCTCTTTCAAGAAGAAGTACGCGAAGGCCCTTCTCAGTAAGCTCTTTTGCGGCCCATCCGCCACTAATTCCTGACCCAACTACAATTGCGTCATACGCTTCATTTGCCATATTCTGGTTTTATTTTAATTCGTTATACATCGCAAACCTGCACGGCATGACCCAGTGCAGCAATTTTATTTTCTCCCTTGGGAATAAATTCATGGGAAACATAGCCTTTGAAACCCGAATCTACAATAGCCTGCATGATGGGCGGGTAATTTATTTCTTGGCTTTCATCCAAATCATTTCTTCCTGGGTTTCCAGCCGTGTGGTAATGCCCAAAGTATTGGTGGCTGTTTCGAATGGTGCGAATGATGTCCCCCTCGTCAATTTGCATGTGGTAAATGTCAAAGAGGAGCTTGAAGTTTTCACTTCCAACACGCTTGCACAGTTCGATCCCCCAAGCAGACTTGTCACACATGTAATCTTTGTGATCTACCCGGCTATTGAGCAATTCCATGGTGATGATTACGCCGTGTTTTTCTGCTTGGCTCAGAATTTTTTTAATTCCGATTTCGCAGTTTTTCATTCCAGTTTCATCGTCCATGCCGCGTCGATTTCCTGAAAAGGCAATGACATTCTTGTACCCTGCCTTTTGCACTAGAGGAATCAATTCTAGGTAATTTTTTTCGAGTTGGGCATGAAACTTAGGCTCGTTGAACCCATCGGCGATGCTAATCTCAGCGCCGTTGCACATGGAGCAATGGATGTCGTATTTTTTGAGGAGATCCCAGTTGGCAGGACTGATCAGGTCAATGGCACCCACCCCTACGGATTTGATTTGGGCGCAGAGCTCTTCCAAGCTAAGTGGACGCATGGACCAGGCGCAAACGCCGTGGTTGATGTTGCCCTTGAGTGCAGGCGCTCCCTTTTCTTTGAAGTCAAAGGAAGCAAGGGAACCCATGGCTGCTCCGCCAAGGATCATTTTTTTGAAGGAATCGCGTCTTCCTGAATTGAAAGTCATGTTGTGTAGGGGTTAGTTTGGGCTTTTTATTTTTTCTGGTTTGAAAACAGCTATGAAAAATAGGAAAACCAAGGCGGAAATCCCAGCGGGAATCAACCAAATTAATTTCCAATTGTGTTGCCCCGCCTCGATAAGGTAAAAATTGGAGACTTGACCTGCTACCCAAAATCCAAAGCCCATTCCTATTCCGTAAGTGGCAAGCGTGATTAATCCTTGTGCGGCAGACTTGTATTTTTTCCCCGCATGGGCATCGGTGTAGATTTGACCGCTGACAAAAAAGAAATCGTAACAAATCCCGTGCAGAATGATGCCGGCAATCAGCATCCAGGTTCCACTGTCCGTATCACCAAAGGCAAAGAAGAGGTAGCGGATGACCCAAGCCAACATGGCTACAGCAAGTGTTTTTTTCAAGCCAAAGCGAGTGAAGAAAAAGGGGAGAGCCACAAGAAATAATACTTCCGACACCTGCCCCAGTGCCATTTTGCCAGTTGAGTTTTCTACGCCTAGCTCCGTTAGGAAAGGGCTGGCGTTTTGGTAGTAAAAGGCCAAGGGGATGCAGATCAGGATGGAAGAAAGGAAGAAGATGGCATAGTTTCGATGTGTGAGTAGGCGGAGTGCATCTAGGCCTAGTACCTCTTTTAATTGAAAAGGGGCATTTGATTTCGCTTGTGGGGGAGTGGCAGGGAGGGTAAAGCTGTAGATGCCAAGCAGTAGGGATGCTCCAGCTGCCAACTTCCAGGTGTTTTGAAGCAGCCCTTCACGCAATCCCTCTTGGCTATCCCATGCCATAGTTGAGATTAAAATCCCTGCTGCTATCCAGCCAATTGTTCCCCAGATCCGAACTCCTGAAAATTCTTTTTCAGGCTGCGCCATCTGATTGAAGGAGATGGAATTGACCAGAGCAAGGGTAGGCATAAATAAAATCATGTAGCCCAGGAGGATGGGAAAAAAAGCAGAAAAATCTACCGCCTGGTGGAGTCCATACAGCATGACTGCTCCAACAAGATGGATGATGCCTAAAATTTTTTGTGCTTGAAAATAGCGGTCTGCGATCAGTCCCACCAAAAAAGGAGCGAGTATGGCTCCGAGAGACTGCGTAGAAAATGCTAGCGAGATATCCTGGTCTTTCGCTTGGATATTGGCGCCCAAAAAAGTGCCCATCGTCACGTACCAGGAGCCCCAGACAAAAAACTCGAGGAACATCATCAGCGAAAGTCTAATCTTGACAAAAAGGGGCATAAGCTGCGAGGGGTTAGGTTTGTACTGTTTTTTTGGAAGGAAAATTTAAAATTTTGATGTTTTTGCAGTAGTTTACCCATCTTCTTTGAGAATCTAAAGAAAGAGATCAAAAAGTTTTGATTGAGCCGTTCATAGAACAGTTAGACTGCTGGTCATAAAACCGCTGTTTTCAGCAAGGAAAGCACGAAATTTCAGTACCAATCTTGTTTTAATTTTTCACCCAAAATCCAATTTAACTTAGTACCCATGTCGACTACAAAAAAATTGAAACTTGGCCTCGTTGGAGGTGGTCCCGGCTCATTTATTGGAGCGATTCACTTGAATGGGGCTTTAATGGACGGTATGTTTGAATTGGTGTGTGGCGCCTTCAGTTCCGATCCCGCCAAGTCCATCCAAAAGGGCAAGGAACTTCGACTCGATCCTTCCCGTGTGTATGGGAGTTATACCGAGATGTTTGCCAAAGAATCCCAGCTACCCGAGGGAGAGCGAATGGATGTGGTGGCCATTGTGACGCCGAACAACATGCACTTTGATCCTACAGTAAAGGCGCTGCAACATGGATTTCATGTGGCTTTGGACAAGCCCTTGACGCTAAACTACAAAGAAGCTCAGGAGCTGTATCGCATCGTAAGCCAGTCCAAACAACGCTTTTTGCTAACCCATACCTACACCGGCTATCCGATGATCAAGCAGGCGCGGCAGATGGTACAGGAAGGGATGATCGGAAAGGTCAGAAAAGTTTATGTGGAATATCCACAGGGATGGCTGTACAAGCTCCTCGAAACAGAAAACAACAAGCAGGCAGAGTGGAGAACCGATCCGAAGAGAAATGGTCTTGCGGGATGCATGGGAGATATTGGAACCCACGCCTTCAACATGGCAGAATATGTCACTGGCGAAAAAGTTTCCCAGATCTGTGCGGACCTTTACATTAAGATTGATGGTCGACCTATCGATGACGATGGGGTAGTCCTGCTTCGATTTGAAAATGGTGCATCCGGAGTATTGATGGCTTCGCAAACCGATACTGGATGTGAGAATAACCTTAAAATCCGCGTGTATGGAGAAAAAGGGGGCTTGGAGTGGGAGCAGGAATTGAATAATTCTTTGACCGTCAGGTATCCAAATGTGCCAGCGCAGATCTTCCGCGCAGGAACAGGCTACCTAGGCTCTTTGGCACAAGAAAATACCCGTACGCCGGCAGGCCATCCTGAAGGCTATGTGGAGGCATTTGCCAATTTGTACCGCAACTTTGCGCGCTGCCTTTATGCAGATCGGGAGGGAACTACTCCAAAGTGGGAATGGGAAGACTACCCCGGCATCGAGGATGGAATCCGTGGGATGGCATTTATCGACCATGTCTTGCGTAGCACTGAGTCGGAGCAAAAGTGGACTCCATTTATTGTAGAGAAATAAATTCAACTTCTAATCATTTACTAAGTCGTATGAAAACAATTAAAGGCCCGGGTATCTTTTTGGCACAGTTTGCCGGCGACGCTGCCCCTTTCAATAACTTAAAAAACATCTGCCACTACATGGCAGATTTAGGATACAAGGCTGTACAAATCCCTTCTTGGGATGGACGCATGATTGACTTGCAAAAGGCTGCCGAAAGCAAAACCTACGCGGACGAAATCAAAGGGATTGTGGCTGAGACAGGAATGGAAATTTCCGAATTGTCTACGCACCTGCAAGGACAGTTGGTGGCGGTACATCCAGCCTACAACGAGCTATTTGACGGCTTTGCGCCAGCCAACCTCAAGGGAGATCTGAAAGGAAAGTCTGCCTGGGCTACGCAGCAACTCAAGTATGCGGCGAAAGCATCTGCTAATTTGGGGCTCAATGCGCATGCAACCTTCTCTGGCGCCTTGATGTGGCACACGGTCTATCCATGGCCACAGCGACCTGCAGGACTGGTGGAGACTGGCTTTACAGAGCTAGCCAACCGATGGATGCCTATTTTGAATGCCTTTGATGAGGTGGGAGTAGATGTATGTTACGAATTGCACCCGGGTGAGGACTTGCACGATGGCATTACCTTCGAAATGTTTTTAGAGAAAGTTGGGGGTCACAAGCGTGCCAACATCCTATATGACCCAAGCCATTTTGTGTTGCAGTGCTTGGATTACTTGCAGTTCATTGACTTTTACCATGAGCGCATCAAAATGTTCCACGTCAAGGATGCAGAGTTTAATCCTACCGGCAAGCAAGGAGTCTATGGTGGATTCCAGGGCTGGGTAGAGCGTGCCGGTCGATTCAGATCATTGGGAGATGGGCAAGTTGATTTTGCAGGAATATTTAGCAAACTTTCGCAGTACAATTACAGTGGCTGGGCCGTGCTGGAGTGGGAGTGTGCCATCAAGCATCCGGAGCAGGGTGCTTCAGAAGGTGCGCCATTCATCGACTCACACCTCATTCGAGTGACTGAAAAGGCCTTTGATGACTTTGCCGGTACAGGTGCGGATGAGGCCTTTAATAGAAGAGTATTAGGAATTTAAAACAATAACCAAATCAAACCAATGAAACTAAATTTTCTATCAACCAGTGTAGTAGTCCTTCTGGCAGGTTTTGCCTTTTCTTGTGGAGGTGGTGAAAAAACAGCAGAAACGAGCACTGAAACTGCTACTGCCGAAGCTGCCCCTGTGGAGGTTTCCTTAGAGGACAAGTACAAAGATGACCCTATATACATCAAGGGATTGGAAAAAGTGAAGGGCTCAGACTGTACGGGATGCCACCAGGTGGACCGCAAACTAATCGGCCCGGCTTATGCTGATGTCGCTGCCAAATACGAAAATACAGAGGCCAATGTGACCATGCTTGCCCAGAAGGTAATTGCTGGTGGTGTAGGTGTATGGGGTGAAATTCCCATGGCTGCCCATCCAAATTTGACTGAAGAGGATGCAACCGACATGGTGCGTTACGTTTTACTTTTAAGGAAATAATCCATGAAAACTAAACTCATCGCAATTCTCGCAAGTGCTGCCATCGGAATGGCATTTGTGCAGGTTGCAAAAGAAGAAAAGTCCCCACAGCCTGCCCAAGAAAATGTAGCTGCTGACTGGACGCCGCTCTTTGATGGAAAGACCTTTGCAGGTTGGTCCAAATATGGAGGAGGAGCTGTAGGTAAGGCATGGAAAATTGAGAACGGCGAAATGTACCTGGATGCAGCGAATAAAGCGAGCTGGCAAGCAGGTGATGGAGGGGACATCGTCACTGCGGAGGAGTTTGAGAATTTTCATTTCAAGTACGAGTGGAAGATTGCTCCCAACGGAAATAGTGGGGTGATTTTTCTAGTGCATGAGGCCAAAGAATATCCTTACCCTTGGCAAACTGGCCCTGAGATGCAGGTCTTGGATAATGCGGGTCACCCAGATGCTAAAATCATCAGCCATAGAGCGGGTGATTTGTACGATTTGATCGTGAGCAGCAAGGAGACCGTAAAGCCAGCAGGAGAGTGGAATCAAGCTGAGATCCGAATCAACAAAGGGAAGTTAGACTTCTTTTTGAACGGGGTGAATATTGTCTCTACGCAGCTCTTTACTCCAGAGTGGGAGGCATTGATTGCAAAGAGCAAGTTCAAGAGCATGCCTGGATTTGGCAAATTCAAGAAGGGCAAAATTTCCCTTCAAGACCATGGCGATGTGGTGCACTTTCGTAATTTGATGATTAAGAAGCTTTAGGAAGTACGAAGTACCATGTACCAAGTACGAATACAATGTACTTAGTACCACGTACCAGGTACAATGTATTAGAGTCTTCTAGTTAACCACATAGGAGGCACATAGGGTTTTATTTCTATGTGTCTATGTGGTTTTTTTATTGAGAAGCTTACCTGTGGAAGGCAGGCAAGTTTAGATATGCAAAGTACCAGGTACAATGTATTAGAGTCTTCTAGTTAACCACATAGGCACATAGGGTTTTATTTTCTATGTGTCTATGTGGTTTTTTTATTGAGAGGAAGGCATGCAAGACGTTTCGGGAATTAGAATTCAGTTCCTAATTCGGATCCTTACTTGGTACTTGGTACTTCGTACAATGTACAATTAACACTTACAACCTTGTTACATCCTCTTTCTTGATGTAGGCAATCTGTTCTTTCCATTCGATCTCGTACCAGATATCCTTGGAAGATTTGATGGTGACACGATGTCCGGGCTCCACTAGCTCCACAAAATCGCCTCCCGCTGAAGGCTCAGAGCGGATGAGCGTAGGGCTGGAGGTAACCAATCCAGTAGAGGGGCCATTCAGAAAATTATTGATGGCAAAAATTAGCGCTAGCAACAGAATCGAGGGGCCATAAAATCTACCCTCATTCAATTTTTTTCTTGGGGACCAAAGTCCAATCAAGGACATGATCAAAAATAAGGTGAGACCTCCTACGAGAATCTCTTTGTATTCCACCAGAAAAAGGACAAAACGCATGCCATCGCTCACTTCATAGCCCACCAATTCGGCTTGTCCTGTGAGTGTTTTGATCTTTGAAATCGTCTGAGGATTGGGGCTCAAATCATAGTACTTACTAAGGTACAAGGTTGCCCGTTCGCTATCCCCAATTCCTTCCGCAATGAAGGCCATTTTGAGCAACATGGAAGTAGAATAGATCCCAGATTGGAAGTTTACCTCGTAAATCTCCATTGCTTCCTTGTAACTTCTCTGATTAAACAAGGAATCTGCGATCATAAGTCTTGGCACATCGGCCTGACAATGAATGCTTTGCAAGAGTAATCCGAAAAATATGGAAACTTTTATGAGAAAGATGGAATTGATTCTTGGCATTTAGAATTCAGAGTCATAAATTTGCAGTCCAATTACGGCATTGAACTTTCAAAAAGCAAGTTCATTTAACCGAAATTAAGTAACCGATTCTGTAGCTCAGCTGGTAGGCCTGTCCCGAAGTATTTCGGGAAGCAATACAGTTTTAAGATAGAATCTTTTGAATTCGAAATACTGATTACCGATTCTGTAGCTCAGCTGGTAGAGCAATACACTTTTAATGTATGGGTCCTGGGTTCGAATCCCAGCGGGATCACAAAACTAACTCGCAAGGAGTTAAAGAAAGTTTCGGGGTGTAGCGTAGCCCGGTATCGCGTCCCGCAAGGGTGCGGGAAGTCCGTAGGTTCGAATCCCTCAAATGGCACATGGCTATTTGAAAAAAATTAGAGTAAAAAAGTTTCGGGGTGTAGCGTAGCCCGGTATCGCGCCACATTTGGGATGTGGAGGTCGTAGGTTCGAATCCTGCCACCCCGACTTTATTTGACTAGAAGTAGTCACCAGGTCCTGTAGCTCAACTGGACAGAGCAACTGCCTTCTAAGCAGTAGGTTTCAGGTTCGAGTCCTGACAGGATCACGATAAAAAGCGGAATGACCTTCCGCTTTTTATTTTGAAAAGCATTTTTGCTTTTTCGATTAGCCTTAAAAAGTACCGATTCTGTAGCTCAGCTGGTAGAGCAATACACTTTTAATGTATGGGTCCTGGGTTCGAATCCCAGCGGGATCACAAAACACTGTCAACAAAATTGGCAGTGTTTTTTTGTTCCATTAAATAATGAGATAAAGTAGAACTATACTTCGCTGCGCCTACCTACTGGCAGGCTTCGTGAAATACCATCGAAACACGAATTGAATCCCCTATTTCCCCGAGCCTGCTCGGGCTATTTCTACCCTATTTCCACTGTATTTCTACATTATTTCCATTGCATTTCCATTGTATTTCTTTCAATCCACTACCTTTGGAAACCGTGATGCCTTTCAAAAGTAATGCTTGATTTAATTGACTTGTCCCAAGCAGGGATTCTCTGTGGTTTGCTTTCCATTTATGTCTTGCTACTCAAGAAAAATGCCTTGCGTTCCTACTCGGACTACCTGCTTGCCACCTTTATTTTTTTTCAATGCTGGACTGCAGGAGCCTATGTGTTGATCATTACAGGGGTTGTCCTTGAGGTTCCCTTTTTTTACAAAACAGCCGCACCCATCAACTTTTTAATTCCCCCCTTGGGCTACCTGTATGTTCGCTCGGTCTTATTCAACGAGAGGAAATGGACGAGCCTAGACCTGCTTCACCTCTTGCCCTTCGCGCTATTTTTGGTCAGCTACCTGCCCTTTTTCTTGAGTACTTCTGCATTCAAACTGGAAGTTGTCACAGAGTTCTTGCAGGATCAAAACTCGGCGGTAACCCGTTCACTTGGCCTAATTCCCGAACCAATCTTTCATTTTTCGCGCGCTGGGCAGGCTATTTTTTACCTGGCTGCACAATGGTGGCTGATTTTTACCTTCCATAAGCGAACCAAAGACCAAGCCATTGAAAGTCAAATTCTCCATGTGGTGCGTTGGTTGAAGATTTTCACAGGGGCCAATACCCTAAACTGGATGGGATTTCTACTGGTTATTGTCTTGTACCTTCTTGGGCTAAATATTTTTGAGGAAAGCCTACTCAACTTGCTTCCTACGGTTTTACTGGGTTTTTCTTTTTTTCTGATTGGTGCCTATTTGCTCATTCATCCGCAAGTGTTGATCGGATTGCCCTTTGTACGTCCGGCAGATTCAAACCTAGAAATGGTAGATCATGAAGACACTAGGACTCCTTTTTGTGTAGAAAATTATGCGCAAGAGATTGCTATTTTAGACCATTACTTTGTCTCCAGCAAGGCCTTTCTACAGCCCAACCTGACCATAAGTGAAGTGGCAGTGGCCACAGGACTTCCGGTGCGAGAGCTTTCGTATCTCATCAACTCCTACTATAAAAAGCGCTTTAGTGATTACTTGAATGAAATGCGCATCGCTCATTTTCTTACGCAGGTGGATGCTTCTTCATTAGATAACTTTACCATTGAATCGATCGCCTTGTCCGCTGGATTTTCTTCACGAAGCTCCTTTTACCGTGCCTTTAATCGGTTTTACGGTTGCACTCCCTCCGAATACCTGCGAGGCAATGTAGCCAAGGAATAGCTTCTACAGCCTATTTTTTGTCCCAACTACGGAACATGAGAGTCATTTCCCCAGGATTTGCCCTGCGGTAGCCGCCCAAGAGGTTACTTTTGAACATGATTTCCAAATCCTGCTTTTACTTTCTTCGAAACGCTTCGGTAGCTTTATTTTTTGTAGGAGTCTTTTTTTTTACTCAGCAGCTGCAGGCACAACAAGCAACTCTATCCTCAGGAGGTAATGGTAGCGGAACAGGAGGTTCCTTCGCTTACAGCATTGGACAGACCGTATACACCGCCCATTCGAACAGCGCAACCTCCCTTTCCAAAGGAGTGCAGCAAGGCTTCGAACTCTTCCTCATCACCGGACTCGAAGATGAGGACAGGTTTGGATTGGCAGCTACAGTTTTTCCCAATCCGACATCCAACTACCTCACCGTTGAGATCAAAAATTACAGTCCTGATACTGCTATGGAGATTTTTCTTTTCGATGCCAAAGGACAGCAGGTACTCCGACAGCAAGTGGTCGATGTTCAAACACAAATAGCGGTAGATCACCTTTCTCCAGCGCTTTATGTCTTGAAGTTAATTCAAGGGAACAAACTGGTGAAAGTAGTCAAAGTGATTAAAAAATAAGTGGAATAGTACCCCATGAGAAAAATACTAGTCAGTGTCCTTGTTTGTTTGTTCAGCCTGAATGCCTTGGCACAGGCTCCAGAGAAAATGAGCTACCAAGCCGTAGTCAGAGACAATGCCAATGCCTTGATGGTGGACAAAGTAGTGGGCATGCGCTTCAGTATTTTGCGCGGCTCGGCTACTGGTACCCCTGCTTACGTAGAGACGCAAAGCCCCCGCAGCAATACCAATGGGCTAGTAACCTTGGAAATCGGTGCAGGCTCGGTGGTATCAGGCTCCTTTACCGGACTCAACTGGTCTACAGGTCCTTACTTTATCCAAACAGAAATTGATCCTTCGGGAGGCAGCAATTACAGCATTTTGGGAGTAAGCCAGTTGGTCAGTGTGCCGTATGCGCTGTATGCCAAAACCTCAGGTAGCTCCACTCCCGGTCCAGCGGGCCCTGCTGGAACAACAGGTCCTCAAGGCCCGATTGGGCCAGCAGGACCTGCAGGGTCCAACGGTGCCGCAGGAGCAAATGGGCTTCAAGGTGAGCAGGGCCCACAGGGTCCTCGAGGTGAACAGGGCGCCAAAGGTGATACAGGAGCTACAGGCCCCCAAGGCCCCATTGGATTGACCGGACCTGCAGGCGCTAGTGGTCCCCAGGGTCCCCAAGGTGAACCAGGCGCTACAGGTCCTCAGGGACCCATTGGGTTGACGGGCCCAGCAGGGGCCAACGGAACAAATGGAACCAACGGAACAAACGGAAGCAATGGTGCAGCAGGGGTAGGTGGCGTGACCACTGCCGGAACAAATATTACCCTATCGGGAATCGGAACAGTTGCTAATCCCTACGTGGTGAGCGCAAACATTCCCGCGGCAGCAGCAGGCACCTTAACTGGAAGTAGTCTCAACACTACGGTCACAGGCTCGAGTCTAACCTCTGTGGGCACACTTGCAAATCTGACGGTTACCAATCCCATCGCGGGCAGTGTAACGGGAAGTTCTGGCTCCACTACGGGCAATGCGGCCACAGCAACAAAATTGGCAACAGCCAAAAATATCAATGGTGTTGCATTTGATGGCAGCGCAGACATTACGGTAACAGCAGCAGCTGGAACCTTATCTGGAAACACCTTGAACGCTACGGTTACCGGCTCAAGCTTGACCAGTGTGGGTACCTTAACCAGTGCAACTATTAATGGAAAAGTAATCGTAGGTGCATCTTCGGCGTCGAGTGTCTCAGCGGTGCTCGAGGCAAATTCAACTACGCAAGGGTTTTTGCCTCCACGAATGACACGGGATCAACGAAATGCCATCGACACTCCCGCAGCAGGACTTCTAGTTTGGTGTACGAATTGTGGTGCAGCTGGTGAACTACAAGTTAACAATGGTACAAGTTGGACCAATTTAATTGGTAGCCAGGCAAGTTTTGCCGTTCCTGGTGCGCCTACTAACCCAGTGGCAACGGCAGGGAATGGACAAGCTAGCGTGGCATTTACCCCACCAGCTTCTAACGGCGGAGGGGCCATTACGGGGTATACGGTGACGTCTTCCCCAGATAATAGAACTGCCACAGGAGCAGGTTCACCTTTGGTAGTGACTGGTTTGACCAACTTGACCTCCTACACCTTTACGGTTGTGGCTACCAATGCAACTGGAAATTCTGTTGCTTCAGCAGCATCGGCAGCAGTTACAATTATTGGAGTAGTAACCAATCCTTCCACTGGTAAAATCTGGATGGACCGCAACTTAGGGGCTTCGCAAGTTGCTGCTAGCAGCACAGATGCCTTGGCTTATGGTGATTTGTACCAGTGGGGAAGAGGCGCTGATGGGCATCAGGTAAGAACCTCCGGCACTACAACTACGCTGAGCAGCTTAGATCAACCTGGAAATGACAACTTTATCTTAGTGCCAGGTAATTCTTTAACTTATGATTGGCGCAGCCCTCAAAACATCAATTTATGGCAAGGTGTAAATGGGGTAAACAACCCTTGCCCAAGTGGGTATCGTCTACCTACAGCTACTGAATGGGATGCAGAGCGCATAAGTTGGAGCAGCAATAATGCCGCAGGTGCTCTTGCATCTCCGCTTAAATTGCCCTTGGCAGGTTATCGAAACTTCATCGATGGTTCGGTTGCAAGTCTTGGTGGCGCAGGCTACTATTGGAGCAGTACGGTTAATGGCACCGATTCGCGCAGCCTTTCCTTTACTTCGTCTAGTGCTATCGTTACAAACTTCGACCGCCGAGCGTATGGAAACGCTGTTCGTTGCATTAAGAATTGACCCGTTTACATGCTGAGCTAGCTCAGCGCTTTATGTTCTCAAGTTAATTCAAGGGAACAAACTGGTGAAAGTAGTCAAAGTGATTAAAAAATAAGTGGAATAGTATCCCATGAGAAATATACTAGTTAGTGTCCTCGTTTGTTTTTTCAGCCTGAATGCTTGGGCACAGGCTCCGGAGAGAATGAGCTACCAAGCCGTAGTCAGAGACAATGCCAATGCCTTGGTGGTGGACAAAGTGGTGGGCATGCGCATCAGCATCTTACGGGGGTCGGCTACTGGTACCCCTGCTTACGTAGAAACGCAAAGCCCCCGCAGCAATACCAATGGGCTAGTAACTTTGGAAATCGGTGCAGGCACGGTGGTGTCAGGAACCTTTGCTGGGCTCAACTGGTCTACAGGTCCCTACTTTATCCAAACAGAAATTGATCCTTCGGGAGGCAGCAATTACAGCATTTTGGGAGTAAGCCAGTTGGTCAGTGTGCCGTATGCGCTGTATGCCAAAACCTCAGGTAGTTCCACCCCCGGTCCAGCGGGCCCTGCTGGAGCGACAGGTCCTCAAGGCCCGATTGGTCCAACCGGTGCTGCAGGGTCTAACGGTGCCGCAGGAGTAAATGGGCTTCAAGGTGAGCAGGGCCCACAGGGTCCCCGAGGTGAACAGGGCGCCAAAGGTGACACAGGAGCTACAGGCCCCCAAGGCCCCATTGGATTGACCGGACCTGCAGGCGCTAGTGGTCCCCAGGGTCCCCAAGGTGAACCAGGCGCTACAGGTCCTCAAGGAGCAATTGGGTTGACGGGTCCTGCAGGGGCTAACGGAACAAATGGAACCAACGGAACAAACGGAAGCAATGGTGCAGCAGGGGTAGGAGGCGTAACCACCGCCGGAACAAACATTACCCTATCGGGAAGCGGAACAGTTGCGAGTCCCTACGTGGTGAGCGCAAACATTCCTGCGGCAGCAGCAGGCACTTTAACAGGAACTACATTAAACGCTACGGTCACAGGCTCAAGTCTAACCTCTATGGGCACGCTTGCAAATCTGACGGTTACCAATCCCATCGCGGGCAGTGTAACGGGAAGTTCGGGTTCCACTACAGGCAATGCAGCCACAGCAACAACCTTGGCAACACCTAGAAATATCAATGGTGTTGCATTTGATGGCAGCGGAGACATTACGGTAACGGCAGCTGCTGGAACGCTATCTGAAAACACCTTAAACGCTACGGTTACCGGCTCAAGCTTGACCAGTGTGGGTACCTTAACCAGTGCAACTGCTAGTGGGAAAGTAATCGTAGGCGCCCCGTCGGCGGCAAGTGCTTCAGCGGTATTAGAAGCAAGTTCAACCTCTCAAGGATTCCTGCCGCCTCGAATGACACGGGATCAACGAAATGCCATTGTCAACCCAGCTGCAGGACTTATTATTTGGTGTACGAATTGTGGCTCTTCTGGCGAATTACAGATTAACAATGGCACAAGTTGGACCAATTTAATTGGTGGCCCGGCAAGTTTTGCCGTTCCTGGAGCGCCTACTAGCCCAGTAGCTACAGCAGGGAATGCCCAAGCGAGCGTTGCTTTTACTGCTCCAGTTTCTGATGGCGGAGGGGCCATTACGGGGTATACGGTGACGTCTTCCCCAGGAAATATCACTGCCACAGGAGCAGGTTCACCTTTGGTAGTGACTGGTTTGACCAACTTGACCTCCTATACCTTTACGGTTGTGGCTACCAATGCAACTGGAAATTCTGTTGCTTCAGCAGCATCGGCAGCAGTTACAATTATTGGAGTAGTAACCAATGCTTCCACTGGTAAAATCTGGATGGACCGCAACTTAGGGGCTACGCAAGTGGCTACTAGCAGCACAGATGCCTTGGCTTATGGTGATTTATACCAGTGGGGAAGAGGTGCGGATGGGCATCAGGTAAGAACCTCCCCAACTACAACTACCGTGAGCAGCTCAGACCAACCTGGAAATGGCAACTTTATCATATCAAGTCCAAATTATGATTGGCGCAGTCCTCGTAATGATAATTTATGGCAGGGTTTAAATGGGGTGAACAACCCTTGCCCAAGTGGGTACCGTTTACCAACAGCTACTGAATGGGATGCAGAGCGCATAAGTTGGAGCAGTAATAAAGCCGCAGGTGCTTTTGCATCTCCGCTTAAATTGCCCTTGGGGGGATACAGAAACTATCTCTCTGGTTCGTCCTTATTCGTCGGGAGTGAAGCCTACTATTGGAGTAGTACGGTTAATGGCTCCGATTCGCGCAGCCTTTACATCACTTCGTCTAATGCTATCATTGAAAACAACGACCGCCGAGCGTATGGAAACTCTGTTCGTTGCATTAAGAATTGATATGTTGATAAGCATCACTACCTCAGCGTTGAGATTAAAAATTACAGCCCTGATACCGCTGTGGAGATTTTCCTTTTCGATTAAAAAATAAGTGGAATAGTATCCCATGAGAAATATCCTAGTTAGTGTCCTTGTTTGTTTGATCAGCCTAAATGCTTGGGCACAGGCTCCAGAGAAAATGAGCTACCAAGCCGTAGTCAGAGACAATGCCAATGCCTTGGTGGTGGACAAAGTGGTGGGCATGCGAATTAGCATCCTACGCGGCTCGGCTAGTGGTACCCCCGCTTACGTGGAAACGCAAAGCCCAAGGAGCAACACCAATGGGTTAGTAACCTTAGAAATAGGTGCAGGTACGGTGGTGTCAGGCTCCTTTACCGGGCTCAACTGGTCTACGGGTCCTTACTTTATCCAAACAGAAATTGATCCTTCGGGAGGAAGCAATTACAGCATTTTGGGTGTAAGCCAGTTGGTGAGCGTGACCTATGCGCTGTATGCCAAATCCTCAGGTAGTTCCACCCCTGGTCCAGCGGGCCCTGCTGGAGAGCCAGGACCTCAAGGTCCGATTGGTCCAACCGGTGCTGTAGGGTCCAACGGTGCAGCAGGAGCAAATGGGCTTCAAGGTGAGCAGGGCCCACAGGGTCCTCGAGGTGAACAGGGTGCCAAAGGTGACACAGGAGCTACAGGCCCCCAAGGCCCCATTGGATTGACCGGACCTGCAGGTGCTAGTGGTCCCCAGGGTCCCCAAGGTGAACCAGGAGCTACAGGTCCTCAAGGAGCAATTGGGTTGACAGGTCCTGCAGGGGCCAACGGAACAAATGGAACAAATGGAACCAATGGCGTCGACGGTGCAGCAGGGGTGACCACTGCCGGAACAAACATTACCCTATCGGGAAGCGGAACAGTAGCGAATCCTTACGTGGTGAGCGCAAACATTCCCGCGGCAGCAGCAGGCATCCTAACTGGAAGTAGTCTCAATGCTACGGTCACAGGCTCAAGTCTAACCTCTGTGGGCACACTTACAAATCTGACGGTTACCAATCCCATCGTGGGCAGTGTAACTGGAAGTTCGGGCTCCACTACGGGCAATGCGGCCACAGCAACAAAATTGGCAACACCCAGAAACATCAACGACGTAGCATTTGATGGTAGCGGAGACATTACGGTAACAGCAGCTGCTGGAACGCTATCTGGAACTACCTTGAACGCTTCGGTTACGGGATCAAGCTTGACCAGTGTGGGTACCTTAACCAGTGCAACTGTCAATGGAAAAGTAATCGTAGGTGCATCTTCGGCGGCGAGTGCCTCATCGGTGCTCGAGGCAAGTTCGACCTCTCAAGGATTTTTACCGCCACGAATGTCTTATTTTCAACGAACGCAAATCGCATCACCAGTTGCAGGATTAACGATATGGTGTATTAATTGTGGTGCCTCTGGTGAGATTCAAGTATTTAATGGTACAACATGGACCAATGTTATAGGTGGCCAGGCAAGTCTTGTACTTCCTGATGCGCCTACTAATCCAGTGGCTACGGCAGGGAATGCCCAAGCAAGCGTGGCTTTTACCCCACCAGCATCTGATGGCGGCAGTACCATTACGGGGTATACGGTAACTTCTTCCCCAGGAGGCATCACTGCCACAGGAGCAAGTTCACCGTTAGTAGTGACCGGTTTAACTAATGGAACAGCCTATACTTTTTCTGTTGTGGCTACCAATGCGGCTGGAAATTCTGTTGCTTCAGCAGCATCGGCAGCAGTAACACCAAGAACAGTTCCTGGTGCGCCCACTAGCCCAGTGGCTACTGCAGGTAATGCTCAAGCGAGTGTAGCATTTACTGCACCAGCCTCTACAGGTGGCAGTGCCATTACGGAGTATACGGTAACGTCTTCCCCAGGAAGTTTCACTGGTACTGGAGTGAGTTCACCGGTACTAGTGACTGGTTTAAGTAATGGGACAGCCTATACCTTTACGGTAGTGGCTACCAATGCAGTAGGAAATTCGGTTGCTTCAGCAGCATCGGCAGCAATAACACCATTTACAGTTCCTGGTGCCCCCACTAGCCCAGTGGCTACTGCCGGTAATGCGCAAGCAAGCGTGGCATTTACTGCGCCAAACTTTACTGGCGGCAGTGCCATAACGGGGTATAGGGTAACATCCTCTCCAGGAGGCTTAACTGCTACAGGAGCAAATTCACCTCTAGTAGTGACTGGTTTGACCACAAATGTATCCTACACCTTTACGGTTGTGGCTATCAATGCAGCAGGAAATTCGGTTGCTTCATCACCATCCGGAGCGGTAATCCCAAGAATAGTTCCGGGTGCCCCTACTAGCCCGGTGGCTACTCCAGGGAATACCCAAGCAAGCGTAGCATTTACCGCGCCAGCTTCTGATGGTGGTAGTGCCATCACGGGGTATACGGTGACGTCTTCGCCAGGAGGCTTAACTGCCACAGGATCAGGTTCACCCCTAATAGTGACTGGTTTAACTAATGGAACAGCCTATACCTTTACGGTTGTAGCTACCAATGCGGCTGGCAATTCGGTTGCTTCATCAGCGTCGGGATCGGTAACACCAGGAACTGTTCCCGGTGCCCCCACTAGCCCAGCGGCTACAGCAGGTAATGCCCAAGCTAGCGTAGCATTTAATGCACCAGCCTCTACTGGCGGCAGTGCCATTACGGGATATACGGTGACTTCTTCCCCGGGAAGTTTCATTGCTACAGGATCTGGCTCACCTCTAGTAGTGACAGGTTTAAGTAACGGAACAGCCTATACCTTTACAGTTGTAGCTACCAATTCAGCAGGAAATTCGGTTGCTTCAGCACCATCGGCAGCAGTTACACCAAGAACAGTTCCAGGTGCCCCCACTAACCCAGTGGCTACTGCTGGGAATGCCCAAGCAAGCGTAGCATTTACTGCGCCAATCTCAAATGGTGGCAGTACCATTACGGGGTATACGGTAACATCTTCCCCAGGAGGCTTAACTGCCACAGGATCAAGTTCGCCTCTAGTAGTGACCGGTTTGGCCACAAATGTATCCTACTCCTTTACGGTGGTAGCTACCAATGCAGCAGGAAATTCTGTTGCTTCAGCAGCATCGGGAGCGGTTTCACCTTTTGGAGTAGTAACCTCCGCTACAGGTAGAACTTGGATGGATCGCAACTTAGGGGCTACGCAAGTTGCTACGAGCAGCACAGATGCAGCTGCTTATGGAGACTTATACCAATGGGGAAGAGGCGCTGATGGGCATCAACTTAGAGACTCGCAAACTACCACTAACCTGAGCTCCTCAGACCAACCTGGAAATAACTTTATCTTGGCACAAAATGCACCTAATGATTGGCGCAATTCCCCTAACAATAATTTATGGCAAGGTCTCAATGAGGTCAACAATCCTTGCCCAAGTGGATTCCGTTTACCAACAGATACAGAATGGGAGTCAGAGCGTTTGAGCTGGAGTAGCTACAATTCCGCAGGCGCATTTGCATCTCCTCTTAAATTGACTACAGCGGGCTTCCGAAGTTACAACACTGGTGTGCTTACTAGCGTCGGTACCAACGGTTACTATTGGAGCAGTACGATCAGTACAATTGATGTCACCAGATCGGTAAGCCGCACCTTCACTAGTTTAGCTGCGACAAGCTCATCCTCCGACCGTCGAGCGGAGGGGAACTCTGTTCGTTGTATTATGCATTGAAATAACTAAAGGAAATACCCGCCGCGGCGGGCTTCGTGAAATAACTTAGGGAAATAAGGTGGAAATATACTCCGCTTCGCTTCGTGAAAAATTAAAGAGAAATACGATTGAAATACGGTAGAAATATACTTCGCTGCGCTGCGTGAAATACAATAGAAACATGAATTGAGTCCTCTATTTCCCCGAGCCTGCTCGGGCTATTTCTACATTATTTCCATCCTATTTCCATTAAAAAAAAGCCCCGTATCGTACGGGGCTTTTGCTTTATTTCTTGGCGATGTAGGTCAGCAAGTCGATGACCTTGTTGGAGTAGCCCCACTCATTATCGTACCAGGACACTACCTTCACAAAGGTGTTGGATAGCTGGATACCTGCCTCTGCATCGAAGATGGAGGTACGTGGATCACCGATAAAGTCGTTGGATACCACCGCATCTTCGGTGTAGCCAAGCACGCCCTTCATGGTAGTTTCAGAAGCTTCTTTCATCTTCGCACAGATTTCTGCATACGTAGCAGGGTTCTTCAAGCGTACGGTCAAGTCTACTACAGATACGTCTGGAGTAGGTACACGGAAGGCCATACCGGTTAGTTTTCCATTCAATTCAGGGATTACCTTGCCTACTGCCTTCGCAGCGCCAGTGGAAGATGGGATGATGTTTTGTCCCGCACCACGTCCACCTCTCCAGTCTTTGGCAGAAGGGCTATCTACGGTCTTTTGCGTAGCGGTAGTCGCATGTACAGTAGTCATCAAGCCTTCTTCAATGCCCCAGTTGTCATTCAATACCTTCGCGATGGGCGCAAGGCAGTTGGTGGTACACGATGCATTGGATACAAAGGTCATGTCTGAAGTGTAGGTATGCTCGTTGACACCCATCACAAACATCGGCGTGTCGTCCTTGGAAGGAGCAGACATGATCACCTTCTTTGCTCCTGCATCGATGTGTCCTTGAGCAGATTCCTTGGTCAAGAAAATACCGGTAGATTCGATCACGTAATCGGCTCCTACCTCACCCCACTTCAAGGAGGCTGGGTTTTTCTCTGCAGTCACGCGGATGGCATTCCCGTTTACGATCAAGTTGCCGTCTTTCACCTCCACAGTGCCCTTGAAGGTGCCGTGGGTAGAGTCGTACTTCAACATGTAAGCCATGTAGTCCACATCGATCAAATCGTTGATCGCGACTACCTGCACGTCTGCACGCTCCTTGGCCACGCGGAAAGCGAGGCGACCAATTCTTCCGAATCCGTTGATTCCAATTTTAATCTTGCTCATTTGTACGTATTTTTTTATAGGTCTAACTGCTAGTTTCTAGTTGCTGAGTTACCGCGTTTTAGCATTCAAAACCGGTTAACTGCAAGCGAATTTATCACAAAAATCGGGTCTGCCCAAACCCATTTCTCTCCTTTCGATACCAACCCGCACATCCCTGCTTTTCAATCGATTTCGAAATCATAAATAGGCATGATTTAATTTCGGTTAAGCACCTCAACTCAAGTGACTCACTAGGCTACCTTCTCCAATCCTCAGAAAACCAAAAAACCGGGAGTACCCGGTTTTCAGTTTATGCCAAGCCCGCAAGAAGCTGCTTGAAGGTAACACTTGGCTGCATGGCCTGAGCACACTTTGCAGCATCCGGTCGGTAGTAGCCGCCGAGATCGATAACTTTTCCTTGGGAACTGTTGTATTCGTCTACAATCTTGGCTTCTTGGTCTACTAGTGCTTTGGCTAAGGTGGTAAACTTGGCAGCCAAAGTGGTATCCTTGGTTTGCGAAGCAAGTGCCTGAGCCCAGTACAAGGCCAGGTAGAAATGTCCACCACGGTTGTCCAATTTGCCGACCACACGAGCAGGTGACTTATCTTCTTCCAGCCATCGGCCTGTGGCTTGATCTAGCGTTTCGCCCAAGAGTAGGGCTGTTGGGTTGTTAAAGGTTTGTCCCAGGTGCTCCAAGGAGACGGCCAAGGCCAAAAACTCACCCAAGGAATCCCAACGTAAGTGTCCTTCTTCGGTAAATTGCTCGACGTGCTTGGGAGCAGATCCTCCCGCACCGGTTTCAAACAAGCCTCCTCCATTCATCAAAGGAACAATCGAAAGCATTTTGGCTGAGGTGCCCACCTCCAAAATAGGGAAGAGGTCGGTCAAGTAGTCACGAAGCACGTTGCCCGTCACAGAGATGGTGTCCTTGCCCGCTACGATGCGCTCGCAGGAGAACAGGGTAGCTTCGATAGGAGAGAGGATGTGAATTTCAAGTCCTTTGGTATCGTGCTGTGGAAGGTATTTGTTGACCTTCTGGATCAGCTGTGCATCGTGCGCACGGGCCTTGTCTAGCCAGAAGACCGCAGGAGTGTCCGACAAGCGGGCACGGCTCACGGCCAACTTCACCCAATCTTGAATCGGTGCATCTTTGGTCTGGCACATTCTCCAGATGTCTCCTTTTTCTACGGCATGCGCAAAAAGCTGCTTGCCTGCCGCATCGGTAACGACTACGGTACCGGCAAAAGGAATTTCGAAGGTTTTGTCGTGCGAACCATATTCTTCTGCTTTCTGAGCCATCAAGCCCACATTGGGAACGGAGCCCATGGTGGCTGGGTTGAAGGCCCCATTTTTCTTGCAAAAATCAAATACCGCCTGGTATACTCCTGCATAGCAACGGTCTGGGATGATCGCTTTGGTGTCTTGTAGTTTGCCTTCCTTGTTCCACATCTTGCCTGAAGTACGGATCATGGCTGGCATGGAAGCATCGATGATCACGTCACTCGGTACATGCAGGTTGGTAATCCCCTTGTCAGAATTTACCATGGCTACTGCTGGACTTGCAGCATAGCAGGCATCGATGTCCTGTAGAATTTCTTCTTTTTGGGCAGCAGGAAGTTTCTCCAAGTTGGCCAAAAGGTCCCCAAATCCATTGTTGACATCTACGCCTAGCGCTGCTAGGGTGGCAGCATGCTTGGTGAATACAGGTTCAAAAAATACGGTCACCGCATGCCCAAAAAGGATGGGGTCCGATACTTTCATCATCGTAGCTTTCAAGTGCAAGGAGAAAAGCACCCCTTTCTTCTGGGCGTCTTCTTTTGCTTTTTGAATAAAGGCACGGTACTGCGCTACGCTTAGGGTGGAGGCATCGATGACTTCGCCTTCCTGAACCTTCAAACCAGATTTCAGCACTTCGGTGCTGCCATCATTCCCCAAAAGGCTAATGGTCAGTTGGGTGGCCTGGTCTAGGGTAAGCGATTGCTCAGAGCCGTAAAAATCCCCAGCAGTCATGCTGTCCACATGGGAACCAGAGTCTGCGGTCCAAGCACCCATGGAATGCGGATGCTGGCGTGCGTAATTTTTTACGGCAAGGGGAGCGCGTCGATCCGAGTTGCCTTCACGAAGGACTGGATTCACGGCCGAACCTTTGATCTTGTCATATTTAGACTTGATGTTCTTTTCTTCTTCAGTTTTGGGTTCCTCCGGATAGTCAGGCAGGGCATATCCTTGGCTTTGCAATTCCTTGATTGCCCCTTTCAACTGTGGCACGGAAGCCGAAATATTCGGAAGTTTGACAATGTTGGCCTCTGGTGTAATGGCTAGCTGACCCAACTCGGCTAAGTCGTCGTTGATGCGCTGTGCTTCGGTTAGGAATTCTGGAAAATTGGCTAGAATACGGCCAGATAGGGAAATATCGCGGGTTTCTACTTGAATGCCTGCGGTCTTAGTAAATGCTTGTACGATCGGTAGAAGCGAATACGTGGCTAATGCAGGGGCCTCATCGGTGAGGGTGTAGAGGATTTTTGGTGTCTTGGACATGGGCTCAGAATTTTGCTAAAAATGAGTTCAATAGGTTAATCTTCTCTTTTTTCGTGTGTTTCCTTTGAGAAACTTTCCCCAAAAAGAGAAATGGGTGGACAAAAATACGAAAATCAAGCAGGATTTAGTTCCGTTTGTGGAAATCCTACGGGTTTTGCCAGTTAGGGATTTACCGTAAATGGGTCGGCATCTTTCCAAGCGGGAAATTTACTTCGGTATTCTTCCAATGCGGTATAGTCTAGGTGGATCACCTGAATCTGCTCTCTGTCTTCTAGGTTTACTAGGGTTTCTCCCTTGAAATCGTAGGCTGCAGAATGTCCATTGTAGGCAATCTGGTTTCCATCTACACCCACTCGGTTGACCCCTAAAGCGTAGGATAGGTTTTCGATGGCCCGGGCTGGGAGCAGGGCATCCCAGGCCGAAATGCGGGCTGCAGGCCAGGAGGCTACATAAAATAATAGGTCGTAGGCCGCATCCCCTGCGGACCAGCGGTTGCGCGACCAAACTGGGAAGCGCAGGTCGTAGCAGATTTGTGGGCAGATTTTCCAACCCTTCAGTTCGAATACGGGAAGGTTTTCGCCTGCGGCAAAACTCGCATCTTCCTGGGCCATGCGAAAGAGGTGGCGCTTGTCGTAGGATTGGGTAGTGCCAGTTGGGGCTACCCAGAGAAGGCGATTGTAATAATTCCCGCCTTCGGAAATGATGGCGCTACCTGTGATCACTGCACCGGTTTGGGCGGCGAGCTGCTTCATCCACTTGTGCACTTGCAGGTTCATCGGCTCAGCCAGCGAGGCGGAGTCCATGGAAAAACCCGTAGGAAACATTTCCGGCAGGACGATTAGATCGCAGGCATCTTTTAGAGACCAGATTTTCTCCTCCAGCGCGGCTAGGTTGGCCGTTTTATCTTGCCAATGCAAGTCGGTCTGCACCAGGGCGATGCGGAGTGCTGGTCTTTTTTCCATTAGCGTAAGGGATAGATCATGCGGTAGTCCGTGGATACCTTGCCTTTGCTCACGTCGATCAGTTTGGACTGAATCATTCGCTTCTTGAGGCCTTTCAAGTAGTCTACAAATAGAATTCCTTCCAAGTGGTCGTACTCGTGTTGGATCACGCGTGCGGTCATGCCGCTAAACTCTTCCTCCTTCAGGTTCCAGTTTTCGTCGTAGTATTCCAGGGTCAATTTTTCTGGGCGGATGATTTCTGCGCGCACGTCCGGAATGCTCAGGCAGCCTTCTTCAAATCCAAAATTGTCTCCATATTCATCTAAGAGGATGGGATTGATAAATACGCGGCGGATGCCTTTTTCCTCATCGTCCTCATCCAGCATCAGGGTGCTGTCGATGACAAATAGGCGAACTCCCTGATTGATCTGGGGAGCGGCAAGACCCACGCCATGAGCATGGTCCATGGTGGCGTACATGTCTTGGATCAACTGAGTAAGGTCGCTTCCTTCTGGAAGTTCTTCTGCCTCCTTTTTTAATACTGGATTGCCGTAAGCGACGATAGGGTAAATCATTGTCTTTCTAAATAGGATTGGAGGATGATGGCCGCAGACACTTTGTCTAGGTTTCCTGCTTTTTCTTTGCGGTCTTTTTTCTTGCTCCCCATGGCGATGAGTGTTTGCATGGCCATTTTGGAGGTGTAGCGCTCGTCGATGAGGACTACCTTTTGTGCTGGAAATGCCAACTCCAATTTGTCCTTCAGGGCAAGCACCAAAGGGGTCATTTCGTTGGCCTGCCCATTGAGTCGGGTGGGATGGCCGAGAACCAATGCCTCTACTTCTTCCTTGGCGCAGTAGGCCTGCAGGTAGGGGATCAGCTTGGCCGTCTCGATGGTCTCGAGGGGATTGCAGGTGATTTTTAGGGGATCGGTCACGGCTAGGCCGGTGCGCTTGGTGCCCAGGTCTATGGCTAGTACTCTAGGCATCAGTTGGTTTGTATTTGTTTGCGAATCTTGCGTAAGGCCTCTTTTTCCAATTCCACTGCTTTGGGAAACAGGAGTTCATCCTCAATGCGGGCATGAATGGAGAGTTCTTTCTCAAAATTTTGCAATTCGTGGTACAGCACCTTCATGGTCAAAGGGGCATCGTCTGACAAGAAGTAATTCTGAGTAAGCTTTCGAATCCCCTCCATTTCGTCGTCGTGAATTTCGTGGTGCTCGGCGAGGTAGTGAATAGGCTCCTGCTCTAATATGGTCAAGGCATCGTGGGTACGAAATTCCCCCGCCTCTATGTCTTGAAGTAGCGTGATGCGGTTAAATAGTCGACTTTCTTCCTCGTGGATGTGGTGAATAAAATCTTCCACAAAGAGGGGGAAGAGAATCCGCAAATCTCCAAGGAGCGCTTCATAACCTGGTTCCGGCACAATGCCAGAGATCATGTTGGACAAGAAAGGGAGTTCTTGACGCACGAAGTAGTAGTGCTTCTTTTTGAGGTAGGCCACGAGCAGCTCGATGGGATTGAGGTACAGCTCTTCTAGGGTAGGGTCTTTTTGAAGCGCCCAACTCTCGAGTTGCGCAATCAGCTGTCTTGGATTGACCTTGTGTTTTTGACAGACCTTTTCGAGGGAGTCGCTGGGATACTGGTAAAAGCTGATCCCAAAGTAGTGCAGTACGGCAGCGAAAACATAGTTTTCGGAGACTAAATCTCCTACAGCTGTTTTTTCAAGTGCTTTCCGTGATTGCATAACACAAAAATAATTTTTTTTGAACTAATAAAGGGAAATTAATGTCATCTTTATCTACTTTCAGAGCAGGAAATCACGTTAAAATACGCTAAAGTATAACCCTGATTCCCGCTTTTTCAACCTATTTGTAGTTAATTCGAAAAGAAAAAGAATAATCCAGTGAACCAACAAAAAAATACTACCTCTCAAATCCGTCTTCCCTTGCTTCTTGCGCTTTCCATTGCGGGAGGTATTTGGATCGGAGCCACCTTTGCGGAGCCCAAGGGCAGTCAAAATGACCTGCGCGCGGCGCTATATAAGTTGCAGGAGATCATGACCTACATCAACCGCGACTATGTGGACAGTGTAGACACCAACGAGCTGGTGGAGTTTGGCATCACCAAAATGTTGGAAAAGTTGGATCCACACTCTAGCTACATCCCTGCAAAAGACGCTTCCTTGGTACAGTCCCAGTTGGAAGGAGAATTTGATGGAATCGGAGTAGAATTTGGCATCATTCGCGACACCATCTACGTGGTAGCGCCGCTTACAGGAGGACCTTCCGAGGCCTTGGGTATTCAGTCTGGAGACCAGATCATTTCAGTGGATGGCAAGACCGTGGCCGGTATTGGCATCACCAATCGGGATGTATTTGACTACTTGCGTGGTCCAAGTGGATCCAAAGTAGCGGTAGAAATCAAGCGTAAAAACACACCTAGTTTTATCAAGTACTCGATCACGCGTGCTAAAATCCCACAATACAGCATCAATGCCACCTACATGGTTGATAAGGAAGTTGGCTACATAAAGGTTACCCGCTTTGCGGCAACTACTTACGATGAGTTCCGAAAGTCAGTGGCTGACTTGCAGGCAAAGGGCATGAAGAAATTGATCATCGACTTGCAAGGCAACCCAGGCGGATACATGGGAGCGGCCATCTACATGGCTGACGAGTTGTTGGGCGGTCGAGATTTGATTGTTTCTCAATCAGGAAAAGTGACGCAGTACAGCAGCAAGGCCTATGCATCCAAGCCGGGCATGTTTGAAGAAGGATCCGTGATTGTCTTGATCAACGAGGGCTCTGCCTCCGCTTCGGAGATTCTAGCAGGAGCCATCCAGGACAACGATCGCGGGCTAATCGTAGGCAGAAGATCATTTGGAAAGGGCTTGGTGCAGATGCCGATAGACCTTTCGGATGGAGCAGAATTGCGATTGACCATTGCACGCTACTTCACCCCGTCGGGAAGATCCATCCAGAAGCCTTACGACGAGGGGTACGAAGCCTATGAGCGGGACGAGTTGAATCGCTTTGAGCAAGGAGAGTATTTCTCTGCGGATAGCATCAAGTTTAACGATAGCCTCAAGTACCAAACCAAAAAGGGAAGAACAGTCTATGGCGGTGGAGGCATCATGCCGGACTACTTTGTGCCGCTAGATACCACGATGAATAGTGCCTATGTAAACAAACTCTTCTCTTCGGACACTTCCCGTGAGTATTTGTTGGATTATGTGAGTAAGAACAAGGGCAACTTTACCAAGATCTCTGTGGAGGACTACTACAAGAATTTTAAGGTTAGCGATGCGATGCTCAATGATTTGGTCGCCTTTGGAAAGAAAAATAAGGTGGAATTTGATGCGAAGGATTTTGCCAAGTCCAAGGAGTATCTCCGAATCCTGATCAAGGCACATTTGGGACGTCAACTCTACGACGATAGCGCCTTCTACAAAGTAATCAACGACATCAATGAGGTGTATCAGCAGGCCATCAAACTCTTTGGCGAGGCAGATAAGATTGCTTCAGCCAAAACCCTTTGAGGTCTTTCAGACCTCGAAGGTTTAGAATCAAATGATGTAGAATTTTCACGCAGATAGATCAGCGGTTTTTTTCTACCTAGATCAGTGTAAAAAAAGTTTTACGCAGATTAGCACGGAAAAATCCCGCAGATAAATCAGCGGGCTTTTTCTTCTTATCCGCCGCGGCGGAGCGTAAAAAAAGGCTCACGCAGATAAACACGGAAAAATGGTGCAGATCTATTGGGTTGGATCAGCGGGTAATTTTTTCTTTTCTGCTCAGGAGGTGCACTATCTGGCAGGTTTTTTATGTCGCTCCTCTGGAGCTTTTCGAAAAACACAAGCTGTGTTTTTCTATTATCATACAGCCCCTCTGGGGCAGGCGCCCCTGGGGCAAATCAGCGGGTTTTTTTTCTTTGATCAGCGTAAAAAAAAGGTTCCTCAGATTTCTTGGGAAAAATGCCGCAGATAAATCATCGTATTTTTTTTACTTAGATCAGTGGGCGAAAATGATTTATCGCAGATGTTCCCAGGTCAAGGAGAGCTGCTTATTTAGAATTTTTTTTAAATCCCCTTGCTTGGTACTGAATGTTTTTTTTAGTTTGGTGATTATGTAGTAATTTTTAGCTACTAAATTTTATAAATAGCATTTTTATGAAGTTAAAATATAATTTTTTATCAATTTATTCTATTTTTATTAGAAAGGGTTGTCTTGTCATTCCCTTCTTGCTGCTTGCCGCTTGTGTACAGGAAGGAGATGCTCCCATAGGAAAGGTGCTGATCCAATCTGAAAAGTCCGATCCCATCAGATCTTGGTTTGAGGCGAATAAGGAAGTTCTAATTTCAAGAAGTCAAAAAGGATCGGAAAGCTTAAGAACAAGCGATAAATTCTTATTTCCGTATATTGAAAAGGAAATAGATTGGTCTCAATCTCTGACTTTTAAGTTCAAGGATGGAAGAGAAGTAGTAGAATTTCCTGTGAAAAGTGATCAAATTCCTATACCTGGATTCTTAGTGGATTCTGTAGGTGATAAAAGCAAAATTAAAATCAAGCAAAGCGCCTTATTTGTCAAAAAACTGGGAGGAAATGACTATTCACCGGTGCTGGTTCGATTTTATACGTTAGGGGGTGATTTGGATAAAGTAAGCTATAACCAAATTCCAAAGGGTTGGAATGGGATCATAGAAGCTTTTGGCATGAATGATGGGTATTACATTACCTTCAACTTCAAAGAAGGCAAAATGGTCAGCTATAGCAAAATAGGTGCTGATGAAACTAAAAATTCCAAGCTTCGACATGAAAATAAAAGATCCAATTGCTATACTTTACTAGTTGAAAATCCGTCTTATGTGCTTTGTGTTGAAAGCATCCATGACTGCACCATCTTCAGCGGTGGCACAACCCCAATTACCTATTGCATCCCAGATGCATCATTTGACCCTTCAGACTCGGAAGCAGGAGGGGATGGCTCAGGAGGGGATGGCTTTTGTGAAGGATTTGATTGTTATTCTTTCCCGGGTGGTGAATTCCGAGGAGAGGAGGAAGAAGTTCAGATTATTAAAGACCCTAGTTTTGAAGGTACAAAAGCAGACTGCGTCTATGAAAAATTAGTAAATTTAAGTGGTGGGTTTAAAAATGCGATTAAGAAATTTGATGGTGATTTCCCTGTTGCGCATTTGAGATTTAAATTGGCAGACTTAGGTTCCGAAGTAAGAGGATTTACTTCCCCTCCTCAGAATTATGTTATTGATATTACTTTAAACAATAACTCTAGCTCTAGTGGCACTCACTTCCGTCCAAATTTATTAATTGCTAAAACTATTATTCACGAAGTAATTCATGCTGAAATGTTCAGAAAGATGCTGTCTCTAGCAAATGAAAATGGAAATATAGATGTGACAAAACTGAATAATATGCTGAAAAATGGGGATTATCCAGGAATGTTAGATTACTATACTACCTACGGTTTAAACGGATTTCAACATCAACAGATGGCCCAACATTATAGAGAAACTATAGGTAGGGTGCTACAAGAGTTTGATACAGGCATTGCTTTAGATAACGGAGAAATTCCACAACAAAAATATATGGATTTTGCATGGGAAGGTTTAAATAATTCTAATTTAATTGCTTGGCAAAATGTGATTTCTCCTGAAGAGCGCTCAAGAATTAATGGGGTGATACAAAACTATATTGATGCCAATAACAATCAAAATTGTCTATAACATGAAACTATTTCTATTTTATTTTTACTTGATATTTTTATTCTCCTCTTTAAAAGAGGATGTGAATCTTTATTTCGAACCTAACAATAAACAAAATTGCTCACTTAATCAAACGCAGATTGGAAGGTTTCATTCGGAAAAAGGGATTAGGCTATATGAAAAAATTCTACAGGTAAATGGAGATATTGATTTTTATGTTTGTAAAGAAAAATTCAGATATGAAGTATCAAAACATGGAGAAAAAAAA
Organism: Algoriphagus sp.; assembly: GCA_023653075.1. Lineage (GTDB taxonomy): Bacteria > Bacteroidota > Bacteroidia > Cytophagales > Cyclobacteriaceae > Algoriphagus. Next base: position 38,577 of record JAMNXQ010000012.1, read on the forward strand.
GTAATTCCAAGTGAACTAATTAAGAATGTAAAATTTTCTAAAATTGATGATTTGTTAGAATTAGTTCAAGAAAAAAACCCATTTTACCCAAGCTCGATGTTTGATGAAATATTCATATATGAAAAACAATATGATGGAAGCTTTTTAAAATATAAGGTCTCTTGGGAGTATTATATTGAATGAATTTCTGAAAACATAAAGCCAGCGTCTTACTTCACAACAAAGCCCAGATCAATTTTATTTAGACATGTCTTGGGTTGGTCTTCAAAAAACACTAGCTTGGGATACCTTGGATGATTACGAAAAAACTAGGATAGTCAATAGCATAGTCTATTATGAATCAAACGGAAACAAAATCTGTTATTAACCATGAAAGCTTTATTTCTAATAGTTGTTTTAAAGAGTCTTGTACTATTCTCGCCTACACAAAACCAGGCTCATATTGTAAATTTATCTTTTGATGTGATTGAAACCAATCACGAGGTATATAAAAAAGTAATTATAAAAGATGGTTTTACAGATTTTTATATTGGATCAAGCTTATTTAGAGGAGCTACAAGCTCAAGAGAAGAAATAATTGAAGAAAAATTAGTGGGCATTCAATTAATCGATATTTGCCAATTCAAAGTTGATGCTAATGATACAAGACAAAATAGAATAACTAAGGCGAGAGACCTTGGTAAAATTCAAGTGCTTTTAAACCATGAAATTTATGATTCAATCTATATTTATATCAGAGAAAAAAATAAAATATTTAGATATAAAGTAAAATGGATTGAACAAATTGAATAACGTCCCTTTGAATTAGGCAATGCGGTAATTCTAACTTTTATCTAAGAAAATTTGGACGTCAAATGTTTAAAACATTATTAATAATCCATGTTTCTAATACTTTTATTTATATCAATTGTAATATTTCAGCCTACTGAAAATTACTGTATCCCATTTTACAAAGACTCTGATATAGTTTACAAGAAAGAGGATGGTAGTGGAGGTTTGGTAAATGAAAAAGTATATCTCCTTTTAGAAAAAGAAAATGGAAAAAAGAGATTTATGATAAAAGGAAAAATGTTTTTGTTTGATCCAATGAAGCATGAATCTGGTATTGTGAATGATAAAAAATGTTTGTGTAAAAGGGACTTGACATTAGATGATCTTGAGAATCATATTGATTTCATTCAATCAAAATATCCATTTGGAAATAGTAAGGCAGAAGATTTACCTAAATTAATTCTTTTGACCTTTAAAGACGGAAAGCCGCTTGAATTTTATGAAGTCAATTGGCAATATTACAATGAGTAATTCATGGATCTTCGAAATTTTTTTAACAGGATATCTCAATAGATGGTGGTAAAACCTTCGAGGTCTGAAAAAGACCTCGAAGGTTTCGGGTCAAATGATGAAGGAGTTTCGCGCTCCGCCGCGGCGGATCACCGAAAAAACCGCTGATTAACTAAATCAGCGGTTTTTTTTCTTCTTAAATCAGCGTAAAAAGGCTCAAGCAGATAAACACGGAAAAATACGCAGATCAATAGAATGAGATCAGCGTACTTTTTCTCCTAAGATCAGCGTGAAAAAATAGTTTGTAGCAGATTTCCTACTTCACCACAATCAATTCTGAAGTCGGTACTCTAAACCGCTCCCCATAGATGCCTTCGGGAAGGCCTTTGCCGCAGCCAATAATCATCGCGATTTCAGATCCCGCAGGGAGATTCAGTAGTTTCTTGACCCGCTTGGAATCAAAGCCCTCCATGGGGCAGGTATCGTAGCCAGCGGCCTTCATCCCGAGCATAAAGGTCATGCAGGCAAGGGATGCGCTCTTGTGTACCGAGATGCGCACGGCAGTTTCACTCACCTCACGTACCATCGGCTTGCGGAGGCCCTGGGTAATGGCAATTAACTTTTTAGCAAAGGACCATCCTGGAAATTTGTTGTAGAGCATGGGCACCAACTTGCCGTAATAGCGAAGGGCCAATTTCACTTTTTTATCCCCTTCCCCAGATGCCGAAGCGGAGATAAAGTCAAAGTTGGCTTTCGCATGGGCTTTCCAGCGGTCTCGTCGAGTAAGGACCACCACCAGTTCCCGAGCAGAGGTGGCTGCTTTTTGTCCCATGCAGAGTTGGGCCAAGCGATCCTTCAGCGTAGAGTACTCCGGCACGCGCACAAACTGATACAGTTGCAGATTCGAACTGTTGGGCGAAAGAATAGCCGCTTCCAAGCATTTTTGAACGATGGTGCCGTCAAAATTGTCTGTTTGATCGAATACGCGCACAGACCTGCGCTGCTGTACTGCCTCAAAAAAATTCAGTTCCTGGCTCATTTGTTTCTTTTAACTTTTTTTGATTGGTAAAGATGGCCAAAATTTTGAAGTTTACGTTTCAGAATTTAACGTCTGTAGCCTATGTTTTTTACATTGATTCGCTTGCAATACCTGAAGAGCGTTCGCTCCACAAGTTTTGCAAAAAGCGCCCTCGCCACTGGATTTTTGGTATTTATTGCCCTGCTCCTCTTGAGTTATGTGTTTTTCGCAGGCTTATTTCTGGGGCGAATTATCGACATGTTTGCTGAGGGCAAAGAACCCATCGCCTTTCTCAACTCCCTACTCATTTACTTTTTCTTAGGGGAGTTTATGTACCGCTACTTCGTGCAGAAGTTGCCGGTGGTGGATCTCGAAAGTTTGCTTCACCTCCCGATCGGGAAAAAGAAAATCGTGTCCGTCTTGTTGCTGCGCTCCTTTTTATCACCACTCAATGTTATTGCTTTGTTGCTCTTCCTTCCCTTTGGGGTGGAGGCGGTGCAGGAGGAATATGGACTGCTGGGACTGGTATCCTGGTTGGGGACTTTGCTGTGCTTGAGCTGGTCCTTGCACTGGTTTATTCTCTGGTTTAAGCAGCGCTTTGAGGACAGTCTTATCGGCTTGGGGGTGGTTTTCCTAGTGGTGCTACTTTCAGGTGGGACAACTTACTTGGGTTGGTTCAATGTGGGTGAACTCCTTGCTCCCTTCTTTACTGCGGCTACACAGAGCCTTCTTCCTATAGTTGGGATGCTCCTACTGCTTGGATTGGTCTACACGCTTTCGTACCGGTATTACGTAGCGCACGCATACTTGGAGGAGCTTGGGGAGGAGGAGGAGTACCGGGTAGCGGGGCAAAGTTTTGGCCTTTTTTCCCGATTTGGGATGGCAGGGGAGTTGGCCAACCTGGAGTGGAAGTTGATTTTGCGACACAAGAAAAGCCGCACCTACCTGATGCTATCGGCCTTTTTTCTGTTGTATGGATTGATCTTTTACACCAATCCAGCCTATCAAAGTGAAACAGGAATTTCCCCCATTTTCATTTTTGTGGGGGTGTTTATCACGGGGATTTTTATGATTCAGTATGGACAGCTGTTTTTGAGTTGGAACTCGGCCAACTTTGATTTCTTCATTCAGCGCAAAGGAGGACTTGAAGCCTTGGTTCGCGCCAAATACCTGCTATTCCTGAGTATTTCAGGGGTTTGCTTTTTGGCATCCGTGCCCTACGTGTACTTTGGCTGGGAGATTTTACTCGTGCATCTGGCTACCTTCCTATTCAACTGTGGCATTTTGATCCATGTGATCATTTACGTGGCCTTGTGGAAGCCCAAGCCTATGGATCTCAACAAAGGGGCCATGTTTAATTACGAGGGGGTAGGTGCCGCCCAATTTTTGATCATTATCCCCTTGATGGCGGGCCCGTATTTGGTGTACCTTCCTTTTTCTTATTTGATCAATGACTATGCAGGCTTGCTTGCCTTGGGATTGACTGGACTGGCAGGAATCCTTGCTTTTCGCCCACTATCCCGCATCATTACCAATCGGCTTCTGGCCAACCGTTACGAAATCTCTTCTTCCTTCAGACAAGAACTATGATACAGGTATCTCAACTCAAAAAACAATACAAAGAAGCCGTAGTGCTGGATGTCCCAGAATTACTCATCTCCAAAGGGGAGTGCTTTGGGCTGGTGGGCAACAATGGCGCGGGCAAGACCACCTTGTTCTGTATCCTGTTGGACTTGGTGCGTGCTACGTCCGGGCAGGTGACATTCCAGGGGGAAGATGTGAGCAAAACCGAGTCTTGGAAATCCCAGGTGGGCGCCTACTTGGATGAGCAGATGCTTTTGGCATTTTTGACTCCTGACGAATACTTCGAAACCTTGCGTAAGATCTATGGACTTTCTACAGCCGACCTTGAATTGCATTTGAGCAAGTTCGAGGAACTGTTTAATGGAGAGGTGCTGGGCAAGAAAAAGTACATCCGGGACTTGTCCAAAGGAAACCTGAAGAAGGTGGGCATTGCAGCAGCCCTGCTAGGCCACCCACAGGTGGTGCTATTGGATGAGCCTTTTGAAAACTTGGATCCCAGTTCCCAGATTCGCTTGAAGAAGTTGATCTTATCCGAATTGGAAGCTTCTAAAATCACCTTTTTGATCTCCAGTCACGACCTAAACCATGTCACCGAGATCTGCGATCGCATCGTGCTGCTAGAAAAGGGAAAGGTCATCCGAGATTTGCGTGAGAAAGGGGAGATGCTGAAGGAGCTGGAAGCGTATTTTGTGGGTTGAAAGCTAGGTGGTTGAGCAGGAAAGCGAATTGAGAATAATTTTTTTAACTAAACCTCATAAACTAAAATTTTGGTTTAGTTTTGGGCATGTGGCCGGCATTGTCAATTCTGTCTTTTTTTGTGGGGGGAGTATTGCTTTTGCTCGTTTCCGTTTCCCTCTTTGACACGAAGAGAGACCTCAAATCGAGTTTCTTTTTTTTAGCCATTTTGTCGATCTCCGGTGTACAACGCGTCATCTTTGGGCTGTCCAGTTTTAAGATCCTCGGCACCTTTGAAAACCCTTTTGAGCAGTCTCTCCTTTTTGCCTTTTTCATTCCGCCGATTTATTACCTGTTTTTTGAAGGGCTATTGCAGCAACAAATTTCAAAAAGACATCTTTTAGCTCATTTTGGGCTTTCCATTCTGATTGTGTCCCTTAGCGTAGGATTGGATTGGAACAAAGCGATCAATCAATCCGTGTTTTTGGTCTACTCCTCAGGATACAGTATTCGCTTGATTTATTTGGTGTGGACCTATTTTTCGAAGCGGAAAAGTCAGCGGGAGCAGCTCTATTTCAAGTCCATCCGCGTTTGGGCGTACTTGATGATGGTTGCTTTTTTGTTAATCTATGCCTTCGCAAATTTTAGCTACGGAAAAGGGCTAGAGGGTACTCAAGATCAAGTGTTGGCGGAATTCTATGGCGTCACTTCCCTGCTCTGGTTGTTTATTTGTTTTTACCTCTTGAGAAACCCGCGCATTCTGTACGGGGAGCTGCGCTTGTTGGAACACATCAACGAGGTGGTCCCGGAAGAGATTGCCATCTGGAGGTCCAAGAAAAGGGGACAAACTCGTGCTCAGGACTTGGCAGTGGAGAAGCAGATCGCTCCTCGGGTGGAATCCCTTCTTTTTAACTTAAAAAATCTGGAACAAGCCTGGTCTGAGGAGCTCCTGGAAGTTCCCAGTCTCAAATCCCTCTCCTTCCAGTTGGACTGTCCCCAAAGTCATGTGAAGTACCTTTTCAAGTACTATGGAAATTTCAGTTTTGGTGAGTATGTCAATGTGTTGCGAATCAATTATTCCATTACGCTGATTCGCAAAGGGTACCTATTGACGCATACCATCGATTCCCTGTCCAAGAAGACCTTGTTTGTAAGTGGCAATACCTTTTACCTCAATTTCAAAAAGTTGACAGGCGAATCTCCTTCCGAATACCATGCGCACCTGCAATTGGAAAAGCGCAGTCCTGGAGCATCTTGAGATTTTCCAAGAAATGTAGGCCTATTTTTTAGGATAGGTTGAGTTAGCGTTGTGCGAATTCGCTTCGGGATTTTTTGTTTTTTCTAAGAAAAAGGAAAAAATTAGGTTGTCTAATTTAGATTTCCCTATGAAATACATTTTTCTCAGTTTTCTGATCATGCTATCCTGGAAGGGCTTGGCTCAGGTCCAGGTAGGAGTAAGTGATAGCCTGTACTCGCAGGTATTAAAGGAACAGCGCCGCTTATTGATCTACCTGCCTCAGGAGGTTCGAGAAAATAAGGACAGTACCATGCGCTACCCAGTCCTGTATGTGTTGGATGGAAATACACACTTCCTATCCGTGGCAGGCATGGTTGATCAGCTTTCGGAGCAGGGAGGAAATTCGGTTTTGCCCAAGATGATTGTGGTCT
>JAMNXQ010000013.1 GCA_023653075.1 Algoriphagus sp.
GTATACCCATAAACAACCTCGTTCTCAGGTTAATCTTTTTTGCCTTACATCACTTCAAAGAACTTGCTTCCAAACATTTTTGGAACACGTACATTTTTGGAGTTTAACCCCCTAAAAACACTTGACTTTTTTCCCATTCCTTCTGAACAGGGTTGCAAAGGTAATCAAACTCTACTTCACCACAACTAATTCAAGAAAATAAATTTTAAAAATTCATCCCCCTTCTTGTAGCACTCAAAACCCCTAATGCAGCTTACCCGCCTTTTGGGAGTGCAAAGATCGTAAAAAGAATCCAATTGACAAGAATAAATCAAGATTCTACCCCGGAATTGCACAAGTGCTTGAGCCTGAACAAGAAAAATTTACAGAAAAAATGCCCTGTAAATCCGAATTTACAGGGCATTAACCTATTTAAAATTTGGTAAACTATAATTTTTTCAAAACTATATTTCTCCAATAGACTTTTATTCCTCCGCCATCGTGGATTTGAAGCAAAACACCGCCTTTTCCTCCACCAATCTTCTCATCGGCATAATTGACCATTTCTACCCCATTCACATAGGATATCACTCGATCCCCCTGCACCACAATACGCATCTTGTTCCATTCGCCAAACTTTAAGGCTTTGTCTTTCTCTGGATCAGGCTTTACCAACCAGCCCCGACCATAGGATTCGTAAATCCCCCCAGTATCGTTGCCCGGAGGAGCTACCTCCACCTGCCAACCAGATACTTTAGTACCATCAACCGTGGAGCGGATAAAGACCCCAGAATTTCCATTGGCTTCTTGCTTAAACTCCAACTCCACCTCAAAATCACCATACTCGGCTGTCGTGCCCAAATAGCCATAGCCCTTGTCAGGTCCACTTTCAGAAACCAACAAGCCCTTGTCTACATACCATTTCTCCGTGCCATACACGGTCCATCCCGTCAGGTCCTTTCCATTAAACAACTTTTCTTTCTTCTGGGCATACACCGTTTGCATCCCAACGAGTAGCAAGGCTACCAAAATCACTTTTTTCATAAGGGTCGAATTTTAATGTTTTTATACCAGACAGGATCCCCATGATCCTGCAATGCAATTAGCCCCTTGCGGGCAATTTTGTAATCGGGGAAATCATTCCATTTCCCTGAATTTCGTCGCGTCTTCCAGTCTTCAGAGTATGGCACAAAAGCAACCGTCTGCTTTCCATTCAACCAGTAGCTGGCACCTGCTTCAGAAAAAACAATCTTAGACTCGTTCCACTCTCCGGCAGGCTTCACCACTCCTTCGTAATCCGGCTCATACATCGCATAATCTCCAGCAAGTGATTGCCACTTTTCCAAAGGCTTCGCAAAGCCCAACTGATCAATCACCTGGTATTCCGGTCCTGTATAATAAGGAGCCTTGTACGCTAGACCCTCCACTACATGGTAGAAAACTCCTGAATTACCCCCTGCGGAGATTTTCCAAGAAAACTTCAACTCAAACTCCTCAAACTCCTGAGGCCCATAGACCACATCTCCTCCAAAATCTTCTCCACCCGTAGCTCCCAATCCCTTCATCGCACCCTCTTCAATGATCCAGTTGGCTGGAGTCGTGTCCCCATTGAAGGCTCTCCAACCCTGCATACTATTCCCATCAAATAACAAAATCCAGCCTTCGGCCTGCTCCTCTGGAGTCAATGCATTTTCGGCCTGAGCCCCAGTCCCCAGGGAATCCAACCCTGTGGCAGATTCTTGAGTCTTGGGACTACACCCAAATCCGAGGCCTGCCATAAGCGCTAGTACAACAGCAATTTTTTTCATTTTTTTTTAGTTTTTGCACTAATTCAAACTCGTGCTTTTCACTTTTTAAGTCTACCTGTAAACCTGATTTTTTAAAGATTCAGGATTGTAGCAACAAGTTAAAAAAAAAGTCCCAACCCCATTTCTATAATTTATACAAATGGGGATGTCCCCTCCTTAACTGATGTACCGGAAATCAAAACTCGGATCAAAGTCCACCAAAAAGGCATACATCAGTTCGATGACCTGCTCAATATCACTTTTGCTGGCAGTTTCTACCGTGGTATGCATGTACTTCAAGGGAAGGGAAATCAATGCAGAAGGCACCCCTCCATTGGAATAAGCAAAGGCATCGGTATCCGTGCCAGTAGTCCGTGATGCAGCCGCACGCTGAAAAGGAATCTCATGCTTTCGCGCAGCGGCAATGATAAGATCTAGTAATTTTTTGTGCACCGAAGCTCCATAGGTGAGCACGGGGCCTTTGCCCGCGGCCTGATCACCGCTACTGATTTTGCTGTACAATGGCGCTGTAGTATCGTGACATACATCTGTAATGATCGCCACATCAGGCTTGATTCGTTGAGCAATCATTTCAGCCCCTCGAAGTCCAATTTCCTCCTGAACCGCATTCACTATATATAATCCGAAAGGTAGTTTCTTCCCAGACTCCTTGATTTTACGAGCCACTTGCGCAATCATGTATCCCCCGATTCGATTGTCCAAAGCCCTGCCTGACCAATACTTTCCATTTAATTCGGTCAGCTCGTCCTGAAAGGTGATGACACAACCCACATGGATTCCCAACTGCTCCACCTCAGCTTTGGACTGTGCCCCGACATCGATAAAGATATTGTCCAAGGTAGGTGCATCTTCTTTTCCTTCTTTCCGCACGTGGATGGCTGGCCAGCCAAAAACTCCAGGCACAATCCCCTTATCTGTATGGATATTGACCCGCATGGAAGGAGCAATCATGTGATCGGATCCTCCATTCCGGCGGACATAGATGTATCCATCGTCTTTGATGTAGTTGACAAACCAGCTGATCTCGTCGGCATGTGCTTCAATCACGACCCGATACGGCGCATCGGGCTCGATCACTGCCACAGCGGTACCATAGGAGTCGGTAAAGTAGCTGTCGACATACGGCTTGATGTAATCTAGCCAGATCTGTTGCCCCGAAGCCTCATGCCCAGTGGGGGAAGCATTGTTTAAATAGGTTTTTAAAAACTGAGTTTCATTCATCGCTTTAGGAGTAGGACACTATAATTTAAGTGGGTAGTGTCTTTAAGTTTAGGTAAGTGAAAATTTGAAAAGGTGAAAACTTACACCTGAATACTTCTTAGAGTGGAATATTGCCATGCTTCTTTCGAGGCAATTGAGCCACCTTATTTTCGAGCATTTTAAATGCCTTGATTAATTTAGTTCGCGTGTCGGAAGGAAGAATCACCTCGTCAATATAGCCTCGGTGCGCGGCACGGTACGGGTTGGCAAACTTGGCGGTATACTCGTCCACCTTTTCTTGGAGTTTGGCTTCGGAATCTTCCGCTTCGGCAATCTCTTTTTTGAAGATAATTTCTGCCGCTCCCTTTGCCCCCATCACGGCGATTTCAGCCATGGGCCAAGCGTAATTCAAATCTGCTCCAATGTGCTTGGAGTTCATCACATCGTAGGCTCCCCCATAGGCTTTTCGGGTAATAACGGTGATCCGAGGAACCGTCGCTTCGGAGAAGGCGTAAAGCAACTTCGCTCCATTGGTAATGATTCCATTCCATTCCTGATCGGTGCCTGGCAAAAAACCCGGCACATCCACCAATACCAATAGCGGCACATTGAAACTATCACAGAAGCGCACAAAGCGTGCTGCCTTGATCGATGCATGATTGTCCAAAACCCCTGCCATGGATTGGGGCTGATTGCCCACAATGCCGATGCTCCTGCCGGCAATTCGTGCAAAACCAACTACAATATTATCCGCATAACTTTCATGTACTTCTAAAAAGGATCCTTGGTCCACGATGCCCCCTATCACTTCCCGCATGTCGTAGGGATGGTTTGGATTTTCTGGAATCAAGGTGTCCAATACAGTTCGAGTCTCGTCTTTCTTTGGTTCGTAGGGATAGCTAGGCGCTCGGTCCTCACAATTTTGCGGGAGATAGCTCAGCAATGATTTGATCCGTTTCAATGCCTCTACCTCATTGGCGCAGGCAAAATGGGTGACTCCTGACTTGGTGCTGTGGGTGGAAGCTCCGCCCAATTCCTCAGCAGTGACTGTTTCCTGAGTAACCGTCTTGACCACATTGGGCCCAGTCACAAACATGTAGGAGGTATTTTCTACCATCAGTATAAAGTCCGTGATCGCTGGGGAATACACTGCCCCACCTGCACAGGGACCCATGATGGCAGAAATCTGAGGCACTACTCCTGAAGCAAGGGTGTTGCGGTAAAAAATATCGGCATAGCCGCCAAGTGAATTGACCCCTTCTTGAATTCGAGCCCCACCCGAATCATTCATCCCAATAATTGGGGCGCCATTCTTGAGCGCCAAATCCATCACCTTACAAATCTTTTCGGCATGGGTCTCGGAAAGCGAACCACCAAAAACAGTAAAGTCCTGGGAGTAAACATACACCAATCGTCCATTCACCTCCCCATATCCAGCCACTACACCATCCCCGAGGTAATGCTCCTTGTCCAAACCAAAGTCTTTGGAGCGATGCATGACAAACTTATCCAACTCCTCAAAGGTGCCCTCGTCCAAAAGCAAGGCAATTCGCTCTCTGGCAGTGAGCTTCCCTTTTTTGTGCTGCGCATCAATTCGTGAAGCCCCTCCCCCTTGTTCCGCTTCTGCATTTTTTTTCGCCAAAAGGGCGGTTTTCTCTAGGTGGCCTGATGGGCTGTAATTTGGGTTCTTTGGATCTGTCATCACGAGGGATTATTTCTTCTACCAAATATAAACGCTCCAACGGATAGAAAAAGCCTTCGCTCCCCAAATCAAGTCCCAAGGCGGATTCAAGCTACTGCTAACCTGCGTTTTATCTGATGTATAAAAACTTAAAATAGAACTTTTAAAAAACTTTCTATATTCGCCCATCCAAAAAAAAGGACAATGGCACATCCCAAGAAGGCAGCGGTAATTGATATGGGGACCAACACGTTTCATCTCTTGTTGGTGGAGCTGAATGGGAAAGAATTTAAGACAATTTACAAGGAGAAAATTGCCGTGAAACTGGGTCAAGGAGGCATCACCCAAAATCAGATTACTCCTGAAGCCGAAAAAAGAGCGTTGCATACGCTTGGTCATTTTAAGAACCTAATTGATGGGGAAGCGATCGACCAGGTATTTGCCTTTGCCACCTCGGCTGTACGAAACGCTACCAATGGTCCTGAATTTGTCAAAAAAGTCAAGGAAGAACTCGGTATTCAAATCCATGTGATTTCTGGAGAAGAAGAAGCACAATTGATTTACGAAGGCATTCATTTTTCAGATGCCCTGGACGAGCATCCCTCCCTGATGATGGATATCGGCGGGGGTTCGGTCGAATTTATTATTGGCAATAACCAGGAGGTATTCTGGAAAAGAAGTTTTGAAATAGGAGGACAGCGTCTTTTGGATGCATTCCATTACCACGACCCCATCTTGCCTGAAGAGGTAGAAAAGCTGGAGCAGTATTGTGGAGAAAAACTTCAGCCCTTACTGGAAGCCATTGCCACCTACAAGCCCAGTGGATTTGTGGGGGCCTCAGGCACCTTTGATACGCTGATCGACATGTATTACGCGACCATGCTGCAATGCAAACTCACCGGCCAGCACGTATTCGAATTGCCAGTTAGCGATTTTTACCAACTTTTTCAGTTGCTGATTACCAAAAATCGAGCAGAGCGATTGCTCATCCCCGGCATGATTGCCATGCGGGTGGACATGATCGTGGTTGCCAGCTGCCTCATCGATTTCATTTTGCAGCATGTCCGCGTGGAAAGTATCCGCTGCTCGCACTACTCTTTGAAAGAGGGAGCAGTATCTAGAATGATCTCTGGTGAAATTAACCTCTAGGTCGAATACCACTTCCATTTTTTTATAAGACACATATATTATTTCTATATTATAATTAGCAAATGGATACCCGGTACCACCTGAATTCCATTACCTTTGAAGAACCCCCAACCACCTTTTACCCAACAGGCATGCATCAGTTCTCTTACGATCACCTGTCTCGATTCACCGAAGACATACTCAAAAAAATTGGCTGCCCTGAAGAAGATGCCCAACTCGCCGCCAAGGTCTTGCTTTCGGCAGATTTACGGGGAGTGGATAGTCACGGAGTGGCAAGACTGAGTGGCTATGTACGACTTTGGGAAAAGGGCAGAATCAACCCCAACCCAAAAATTCGAGTAACTCACGAAACCCCCTCAACGGCTGTTGTAGATGGTGACGCCGGCCTCGGCCAAATAGTGGCTCCTTTTGCCATGAAGGTGGCTATGGAAAAGGCCAAAAATGTAGGCACAGGATGGGTGTCTGTCAAAAATTCGAACCATTATGGCATCGCAGGCTACCATGCCATGTTGGCCTTGGAGCAAGACATGATTGGCATCTCCTTGACTAACGCAAGTCCGCTGGTGGCCCCAACCTTTTCTAAGGAACGTCTTTTGGGTACCAATCCCATTTCAGTAGCTATTCCTGCCAAGGAAGAGCCTGCCTTTGTGCTAGACATGGCAACTACCACTGCTGCCAATGGCAAACTAGAAATTCTCCAACGCAAGGGCTTGGATACTCCGACCGGTTGGGTACAAGACAAAGATGGCAACGCAACCATTTCTTCCAGTGGAGTAAAAGAAGGGGGTGCTTTGCTACCTCTTGGAGGCGATCGGGAACATGGCTCGCACAAAGGATATGCCCTCGGAGCAGTAGTAGATATTTTATCTGGTGTACTTTCTGGAGCCAATTATGGGCCTTGGGTTCCTCCCTTTGTCGCTTTTTTGGATCCGCTTCCAAATCTTGTTGGGGAAGGAATGGGCCACTTTTTTGGCGCCCTTCGCGTAGACGCCTTCCGTCCAGCAGAAGAGTTTAAAGAGCACATGGACCAATGGATCCGTAGATTTCGATCTGCTGAACCTACCGCTGGAAATGAAAAAGTCTTAATCCCAGGAGATCCAGAGCGTGAACTCGAAATCATCCGAAAAAAAGAGGGCATTCCATTACTCGATCCAGTAGTGCAAGATTTGACGGAGCTGGGAAAAAAGTTTGGGGTAAACTATTAGAGTCCTACCAAAAAGGGCCTAAACCTCCAAGGGAAAGGATTTTGAGGAAACAGTTTTTCTGTTTCTGTCTTCATCGGGGTGAATTCCTCCATTTTTCTGCCTAACTTAGTCCTTAGGTCTTTTTTATCCCTTACCCATGAACCGATTAAAGCTTATCCTAGGATGGCTTTTGACCTGCATCAGCTTCACTTCGTGCAGCCAAAAGGCTACTTTACGCATTTTTGACAAACCCATCACCTGGAACGCCGAACGGGAGCAGCTCTCGCTGAACTACCTCAAGGAACGTCACGGACTTACCCAAACCACCGCGACCATCAAGCCCCAAATGGTGGTAGTTCATTGGACGGCCATTCCAACTATAGAAGTAACTTTTGACGTCTTCAACCCAATCACCTTGGGCGGTAGAGCCGACCTTACCGGTGCAAGCAACTTGAATGTTTCCAGTCAATTTTTGATCGACCGGGATGGCACCATTTTTCGCCTTTTGCCAGAAACCACCTTTGCCAGGCACGTGATTGGCCTAAATTACTTGGCCATTGGGATTGAAAATATTGGTAGCGATGATATGCCCCTGACCAAGGCCCAGCTAGAGTCCAACGAAAAACTCATCCGCTACCTCAAACGGAAGTACCCGATCGACTATGTCATTGGCCACCACGAATACCAGCGCTTTCAGAAAACAGACCTTTGGAAAGAGACGGACCCCAACTACCGTACTGTAAAGTCAGATCCAGGAGATTCATTTATGATTCGCTTGCGGAAAAATTTGACTGACCTGAACTTAAAACCGCTTCCTCCGCTTTGATTGAAGTATGAATCTGGCCCTCAAGTTTACCGCACCTTTTCTTCTTTTACTTTTCGTATGGGCAGGCAGCTCTGCCCAAGAATTGGATCCACTGGCTCCAAAAACTAGCGCTACAGAATCCAAAATCAATGCCATTGAAAGCCGCGAGGCTTCCTTTGTGACCATTCCCCATTCGCTTCCCGATATTCCTAGAGAATTCAGAGGGGTTTGGATCGCCACCGTATCCAATATTGACTGGCCACTCTCCCCCACAGACCCCTGGGAAAAGCAAAAGAAGGACTACCTCGCGCTTTTGGATTACTACAAAGGGCTGCATTTCAATGCCGTAATCGTTCAAATTCGTACGGCAGGGGATGCTTTTTACCCCACCGACCTAGCTCCTTGGTCCAAGTACCTGACTGGCCAACAGGGGACAGCCCCTAAAACTCCGGAAGATCCATTGGCTTGGATGATTGATGCTGCTCACCAGCGCGGTCTGGAGTTTCATGCCTGGCTCAACCCCTACCGTGCCACAATGGACCTCAATACGGCTGCATTAAGTCCTAAACATGACTTCAACACCCATCGAAAATGGATGCTCAAATACAGCACCAAGTGGTACTACGACCCAGGTTTACCCGAGGTGAAAGCCCATTTGCTTCAAATCATCGATGAAGTAGTTGAAAACTACGACATTGACGCCATTCATTTCGATGACTATTTTTATCCCTACCGAGAGCCTAACTTGGAGTTTCCAGACCAGGCATCGTACGCTGCTTACAAAAAGCCAGGCCAGTCCAAAGACGATTGGAGAAGGCAAAATGTGGATGAGCTCATCCTAGCGCTCAGTCAAACCATCAAAAGCAAAAAGCCATGGGTTCAGTTTGGCATCTCCCCTTTTGGGGTGTGGAGAAATAAGAGTAAAGACCCGAAAGGCTCTCCCACCCAAGCTGGACAAACCAACTACGACGATCTTTTTGCAGATGTGCTGCTGTGGATGAAAAACGGATGGATAGATTACCTGATCCCTCAACTCTATTGGAGCATGGAGCACCGCCTGGCTTCACACCGCATTCTTGCCGACTGGTGGTCCAATACCAGCTATGGTGTACCCATTTACTTGGGAAATGGCCCCTACAAGATTCGGGACGATTCGGATGTGGCTTGGAAAGAGCCTAAGGAACTTATCTCGCAAGTACACTACGGAAGAACCTTGCCACAAATTCAGGGCAATGCCTTTTTTTCGGCCAAATCCATGTACCAAAAGAATCAGGACATCGCCCAACTCCTGAAAACTGAGGTGTACGATCGTCCGGTATTGCCCCCTGCATTTGAACCCAAAACACCCGTACGCATCAGCACTCCACAGGTCTTGGATCTCCAAAATTTGGGCTCAAAAATCCAGCTTCAACTAGAAAAGCAGTTGGACCCTGGCATTCGCTATGCCCTGATTCAAGGCGGCAATGACCTAAACAGCATTCATCAGGCACCCCTCCACAAAGTTTGGGTAGGAAGCAATCAAAAGTCTAGTCTAGACATCCCTCAACTGAATAGCAGCTACCTGGCCATCCGCTGGGTGGATAGCTATGGAAGAGTGATCCAAAGTCAAGTGCTCCAACTCACCAAACCTTCACGACCATGAAAGACATGCTCGTTCGACTTCTAGAACTTCCTTCAGGCGCAGAACTGGAGCAGCGGCTTTTAGAAAAGGAGAAAATAGTAGTTCGCAGAGCAATTGCACCAGAAAAGCACTTGGTGTGCGACTGGGTCATGCAAGCATTTGGTGCCTATTGGCATTCGGAGGTGGAGGTAGCTTTTTCGCGGCAACCCGTATCCTGTTGGATTGCGCAGCGGGGAAATACTATTTTGGGTTTTGCCTGCTACGAAAGTACGGCTCGGAATTTTTTTGGCCCTACAGGTACGCTGGAATCAGAGCGCGGCAAAGGCATCGGTAAACTCCTGCTCCTCAAATCCCTAGAATCCATGCGAGAAATGGGCTATGCCTACGCCATCATTGGTGGTGTGGGACCAGCAGCATTCTATGAAAAGGCGGTTGGCGCAAAAATCATCGAAGGCTCGGAAATCAGCATCTACCAACACTTACTTCGCAAACCATGACCCAAAGCTCCTCCAAAAACCCTTGGCTGTGGGTTCCCACGCTCTACCTTACCGAATCGATCCCCTATGTGCTGATTATTTCGGTCTCGGTAGTGATGTATAAAAATCTGGGTATCTCCAATGAAGACATTGGATTGTATACTTCCTTTCTCTACTTGCCTTGGGTAATCAAACCTATCTGGAGCCCAATTCTGGAACTCTTTGGTCACAAAAAACAATGGTTTTTGAGCATGCAATTTATCCTGTCCCTGGTGTTTTTGGGTGTAGGATTAACTACCGGTAGTTCGCATTTTTTCACGATTACGCTTGCCTTTTTTTGGATGGGAGCCTTTGCTTCTGCCACCAACGACATTGCTTCAGATGGCTTGTATTTGATTGCTTTAAAACCCGAGCAACAAAGTTTTTTTGTGGGCATGCGCAGCACCTTTTACCGGGTGGGGATGATTACAGGTCAGGGTTTGATCGTGATTGTTGCCGGCTTTTTGGAAGAGAAATTTGCCGATCCTACCCAAGCCTGGTCTTGGACCATGTTGGGCGTAGGGGGCTTGATGCTGGTCTTGACAGGGATCAATTACCTCGCTACGCCAAAGGTGCTAGAGGAGCGCATCGCCAAGGAAGACCAACCCAGTTTTGGAAAGGTGTTTTCCACCTTTTTTACGAAGAAAAATATAGGCCTATCCCTAGGCTTTGTCCTGCTCTACCGCTTGGGAGAATCCCAACTCGTGAAGATGGCCTCTCCCTTCTTTTTGGATAAGCGAGTCGCAGGCGGATTGGAATTAAGTACCACCGAGGTAGGATTTATTTACGGCACGCTAGGGGTTATTGCCTTACTGGTTGGCGGGATCTTAGGAGGCATCTTCATCTCCCGAGATGGATTGGGCAAGTGGATGATGCCCATGGCATTTGCAATCAATGCTCCGAATATTGGCTACGTATTTTTGGCATGGCTTCAGCCAGACAACGTCTACTTTGCTGCCTTGGTGGTCGTGATTGAGCAGCTGGGCTATGGTTTTGGCTTTGCTGCCTTCATGGTGTTTTTACTGTTCCTCGCAGAAGGATTTTTCAAAACGGCCCATTATGCTCTAGCGACCGGATTTATGGCCATGGGAATGATGCTTCCCGGTATGCTCAGTGGCTACGTGCAGCAGTGGCTCGGCTATCCCGGATTTTTCGTTTGGGTGGTAATCGCTACGATTCCAGGATTTGTGATGGCGTATGTGGTGAAGTTTCCGAGGGAGTTTGGGAAGAAACTGGAAGGCTAAGATTCATCATTCGCTACTCAACATTCGACATTCATTATTGATAAATATTCAAATGTCGAATGCCCAATGCTGAATTTCGAATAGCGAACACTTCGACATTTGCTACTCAACATTCGTTTTGGATTCAATGACGAATGTCGATAGAAGAAGGAAGAATTTCGAAGAACCTACAACGACACGAACATGAATAAAAAACAAAAAATTGCGCAGCTGTTTTCTCCTGCGGCGTTTATTCACGATACGGAAGAAAATTACCAAGCCATCGAAACCCTCATTCGCGAACAGGAAATCGGGGGGCTGACTTTTTTTCATAGCAGGCATTCTGCAGCGGCTAACTTTGAAAAGCGGGCAGAAGTCCTGGATGTGAGTGGCACTTTTGAGAAATTGATTGGCTTAATCAACCGCTACCAAAAGGCGGCCAGCATCCCCTTGCTGATTAGCATCGATGGGGAATATGGATTGGCCATGCGGATCGAAAATACCCCCCAATACCCCTTTGCCATTACCCTGGGAGCTTTGAAAAACGATGCGGCAAGATGGGTGGAGGAAGTGGGCTACCGCATGGGCTTGGATATGAAGCGCTCCGGCATTCACCTCAACCTCGCCCCTTGCGCAGACGTCAATACGAATCCGGACAACCCGGTGATTGGCTACCGCTCTTTTGGGAATCAGTCGAATAAGGTATCCCAACTGGCCTTTGCTGCCTATTCAGGAATGAAAAAAGCTGGAATCAGAGCTTGCCTGAAGCATTTTCCAGGACATGGGGATACGGCAACAGACTCGCATCTGGGCTTGCCGATTTTGCATAAAACCAAAGCGGAATTGGAAGCAGAAGAATTACTTCCCTTTCAAGTGGGCATCGATCAGGGCGTGGAAATGATCATGGTGGGACACTTGGCCGTACCTGCACTGACTGGAGGAAAAAACATTCCAGCCAGCATCAGCCGCAAACTCATTACGGACTTGCTCAAGGGAGAAATGGGATTCAAAGGCCTAGTCATCTCCGATGCACTGAATATGAAGGCCGTGGCCAATCTGTATCCCGAGCCAGGGGAACTCGAATGGCAGGCTTTTCATGCAGGGAATGACATCCTTTGCTTTTCGGATCACGTGAAAGAGGGGATCGAGAAAATCGCCCAGAATGCCTCAGATTCAGAGATAGATGCTGTTTTTGAAAAGATAATGGGGTTAAAATCCCGCTTGGCTGTCCTAGAATCCAAGCCGATAACCGTCCCTACTTTTGATTGGGAAAGCCATTCCCAACTTCAAAGAGACTTGGCAGAAAACTATGTGTCTGAAATCTCAGGTGAAATTGATTCGGAAGAACTACAAGAGTTAGCAAAAGCAGGTAAACTGGGTTACCGGGATTTTTTTACGGCTAGTCCAAGTCTCTTTTCCCAGCAGTTGGACCTTCCTTCCTCCTCAATTGAAGAGGCAGAGAAAGTAATTTTGGCGGTATTTGTGCCTAGTCACAAGCCCTTAAATCAATTTGGAATGGAGCAAACCGTCTTGGATGAAATCCAAGAATTAGCGAAAACCAAGCCCTGCATTCTGGTTCATTTTGGCAACCCTTTGGCGCTCAAACACCTGGGCGAGCTGTCCGATTTTGAAGCGGTGGTTTGTGCCTATCAAGGATTTGTAGAAACACAGGTTCAGGCTGCGGCAGTTCTGAACGGAAACTAAAACTGATGCTGATGGTCTGATTGAGGGAAAAGAAAAAAGCCATCCGCGGCGGCGGATGGCTTAACTTTGTGCTCCTCCCTGAACTTACTTCAGCACATGGTGCGCCAAGACGCGCTGTACTTCGTAGACGTTGACGGACTTGTTGAACTGCTTTTTGATGCTGGGATGAACCTCACTAGATACCCAAATCTTTAACTCTGCATCCAAATCAAAGGTGCCTGCAGTCTCCACGCTAAACCTAGAGATACTCTTGTAGGAGATCGAAGTGTATTCGGTTTTGCTCCCCGTAATCCCTTGAATATCGACCAAAATAAGCCGCTTATTGGTAAAAATAAAGGTGTCCCGAACTAGCTTGAAGCCGAGCTCAATCTCTTCTCCGGTGGTGAGCAACTCCCCATATTTCTTTTGAAGTTCTTCTTGGCTGACCGCCCCCGCATTCCCCAGTAGTGCTGAAAATAATCCCATTTTTTTTTAATAAAAGTTGTATGACTAATTAAATTCTTTTTCCAAGCCGAATTAGCTTGCTGTGCATGAAGACGAAAGATATACCCCAAAGGTTTTTTGTATCCCTGGGGAATGTGGACCTACTTAATCTTCTACCGAGAAGCGGTAGTCGATGGTATGTGTGTAGGTTTCCCCAGGTCGAAGTATAGGGCTTGGGAAGTTGGAATGATTGATCGCATCAGGCCAATTTTGAGATTCTAAACAAAAGCCCCAATGGGTATCGTAGGTCTTACCCGCTGCACCGGGAAACTTGCTTAGAAAATTGCCCGTGTAGAATTGAACGCCCACATTGTCCGAATACATATCCATCACTCGACCACTTTCCGGATGACGCACCCGAGCCACCTGCTTCATTTCGGGTGATTTCTCCCTTTTGGTCACGAAGTTGTGATCAAAGCCTCCCCCATTTGCTGCAATTTGGTCTCCCAAGATTTTTGGCGAACGAAAATCAAATGGAGTTCCCGCTACATCCTTCACCTCTCCAGTAGGAATTAGCTCCTCGTCGATGGGGGTGTAGGCGTCAGCCCAAAACTGAATTTCATGATCCAACACATCGCGTTTCATGCCTCCCAAATTGAAGTAGGTATGATTGGTCAAGTTGACCAAAGTGGCTTGATCTGCGGTCGATTCAAATCGAATTCGGAGCGTATTGTCCCCATGTAGCTCCATCCAGAGCGTCGTCTGAAGGTTGCCAGGGTAACCCTCTTCTCCTTCTGGGCTGAGGTAAGTCATCTTGACCCCTACCGTGGAGTCTGTGGAGTAGGTTTCGGGTATCCACACCTTCTTGTCAAATCCCACTTTTCCTCCATGGAGGTGATTGTCTCCATTGGTCTTCGCCAGGTCATAGGTCTTTCCGTCCAGCTTGAATTGAGCATTCGCAATTCGGTTGGCCACTCTACCTGCAGTAGCACCAAAGAAGGGGTTTTCTGTATCCAAAAAATCTTCTACTCGATCCAAAGTCAAGGCCACATTCTCCTTCTTCCCGTTACGGTCTGGTGCTAGGATTTTGTAAACAAGCCCTCCAAAGTTGGAGAGTTCTACTTGAATGGTGCCGTTGTCCAACACATAGCGGTAAACGGGCTGTCCTTGGTATTCGGTGAGTAATTCGGATTGAATCATAAAGGTGGTGGTTGCTGATTTGGGGTTTTGTTTTGGAGGAGCAGTACAGCTACTAATCGCTAAAGTAATTAAAAGTAGGAGTTGGCCTAACCGGAGATTTAAACTAGGAATAGAGTACTTTTTCATAAACAGTTCAGTTTCTGAGGTGATTTTTTTCGATACGATCCAAATTACTTTGAAGTTCTTCTCTCCCAATCCACTTTCCTTGGATCACTACACCCACGGGCTTTTGGAGGGTTTTGAGATCGAGGAGCGGGTTTTGTTCCACAAGGACAAAATCGGCTTCATAGCCTTCCTTAATTTGTCCCCAACTGTTTGTTGCACCCATGTACTGTGCAGGAACAAGCGATCCCGTTTTTAAAATTTCAAGGTTGGACATCCCTGCTTCCGACATCAAGGCAATCTCGTGGTGGATCGAAAATCCTGGAACATTGAATACCTGCGGGGAGTCGGAAGCCATGATCATGGGCACGCCAGCGCGGTGCATTTCCAGAAATAATTTTCGACGAAAGGCGAGGTAAGGAGCCACTACTTCTTTGTTCAGCATGCCTGCCCGTTCCAATTGCTTTTTGGTATTCACCCATTGTTGGATCTGCAAGCCTGGGAGGTATTTCATTTCTGGAGCCAGACGAAAGGTATCGGCCGGAATGTATCCAAAATACCGGTCAAACAGCGTGAGCGTAGGCGCCAAGTAAGTCCCTTGATCCAAGGTCTTCTGGATAAGAGTGGGGAGTTTGCTCCAGTCCACCTGGGATGATAAATTCAGATTAAATGGCCCTGAGGTAGCTGGGTCAATGGTAACCGTACTGGGAAGCAAACCTTCCATGTACCCATCCATGTGTTCGATGGATTTAAAGCCATCTTCCAGGGCCTGATGAATCCCAACTGCTAAAGGCACGTGTCCTCCAAAGGGAATGTTTTCTGCCTTGGCTGCAGTTGCAATTGCTTTCATTTCATCCGAAAGCACTCCAGGATGGATCTTCAAGTGATCGTAGCCTTCTTGCTTTTGGGATTTGACCATCGCGGCACCCTGCGCTGGATCGGTCACGGAATTGGCATTGAAGGAAGGACCGGAAATGTAGGTTCTCGGACCCATCAGCTGCCCCGCATTCAATTTGTCTCGAAGAGCAATGTGGCTAGGATGCCCCAGCATACTTCGGATACGCACCACCCCATTGGCCAAGTAGAGCCACATGGATTCCTCTTGGAGTTGGGTATTGCCATCTGCCGCTACCGGCAAATGCGCATGAAATTCGGCAAGCCCAGGGAAAACATAACTGCCCTTGCCCTCGACTAGGGTGACTTGCTGCCAGGCTGCGGGCAACTTTCCAGCAGGGACAATGGATTCAATTTTGCCATTTTTGACCAAAAGGGTTTGGTCCTCCTGAATCTTTCCCGTTTCCAAAGAAACCACGTGGACGGACCTGATGACCAGGTCTTGGCCAAAAGTCCGAAGCGAAAGAAGTCCAAAAAGTAGGGTCAGGGCAAGCGATTTGAATGTCATAGGGGGTATACTTCAGTTGATTCTTGAAGTTCGCTCCTTGTTTAACCAAATCCAATCCCATTGATGGAAAAAAGAGGATCATTTTTTTGGTCGACAGTCGACGGACCACAGTCCACAGCAAAGGGCATTGAACTTCAACTCCTAGTTGGTTTTGTTACTTTTTATTTAGCGGGTTTTCAAAAAAAAAGCTGGACGAGTGTCCAGCTGAATTCAAGTATCCAATTTAGGAATTCGTCCATTGGGTGTGGTAAAACTTCCCGCTTGGATCGTCGTTGCGCTGGTAGGTATGCGCTCCAAAATAATCGCGCTGTGCCTGAATCACGGAAGCCGAAGACTCCGCGGTAATTCTACCGAGAAGGTAGTTGATCCCTGCGCTCATTACCGGTAAAGCAAACCCATTCGTCACCCCCAATCCCACTAATTCTGCCAAGGCCTTTCTTCCAGAAATCACCTGTTCTTTCACTCCTGCGATTTCAAAGAAGGCCACTTGATCCCCATAATTAGTAGAAATTCGCTCCATCAAACCGGATCGGATGATGCAGCCATTGGTCCAGATGCGTGCGATTTCATTGAAATTTAGCCCCCAGCCCTTGCTATCTGAAACTGTTTTCATCAATCGGAAACCCACCTCATGATTGATGATTCGAGCCAAGCCATAGGCTTCTTTAATTTTGGGAAGCCAAGCTTCCAAGGAACCCTCAACCTGTTGGAATTCATGTTGGAAGGTTTTGGAAAATGCAAGGCGCATCGCTTTTTCTCCAGACACCCCTCGGGCGTTCACAGCCTCAGCCAACGGGCTGTATGGAATTCCATATTCCAAGGCCGTAGTCAATGACCAAGCACCGGTCCCTTTTTGACCGGCCTGATCTAGAATTTTATCGAGGAGCAATTCTCCACCTTCTTTGAAAAGCAAGAGATCGGCAGTGATTTCCAGTAGGAAGGACTTCAACTCGCCTTTTGCCCAGTCCGAAAAAATGGCAGATACCTGGGCAGCCGAGCAGCCAAATCCAAAACGAAGGAAGTGAACCAACTCCGCCAAAACCTGCATCTCCCCGTACTCAATCGAGTTGTGTACCATTTTGATAAAGTGACCTGATCCTCCCGGTCCAACATAGGTCACGCAAGGCTTTCCGTTCATGTCTTTGGCAGAGATTCTACCCAAGAAATCGGCCACCATCGCATAGCCTTCTGCATTCCCTCCAGGCATAATGGATGGTCCTTTACGTGCCCCTTCTTCTCCACCGGAAACACCCATGGGGAGAAAATGCATGCCCACTTCTTTGAGGCGATTGACTCTTCGATCCGAATCTAAGTAGAAGGAATTGCCTCCATCGATCACCAAATCGTCTTTCTCCAAAATCGGAATCAAGGCATCCAACTGGGCATCGATAGCGGCACCCGCAGGAATCATCATCAAGATGCGACGCGGGGTAGCCAAGGAAGCCACAAAAGCTGCAAGATCCTCAAAAGCAGCCATTTGGGTGAACTCTGGATTTTCTAGGAGCACCTTTTGGGCAATTCCCTCCTCCTTACCCGCCACAAAACGGTTGTAAAGGGATACGGAAACCCCATTTTCTGCGAGGTTGAGCGCCAGGCTTTTGCCCATCACACCCATACCGATCACTCCCATGTTCATTTTCATGTCCTGCATTTTTAAATAGTGTAGTGAAACCTCAAGCACCTCGGCTGGGGTTCCAGAAATAGCAACCAAATGGCCGACTCGTGGCTGCTCCCAAATCGCAAATTGGGAGTCCAAAAGTCCTGCCTTCATGTAGTGGTTTTGACGCGCAAGCATCCGTTGCCAGATCAGGTCTCGGTCTCCAACCAGGTGGATCCAACGCAAACTTTCGCTTACCTGAAGCTGCTCCCGGTAGGCATTTTTAAGTGCCGAACAAGCGAGAACTGCGCCCCCCCTTGCTTCCATCTCCAGCAACTTGGCCGCCAAGCTGGCTAACCAAGGTTGGCGATCCACATCCGTGAGTGGCTCTCCACTGCTCATTTTTTCAATGTTGGCAGGAGGATGAAAGTCATCGGCATCCAAAAAGGGGATTCCCAGTGCCTGAGACAAGCCCAACCCAAGGGTAGTTTTCCCTGTACCTGACACTCCGGTGACCACTACAAGCATGGGACAAAGGTAACTTTTTGATTTCAACTCTACACAATTTGAAAGCCCCAGGATTTGCATTTTTAGAGGGGCCCTAATCCGTTAGAATCGATCCAACAGTTAAAACCCAAAGAATCCATTTGCTGTGGGCCCAACACTAATTTTGGACTGGGTGATTTTTCCAAGCACTGATTTCCTACCTTTGCTGCTCAATTTCAAGTACTCATGATTTCAGTAGACAATGTGTCCGTCATTCACGGCGGCAGCCCCCTCTTCAGCAACATCACCTTCAACATCAACGAAAGTGATAAAATCGCCCTTATGGGCAAAAATGGAGCAGGAAAATCCACCCTCCTCAAAATTATTGCTGGGGTAAATAAGCCCAGTTCAGGCTCGGTATCTGCCCCAAAAGGATATGTGGTGGCTTACCTTCCGCAGCACTTGCTGACCGCTGATGACTGTACGGTGATGGAAGAAGCCTCCAAGGCCTTTGCTTCCTACTTGAGCATGAAAGAAGAAATTGAAGCCATCAACGAGCAGCTGACCATACGTACAGACTACGAATCAGAAGATTATTACAAGCTCATAGAGAAAGTGTCTGAACTCAGTGAGAAATTCTATGCCATCGAGGAGATCAACTACGAGGCAGCCGTTGAAAAGGTATTGCTAGGTCTCGGCTTCCTTCGGGAAGATTTCACACGCTCCACCTCAGAATTTTCGGGTGGATGGAGAATGCGCATTGAGCTTGCGAAGATTCTATTGCAAAACCCAGACCTCATCCTTCTCGATGAGCCCACCAACCACCTGGATATCGAATCCATCCAATGGCTGGAAGACTTTTTGCTGACCAAAGCCAAAGCAGTGGTAGTCATCTCCCACGACCGGGCCTTTGTAGACAACATCACCTCACGAACCATCGAGGTGACCATGGGACGCATTTACGATTACAAAGCGAAATACAGCCACTACCTCGAGCTTCGCAAGGAGCGTCGAGAGCAGCAACAAAAACACTACGAGGAGCAGCAGCGATTCATCGCCGACACCACCCAGTTTATCGATAGATTTAAGGGTACCTACTCCAAAACCCTGCAAGTGCAGTCCCGCGTGAAAATGCTGGAAAAACTGGAGATCGTCGAAGTGGATGAAGTGGATACTTCTGCCTTGAAGCTTCGGTTCCCTCCTTCCCCTCGCTCGGGCAAATACCCGGTAATCGTGGAGGACATGAGTAAAAACTATGGGGATCATGTGGTATTTCACCAAGCATCCATGACCATCGAGCAGGGGCAGAAAGTAGCCTTTGTCGGGAAAAATGGAGAGGGTAAATCCACCATGATCAAGGCCATCATGGGCCAGATTGATTTTAAAGGAAAGTGTGAATTGGGCCACAACGCCTTGATTGGCTACTTTGCTCAAAACCAAGCTTCCCTCCTCGACGAAACGCTGAGCATCTTCGAAACCATCGATCAGCTAGCAGTGGGTGAGGTCAGAACAAAAATCAAGGATATTCTCGGAGCCTTTATGTTTAAAGGGGACGACATCAACAAAAAAGTGAAAGTACTATCGGGTGGTGAAAAAACCCGTTTGGCGATGATCAAACTCCTCTTGCAGCCGGTCAATTTTCTGATTCTCGATGAACCGACCAACCACTTGGATATGAAGACCAAGGACATCATCAAAGATGCGCTCAAGGCCTTTGACGGTACGCTCATCTTGGTATCCCACGATCGAGACTTCTTGGATGGCTTGGCCAGCAAGGTCTTTGAATTTGGCAACAAGCGGGTGCGCGAGCATTTTGAAGATATCAACGGATTCTTGAGAAACAAGAAACTTGAAAACTTACGCGAGGTGGAGCGCAAGTAATCGGATCTACAGACGGCATAAAAAAAAGCAATTCTTTCGAATTGCTTTTTTTGTTTGGGTGATCTGGACTTAGCGGGCGTAGTTCACGGCTCGCATTTCGCGAATCACCGTCACCTTGATTTGTCCAGGGTACTGCATTTCCTTTTCGATCTTTTGGGAAATATCGAAGGAAAGCTGACCTGCCTTCTGATCATCCACATTATCTGCATCGACTAGGATTCGCAACTCTCTACCTGCCTGCATGGCAAAACATTTGTTGACTCCGTCAAAGTTCAAGGCGAGTTCCTCTAATTCTTTCAGACGCTTCACATAGCTATCCATGATCTCTCGACGGGCACCTGGACGTGATCCGGAGATCGCATCTGAAGCCTGGACGATAGGCGATATCATGGAAGTCATTTCGATTTCATCGTGGTGAGCACCGATGGCATTGCAAATTTCTGGATGCTCCTTGTAGCGCTTGGCAAGCTCCATGCCCAAGAGTGCGTGCGGCAATTCCTGCTCTTCAGGCCATACTTTTCCGATATCGTGGAGTAGACCTGCACGCTTAGCCAACTTGGCATTGAGCCCCATCTCTGCAGCCATGGTGGCGGAGAGCTTGGCCACTTCTCTGGAGTGCTGAAGCAGGTTCTGTCCATAAGAAGAACGGAAACGCATACGGCCCACCATCTTGATCAATTCAGGGTGCAATCCATGAATTCCCAAATCGATGCAGGTACGCTCCCCGATTTCCACAATTTCCTCTTCGATGTTTTTCTCTGTCTTGGCCACGACCTCTTCGATACGTGCCGGGTGGATACGTCCATCCTGTACCAAACGGTGAAGGGAAAGGCGTGCAATCTCTCTTCTCACCGGATCAAATCCAGAGATGATGATTGCTTCTGGGGTATCGTCTACGACAATTTCCACACCCGTAGCTGCTTCCAGCGCACGAATATTTCGACCTTCTCTACCGATGATTTTTCCTTTGATGTCGTCGCTTTCAATGTTGAATACGGACACACAGTTTTCCACTGCATGCTCGGTAGCGGTACGTTGGATGGTGTCCAAAACGATCTTTTTGGCCTGCTTGGTGGCGGTCAATTTGGCCTCGTCTAAGATGTCCTTGATTTGGGAAGAAGCCTTGCTTTGCGCCTCTTCGGTCAGCATGCTTACCAATTGCTCTCTCGCCTCTTCTCTGCTCAAGCCCGCAAGCTTTTCCAAGTCTGCAATGCGCTGATTGGTGACACGATCTAACTCTTCCTTCTTCACTTGAACGGCATGCAATTGAGCTGTCAAGTTTTCTTTCTTGGAGTCGAGTTCCGCCTCTCTGCGCTTGACATTTTCTTGTTCCTTGGCTACCTGCTGCTGCAGTTGCTTCACCTTGTTTTCGTTGGTGATGATCAAGTTTTTCTTGTTATTGGTCTCCTCATCAAACTCCGCCTTGAGCTTAAAAAACTTTTCTTTTGCCTCAAGCATGCGGTCTTTTTTGATAGTTTCCGCGGTCAATTCCGCTTCTCGGAGCATGGACTTAATCTTCTCCTTGGTCTCCCCAATCTGTTTGCTTTGTTTATTTTTGAATACGAAGCCAGATAGAACGGCTCCTCCACCTAGCCCTGCAAGGGCCGCTAGGATGGAAAATAAAAGTACGTTTGCCATAGTAGTGAATATATATAAGGTTCACCTACCGGCTCCAGAATCATCAAAATGAAAGGGACTTAACCTTAAACAGCCTTGGCAAGCAAGGCCGAAATATGGACAAGACTGCGCTCTATTTGCTCGCTGTCTTCCGCATTTCCAGCATTGGTCTCAAGGGATTCCACCATGCAATCAAAGGCCACCATGGCCAATAGATCGGTGGAATCATCCAAGCCAAACTCGGATTTATACTTTCTTAACTTCTCATTGATCACTCGTCCTGCATGGCGAATTTTGCCCTCATCTTCAGGCTTCACACGCATGGGATATTCCCGGTCTCCGATTTTTACTTTTATGGCTAATGTTTCCATGTTATTCGGATAGGTGGGTAATCAACTGATCGATTTCTTGTATATAGGAATTGATTAAGTCACTCATTTCGACGGTATCCTCAGGGCTTACCGGTCGGTTGTCCACAATGTTACTAATTTTAATCTTATTTTTAAAATGGTCGAGGGCGACTTCCTTCTCCTGGACCTGAGCTTCAAGCTCCGCCAAACGGGCATTTAAGCGCTCATTTTCAGCAGTCAAGGCTTCTACCTTTTTACTTACCTGTACAGAAAGTTTTTCAAGTTTTTGTAATTCTTCTTGAATCATAACTTAGCTTCGGATAATGGCCCCCACTTGATTTTGAAAGGCATGAATCAAGTTACTCATTGTTTTTTCAATTTCCTTATCGGTCAAGGTATTTTCTTGATCCTGAAGAATAAAACTCAGCGCATAGGCTTTTTTTCCAGCCTCCAACTTGTCCCCTTGATACACATCAAATACATCCAATCGCTTCAATAATTTTCCTCCTGCTTTTTCGGCTACTACCTTGACACGTGCAAAGGAAACCTCCTTATCCAGCACCAAGGAAAGGTCACGGCGAACCTCAGGAAACTTGGACAGCTCTTGGAATTTTTTCAATCCTGAAGATTTCTTGGCCAGCAAATCCCAGTCGAGCTCTGCATACCAAACCTCCTGTCTTACTTCGGCCAACTTCAGTTGCTTATCTTCGACCAGACCCAAGGTAGCTACCACTTTTTCACCCAGCTTCAAACTCAAGCCGTAGGCAAAAGGGGCTGTTTCAATTACCTCCACCTCACTTGCTTCTACGTTCAAACGCTCGAGGATTCGAGATACTGTGGCATACAGATCGGTAAAGCCAAATGGCTTCGCGGGCTCCACCCAGCTCTCGGAAGATCGGTTGCCGGACTGAAAAATCGCCAAACGGCGCGACTCCTTGTAGCCCCCTTCCGCCTTCTTTTGGTATATCGTACCAAACTCAAAGCATTTCAAGTCGGTTTGTCTTCTGTTGATGTTGTGTGCTACAACCTCCAAGCCGGAGAATAAGAGGGTTTGGCGCATGACGCCTAAGTCTTCGCTCAACTTGTTGTAGATCTCAACCGTAGTGCTGGCATCCAAAAAGCCTGCCTTTTCCACATACTTGGGGCTGGTCAAACTGTTGGTCACCAACTCAAAATAGCCTTGATTGGCAAGCAGCTCGGTGAGTCTGTACTGCAGCTTCGCCACATCCTTTACGGGATGCTCAGCCAAGTAATCCGTGCTTAGTGCCTCAGAAAGCAACACTTTCTGGAAGCCATGAATACGCAACACTTCCTCGATGATGTCTGCTTCACGCGTCACATCCACCCGGTAAGGCTTGACGGTGGCCACAAACCCTTCGGTCGCCAACTCAGACACCACAATCTCTAAACTTTCCAATATTCCCACCACTTCGGTAGGCTCGATGACTTTGCCAATCAGGCGATTGATGTGCCCAAAATTGACTGGAATACGCACGTCCTGCTTGGGCTCAGGATAAACATCAATGATTTCGGAGGCTACTTTTGCTCCGGCATAGCGCTGCAACAGAATGACGGCCTGCTTCAGTGCATAAACCGGCAGGTTGGGATCGGTACCCCGCTCAAAACGGAAGGAAGCATCGGTCTTCAAGCCATGCACCTGAGATCCCTTACGAATCACGTCAGGGGAGAAATAAGCAGACTCCAAGAAGATACTTGTGGTCTGATCGGACACACCTGAAACGGCTCCTCCAAAGACCCCAGCAATACACATCCCTCCCCTCGGATCACAGATCATTAATTCTTCGCCAGAAAGCTTTCGCTCTTTTCCATCTAGAGTCACGAAGGTGCTCCCTTTCGGAAGTTTGCCTACGCGAATTTTGCCCTCCCCAATCTTGGCAGCATCAAAGGCATGCAAAGGCTGCCCCAAATCGTGCAGGATGTAGTTGGTGATGTCGACCACATTGTTGATCGGTTCCAAGCCCAGGGAGCGCAGAAAATGCTGGATCCATTGTGGGGAAGGTCCTACTTGAATATTCGTCAAGACGACCCCTGCATAGCGAGGGCAATCGTCCGTTTTGTCCACGACTACTTGCACGGCAGGGCCTTGGGCCTCCACGGGAAGTGCTTTCTCCTCAGGCAAACAAAGGTCTCTACGCACAAGGGCTTTCAAGTCCCTAGCCACACCTAAGTGAGAGGCGGCATCCGCGCGGTTGGGCGTAAGCCCGATTTCTAAAATTTGATCTTGGGTTACTTCAAAATAGGCCGAAGCAGGAGTCCCATTTGGTAGGTCCGTGTCCAGCACCATGATTCCCGCATGGGAAGTACCAATTCCGATTTCGTCTTCGGCACAAATCATTCCTTCGGAAACTTGTCCTCGGATTTTGGCTTTCTTGATTTCAAAAGGCTCTCCATTGCTTGGGTACAGGGTGGCTCCGACGGTAGCCACTACCACCTTCTGACCTGCTGCCACATTGGAGGCGCCACAGACGATCTGAGAAACCTGGTCTGGACCGATGGCCACAGTCGTCAAACTCAACTTGTCCGCATCGGGATGCTTCTCACAGGTCAACACCTCTCCAATGACCATTCCTTCCAAGCCTCCAGGTACAGACACAAAAGAATCAATGCTCTCTACTTCAAGCCCTGATTGGGTGAGTAGCGCGGCAATTTCGGCTGGACTTTCAGTCAAATGGATGTACTCCTTGAGTCTATTGATCGATATTTTCATAGCAATGGGTGAGCTACCTTTCCGGTTAGCAAAAAAGGTGCGTAAGCACCTTGTGGGTATGTTACAAATTTAAAAGATTTGCCTGAGCCCTGGGCATTAATCGTAATTTTTCTCCCCTACAGGAATGGCAATTTCCAAGATATTTTCTCGTGGAGGCAGCGGGCAGGCAAAGTCAGGATTGTAGGCGCAGTAGGGGTTGAAAGCCAGGTTAAAATCAATGGTAATGCTGTTTTTCCCATCTTGGCGAACATTCAGGTAGCGCCCTCCGCCGTAAGTTTCTTTGCCTGAGGTCTCGTCTGCAAAGGCCAAGAAAAAGTTGCGCATATCGGATTCACTCAGGGATTGTAGCAGGAGGACTTTGTTGGTTTTTCCGCCCAACTCAAATTCTGCCCAAGAATGTTCTAGGTAGCGCTCGGAGCTTCCATCTGTCAAAGGGACCTCCCGAACTTTCTTGATTTCGATGGGGAGCAAGCGTGCTTTGACCCGATAGGCTGGATCGATGGCATAAAATTTCAAACTTTGTAATCCTCTTTTTTGCTCCTCAGTCAAGGGGGACTCGACATTGAAGCGGATGTATTTGAATTGGCGTTCCCGCTCGGTTTCGATTTTTTCTTGGTAATCTTCCGGACTCTCGGCAGCGGTAAACATGTAGGCAACGGCGGCCAAGACCACTAGCGATGCCAGAATAAGTAGAAGATGACTTGATTTCACGTTTTCTTTTATGTTTAACTATTCAAACTACCCTTCCCTACTCTTGGTTTGAACCCCTGCGAAAGAATAGTCCCAATTCTACATCATCCCTTCATCCGCAAAACTAAAGTACCCCTGATCGGTGTAGATGAGGTGTTCAATTAGTGGCAGTTCCAACTCCCTTCCTATTTGCTGTACGCGTTGGGTGAGGCGCTGATCTGCCTCGGAAGGTTTTAGGTTGCCGCTAGGGTGATTGTGTACCAAAATTAGGGAATGCGCACCGTGTTCCAAAGCAAATTTGAAGACCACCTTGGGATCAACTACCGAAGCAGTGGTTCCACCTTGACTGATGCGTTGCTTTTTGATCAAGCCATTGGTTCTATTCAGGAGGAGTAAATACACTTGCTCTACCGGTTCGTCATGCAAATCAGGTCGCATAAGCAAATAGACTTGTCGGGAACTTGTGATTTTTTCGCGTTTGGGCAGGTCTTGCTCTTTTCTCCGTCTACCCAGTTCCAAGGCACTGACAATCGAAACGGCTTTGGCCTCCCCTATCCCTTTGAATTGGGTGAGGTCTGCTATGGACATGCGTGCCACAGCTCCCAGGTCATTTCCTACCGAGGCTAGCAGCATGCGGGCTAGGTCGACGGCACTGCAGGCCGCGGTGCCGGTGCCAATCAGGATGGCGATAAGCTCTGCATCGGAGAGGGCTGCTTTCCCTTTGAGGAGGAGCTTCTCGCGGGGCCGATCTGCTTCGGCCAACTCAAAAATTCTAATGGAGGAGTGTGTATCCATGCGTAGGTTAAAAAGTAATGTGATTATCCGCAATTAGGCCAGTAGCTCAAGATGGTTTGATTTACTGCGGATAATCGTCGACGGACGACTGTCCACAGACCACGGCTCACCTACTTGAACCTCAGCCTGAGTTTCCTTGGATTTGAAAAAAAACTGAAATACACCCTAAACTAAATCTGCGTATTTTTTCCCATTCAAATCAGCGAGAAAAAAATCGTTAACAAACCACAGTTTGCAGGCAGATAATAGACCTTGGTCGACTGCTCACAAAAATGAATTTCAAACTTTCTTTGCTGATAAGAAAGTAGATCTTTTGGAAAGAAGAATGAATCTACGGAAAAAAGGGCATAAAAAAACCCTGCTTGTGGGCAGGGCTTGATTTTTTTGAAGGGTTAAATTACCCCAAAGCGCTTACCACTTTAGCCAATCTTGACTTCTTGTTGTTTGCGTTGTTTTTATGAATGACATTCTTCTTTGCCAGTTTGTCCAACATGGAAGAAACTTTCTTGTACAACTCCATCGCTTCTACTTTATCGGTAGCCGCCTTCAATCTTTTGATAAAAGTACGGGTGGTCTTAGCCTGATATCTGTTTCTCAAACGCTTTACGTCGTTGGCGCGAATTCTCTTTAGAGCTGATTTATGATTTGCCATATCTAGTTAATTTTCTAATTCTTGTCCGAGTCCTATTTTGAACGGGAATGCAAAGTTATTGGAAATAATTAATTCTGCCAAAGGAATTTTAAACATTCCTTGGCAAGTATCGAGGTCTTGGGAGGAAAATAAAAGATTGAATGAAAGAAAGTGCGCAAAAATGAATTCTAGGCCCTAT
Source organism: Algoriphagus sp. (assembly GCA_023653075.1). GTDB lineage: Bacteria > Bacteroidota > Bacteroidia > Cytophagales > Cyclobacteriaceae > Algoriphagus. The sequence continues at coordinate 26,971 of JAMNXQ010000013.1, forward strand.
TTTTTCGAAAAAATCCAGTAGATTCAATCATGAATTTTTTAATCTTTTCTTCGATATCCCTTCTTTTTTATATCCTTCCGATTCCCTTCTGGGGCTTTTTTGGACATGCCTTGATCAATCGACAGGCGGTATATTCCCTCCCTCCCGAGATGCTTCCCTTGTACAAGAAGGAGCTAGCCTACCTTGCGGAAAAATCGGTGAACCCTGACCGAAGGCGCTATGCCGTCAAAGGGGAAGCTGAAAAGCACTACATCGACTTGGATCATTACGGGGACAGTGTGCGCTACCAGCTTCCAAAATACTGGGCAGCCGCACTGGAACAGTATCCCGAAGACTCCCTGCGGGCACATGGCATTGGACCTTGGTCTACCTACCTTACTTTTTTGAGTTTGACCAAAGCCTTTGCAGCTCAGGATAAAGCCGCTATCCTACGCTTATCAGCAGATCTTGGGCATTACCTTGGGGACTTGAATGTCCCCTTGCATACCACTCAAAACTACAATGGGCAACTCAGCGGACAAACAGGCATCCATGGCTTCTGGGAAAGTAGAATCCCGGAGCTGCAGGCCAAGAATTACTCCTTCTGGGTGGGCAAGGCCAGTTATGTCACAGACCCCCAACAAGCCCTTTGGGAAGCGGTCTACCGAGCCCATGCACAGGTAGACTCTGTGTTGAAGTTTGAAAAACTAGTAACTGAGAAAGTTCCTGCGGGCCAAAAGTACAGTTACGAGGAGCGAGGTGGACAGACGGTGCGCGTCTATTCCCGGGAGTTTACCGAAGCCTACGCCTTGGCACTCAACAAACAGGTAGAACGGCAAATGCGTGCATCCATCAAGATGATAGCTGACTTTTGGTATACCGCTTGGGTCAATGCCGGGCAGCCAGATTTGAGTAGGCTGCCTAATTCTCTAGAAGCACCCCAAGATTCCCTTCGCCCCAATTCTAAGATTCGAGTTCGACTGCACGACTGGAAGTAATTCAGGAATGGAGGTACCGTGTAATGGCAGCACCCAAACGGGAAAAGGTGTCTTTAAATACGGCTTCATTTTCTTCCAAGAGGGTAACTCGGAAGCCCCTCAAGTCGGAGCAAAAGGAAGAAATCGGTACCACGCAAATCCGCTCTGAGGCCAGCAAATAATACACAAATCGCTTGTCTAAGGGCATATCTGGATCATCCACCCAGGAGTCTACCAATTGTTGCAAGTGCTCGTCTTCAATCGGGAGGGTTTGGCGGGTGGTGAGCAATTGCTCGTCAAAAACTATGGTATTGTAAAATGCTCCTTGCGTGGGGTTGAACTTAATCCCTTCGATTTTTCCTAAAATTTCCCGCATCCAATCACTCCTTTCACCGATTTGTGCATTGGCTTGCGCACGGTAGGCGGGAAACTCCGAATGGCTCATAATTCTCGGAATGGCTAATTGTGGCAAAATAGTGGAGCAAACCTCAATCATTTTTGCATTTTCGAGGGTTTGGCATAGTTTGGAAAACTCCTGAGAGGCTTCTCGATTGTAAAATTCCATCCAACCACAGCGTGCCCCTGGCCAAGGAAATTCCTTGGAAATTCCTTTGAGTGAGATCGCTGGATGATTGCCAATGACCTCGGCCAGTGCTACTGCCTTGATGCCGTTGTAGGTGATGTTTTGGTAGATCTCATCGGCAATCAACAGCAGATTAAACTCCTTGGCAAGCTTTACAAAGCTTTCTAAAACCTCCTTGGGATACACCATCCCTGTAGGATTATCAGGGTTGATAATCAGAATGCCCACAATGGAAGGGTTGTATTTCACTTTGAGGTACAAATCTTCCATATCAGGAAGCCATTGGTTGTCCGGGTCTAGTCGGTAGGTAATGGGAGCCGAATTGGCGTGGGCAGCTTCTGCCGAACTATGGGTAGAGTAGGCGGGCGAAGGGCCGATAATTCGAGCTGTAGGGATTAAAAATTGATACAATTTGGCAATTGCATCTCCTAAGCCGTTGAAAAAAAGAATGTCCTCCGCAGTAAGCTGAGCCCCTCCCTTTTCATTGTTGAGCATGGCCAAGAATTTACGGGTATCCAGAACCCCTTTGGAGTCCGCATAGCCGTAGGTTTTGTCTTCCTGAAGTAAATCGGCCACAATCCCCTTCATCCAAATGGGGAGCTGATTACTCTTCTGAATCGGGTCGCCGATATTTTCCCAAGTCATCGAATAGCCGAGCGCTTCGATTTGCCGGGCTTTCTTTACAATGCCCCGAATCTCGTAATTCAATTCTTCAGCTCCGGGTCTAAGGAGTAATTGTCGCATAGGTCAATCAATAGGTTTGGAAAAATTCCAAGACAATTTAAGGAAAACCCAATTCAAAACTTGGATCAACCAAAAATCTGAGTTCTCTAAATTCCTTCCTCAGAGATCTTCAGTTAAAAAAAGCTTGTATTTGAAACACAAGATATCTTGTATTACAAATACAAGCTTTTATATTTGTATGATTTACAACTAGTTGAATGATACAAATAGGCCTACTTGCCCAAGTAATCGAGGAGCAAAACGAGAATTTTCTCCAAAAGCAGCTTATCTCTAGGGAAATGGCTATCCCCATACCTACCAATCAAATCTTGGTTGTCAGTGGCGTGCGGCGCTGCGGGAAAAGTGTGTTGATCCGAAAAAGCCTCCCTCTTGATGCACCAGGGCTCTACCTAAATTTTGAAGATCCCCGGTTGGTGGATTTTGAAGCAGCAGATTTTCCCAAGCTCGCGCAGCTACGCGATGAATTGGGCAAAACCTCCATACTCCTGGATGAAGTTCAGACGGTGGTAGGTTGGGAAATATTTGCCCGCTCCCTACACGAAAAAGGGGAGAAACTCTACATCACGGGTTCGAATGCGAGCATGCTTAGCCGAGAATTGGGCACAAGACTCACTGGGCGATACAAGCAAGTGGAACTTTTTCCCTTCAGCTACACCGAATTTTTACTTTTCAAACAGCTTACTCCTGGGGGGGAAAGCTTTGAAACTTATTTTCAATCGGGTGGCTTTCCAGAGTTTTTGCAAAATCAGGACCAAGACTACCTGCGAACACTCCTTCGGGACATTCTCACCCGCGATGTGGCCGTACGGAGAAATATCAGCAATGAAACAGCACTCATCCGGCTAGGCGTATTCCTGTCTTCCAATGTCGCCAAGCCCTTTAGCTACTCTCGAATAGGGAGTTTGCTGGAGATCAAATCCGTACGTACGGTCATCGATTACTGCGATTACCTGGCCGAAAGCTACCTGTTTGACCTCATCCCCATGTACTCGCCTTCCATCCGGAAGCAGCTGGCCAATCCCAAAAAGGCATTCTGTGTGGATCCTGCTTTGGCTGCTGCCAATTCTCTCTCTTTCAGCAAAGACCTGGGAAGAAAGTTGGAAAATTACGTCTACCTCCACCTGCGGAGATCATTCAAAGAAATTCGGTATTTCCAGACCAAGGATTCGGAATGTGACTTTGTGGTCAAGTGGAACGAAGACATCATCGGGGCAGTACAGGTTTGCTGGGAACTCAACAGTGATACGCTAGCACGAGAATTCAACGGATTAAAGCATGCGCTGGCAGAAACGAATGCACCAAAAGGGGTCCTATTGACTTGGAACCAGGAGGATGTACTGGACGGAATAGACGTGGTACCTGTTTGGAAATGGATGTTGCAACCGGCAAGCCAGTTTTTCAAAATCCGCTAGAAAATCTTACAAATACAGAAGGTGGATGCCAAAAATGCCCTGCACTGCATTGGCCCGCTGCATGTAGCTTCGGTCACTGGGATTGATGACAATTTTGTTTCCATTCAAAAGGCTGTAATTCCCCCCAAAAACCAACTTGAGATCAAATACGCCCTTGACTTCCTTGGCTACAGTGTACTGAAAGGCCAGCCTACCAGAATAATTCCCGTAGTCCAGAATAAATCGGGATGGACTTAGGCCATGAATCACCTGCAATTGTCCATAACCCAGTTCACCCCGGAGGTCAAGATTTTTGACAAGAGGAACTTGATGGTAGAGGTAAATTCCAGTTTCTGGCATACGCACCTCTATAAAAAACCCTCCCAAAAACCGGTTGTTTTGAATCCTGGCTTCTTGCTTGTCAAAGTAAAGCCCAACACCTGGATAGCCTTGAAATCCAAAATCTAGCGTGAGGCGGTAGCTCAACCCCACCGCATAGGTATCCCCTAAAAAAGTGCCCTTTTCGAAGGCACGGTATCCCAGCGCTGCTCCGGGCGCAAAGGTAAATTGCCCCTTGGGCAGCCTTTCCTCCTCCTTCATTTCTTGAGAAAATCCGGGCAAAACCGCCCAAAACAAAAGGGATGCAAAAAGGCTTCTTCGGATCATTCGCGGACAATTTTTAAGGTACCCAAATCGATCATCCCTTCAGTATCTCTTCCCGCTGTAGAAAATGAATAATACCGATACAGAACAGACATTCCATCGTCCTCCATTTCAAATTGGACCGGTGCCGTCAGCAGCAAAAAATACTTCGTGTTGAATGAGATGTCAGTTCGGGAAGGCACAACCACGCGAAACTCACCACGGATAGTTGTTTTTACTTTATAAATAATGGATTTGGCAACCGGAGCCTGAGCTACCCCAAAATCAAGATCTTGGGTTACGATTAACTCCAACCCAACTACCGGATTGCCCTCCTTATCCACTATCCGTCCCGTAAACGTATCAAAGCTATTGTGGATAAATTCCTGACAGGCACCAAGCGACAGCAAGAGAACGAGCAGTAAAAAAGTAACTCCTTGGCTGCAGATTTTTCTCATTTATTTAGTGAAAATACGCGAAAGGGACGAGGGAAAATTCCACCTTCGAGGTCAAAAAAGATCTCAAAGGTTGGAGGAACAAAACCTTCGAGGTCACGAAGACCTCGAAGGTTATTTCAAATTCTTGTATCTGATACGCTTCGGCATCACATCGCCAAGGCGCTTTTTCTTGTTTTCCTCGTAGTCGGAGAAGTTGCCTTCAAACCAATACACTTGCGAATCACCTTCAAAGGCCAGGATATGCGTACAGATTCGATCTAGGAACCAGCGGTCGTGGGAAATGACCACGGCACAGCCTCCAAAATTTTCCAAGGCTTCTTCCAAGGCACGAAGCGTGTTCACGTCCAAATCGTTGGTCGGCTCATCGAGCAAAAGTAAGTTGCCGCCTTCCTTCAAGGTGATCGCCAAATGCACGCGGTTGCGCTCCCCACCGGAAAGCACGCCTACTTTTTTCTCCTGATCCGAACCTGCAAAGTTAAACTTGGACACGTAGGCCCGTGAGTTCACTTCCTTGTTGCCCAACTTCATTAGCTCATTCCCATCGGAGATCAACTGGTACACGGTCTTGTTGGGATCCAAGGCATCGTGCTCCTGGTCCACATAGGCCAGCTTCACGGTGTCACCCACCTCAAAGTTTCCTGAATCCGCTTTTTCCTGTCCTGTAATCAATTTGAAGAGGGTAGACTTACCCGCACCGTTGGGACCAATGATTCCCACAATACCCCCTTGCGGTAGGGAGAAGCTGAGGTTTTCAAATAGCAACTTGTCACCATAGGCTTTGGACACGTTGTTGACCTCAATCACCTTGGCACCCAAGCGTGGTCCCGGCGGGATAAAGAGTTCCAATTTGGCTTCCTTGTCCTTGGATTCTTCGCCAATCAATTTGTCGTAGGCATTCAAACGGGCCTTGCCCTTGGATTGTCTGGCCTTGGGTGACATGCGAATCCATTCCAATTCCCGCTCCAAAGTCTTCTGACGCTTGGATTCGGTTTTCTCCTCCTGCTTGAGTCGGTTTTGCTTTTGATCGAGCCAGGAAGAATAGTTGCCCTTCCATGGAATGCCCTCGCCACGGTCTAGTTCGAGGATCCAACCGGCCACGTTGTCTAGGAAATAACGGTCGTGGGTAACAGCAATGACCGTACCCTTGTAATTCTGCAAATGCTGCTCCAACCAATGCACAGATTCGGCATCGAGGTGGTTGGTCGGTTCATCGAGAAGCAACACATCAGGCTCCTGCAAAAGAAGTCGGCAGAGTGCCACACGTCTTTTCTCCCCACCGGACAGGTTGGCCACATTGGCATCGGCTGGCGGGAGACGCAAGGCGTCCATGGCCTTGTCTAGCATCACATCCAGTTCCCAAGCATTAACTGCATCTAATTTTTCTTGTACTTCTCCTTGGCGGGTGATCAACTTGTCCATGGCATCCGGATCATCCATAAGGGCGGGATCCATGAATTTCTCGTTGATTTCTTCAAATTCTTTGAGCAAGGCTACCGTACTGGCTACCGCTTCCTCCACTACTTCCTTGACGGTCTTGCTTGGATCGAGCTTGGGCTCTTGTTCCAACATGCCCACGGTGTAGCCTGGTGACCAAACCACTTCCCCTAAAAATTCCTTGTCTAAGCCCGCAATGATGCGGAGTACAGAGGACTTACCCGAGCCGTTGAGACCCAAAACGCCAATTTTAGCGCCGTAAAAGAAGGATAGGTAAATGTCTTTCAAGACTTTTTTCTGTGGTGGGTAGATTTTGGATACCCCTGCCATGGAAAAGATTATTTTTTCTGCACTCATGCCCGAATTGTTAGGAAGTTGGTGTGTAATTAATCACTGAGGCAAAAATATACCTTTCTTAGGATAAGTGAGGGCTAATTGATTATTTTGCATAAAATTGAGCCTCAACACCTATAACTTAGTCTAGTACCATGAAGCATACCTTTGGATATATCAAAGACGGAAAGGTCTTTCTAAAGGGTTTTTTAGGGGGAGAGGACCGGGAAATAGGCGAGGTAAAGGGGGATGAACCCTCTACTCTCCGCTACTTTGAAGCCCGTTTTGCTCAACTTCAGGAAAAGGTGGCCCAGTTAAAGGCTGCCATCCAAGAAAATCAAAACAAGGGCTCTTTTTTGATGAAATTGATTCACCTCAAAGAATCCTTATTCGAAAGTGATGCCTTGGGGGATTTCCCTTCCCTAATTGCAGAACTAGAGGAGCAGGAGGCCATTTTGGGTGAAATTATTCAAGGCAACCGAAGCAAAAACTTGGAGATCAAGCAAGGATTGGTTCAGGAAGCCCTTACCTTGCAGGACAGTACCGACTGGAAGGAAACCACAGAAAAATTCAAGGAACTGAAGTTGCGCTGGATCAAGACCGGTCCTGTGGAGAAGGAAGTTCAGGAGAATTTGGAAGGGGAGTTCAATCAGGCTGTAAACTACTTCTTCGGACAGCGTCAAGAATTTTACGATCAGATGACGCTTCAGGCGGAAGTAAATATCAAAGTGTACGAATCCTTGCTGGAGCAGGCACGCGAAGCACACGACCTTCCCGATGCCAAAATGGCTTTTGATATCAGCAAACGCATCCAAAAAGAGTGGAAAGCTGCAGGGAAAGTTCCTGCCGAACGGCGTCAACCCATCTGGGATGAATTTTCCCGCTTGAATAACCGCATCTTTTCCCGCTACAAGCGAACGCTCAATCCAGGTCCAGAAATGCATCCTCGAGAAGTGCTTCGCAAAATCGAGGGGATGGTAGAGGAGTTGAAAAAAATGGCCCACCTGCCGACCAGCCAAGAGATTACCGTACGCGCCAAAGCGATCCAAGAGGATTGGAAAAAGCTCCCGATACGAAAGCCGAAGGAAGCAACCTTACCTGCACGCTCCTACCAGTTTTTCATGGATATCATCTTTGAAAAGGCCTTTCTGGAGAAACTTGGGCGAAGCAAATACCCAGACTTTGATGTGAAGTCGATTGAAGAGCAGCAACAGATTAAAGCGGCTATTCTAAAGGATTTATTGCATCGAGACCAGAGCGAATTGGAAACCATGCAGCACAATTCGGACAACTTCCGCGTTGAGACACCTGATTTCGAAATGATGATGAAAAAGAAGGTTTCAAGCTTGAAGCGAAAGATCGATGTAAAAAACTATGTGTTGAGGCAACTTTCTCCGAGAACTTGAGTACAACCATTATATTAAAAAAATTACTATTCTTGCATTATTAACATCCGGAACACCTCCAAAAACAAAAACTATGTACTGGACACTTGAACTAGCCTCCTACCTTGAAGATGCCCCTTGGCCAGCAACCAAGGACGAACTTATCGATTATGCCATCCGCTCTGGCGCTCCACTTGAAGTAGTGGAAAACCTCCAAGAATTGGAAGACGATGGCGAGCCTTACGAGACCATTGAAGAAATTTGGCCTGATTATCCTACCAAAGACGATTTTTTCTTCAACGAAGACGAATATTAATGGAAAGTCCCGCAGCTGCGGGACTTTTTTTGTGAGCTAGTACAATTCAACGGGCCATCAGAGCCCCAACACCTGTCGAAGTCGAGCATAGCCTGTCTTGCTTACGGGAATTTTTTGTCCTGTCCGCAGCCGGAGCAGGTAGGATTCCTTTTCGTAAGGCTCGATCCCGGCTACTTCCTGAAGGTTAACCAAAAAAGAGCGATGCACTCGGGCAAATTTTTCAGGATCTAGACTTTCTTCCAACTGCTTTAGGGTCATCTTTTTCAAAAATTTTCCTTCGGCCGTGTGGATGGAAATGTAATCGTCATTCGCTTCCACGTAGCGTACCTCCTGCACTTGGATCACTTTCAGTTCATTTTTTACTCGGACCACCAAACGGGTACTTTTTCCTGGAAGAATAGGGAAGCCCTCCTCAGACATCGAACTAGAGGGAGCAGCGGTCTGGTGCTGACTCAAAAAACGAGCGATGGCTTGCGCAAATCGTGCCTCCGAAAAAGGCTTGACCAAATAGTCCAATCCCTTGGCATCAAAAGCTTGCACCGCATACTGATCAAAGGCAGTAGTAAATAGCACTGCTGGAGGATTTTCCAACAATTCGAGCAATTCAAAGCCCGTGATCTTGGGCATCTGAATATCTAGAAAAATAAGGTCAGGTTGATGGTGCTGAATTGCTTTGAAGGCATCGAAGCCATCGTGACAGATGGCGACCACCTCAAATTGGGGGTAAGCGCTTAAAAATTCCTGTACGAGACCAGCCGCTAGCGGTTCGTCATCTACGATTAGTGCCTTGATCATCCGGTAACTGGGATTTTTAAATGAACACGAAATATGCCCTGGGCTGCGCTTTTTTCTAAGAGATCTGTACGCCCAAAAATAAGAAAAAGCCGGCGCTCCACAGAGCTTAGCCCAAAGCCAGTTCCGGCCGGAACTGAAGCTTGTCCATCGAAGGGATTTTCCACGGTCACCTGGAGGTAGTTGCTTTCTTTTTGGAAGCGAAGGCTAATTTTTACCTCCCCCAAAGTTCCATACAAGCCGTATTTGATGGCGTTTTCTACCAATGGCTGCACGAGCAGGGCTGGGATTTTTAGACCTTCAACCCCTTCCTCCACCTGAAGATCTACTAGCAAGCGGTGCCCAAAACGCACCCGCTCGATGTCAAAATACATGCTCAGGTACTTGATTTCATCGGCCAAACTGATCCAAGATTGGCCTTCGCTTCGAAGGGTACCTCTCAAAAAATCCGATAGCAACAGCACCATGTCTCGGGCACGTTGAGGGCTTGCCAGCACCAAGGCATGGATGGAATTGAGGCTATTGAATAAGAAGTGAGGCTGCAGTTGCTGCCGCAATTGGGCAAGTTCTGCCTCCTTGGAAAGTTGAAGCAGCTGCCCCTCTCGACGGCTGAGTTCCTCCTGCCCAGCTACCTTCGAGATCACCATCGCCAACACAGCCAGCAGTTGGAATACCAACCCAAAAACAGTCCATCGGTAAAAAAAACCAGCTTCTAAAAGTTCCAAGTAGTCCGACTCTTCAGTAAACCACCAGGAAAGGAGTTGCGCATGGCCCCATACCAATCCCCCACTTAGCAGGAGTGGAAAAAGAACAAGAAGAAATCCATTTTTTCGGTTGGGAGTGTAATGCCGAAACACCCGATCCAAAAGAAGAATCCCTCCCAAAAAGAGAAGGGTCAAAAAGAAGGCATCCACAAGGACTTGCTCTTCCCTCATCCCCTGGTCAAGGAGTAAAAAATAACCTCCCAGAAACCAGATACATCCGATTCCTGGGAGGGTCCATTTCCCAAAGTTTGAACTTGAAAAAGCGGTTAAATACAAGGGGTAAGATGATTATTTGAATGAATTAAAAAGACTTGATTTCCAATCCGCTAAACAATAAGGTGCCTTTGAGGATCAAGACTTTGTTGGTATCTACCCCTCCTTCTCGGAACATGCGCTTGTCTTCAAGTCCAGCAGCTAAATTGGACATTTCAGTGCGGACATCCCAGTGCGGAGGGACGATCAACTTGACTCCACCAAATCCAACTTCCAAATCCAAGGTGACCACCCCGGTAAAATCAACCTGAGTTAAATCTAGATCTAAACCACCAAAAATGACGGTAGCCTTACCCCCTTGAAAATCTTTGGTCATCAACTTTCGATTTACTCCACCAAAAACTACACTTTCATTGATTCGGTCCAAAAAGGCCGTACCCGTAGCACGTACAAATCCTGAATCTGGAGCCTTAGCCGGCTCTTCCTGAGAGGGTGCAGCATCCTCCACTACTTCGGCTGACTCGACTTTTTCAGCATTGGATGCTTCTTTTTTGTTTTTTCTAGAGGTCTCCCAATTTTTTCGTGCCTCATCGATCACTTTGTACTCCCGCTTTTTATAGGTAATCAAATAGATCCCTAGTGCAATCAAACCTACCGGCCAGATGAATTGGTCAAGACCTAGGTCTAGGTCAAACTCTCTTTTCAATAAAAAGTAGACCCCAATAAAAAGTACTACGGATCCAAAAAAGCTCTTGAACTGCTGACTGATGAGCGTGTAGGTACCCACAGCTATCAGAATCATCGGCCAGGTCAGTACCCAGTCCGGTATGTAAAGCCCGAACTTTCTAAAAAGAAGGACAATGCCTATTCCCAGGATGATCACTCCAAAAGCAATACTCCCGTCATTTCGTGGTTTTGTGTAGCTGTTCATTTGAGTTGAATTTAGTGAAACAAAACTAGTAGTTCAAGCCAAGGCTTCCTTGCAGCATTCGATGAAGTCCTGTGAAAAATCGGTAAAGACCCCGATCGAGTCGGTAAAAAAAATTCGCTGCCAGTTTAGCGAGCCAACACCAAGAATTCAGCAAAAGCTAAGTCCTCGGGTGTGGTCAATTTAATGTTCTCTGGATTTCCCTCAATTAGGCTGATTTCCCATCCTTGGTGCTCGAAGACGGTAGCATCATCGGTAAAAATTGCCAACTCCTCCACGGCAAAGGCTTGCAGGAGCGGGCCAAGTTGAAAGGTTTGAGGCGTCTGTACCAAGCGAAAGTGTGTTCGATCTTGGAAACTGCTTTCACCTGCAGTACCTACTTTTCGCAAGGAATCCTTCAAGGCTACCACTGGAATAGCGCTTCCCTTCTCAGCTGCCTGTTCAAAACTAGTTTGGATTACTTTTTCACTCACAAAAGGCCTCACCCCATCGTGAATTGCTACTAGTCCTTCTTGAAAGGGAAGTGCCATCAAGCCATTTTTTACGGACTGAAAGCGGCTACTACCTCCAGCCACCAGCTGATGGGGAAGATCAAAGCTATGGGAAGCACATAAATTAGTCCAGTACTCGAAGTCCTCCTTGGGCAACACCAAAATCAAGCGTAAACTGGGATCAGCTTGAAAAAAACGCTCTAGCGTATGCATCAATACAGGCTTTCCTGCTAAGGGCAGGTATTGCTTGGGTAGGGAGGTTCCCATCCGCATTCCTTTACCTCCGGCGACGAGTATTGCTGCTTTGTTCATGTGCGTTGAATTGGTACAAAAATAAAGTCCTATTCGAGACCCACCTCCTGTTTTGGGAAATTTCTACTGCCCGAGAGATGAGGGAAGTGCAAAAACCATTGTGATTATCCGCAATTATGCCAGTTGCACAATAGAAATTTTAACCCCTGCGGATAATCGACCACAGACCACAGTCCACGGACCACAGCTCACACAATTGAACCACAAACCTTATTTGTTTCTGTTCCTAGTCAAAAAACGGATAATCCGAAAAACGAAACTTGTCTAGGTGAAATCGAATAGGTATCAAAAAAAAGTCCCGCTAGTGCGGGACTTAATTGATTTACAAGATCAACATCGCATCTCCATAGGAGAAGAATCGATACTTTTCTTTAATGGCTTCTTTGTAGGCCTTCATCACCAATGGATATCCCCCAAAAGCGGAGGCAGTCATCAATAGGGTAGACTCGGGTAAGTGGAAATTGGTAATTAGCGCGTTGGCAATCTTAAAGTCGTAAGGAGGAATGATGAATTTATCTGTCCATCCGCTGCTCGCCTTGAGACGTCCATTAGCAGTTACTGAAGATTCTACAGTTTTGAGAGCAGTAGTTCCAACGGCCACCACACGCTTTTTCTGATCCAAGGAATGGTTGACCAAATCCACGGTTCTATCTGAAATAAAGTAATTCTCGGAATCCATCTTGTGCTTGGTCAAATCTTCCACATCCACTTGACGGAAGGTTCCGAGTCCAATGTGAAGTGTGATTGGAGCAATTTCCACACCCTTCAATTCCAAACGCTTGAGCAATTGTGGGGTAAAGTGAAGTCCAGCAGTTGGAGCAGCGACAGCACCTACATTTTTGGCAAATACAGTCTGATAGCGTTCTCTATCCTCAGGCTCGATGTTTCGCTCGATATACTCCTTCAAAAGTGGGGTTTCACCTAGCGTATCGATGGTTTTGTGAAATTCCTCCTCCGTACCGTCAAATAGAAAACGGATTGTTCTACCTCTGGAAGTGGTATTGTCAATGACTTCAGCGACCAAGTCGCTATCGCCAAAATAAAGCTTGTTGCCAACTCTGATTTTTCGAGCAGGATCTACCAAAACATCCCAAAGTTTGAATTCAGCATTGAGTTCGCGCAACAAAAAAACTTCGATTTTTGCACCCGTTTTTTCCTTGTTTCCGTATAGACGAGCAGGGAAAACTTTGGTGTCGTTGGTAACGAAAACATCCCCTTCACCAAAATACTCTAGGATATCCTTAAAGGTTCGGTGCTCAATTTCTCCAGTTTTTCGATGAACGACCATCAATCTGGACTCATCCCGATTTTCGGCAGGGTAGAGAGCAATCAGTTTTTTGGGAACTTCAAATTTGAAATCAGATAATTTCATAGACGGTGTTTTGGAGTAGTTGACTTATTCGAATTCGATAAGCAGATTCCTTTTAAAAAATGCAAAGATAAGTACAATAATGCCCAATTTCACCTAACTTAACAAATTGTTTTAACCAACTACTTATTCTATGCTCTTTTTAAAGCTTTCTTGGGAGAGTTTTAGGTTTGCCATTTCGGCCTTAAAATCCAACCTCACGCGCACCATTCTTTCCCTTTTGGGGGTGACCATAGGCATTTTCGCCATCATTGCCGTATTCACCTTGGTGGATTCATTGGAACAGAAAATCAAGTCTTCCTTTGCCTTTTTGGGCACCAACGTGATGCGTGTTGACCGATTTCCTTTTGCCAACGGGCCGCAGGATTACCCCTGGTGGAAATATTTTCAACGACCCCCAGGCACTTATGCTGAATACAAGTTTTTAGAGGAGCGCCTATCCAATGCAGATGGAGTGACCATTTCAGCCTCTTCTTCCGCAACGGTTCAAGCGGGGAGCAACTCTTACGAGGGGACTTCCCTTTCAGGAGTTGCCTACACCTACCAGGATGTATTTGAAGTTGCCTTGGAAGAAGGTCGCTATTTTTCAGAAGCAGAAATCAACGCTTCACGCAACTTGATCATTGTAGGTAAAAAAATCGCCACTACCTTATTTCCAAACCAGACAGCCTTGGGTAAGGAAGTAAAAATCAAGGGAATGAAATTTACCATTATCGGGATTTTTGAAGAAGAAGGAGAAGGGTTTTTGGAACTACCTTCCAAAGACGAAGCCTGCTTGGTGCCCTTCGGTGCATTTAGTAAAATGTACTACACCGGGCGAGATGGGCTCGAACCCACCATCGCTGCCAAAGGCAGGGATACGGATGTGGGGCTTGTAGCTTTGGAAAACGAAATGGCTGGCTTACTTCGTGCCAAAAGAGGATTGAAGCCTACCCAGGAGAATAACTTTGCGCTCAACAAAACCGAGTTTATCCAAAACGCAATTGGGTCTATCTTCGATGTGATCTCTGTGGCAGGTTGGGTAATTGGAGGCTTTTCCATTTTGGTGGGGGGCTTTGGAATTGCCAACATCATGTTTGTGTCGGTGCGGGAGCGAACCAACATCATCGGGATTCAAAAATCCTTGGGCGCCAGAAACTACTTTATCCTATTCCAATTTCTCTTTGAGGCAGTTTGCTTGAGTTTGATTGGTGGCGGTTCCGGCATCCTGCTGGTCTACCTCTTGAGCTTCGTTCCTTTGGGGACCCTAGATTTGATTCTCTCCTTCAATAATATCATCCTAGGCTTGGGTGTGTCCTCTGCCATCGGAGTGGTTGCCGGCATCGTGCCCGCCACCCTTGCAGCGCGGATGGATCCGGTGGAAGCGATTCGGACGAATTAAAAGACAACAAAAAAGGTCCCGAATGTGCGGGACCTTTTTTGTTGAATTACATTTATTTTTGTGATCAATCTTCCAAAGAGATCGTCGGTTCAGTTGGCAACAGGCCCGAAGCACCTTTGATTTTTCCTTCCAGCTCATCGAGTAATTCTGGATTATCCAAAAGCAAACTTTTCACCGCATCACGGCCTTGACCTAGTTTTTCCCCATTGTAGGAGAACCAAGATCCTGCCTTTTTGATGATTTCCAGTTCGACTCCTAGGTCAATCACCTCACCTACCTTAGAGATTCCCTGGCCATACATGATGTCAAATTCCACTACTTTAAATGGAGGTGCTACCTTGTTTTTTACCACCTTCACACGGGTTCTATTGCCCAATACATTATCTGCGCCTTCCTTGATCTGCCCTACGCGTCGAATGTCCAAGCGTACGGAAGCATAGAACTTCAAGGCATTTCCACCTGTAGTGGTCTCTGGGCTACCAAACATCACCCCGATCTTGTCTCTAAGCTGGTTGATGAAAATACAAGCACAGCCTGTTTTGTGAATCGCTCCTGTGAGTTTACGAAGTGCCTGAGACATCAAGCGAGCTTGAAGGCCCATCTTGCTTTCGCCCATCTCCCCTTCCAATTCCCCTTTGGGAACCAAGGCTGCTACTGAGTCAATCACGATGATGTCAATTGCTCCAGAGCGAATCAAGTGCTCTGCAATTTCCAAAGCCTGCTCCCCATTGTCTGGTTGGGAGATAAGCAGGTTTTCGGTATCGATACCCAACTTCTCTGCATAGTTTTTGTCAAATGCATGTTCCGCATCGATAAAGGCGGCAAGCCCTCCTGCCTTTTGCGCTTCGGCTATGCAATGCATGGTCAAGGTAGTCTTACCCGAAGATTCAGGACCATAGATTTCAATCACTCGACCTCTAGGAATACCGCCAATGCCCAGGGCCATGTCCAAGCCTAAGGATCCGGTAGAAATGGCGGGGATATCCAATACTTTATTGTCGCTAAGCTTCATGACAGCACCCTTGCCGTAGGTTTTTTCGAGCTTGTCGATCGTGAGCTGTAATGCTTTGAGTTTTTCTGCGTTGTTCGTACTCATGAGTGAGGTAGTTTTGTATAGGTTAAAACGTTCAAGTTACCAATTGTCTGCACAATTAACAAGGTGATGCCTGCGCTTGTTTTCGCTGTGCAAATTTGTACTTTTATGCTTTACCACAGCAGATTTTGGAATAATTATCCGATAACTTTCTGATTTTTGTCACAAATTGTCACATATCAAATGAAGCGCTATTTTCGGATCCTGCTGTTCGTTTGTTTTCCGCTTGCAGCATCTTGGGCGCAGTCTACAGCCAAGGACGTACCCTTCACCTTTGGGGAGGATCTACACTTTGAAGTGACTTATGGATGGGTGGATCTAGCAGAAGGACGACTGCATGTCAGCAGGAAGGCAATTCTTGAAAACTCGCAATCCTATTATAAAATTGATGCTTTTGGAAAAACCAAAGGTGCAGTCACTATTTTTAGTAAGGTCAATGACAATTGGGGTACTCACCTAAATACCCAAAGCTTGCTGCCAGGCCTTTCCTACCGCTACATCGAAGAAGGACGGTATCGACGAAACGAGAAGGTCTATTTTGACCAAGTCAACAAGAAGGCTACCCTTGAGCTCTACGACCGAGAAAACAAAAAAGTAAAAGAAACCAAGGTGTACTCCCTGCCGGGAACGGTACAAGATTTGGTCAGCGGATTTTATTTTTTACGCACCCTAGACCTGTCCACCCTGAAGAAAGGACAAGAGGTTTTAATCCGAGGTTTTTTTGATAAAGAAATATATAACCTAAAATTAATATTTGGTGGGACCGAAATGCTTGAAACGAAATTAGGAAGGAAAGAAACCTACCTCTTTTCCCCCCGAATTCCTAAAAATAGCCTGTTTCGCGGGGAGTACCCCGTGAAAGTCTGGATTACGAAAGATGTCCACAAAATCCCTGTTAAAATCAAAGCCGATTTGTTTATTGGTTCATTGAACATCGACATTACGACTGCCAAAGGGTTGAAAAATTAGCAAGGCAATGGGTTTAACACTAACTTAACAACGCGTAACAAAAAGACCTGTATTTTAGCATTAACTCGATTCTTTCAAGATTAGGTTAATGCAACTATTGGTTTGAAGCGGTAGATATTCATTAATTTTCAGACAACAATTTGGAATTCTTCCCATGGCAGACAAACAAAAAATCAAGGTATTGGTCGTAGATGACGAGCCGAATATTGTCGAAATCTTAAAATACAACCTGCAAAAAGAAGGCTATGA
>JAMNXQ010000014.1 GCA_023653075.1 Algoriphagus sp.
AGATAACCTGTACATTTGCAATCCGAAAGGAGGTGTACAGCTATGATCATAATCAACATTAAAGAAAACGAATCTATCGATAAGGCGCTTAAGCGTTTTAAGAAGAAGTTTGACAAAACCGGTGCGGTTCGTGAATTGAGAGCCCGTCAAGCATTTACTAAGCCTTCTGTAAAGAGAAGAGATCAAGTAATTAAGGCTGCGTATAAGCAAAAACTTCAGAATGAATTCATGAAGTAAGCGAAATCCGCCTACCCATATCAAGCACCAACTTTCAGTTGGTGTTTTTTTTTGCTTTTCCTTTTGCTACTATCAAATTGATTCTGATTATCCGCTTTGTCACCAGTAAGCGAAGAAAAATAAGGTTTGAAGTTCACCTAGGTAAGCTGTGGTCTGTGGACAGTCGTCAGTCGACGATTATCCGCAAAAATTCAACTAGACTTTAAGCTACTGGTGTGTTTGCGGATAATCATAAAATTGATTTTTAGGAATTGACTTTTTGCACAAAAGGAATCCGATTAATTCCTTATCTTAAGTAGCAAATTGGTCCCATGATTGATTCTTTTATCAACTACCTCGAATACGAAAAACGGAGCAGCCCACATACGGTGCTCGCCTACCGTAAGGATTTGGAGCAAGCACAGGAGTTTGTCCAGCTTTCCTTTTCCATCGAGGACCTCTCCCAATGTACACATCCTGACCTACGGGCTTGGATCATCGACCTGGTGGAGCAAGGCATGAGCCAGACTACGGTCAACCGAAAGTTGGCAACCCTGCGCTCCTACTACAAGTTTTTGATGCGCTCCAAAATCATTCTCAAGGATCCCACCTACAAGTTAAAGTCGCTGAAAACCCCGAAAAAGCTTCCGGAGTTTTTGCAGGAAACCACCATCGAATCCGTTCTGGAAGAAGAGGTCTATGCGCCCACCTTTGAAGGGCAACGGGACCGGATGGTACTGGAGTTTCTCTACCTCACAGGGGTACGTCTATCTGAGCTCACCGCCTTGAAATGGAAAGACATTCAGCTCTTTGACGAACAGGTCAAGGTGCTCGGAAAAAGACAAAAGGAACGAATCATCCCGCTTACCAAATCCTTGATCAGCCACATTGCGGATTACAAAAAGGTAGTGGAAGCACATTTCAACTCCGTGCAAGGGGAAGACTACTTTATCCGAAGTAATAAAGGAGAAAAGGCCTATTCCATGCTGATCTACCGCATCGTGAAGCAGTACCTCGATCTTTTTGCACAAAATTCGAAACGAAGCCCCCACTTGTTACGTCATACCTTTGCAACGCACCTATTGAACAAAGGGGCAGACTTGAATGCGGTCAAGGATTTACTCGGCCATGCCAACCTCGCCGCTACCCAAGTCTATACCCACAACTCCATGGAAAAACTCAAGGCTGTGTTTGAACAAGCACACCCGAAAGCATAAGTATTCACATGTTTAACCCTTAACTCCCCAAACGATGAAACTACAGATGCATTCCATTCACTTCGACGCAGATCAGAAATTGATTGATTTCATTCAGAAAAAGGCAGACAAGCTGGACACCTTTTTCGATAGCATTTTGGATGGGGAGGTGTTTTTGAGGCTAGATAAAAACGAGAAAAATCAAAACAAGCTCGTGGAGATCAAATTGAATGTGCCAGGTAAACAGTTTTTCGCCAAACACCAAGACGACTCCTTCGAAGCGGCTGCAGATGAAGCGATAGAGGGATTGCGAACACAACTTCATAAATACAAGGAGAAAATCGTACTCTCCAAGTAATGGACCTTAGCCCCGGAAGTAACACTTTCCGGGGTTATTTTTTTTCAAGCAAGAAATAGGTTCTACCCTGCATTACCCGAAGTTCCTCTCGCTCTGCTGAACTGCTTGCCCGAATAAAGTCTGGAATTGCTTTCGAATCTAAATCAGTGCTTGCCACCTTCACAGTATAGCCTAAGGTATCCCATTCGGAAAGTAAACGGTCCTCCAGGATCAAGTACCTGAAGTCTTTGGCTTCTTCCTTCCATCCGTCCCGTGAGAGGTCTACTAGGTCGTAGGCAGGACCCAAACTCATTCGAATTTTACTCCCCACATGTAGGTTTCCTGCAAAACCAATGGGAGCATCCACCCCCAGCTGTTCCACTGCCTGTTTCGCCTGTACCCCTTGATGCGGCAAGGAAATCAAACGCGTAATGCCACTCACTTGGAAGAACAGAAATAGGATGGAAAGCGCAAACACTTTTGGAGGAAGGACAGCAGACTGAAGAAGTGCCCATACCTTATACCCTAAAAATAAAACCCCGAAAGCAAGATAGACGAAGGACCAACTATCCCCTGAGCCAGTTCCAAGCAGCCAGGCATTCACTCCGACCACAAGCGCCACCAAAGAAAGTAGTAAAACTGCGGCTACCTTCAGCCCTTTTGCTCGATCTAAGCCACCTCCACGAACCAGAATCCAAGCAAGCCATAGCGCCAACACCGGCGCGACGGGCAACAGGTAGCGCTCGTAAAATTTGCTCGTAAGCGCACCCATTCCTACAATTGCTAATCCCCAGAGCAGCGCAAAAGCAAAAAATTGCGGGTTCTCCTTCCAGGCAGTCGCCAAAGTACTTTTCAGTTTTGGGATCGCCAAAGCTACCCAAGGGAGAAACATGCCTACCAAGAGAAGAGATGCCACCGTTCCATTTTGGAGTACCAGCAACACCCGAGACGTCACACGCGTACCCACCTGATCTTCCAAGAAACTGGCAAGAAAGACAGGGCCATGGAGCTGCCAAATGGCGACAAACCAAAACAAAGCAATGCCTAGTGCTACAAGCAGGGCAGGGAGGTACAGCAATTTTTTCCAAGAAACCCGCTGCCAGGGATTGAATCGTAAATACAAGATGCCTATGCCGCCTAAAGCCACGGCTGGAAGCCCCTTCACTTCAAAGGCCAAAGCCAAGCCTAGGTACAGCAGCCATAGAAACTTGCTCTTTGCCTGCTCTCCATCACGGAGAAGCCCTGCAAAGCCAATCGCACTGCCTGTAAGGGTCAGCACCAAGAGCACATCGGGTATGGAGCGCGTAGCAGCAAAAATGAGAATGGGATTGGAGGCAGAGATCAAGGCTGTAGTTCCTGCAATCCTCCGGTCCCCAAATACCGTTTTACCAAGGAGGTAGGTGAGGCCAACGGTAGCTGCTCCCGCCAGCAAAAAAAAGAAACGGGAACCGAAGGCATGCACTCCAAAGAGTTTGAATCCTGCGAGCACCGCCCAATAGGTCAAGATGGGTTTTTTGAAACGCAACTCCCCAGAACCCAAGTAGGTGGTCAGGTAATCCCCCGTTTGCAGCATTTTTACTGCAGCATCCCGATAGTAAATTTCATCCGGGTAATGCAGGTGAAAATCCAACGCAAATGGTCCCACCAGGCTACAAAAAAGGAGTAGCAGCACCCAGGGATTGGAGATTACGGCAGAAGTTGGAGCAGCGCGCATGCCCAAAGATACAGCAGGTAGCTGGGATTTTTGGAGGGTTTTGTTGCAAAAACAAGAAGCATTTTGACCAAATGGCTTTTAAAAGGTACTTTTGAGGATTCCTTTGCTCCTATGAACCAGCCACTTTTATCCGTAGTCATCACCGTCTTCAACGAAGAGGATAACATCCAGCCCCTACTGCAAGCCACCTATACCGCGCTAGCGGGGATGGACTATGAGGTCATCTTGGTAGAGGATGGAAGCACTGATCGCACGGTAGCGGAAGTTAAAAAATACGCGAATACCCGAACCAAGCTGGTGATTTTTAACCGCAATTACGGCCAAACCACCGCCTTGGCAGCAGGAATAGACCAGGCCACTGGCCAATACATTGCAACCATGGATGGGGATTTGCAAAATGATCCAACCGACATCCCTGGAATGCTCCAAAAAGCAATCGACGAGGAATGGGATGTAGTAGCAGGCCGTAGGGCCAATCGAAAAGATGGTTTCGTACTTCGAAAAATCCCTTCCAAAATCGCCAACTGGATCATTCGAAATTCGACAAACGTACACCTCAAGGACTATGGCTGTACGCTTCGGGTGTACAAGGCCGACATCGCCCAAAACATGGGACTTTATGGGGAGCTCCACCGATTTATCCCCGTGCTGGCCAAGCAACAGGGTGCTAAAATGACGGAGGTGGATGTCAAGCACCATCCACGAATTCACGGTACCTCCAAATACGGACTCAGTCGCACCTTCAAGGTGATGGCCGACTTGATCCTGATGCTGTTTTTTCAAAAATATTTTCAGCGCCCCATCCACCTCTTTGGTGGGCTTGGGCTACTTGCCTTCCTCCTAGGAGGGATGATCAATGTGTACCTTTTGGTGCTCAAAATCATGGGCGAGGACATCTGGGGACGCCCCATTCTGATCCTAGGATTCATGTTGATCCTGGCAGGGATTCAGCTGATCACTACAGGAATCATTGCGGAGATTATCGTGCGCACCTATTTTGAATCTCAGGACAAAAAAACCTACCGCATCAAATCTTTGTACACCGGAGAACAGGAAGTTTCCCAATCCAACTAGCCTACATCGCTAGTTAAAAAAACGCAGCCTCTCGTGAGCCAACTGAAAAACCAGCTGAAAACAGCGCTAAAGATTCTCCTAACCGGAGCAGCCCTGTACCTGGTATTTCAAAAAATCGACACGGCTCAACTTTTTGAACTTTCCAAAAATTTGTCCTGGCCCTGGCTGCTTCCAGCCATCGCCTTTTTTGTGGGGAGCAAGGTGGCTACTGCCATTCGGCTCAACCATTATTTTGGGAACATTCACATTTCTTTAAGTTTCTGGGAAAATTGGCAGCTTTACCTCATCGGCATGTTCTACAACCTATTCCTCCCAGGGGGAATTGGTGGAGACGGTTACAAGGTCTATCTCTTGAATAAAGAGTTTAAAACGCCAGTCAAAGAACTGTTGAAAGCAAGCCTGCTGGATCGATTTGGGGGGCTGATTGCCATTCTTGGGTTGCTTTTTGGTATTCTTCTCCTGATTGAAATCCCGCTACCTCTTGGCGAGCCTTGGGCAATCAATGCGCTGCTACTTGCCGGATTGTTAGGCGTTTTCCCTGGATTTTGGCTACTTCAAAAATGGTTCTTCCCCAATTTTCTCTCCTCCTTTTGGCAGGGAATCTTCTGGTCCTTGCTAGGACAATTGGCACAAATGGCCGCTGTGGTCTGCTTGCTACTGGCTCTTGGGGTGCAGGATAAAATGCTGGCTTACCAAGGGGTGTTTCTCCTTTCCTCTCTGGTGGCAGTGTTGCCCTTGACCATTGGAGGAGTAGGAGCTCGGGAACTTGTAATGGTCTACGCCCATGGCTATGCAGGGATTGAGGAAAGCGTGGCGGTAGCCATTAGCCTACTCTTTTTCTTGATTACTGCGGGCACTTCTTTGGTAGGAGCCTTTGTAAAGCGAACTCCCGTAACCAAAGTCTAGGCAGGCCATTCGAATCCAGCACTTTGGATGGCAGGAAATGGCCTCCTTTAAAAAGGAATATTTTCTACCTTTGTAGCGATAGAACTGCCCATGACTAGAGCCGAACTTTTTGCCCAAATCCAACAAAAATCTTCCTTTCTCTGTGTAGGATTGGATCCAGACTTGGAAAAACTCCCCGCACACCTCCAAAATGAGGCCGACCCGATTTTCTCATTCTGTCAGCAAATCATTGAAGAAACGGCAGACTTTGCGGTAGCCTATAAACCCAACACGGCTTTTTTTGAAGCCCAGGGGGCAAAAGGCTGGGAAACACTCGCCAAGGTAGAAGCATTGATTCCAAAGCACATCTTTTCGATTGCGGATGCCAAGCGAGGCGACATTGGCAATACCGCCACGCGTTATGCCGAAGCATTTTTTACCCACATGAACTTCGATTCCATTACTGTAGCCCCCTACATGGGCAAGGACTCCGTGACTCCCTTTTTGGAGTTTGAAGGAAAGTGGGTCATTCTCCTTGCGCTGACTTCCAATCCAGGATCATTGGATTTTCAACTCCTTCAAGACGCTTCTGGCAAAGCGCTTTACCAGACCGTACTTGAAAAAAGTCAGGAATGGGGAAGCCCCGAAAACCTCATGTATGTGGTGGGTGCCACCCGAGGCGAACTGATTGGGGAAGTGCGCAAGCAGGTGCCCGAGCATTTCTTCTTGGTGCCTGGTGTAGGTGCACAAGGCGGCAGCTTGGCCGATGTGGCTCGATTTGGGATGAACTCCCATTGCGGTCTACTTGTCAACTCGAGTCGAGGAATCATCTATGCTTCCAAGGAAAAGGATTTTGCGAAAGTAGCACGTAGAGAAGCGCAGAAACTTCAGGAAGAAATGCGCGAACTCCTCGATCGCTATTTGAAGTAAGCCACTCCAAGTTTCAGATTCCAATTTTTTAAAGTAGCACCTAACCCCTTGCATTCGAGCGAGTTGTTGGCTATATTCCAATTGCTTTTTAACCTTATTTTTTATGGACTTTAAAGAAGACTTTTTACAGTTGGTATGGAAATACCAGTACTTTGACCGCAAAAATCTAACGACCACCGATGGACAAGCCCTTGAAATTCTTCAAGCCGGCCACTCCAATGCGTTAGAAGGTCCTGATTTTCGAAATGCATCGGTAGTCATTGGAGGTCTCACCTTTCACGGCCATGTGGAAGTGCATCGGCAGGCTTCTGAATGGAACCAGCATGCACACGATACAGACCCCGCATACAATCCCGTTGTCCTGCATTTAGTTTGGGAAAATGACCGACAAGTATACCGGCAGGACGGTACCCCTATGCCTACGGTGGAGTTGAAAGGAAAGATCTACCTGGATATTTGGCGCAACTACCAGCAATTGCTCGATTTTCAAATTGACCTTCCCTGTGCCCATGCCCTCGCAACTGTTCCGGAAATTCTTCGCTTTTCCGCCTCCGAAAAGGCCTTGGTCGAACGCCTCCACGAAAAATCCCAAGGAGTACTAGCAGTGCTTCGGGCCACGCAAGGGGACTGGGAAGAGACAGCCTACCGCTGGCTTTTTCGTTGCTTTGGCTACCACACCAACCGTCTGCCCATGGAAGAACTGGGCCAATTGCTTCCCTACACACTGCTGAAAAGACACCGAGAGCAGCTGCAGCACCTAGAGGCCATGCTCTTGGGGCAGGCAGGCCTACTGCCTGAGGACTCGGAGGATTCCTATGTGCAGCAACTCAAAAAAGACCATGATTTTTATCAGACAAAATACGGCTGGTCTACGCGGCTTTCGCGGCAGCATTGGACTTTTCTGGGCGCTCGGCCGGCCAACTTCCCTACCCTGCGGCTGGCCCAGCTCGCAACCGTCTTGGCACAAGCCCCGCATTTGCTCTCCACAATTTTGGACGAATCTGGCGACTTGAGCACGTTTCGGAAAATCTTCCAAAGCGCACCCTCCCCCTATTGGCGTCAGCACTATACCTTTGGCAAGCCAAGTAGCAAGACCACTTCAAATGGGCTCTCTGAGCAAAGTGTGCAACTTTTACTAATTAATTTTGTGCTCCCCATCTGGTTTGCCTATGGGGAATTCCACGGCCAGGAGGAGTGGAAAGAGCGTTGCTTTTCCCTACTTCAAAGCCTCCCTGCCGAGCAAAATTACATCCTCCGAAGGTTTGTGAACCATGCCTGGAGTCCGAGTACGGCCTTTGATTCCCAAGGCATGCTCGAGTTGTACCGGAGGTATTGCAGTGCCCAAAAATGTTTGTCCTGCAAAATCGGCCAAAGCCTACTCCGAAGCCCTTCCAAATGAACCGTTGGACAAACCCCACAATTCCTGTATTTTTGCATCGATTACATCAAAATACCCATGGACAAACCTGTCATCATCCTCGGCGCCAAAGGCATCGCCCATCCCGCGCTAGAAATTTTCAACAGCAATCAAGTGATTGTGTATGGATTGTTAGATGAGGACAGCAGCCTTCATGGCACCGAAATCAATAACGTCCCTGTGCTCGGCGGCACCGAAGACGAGGGATTCTTGAAGTTGATCGGTAAAAAAACGGAGGCATTTGTCGCTGTAGACGATACCAAATACCGCAAATTTCTGGTGGAGTTGCTCCTTGAAGACCGAAAGATGCAACCCATCAATGCCATCCATGAGCGCGCCTATATTTCCACAGATGCGGCACTGGGTCATGGCAACTTTATCAATGCACAGGTGACTGTAGGAGCGGGAGCGAAAGTTGGAAGTCACTGCATCTTCCATACCGGAGCGATTATCGAACACAAAGTGATCGTAGAAGACTACGTTCAAGTGGGCGCAGGATCCATCGTCAATGCCGATGTGGTCTTGGAAGAAGGGGCGTTTATCGGTTCGGGCGTGACCATCGTCTCCGGCGTGCGCATCGGCAAAGGCGCCCGTGTGGGTGCTGGATCCGTAGTGATCTCCTCGGTCGGAAAAAACGAAACCGTATTCGGGAACCCGGCGGGGAAAGTAAAATAATTGTACAAAGTACAATGTACCAAGTACGAAGTATAGATTAGTTTTTAGACCAAAATGTTGCTTCTGATGATACTTTGTACATTGTACTTGGTACTTAGTACATTAGTATTGCTAATTAAATACGAATACGATTCACCACCCAAACACCCTGCCGAAACAGGGCGATAGTTATGGAAAACACAAACAACAAACCCTACAGCATCTTGCTGTACTACTGCTACGCAGACATCTGCAATCCTGAAGAATACCGGGAGCAACACCACCTCTTCTGTGTGGAAAACAACATCCGAGGCCGCATCATCATTTCCGACGAAGGGCTGAATGGAACGGTGTCTGGATTGGCTGCCGACTGCGAGAAGTACATGGCCTACATCCAAGCAGACCCCCGCTTCGCGAAGACAGAGTTCAAAATCGATACCCACGAAACGCATGCTTTCGCCAAAATTCATGTGCGCTACAAGCCTGAAATCGTGCATTCTTCCTTGCGACACCTGGACCCCAACGTGAAAACAGGCAAGCACCTGGAACCGGAGGAATTCAAGCAGTTGAAAGACCAGGAGGATGTAGTCATCCTTGATGTACGTTCCAACTACGAGCACGAACTGGGTCGATTCAAAAATGCGATTACCTTAGACATCGACAACTTCCGGGATTTTCCCGAAAAGGTGAAGGAACTCGAACACCTCAAAAACAAAAAGGTACTCACCTACTGCACGGGAGGGATCAAGTGTGAAAAGGCCTCTGCTTTCCTGCTAGAACAAGGATTTGAAGATGTATACCAACTTCACGGAGGCATCATCAAGTACGGCATGGAAGCAGGAGGCGAAGACTTCGAGGGCAAATGCTACGTCTTTGACAACCGCATCGCTGTGGAGGTAAATACAGTCAATCCGACCATCATCTCTTCCTGCCATGTCTGTGGAACTGCTTCGGACCGCATGGTCAACTGTGCCAATCCAACTTGCAACGAGCACCTCGCCATCTGTGAATCCTGTGGTTGGGAACTGGAAGGAACCTGTTCTACTACTTGTAAAGAAAATCCGGATAAACGTCCTTACGACGGCACGGGGTATTACCAAAAGCACTCCAACGGCTACAATCCCTACAAAGGCATTTACCGCAGCCCCTCCAAACAGACTACATCTCATGGAGAGCCGGCAAATTCCTGAGACGGAACTGATTCTTAATCCCGACGGGAGTGTATACCACCTGCGCTTGAAACCCGAGCACCTGGGAACCACCATTTTTACCGTAGGGGATCCTGACCGCGTAGCCACCGTATCGCAGTACTTGGATCAGGTAGACTTCCAACTCCAAAACCGAGAGTTTATCACGCATACAGGTTGGAAAAATGGGCATCGGGTGTCTGTCATCAGCACCGGTATGGGTACGGATAACATTGAAATTTTAATGACTGAACTGGATGCCTTGGTCAATGTGGACCTGCAAACTCGCCAAGTCAAGGAGAAAAAAACGAGTTTACAGATCATCCGCATCGGCACCTCGGGAAGCCTCCAGGAAGATCTCCCAACGGGCACCTTGCTTGCCTCCGAAATCGCTATCGGGATGGACACCTTGATGGCGTATTACCCGGAGTTGTCAGGAGCGCAAAACTTTGGGCAAGCCATTCAAGCCGAACTTGGACTTTCGTTTTGTCCCTACCAAGCCGCCGCCTCCACCAAGTTATTGGGAATGCTAGACGTTTCCATCCCACGAGGGATTACGCTTACCTGCCCTGGATTTTATGCCCCGCAGGGAAGAGAGGTACGACTAAAGCCTCGTTTTGATCAGCTCATTGAGCGCCTTGCGGCCCTTCAAATCAAGGGCCGTTCCTTAACCAACTTTGAGATGGAGACAGCCGGCTACTATGCCCTCGGGGAACTTCTCGGGCATGAGGTACTTAGTCTCAATGCCATACTGGCCAATCGCCCTTTGAAAAAATTTGATTCAGCAGGTGAAGTAACTGTTGCCAAAGCCATCCAACTTGCTTTAGCTACATTTTGTCCATGAGCCCAGAAGCAGAAGCTGTATTTTTATGGCTGAAGGATGCCGGAAATCCTGAAAAAGCGACATTCCTCCAGGGCTTCTTTAAAACAGGACCAGGAGAATATGGGGAAGGGGATTTGTTTTTAGGAGTAACAGTTCCCCAGCAGCGACAAATCGCCAAAACACTTGCACCCCAAGCCACACTCCCGCTACTAGCCGAATTGCTCCAGCATCCCTACCACGAGATGCGGTTGACGGGTCTTTTGGCATTCGTGTATCGATTTGAAAAAACGAAGCAGGAAGCAGATCGGCAGGTATTGGTTGATTTCTACCTGGAGCACTTGGATTACATCAACAACTGGGATTTGGTAGATACTTCGTGTTCCCAAGTCCTGGGGGCATTCTACTGGAAAAAGGAAAAGTCACTTTTTTTCTCCTTAGCCGAATCTACTCACCTCTGGAGGCAGCGCATCTCCATGATCAGTGCATTTTATTGGATTCGGAAAGGTGAGTTTACAGATGCCCTAGCCCTGGCAGAAAAACTCAAAAACCATCCCCATGACCTGATGCACAAGGCTGTGGGCTGGATGGTGAGAGAGGTTGGAAACCGAAATTTTGAGGTTGCAAACGAGTTTTTAAGCAAAAACTACCGCAGCCTTCCTCGAACCCTACTCCGATACGCCATCGAAAGATTCCCAGAAGAGTTGCGGCAGGACTATTTGAAGGGGAGGGTTTGAAATACCGGTAAAAGGCCTAAATTCAAGAATAGTTATATTTTTTTAATCATTCATTTTTTTAAACTATGGAAAATTCCCTTTCTAAAATCGTTGTTGACACCTGTTACCAGGTGCATGTTGGCCTAGGCCCAGGCTTATTTGAATCCGTATATGAAGAAGTGTTGCATTATGAGTTAAGTCGGCAAGGCTTGCAAGTAAAGCGCCAATGCCCTGTGCCTATTGTTTGGAATGAAGTGGAGATGGAACTAGGTTTTCGCGCAGATTTGGTTGTTGAAGACCTAGTTTTGATTGAGATCAAGTCGGTAAAGTCGCTCGAGCTTGTCCACAAAAAACAGCTGATGACCTATTTGAAGCTGACTGGGTTCAAGTTAGGACTATTAGTTAACTTCAATGAGGCACTAATCAAAAACGGAATAGTTCGGATTGTAAATAACCTGTAAAGCTCTCTTTTTGGCGCGCATAAGAGAGAAAAAAAATGGCGCGCAAAGACGCCAAGGCGCAAAGAAATAAGGGGTTGACTCAAGAAGACGTGAAGCCTGCCGGAGGCAAAGAAAAAACTCTTTGCGTCTCTGCGCCTTTACGCGAAAAAAAATAAATGTCTCGATGAAGAAATGATAAAGCTTCCTTTTACGCCCTAACTATCCTCCACGGCGGACAAGCAGCAAAGGCGCGGGAGAGAAAAAAAAGAATAGCGCGCGAAGACGCAAAGGCGCAAAGAAAAAACTCTTTGCGGCTTGGCGCCTTTGCGCGAAAAAAATAAATAGCTCGAAGAAGAAAAGTTTACGTTCCCTTTTGTGACCTACCTACCGCAGGTAGGCTTCAAGCGAAACCTTAAATCAATCTGATATTCCCTCGAGGTCGCTTAGTTCCAGCCAGGACAATTCCAGTTCTTCCAATTCTCCATCAATAGCCTGAAGCCTTGTGGTCCAGGTGAGCAACAGACCTACATCCGGAGTACCTACCGTGATTTGATCCGTGAGGGTTGCCTTTTCGGCTTCCAATTGGGCGATGGTTTCGTTGACTTTTTTAAACTCCTGCTTTTGCTTGTAACTCGCTTTGAGTTTGGGTGAGGCTACTTCCTGGATCACAGGAACCTCTAACTGCACCGGTTTAGATTCAACTTTTGGTTGAGCACTTGGATTAGGCTTCTGTTCAGCATTCTCTGCTTCCCACTCTCGGAAATCCGTGTAGTTTCCTGGGAAGTCTCGGATCACTCCTTCTCCTTCAAACACAAACAAGTGCTCCACCAGTCGATCCATAAAGTAACGGTCGTGGGAAACGATGATCAGGCAACCCGGGAAAGTATCCAAAAACTCCTCCAGGATATTCAAGGTCATCAAATCCAGATCGTTTGTAGGTTCGTCGAGGATTAAGAAGTTTGGGTTTTTGATCAGTACCAAGAGCAACTGCAGACGTCTGCGCTCGCCTCCACTCATCTTCCCGATGGGTGTAAACTGCTGCTTGGGAGGGAATCCAAACTGGGTTAAAAATTGGCTCACCGTAATCGTCTGTCCCTTGTCCAGGACAACTACTTCCGCAATTTCTTTGACCACATCGATGAGGCGCTTTTCCTCGTCAAAGCGATCTTCTTCTTGGCGGTAGTAGCCAAATGCCGTGGTCTGTCCTGCGGTCACCTTGCCCTGATCGGGATCAAGCAGACCCGTAATCATTTTCAAGAAGGTCGTTTTTCCTGCCCCATTGGGGCCGATGATACCGATGCGGTCCTTCTTTTTGAAAATGTAGGAGAAGTCTTTGACCAAGGTTTTGTCGTCAAATGCCTTAGAGATTTTTTCGATTTCCAGGATTTTGTTCCCCAGACGTTGCGTGGATACTGTCAACTCGATGTCACGTTCTTCCCGCTTGGTAAAGGCTTTTTCCTTGGTTTCCTCAAAGGCATCCACGCGGTACTTGGCTTTGGTGCCTCGGGCTTTGGGCTGTCGACGGATCCAATCCAACTCTTTTTTGTAAAGGCTTTTGGCTTTCTCGATCTCGATGTCCTCGATCTGCATGCGTTCCGCTTTTTTATCGAGGAAGTAGCCGTAATTGCCTTGGTAGCGGTGTATTTTGCCTTGGTCCAATTCCAAGATTTCGTTGGTGACCTTTTCCAAGAAATAGCGGTCGTGAGTAACCATAAACAGGGCCAGGTTGGCCTTGGAAAGGTAGTCTTCCAGCCACTCGATGGTCTCTAGGTCCAGGTGGTTGGTCGGTTCGTCAAGGAGGAGCAGGTCTGGCTTTTCGAGGATCGCTTTGGCGAGGGCTACTCGCTTGCGCTGTCCTCCGGAAAGGTTGCCGACGGCAAGTTCGGTATCGTGAAGGCCGAGTTTGCCCAGCACTTCCTTGACCTGGTATTCAAAGTCCCAGGCTTGGAGGGCATCCATTTTTTCAAAGAGCTTGGACATCTGATCCGAGTTGTCAATGCCGCGTTCGGCATCGAGCATGGCCTTGTGGTAGGATTCGATGACTTGTAGGATTTCCGAATTACTCTGGTCGAAGATCGTTTGGTAGATGCTCAGGTTGCTTTCGAACACCGGATTTTGGTGCACGTAGGCAATTTTGACCGACTGATTGAGGGCCACTTGACCTGTATCGGGGATTTCCAGACCCATGATGATTTTCATTAAGGTGGACTTCCCAGCCCCGTTGATGCCCACAAGGGCTATTTTTTGTCCTTGGGCAATGCCGAAGGAGATGTTAGAAAAAAGTTTGCGCTCCCCAAAGGCTTTGCTGAGGTTCTCAACGGATAAGTAATTCATGCCGCAAAAGTACGGGAAAAAAGGGGCTTAGGGAAATAGGGTAGAAATACTATAGAAATAGAGTGGAAATAGAGTAGAAATATGATGGAAATAAACCGAGCCTACCCACCGCAGCGGGTAGGTAGGCCTCGGCGGGTATTCCCACTATAGTTCTTAATCAACCAAAAATGATAGCATCCCATTTTCTAACTAGCCTTCAATTGCGAATGCATCGAATGGAATAGCCATTGGCACGGTAATCGTAAGCGGTATCATTCGTGATAGAATTCGCTTCAAAAGCAAGGGCTTGAGCTTCTGGACTTCCTGTTGTACTACTCCAATAAAAACCATATTGACCAGCGAAGAAAAACCCAGCCCCATCGTTACGCTGCCCCGCCATGGTCAATTTGAGCGGAGAGGCAAATGCACCAGCTGCATTTTGGCTGCTCCACGTTGCAATTTCTGCTCCCCATTCTGCCCCAGTAGGAATTCGAAAGCCAGAAGGACATGGATTATTGATGCCATTTACCCCTTGCCATAGGTTATT
The DNA here is from genome assembly GCA_023653075.1 of Algoriphagus sp. Taxonomy (GTDB): domain Bacteria; phylum Bacteroidota; class Bacteroidia; order Cytophagales; family Cyclobacteriaceae; genus Algoriphagus. The sequence goes on from JAMNXQ010000014.1 coordinate 14,447, forward strand.
GTTTTGTCCACTTCTCCAATCGACAGGTTGACCAGAGGCAATGATAAACCTTGAATTTCCCGGCGCATCTGTCGTAGATAATGTATTCGTGGTGCCGTTTACACCCGTTCCTCCATCTTGACCTACATACCCTGGAATCCAGTTGACTAGTTCGTGTCCATCCGAGCCACGTCCCCATTGGTACAAGCTTCCATAGGCGAGGTGATCCGTGCTACTCGTAGCAACTTGAGTAGCGCCTAGGTTGCGGTCCATCCAGATTTTTCCTGTGGTGGAATTGACTACGGTATTTGCAGGTAGAGAACCCGACCAAACGGGCTTTCCTCCAATAAAAGTGAGGGTTTGTCCATCGGTGCCAGCAGCGACTTTGACCCAAGCGGATCCATTCCAATACAGCATGTCCCCTGCATTATATCCTGAGGTAGGTAATCCCCCTCCGCTTGGTGTCGACCAGCTCAACGCACCTGACCCTGTCGTGGTAAGTACTTGCCCATTGGTTCCATGAGTTCTTGGATAGGTGACCGCACCAGCAGTAATTGTACCAGCAGTGGAAACATTTGTAACGCTAGCATTTCCCAATTGGATTTTATTGTTCGCATCTACAAGAGCCCCATATCCTAGTGCAGTAGCATTTGTTAAATTATCACTTGAAACATCGGCAAAGCTACCAACTGCTGTATTTCGACTTCCAGTTGTATTTGTAGAAAGAGCTGGACTTCCTAATGCTGTGTTAAATCCTCCCGTAGTATTGCCATAAAGGGCCTCTATCCCAGTAGCCGTGTTAAATCCTCCTGTAGTATTGTTTTGAAGCGTGCCCATACCATTTGCAGTATTATTAATTCCCGTAGTGTTGCTGTAAAGAGCAGAGGCACCGGTTGCGGTATTATTTAGTCCGGAAGTGTTGTTGTAAAGTGCCTCTAAACCAGTGGCGGTGTTCGCACCTCCCGTCAGGTTGTTGAACAGTGCAGATGCACCCGTTGCTGTATTGTGACTCCCTGTAGTATTGCTGTAAAGGGTATAGGATCCAGATGCTGTATTGTTAATGCCAGAAATGTTACTTTCTAATGCAGTTGCACCATTTGCTGTATTATATACACCAGTCGTATTACTTTGAAGAGCAGTTGACCCGATAGCGGTGTTAAATCCTCCTGTGGTATTGCTCTGAAGGGCATTTTTCCCACTTGCTGTATTTGTAGTTATATTTCCATTGCCACGCCCAACGGTCAATCCATTTACTTTTAAATTGTACGCACCTAGGTCCACTGCCTGAGTAGCTCCAGTGTAGGGAACACCTGATCCTCCTGAAGCCGGTGTAGTCCAAGCAAGCGTTCCACTTCCTGTGGTGGTCAATACTTGATTGGCTGATCCATGTGCATTTGGATAGGTGACGGTCCCGGCAGTTACGGTACCCGAAGTTTTTAGATTGCCCGCCACATCTAGTTTTTCAGTAGGCATCCCTGTGCCAATTCCTACATTTCCCGCAGTATTTATAGAAAGACGGTAAGCTGCATTAGTTGGATGGTCGTAATAGATCGCAAGTGACCCTGCGCCAAGGGCCGGGTTGCTGTTACTACTTGAGGTAAAAAGTTGGTATTCTCCTCCACCTGCGTTCGCATTCGTATTCTTTAAAGTTAGGGAGGCGTTGTTATTGCTTTCGATTCGAAGCATGTTGTTTCTATCTCCACTTGATCCCGAACCCACTACCTGAAGTTTTGAGGTAGGCGAGGTCGTGCCTATGCCAATGTTTGTTCCGATATTGAATAGGTTGCTGCTATTTACCACCCATTGCGTTCCATCCCAATAGGGTGTGTTTCCTGCCGCTGAACCACTAGTCAAAAGACCAGCCGCACCAGTTGGTCCTGCTGGGCCTTGGGGGCCTGCCACACCTTGGGCACCTGTGGCTCCCGCTGCACCGTCATTGCCCGCTGGACCTGTAGCACCCGCCGGGCCAGTCAAGCCAATAGGACCAGCGGCACCAGTTGGTCCTGCTGGCCCTTGGGGGCCAGTTAAACCTATGGGGCCTTGAGGGCCTGTTGCTCCTGCTGGACCTGCCACACCTTGAAGGCCAGCCACGCCTGGGAGGCCAGCCGCACCTTGTGGGCCAACTGCGCCTTGTAATCCAGTGAGTCCTATAGGTCCCTGAGGACCGGTAGCACCCGTAAGTCCTCTTTCTCCTTGAGGACCTGTTGCACCTGTGGGTCCAGTTGCACCGGTAGCACCCGTGTCACCTTTATCGCCCTTTGGACCCGGGGTACCGTTGGCTGAATAAAGCGCATAAGGCACACTATTCAAGGGGGCTATGCCAGGAATGCTGTAATTGGTCCCACCCGTAGGATCCGTCTCTGTTTTGATCAAATAAGGCCCATTGGACCAGTCGATATCTGAAAAGCGCCCTGTAAGAGCTGCTCCTTCTCCAATCTCCAGACTCACCAGTCCATTGGCATTGGTCGTTTTGCGGTGGGTCTCTACATAGACGGCAGTACCGGTAGCAGTACCTCTTACCACGGAAATTTTGATTCCCACTGCGGTGGAGGCCACCACCACATTGCTCCCATCCCGGATGATGGATTGGTAGCTCAGGCGTTGAGGCGCTTGTGCCCATAGTGCTGTGGTAGCAGTCAGCAGGAGGAAAAGGGAGAAAAGTAATTTCTTCATAGTTGTACTAGTTATCATCAAGTGTGTTCAAATACAGTAGAAATACCATAGAAATAACCCGAGCTTAAGGCTCGGAGAAATAATAAATGCTGCTGCTTTTTCAACCTATTTCACGGAGCCTGCCTTTCGCAGGCAGACGCAGCGAAGTATATTTCTATTGTATCTCGGCCTTATTTCTAATTCTTACTTCATTTTTTAATCAAATTCAGCACTCCTCGTCTCATTTCACCGGTTTCGATCACCTCAATAGTCCAGAAGTAGGACCCGGCAGGCAACTCTTTTCCGTTGTGCGTGCCATCCCAACGGACGTCTGGATTTTCGGTGTAGAACACCATTACTCCACCGCGATCGAAGATTTGAATACGTACCCCTTGGAAGACCCGTAGGTCAGGAACTCCCCAAGTATCGTTTGACCCGTCACCTGTAGGTGAGAACGCGTTGGTAATTTGTAGGGCAGTAAAGTCAGGGCGGGTTCGGGTGATTTCAAAGAACTTGTCCAGTGTATTCCCATCGCGGTCTGTTACTCGGATAAGTATCGTAAAGCTGTCCTTGCCTGCAGCAGGATCTGCACTGTTCCAGAATAGGACGTTGTCCTTGATGAAGAAGTAGGTATTGTCGTAACCTGTACCATTGAGGCTCACCACGTGAATCTTGTCTAGTGGATCAGTCACCTCAAAGGCGCCTATCGGGATAAAGAAATTGTTTTTGTCCGCTTCAAAGCTGTTGTTATTCAGCGTGACGTCTAGCGGCGCCGGTTTAGGAAGAACCTGTACCCGAATCTGAGCCCGAACCTGCGCGGTATTATCGATGTAGTTGGGTAGGGTTATCGTACCAAGTACGGTATAAGTCCCTCTGGCGAAGATGTTCATGCCAGACTTATCCCAAGTTACCCCCACTTGAACGGCCTGACCCTCTGAGAGAAGCACATTAACCTTGCTAGGAAGGATGGGATCCATCCCCCAGTTGGTTTGTACCAGCGCCAACTCGAAAACTGATTTCACTTTGACTAGATCGTAGCGTTGCTGCACTCCTTGTGCCTCGCTTCCTAATCCAGTACTGTGTGTCGTGTATACAACTTGGCCGATACTAAAGGCCACCGATCCCGTGCTGGATGATCCATCTCCCCCTGCTGAATGAGTGGATTCTTGTGCTTGGACGGTAGTGCCCCACAGGATTCCAAAGCTTATTAAGATGATTCGTAAACAGATGGCTTGAACCCTGCTTACTTGTACCCCAGTAGCCAGTAAATCCAACCACTTTATCCACAGGCTCAATTGGCTTGTCAAGAATAATAAGGGATGTTTAGTACAAATTCTTGACACAGGAAAACCCTTAACTTGCTTTTCTCTTTGGGCAAGGGTTTGTCCTGAGAAAGTAAAATCCTGAAACGGAAATGTTTCATGACTGGGGGCAAGTTGATTCGTCATAAAACAAAAGTATCCAGCCCTGTATTTATTCAATCGGATGAAAAGGCTAAAGGATTCTCAAATTGTGAATTAACATGTCCAAAAAGTGCAATTGGGCATTAAATGATAGCAAGCCGAAGAATTAATTGATACCTACTTGATTCCGAATTGATACTTATTTTTTTTTCAGGACCTTTAACCCGAATTTTTTTCGTAGAATCACGGCCATGAAAAGTGCTGAATTCTTCCTCCTCCCCTCTGGGGTTCTTTTAATTATTTTGGCACTATTCACTTTTTTGAGATCTAAAAGGAACAAAACCAATCAGTTTCACCTAGACTACATCTTAGTTCATTTTATCATCCTAATCCTCATGGTACTCTTGTACCTATCGATTGGAGTGTTTGGCAATACACCTGCCGCTTTCAGTTTAGCTGTTTTTCTCCACATCCTTTCCATTGTAGCCTTCGCATTACACGTGGAGTCTGCAATAAAGGGGCACAAAGCAAAACTTACTTACCTCTATGCCATCCCCATTCTTGCCTATATTTTGGTAAGTATTCTGAATGAATTTGATTTGTATCTACTCAATTACGCTACAGACAAAACGTTTTTCTTAAACCTTCGAATTGAGGATACCCTTTATTTTAGCGACAAAAAACTCGCGAAAGATTTCGCATTTGGATTCGTTTTAGCAAGAATCATTTTTATTTCCTTCAAATCCATTGACAAATCTCCTACCGTCAAGAAAAAGTCTCTCTATAAAGCATGGATTTATACCTATTGCCTCATTACAGGATTCATGCACCTGTTTACTACACTGTATTATTTCAACTTTATTGGAGATTCTTTTGATTCTATTTTTATGGTCATGACACAACTCGCGACCGTGTTAAACCTACTAATTATCTTAGCCAACCCGGGGATCCTCTATTACTTACCACGAATCAAGGAAATCGCAATTTTCACCAAAGTCAAAAAAGAAAATTACTTTGAAATGATCAATTCTTTGGTAGAAAAAGAAATGCTTTACTTGGATCCACGATTAACAATCAGTGAGTTAGCATTAAAAACAGGCATTTCTGTAAAAAACATTCGCGCTTCAATTTTAGTGGCAACCGGGACTAACTTTAACGATTACATCAATCAATTTCGCGTTCAAAAAGCAGAATCCTTACTTAAAGCGAATTACCTAGATAAACACACCACGGTGGCATTGGGCGAAAAATCAGGCTTTAACTCGCATCAATCATTTTTTAGAGCCTTCAAAAAGGTACACCAAATTACCCCTGCCTTATTCGCCCAGAAAATAGGCAGGAACTAAAAGTAAATGGTGGAGATAAGAAATAAGGTAGAAATACCCGCCACTGTGGGCGAATCGAAGTCTATTTCAATCGTATTTCTACTTGGTACTTCGTACTTAGTACCTTGTACAATTTCCTATTTCCACTATATTTCTACTCCATTTCCCCAACTCATGAAAACCATCCACGATATCCTCAAACTCGGCGACCCCCGACTCTATGAAGTATGCGCCCCTGTCCTTCGGGAGGAACTTGTCGAAGTCCCTGGCTGGATACAGCAACTCCACGAGGCCATGGAGGATGTGCGTCGGGTGTATGGCTTTGGGAGAGGCATCGCCGCTCCTCAGCTAGGAATCATGAAGCGCCTATTCTACCTACAGCTCGACCGTCCCTATGTGGTGATCAACCCGGAGTTGAAAGGCTTGAGCGAAGAAGAATTTGAATTATGGGATGACTGCATGAGTTTCCCCAACCTACTTGTCCAGGTGAAGCGCCACCAGTCACTCAGCCTCCACTACCTGGACGAGCACTGGCAACCGCAGGTATTGAAGGTGGAAGGAGCAATCTCCGAACTCATCCAACACGAATACGACCACCTAGACGGGGTGCTCTGCACCATGCGAGCGGTGGATGAAAAATCGTTTAAGTGGAAGGGATGAAGGTGGAGACAAGAGCCAAGAAGCAAGAGATTAGACAAATAGTATCAAGTAGATAGTATCAAGTAGCAAGACGCTTCGAGAAGCAAGATGCAAGAACCAAGACTAGATGCTGCTGGGAAAAAAAGCCTGCTTCTGACCAAAGACTAGTTATCCCAATTCGGCGTTCAAAAATCAGCGTTCAGCATTCGACATTTGAAAAGCAAGAGATTAGATTCAAGAACCAAGATGAATTGGTCTCATGAGGTATCTGCTGGCTAAATAGCATTAGAAATTTAGTCTAATCTGCCTGTCGGAAGACAGGTCTCTTGCTTCTAAAAGTAGTAATATCCCAGCCTAAGGTTAGTAGGCCTGAGGTTGGAAGGCAAGCTCGGTGAAATAAAAATTCACAATTCAGAGAGATTCTCTAAGTCATTCAAATCTTTTGAACGTCCACTTATTTTTTTATTTCTGCGCAAATCATTTAAATGAATAATTTTCATGGGAATCCCTTCAAATACTGTTTGAATGGCATTTTCGCTTATTTGTTGAAAGGAAAAGCCTGATATTTCTTTTAAAATTTCAATACATATAGGAGGTCGTCCGAAGGTGTAGACATTTACATTTGATTGATTCAAAAAAGAATCTTCTGTCATATCAAAAGTGGGCATTTGAAACTGATTAAATGCCTGAACTAGTTTATTATAATTGTTTTTTGATACCTCAACGAAGAGGTCAAGATCACCTGTAGTTCGGGGAAAACCATGATAAATAACAGAATACCCTCCAACCAAGACGTAGTTGACTTTTTTTTCATTCAAAGCCAATAAAAATTCTTGAAAATCCTGGTTGAAAATATTTCCCATCTTTTAAAATTTCCGGGAAGAACCTATGGTTTTATCCATTTTTGGAGGAAACCCGATTGGATAGTTAAAAGAAACACTGTTTAGGTAAGCGAAGACTTTACCTAATTCCTCTTCTGACATTCCCTTGTAGTGCACAACCTCTGGCTTCTGTTCAAATAAATTTCCTGAAGAGCTGCTTGTTCGGTCTAATTTTGGCATAAGTAAATCTAACTCTTTTGTGAATTAGTCCCTAATGTAGAAAAGAGATTAGACTAAAAATTAGAAGCGAGATCCAAGAAACAAGAGATTAGACTAAGGCAGAGTATCAAGTAGTCAGTATCAAGTATCAAGACTTTTGCAGACACGGTTTGTAGTTCAATTCAATGATTCCCCACTTCGAAATTCTTCAATCAGCGTTCAGCATTCGACATTAACTTGATTCCGTATTTCGTACTTCTAACTTCGCCTGCCCGCCGCGGCGGGTATTTCTACTTGGTACCTGGTACTTTGTACTTCGTACAAATATTTATCTTTACCACATGAACTTTCCTACCCTTTCCGATATCCGAGCGGCGCATGCCCGTATCCAGCCGTTCATTCACCGCACGCCTATCCTTACCTCGGAGGCCATCGATGCGATTGCAGGATGCAGCATCTATTTTAAGTGTGAAAACTTTCAAAAGGTGGGCGCATTCAAGGCTAGAGGGGCGGCCAATGCGGTCATGAAACTTACCCCCAGCGAACGCGAAAAAGGTGTGGCAACGCACAGTTCGGGCAACCATGCCGCTGCCCTTGCTCGGGCCGCCACGGTAGCAGGGATCCCCTCCTACATCGTCATGCCTTCCAATGCCCCCGAAATCAAAAAGAAGGCAGTCAAAGGCTATGGTGGAGAAATCATCGAATGCGAACCCAATCTCAAAGCCCGAGAAAGCACCTTGGAGGCGGTAGTTGCCCGTACCGGGGCTACTTTCATTCCTCCCTACGACTTCCTGGACGTGATCGAGGGGCAGGCTACTTGCGCACTGGAATTCCTAGAAGATCAATCGGATCTGGATATCCTAATGGCCCCCGTTGGGGGAGGAGGATTGTTGGGCGGCACGGCCCTGACAGCACATTACCTGAATCCCCAGATCGAAGTTATCGCCGGGGAACCTACAGGGGCAGACGATGCCTACCGCTCCTTTCATGCAGGATACATCATTCCACAAACGGGCCCAACTACCATTGCCGATGGGCTCCTGACCTCCCTAGGCACCCTGAATTTTGCCCTGATTCAAGCCCATGTCCGCGATATCTTACTGGCCACAGATCCGCAAATCATCGAAGCAATGCGTCTGGTCTACGAACGGATGAAAATCATCATCGAGCCTTCCTGCGCCGTGCCACTAGCCGCCTTGTTAGCCAAGAAGGAGCGCTTTGCCGGTAAAAAAGTCGGTATCATCCTCTCCGGTGGAAATGTGGATTTGGGTAAACTGCCTTTTTAAGCGACAAATGGCAACGTAATCTTAGCCCGATACGCAAACAATCGGATAATAAATATCTATTCGGCAGGCTATTTTCCAGGACACCAAATCTTCACGCTTGTAAACAAAAATGCTGATGTATTCCGGAGTCTTTACTTGGAACAATCCGTAGTTTTTATGAATGATGGGTTCATAAATGTAGGTAAGCTTTTCATCATCCACTTTTTTGCTAAAACGCAGGTTGAAATCGAGTGCTTTCTTTTTCAATTGTTTGGTAACCAGGTTTGCCCCTAATGCTGGCAAATCTGTCAAGGTTTGAGGAAGTTCCTCATCCTTGAATTCACAAAATTGGATTCCCCTACTATCCATTTCTTTGAGCGCATAGTGTGTCCAGGTTGGCTCCCCGATGAGTTGGTAATGAATTCGAATGCGTTTGTTTTTTTGAGAAGAAAAATGGGTATTCAGTAAAGCATACTGCTCCTCGCTGATTTCTAGTGGTAGTTTTTGAGAAAAGGAAGGCAAAGAGAAAATAAAGGAAAGCAAAAACATGCCTACTACTCCCCAAAGGAGGTGATTTTTTTTATTCAGTATGCATTGTTGTCCACTCATTTAGATGGGTCTTGGATGATTTGTTGCATCATCTTACTTAAGCTTCCCATTCCATGGTCGATGACAAAGTAGAGGGTCTTTTCCTCATTTCCTTTTTTATAGGTTAGAATATCTAAAAAGTACCCAGCTTCATTTTCACCAGAACCCATTTGGCTCAGATTTTCTTTCCAGTACTTAGAAATAAGTATAGATCCATCAACGGGAGAAATCACAAGGTAGGGTCTAACACTGCTCCCATCCCCTGAAGCTAAAATAGTCTCACAAATAAGGTCAAACCGTTGTTTGTAGACTGCAGCATATTCAGGATTATTCGCCTTTTCGTAGGCTTTCCATAACCCAAAATTCAAAGAGAGACTAACTGGATTCAGCTCTTGTACTAATTTTCCATATTTCAAGACCGTGTCCGCTGGAAACCGTTCGGCTCCCAAAAACGTGCTCTCCAAGCCCACCATTCCATAGGCATTGTAGGTCTTTTGAGCAGTTTGACCAACCAGCAAGGCCAATAGCTCGACTTCGGAAAATCGTTCTCCCTCTTTTAAAAATCTAGCTTTCAAGGTGGGGTAGAAAAAAGGATTGTTTTCGACTTTAGATTCCTGAAAAAGCCTTGGAAAATCTTGTGAATAGTTAAAGTCCTGAGCAAATCCATTACCTAAGACAACAAAGCAAAAGAGAAATAACGTTATTAATTTTTTCATTTTAATTAGGTTGAAGTTTAGCTTCGATTGACATTAAAAGCCTCCTTTGTAACCGCTATTTTATAGGTAAATAGGCGAAACCAATTTCACGTCTTGAAGAGCTCTAAAATTTTCTTTGCCACATCTCTTCTCACTTCTTCACTTGTATAGAAAGATCCGATTCTATTCCCTTCTATATCATTGAGCAAGGAAAATAAATCTTCCTTGTCTTTTATACATTCAATTATTTCATCTATATACCTTACGTATTCTAATTCAAGGTCAGATCCTGAAACACCAATAGGGTTCCAACCCTTTAAAATCTTATTAATTTCAGTTGAAAAAGGCATATTTTTAAAAGTAAATGGAGATTGAAAATAACTATTTGTACTCTTTATTCAAAAAAAATTAGGCCCTAAATCGATTGATCTAGGGCCTAGTATTGATTTAAAGTGAATCGGTGTTCATCCACCTTACTTTTTCTTGCTCTCCGCCACCGCATGGTGTGCAGCGCGGGCCGCAAAGGCCATGTAGGTCAAGGATGGGTTTTGAGTAGAGGTTGAGGTCATGGATGATCCGTCGGTTACGTACACATTCGGCACGGCGTGCAACTGGTGGTTGGCATTCAACATGGAGGTCTTGGGATCCTTACCCATACGCACCCCGCCCATCTCGTGGATATCCAAGCCTGGCGCCTGCTTGCTGTCGGAAGTTTGGATGTTGGTAAAGCCTGCCTTCGTAAACATTTCCGTCATCTGCTCGAGGTAGTCTTTCACCATCTTCTCGTCGTTGTCGTCATAGTCCATGCTCACCTTGAGTTGGGGAATGCCCCACTCGTCCTTCAGGGTACCGTCTAGCGCCACGTAATTACTTTCCTTCGGCAGCGTCTCGCCCATCATGTGCGAACCTACATGCCAAGGTCCATACTGCCCTGGATTCAGGAGGTTGTTTTTCAGTTCCATTCCGATGCCATCCGTGTTGGGCCCTTGGCCTCGCCCTGCGGAAAAGCCTGCCGCATATCCCCGTAGAAAGTCGGTTTCCTGCTTGTACACATTTCGGAATCGTGGGAAATACCCACTGGTAGGTCTACCCCCAGACGTGGTGTACTCCGCATGACCTTCGTACTCTCCCGACACGCGAGCGCGGTAGTTGTGGAAGGCCACATACTTGCCCAATACCCCACTGTCGTTGCCCAATCCATTCGGGAAGCGGGTGGAGGTAGAGTTGAGTAGGATGGCATTGGTATTCAAAGCAGCTGCATTGATAAAGAGCACGTCTGCATAAAATTCTTCGACTTCTTTGGTCAAGCGATCGATGATGCGGACACCTGTCGCCTTGCCTTTTGCCTCGTCGTAGATGACTGAATGCACCACCGCATCCGGTCGGATGGTCAGGTTGCCGGTCTTCAATGCCCAAGGGATGGTAGATGAGTTGGAACTAAAGTATCCTCCAAAAGGACAGCCTCGCTGGCACAGGTTGCGGTTTTGGCAAGATCCTCTGCCTTGCGCAGCAAAGGCATCTGAATTGCCGTGAATATGGGCACAACGTGCCGAAATCACATGACGCTCTCCTCCATACTCCTTTTTCATCGTCTCGGCGAAGTATTTCTCGACCACATTGAGATCGTAGCCAGGAAGAAATTCTCCATCGGGTAGGTGGGCAATGCCATCCTTGAATCCAGATACACCGGCAAATTTCTCCACATGGCTGTACCATTTTTCGATGTCCTTATAGCGAATTGGCCAGTCTACTGCAAAGCCATCGCGAGCAGGTCCCTCAAAGTCAAAGTCGGACCAGCGCTGTACTTGACGTGCCCAAAGCAGGGACTTACCTCCCACTTGGTAGCCCCGAATCCAGTCAAATGGCTTTTCTTGTACGTAAGGGTGCTCCGCGTCCTTCACAAAGAAGTGCATGGCATCTTCTCGAAAGGCATAGCACTTGCTGATCACGGGATTTTCTTCCTTGATCTTCTCGGTCAATTGCCCCCGATGGGGAAATTCATGCGGAAGCATGTTGGTGGTCGGGTAGTCCTTAATATGGGTCACGTCTGGACCTCGCTCAATCATCAGGGTTTTCACACCCAAGTCACAGAGTTCTTTTGCTGCCCAGGCGCCGCTGATGCCAGAGCCGACCACAATGGCCTGATAGGTACGCTCCTGCGTACTGCGTAAGTTAAGATTAGCCATTTACTCGTGGTTTTTGAAGATCTGAAATCAAGACTGCCCCATTGTATTCTCCCGGAATCAGGGAGTAGGGAATGATTTCGGTTTGAATGTATTCAGAGGCCATGTAGCCTTGGATGGTAAAGCGCTTCACGCTGCTAAGGAAATAGCCAATGCCTGCAAGGCGCTTGCCTTCGGTGGTATCGTCGCCTGTAAGAGCAGCTCCAGCTAGGAGGAAGGTCTCTTTTTCTTTGGTGGAAAGTGCCTCAAATTTCTTTCCAGCGGTTTTTTCTGCATAATCCGGAAATGCCTCCAATCCTGCGGTGAATTTTTCACGGTTTTCTTGGGTATAGCAGTCGTTGACCATCACAAGGATAAAGTCAACTACTTCCAAGTCCAAGGCTCCCTTGATCTCCCCAGCGGGAATGATGCTGTCGGAAATGGCTGCAAGTAGGGCTTTCTGTGTAGCGGTGATTTTGAGGTTTTCGTAAGCGGCAAGGATGTCTTCCTTGCTAAAATCACAGGAGGGAATCAGCGCAAGCCCTCCAGAAATCAGGGCGATATGCCGCAACGCATGACGTCTGTTCATACTAAAAGATTAGTTGGGTTGGTTGGTAATTGAAAAACAAGATTATCCGCAATGTGAACTGTGGTGCATTGAAACTCTGAATAATTGCGGATAATCGTCGACAGTCGACGGTCCACTGACCACAGCCTTCTCAATTCAACTTCAAGCCTTATGCGCTCTAGTTGCAAGGAATTAATTGGATAATCAAATTCGAAAATTAAAGTAGGTATTTTTTTTCAAGAAACACTACCTGAATATCAGGAAACTGAAACTTATCGGGTAATGGTGCCCAATTCACCGAAGGTAGCCGCATTGCCATCGACTGTGCGCCCAGCTTTTAACCGAACATAGCGCAGCACCTGAGGAGCAAATCGGATCACCTGCTCGATGGGATTGTTTTGAATATTCGCAAATTCCCCCTTGGACAAAAGAATCCAGGTGCTGCCATCCAAACTCCCTTCCAAGACATAATCTGCAATGAATCCACTCGGATACCTCGCCTGCATGGGCAAGTAGCGAAGTCCTTGGAGGGAGACTTTTTCACCTAAATCGAGTTCCATGGCATTGGTAGGCGAAGTCCAATAGGTATGGGGCAACTCATCGATGGCGGCTTGGGCTTTGGGGTCGGTGGAAAGCACCTTCCAGTTTCCTTTCACTAGGTCCAGTCCTTGGCGGCTGGTAGCCGAACTTTTCCCCGTCTTCGCATCCAGGACGATCGCTTGAACGGTAGCAGGCCGCTCCAATAGAAAGGGTTTGTCGTAGCGGTTTTTCCCCGCTAGAGGTAAACTGCCATCTACCGTGTAGTAGATTTCAAGCCCAGGGTCTGCAGCAGTGATCGATACGAGCCCAGCGCTAGATCGGGTGATCTTTGGGGGAAAAACCAGTGCTGGAGCAGCATAGACGCCCAACTCCGCAATCAGCGGCTCTCCCTTTGCTTCCAGAAAATTGATCCGAATCTTCTGGGCCTGGGTATCCGGAACTCGCAAAATACGGGTATAACCAATCGTTGTACCCTGCGCCAAAGGCAGCCATTTCCCCTCCACTTCTTTTTCAACCGTAAAGGCAGACACGCGCTGACCGAGATTGACGTATTCTTGAATCAAGATCCGATTGAAAGATTTCGGTTGCCCAAAATCAAGTTCGACCGATGCACTCCGCTCTCCGGCAGCACTACTCCAATAACTCTTGTAATCCCCATCCAATACCTGACTTGCCCCGTAGCCTGCTCCTCGGCTAGAATTTGAAGTCACCTTGGCCCCAGAAGCCAAGTTCACCGCAAAATCCTCTTTGACTTTGGCTGCCAATTCGCGAATCGCCTGCGCATCCGAATCGGGAATCAGCCCTCGGGTATCAACGGGGAAGTTGATCAGCAGGGAACTGTTTTGACCAATGCTTTGGTAGTAGATTTCTAGGAGTTCGGGCAGGGTTTTGAGTTTGTGGTCCTCGTAGGCATGGTAGTACCAGCCCGGACGGATGCTCACGTCTGCCTCAGCAGGCACCCAATGCGTGCCATTTTCCTGTCCCGTAGCCCACTTATCTGAGTACTCCGGCATGCCGGCATAGACAGAATCCCGCATCAGGTTGGACCAGGTGGTCGGATAGGCAAATCCATGTTCGTTCCCCACCCAGCGCACATCGGGACCTGCATCCGAAAAGAGCATGGCTCCCGGCTGCAACTCCCGCACCAAAGCATGCATGCTTGGCCAGTTGTAGTAGGTCAACTTGTCCACCACCCGCTCCTCGTTGGCACCTCCGTACCAGCCGCTGCCTCCATTGGCGCCGTCAAACCAGACCTCAAAGAGTTCTCCATAGTTGGTGAGGAGCTCGGTGAGTTGATTTCGCATGTAGGTGATGTATTCTGGCTTGCCGTAGTCGGGATGGTTGCGGTCCCAAGGGGAGTAATAGATTCCCACTTTCAGCCCGTATTCCCGACAAGCATCCACAAATTCCCGAATCAAATCTCCTTTTCCATCTCGCCAAGGGCTGTTTTTGACGGAATGCTCCGTGTAGGCCGAGGGCCAGAGCACAAAGCCATCATGGTGCTTGGCCGTGATGATCAATCCCTTCATCCCCGCCTCCTTGGCCACACGGGCCCACTGCCGTGCATCCAGTGCGGTAGGAGCAAATTGGCTGGGCTGCTCATCCCCAAAACCCCACTCCCGATCAGAGAAGGTATTCATGTTAAAATGCACAAAGCCGTAGTACTGCAGCTCCTGCCAGGCCAACTGACGGGGCTCCGGAATGGGATACACTGGAGCAGGAGGAGCGGTCTGAGCAAAGGCAAGCACCGGAAGAAAAAATAGAAGGAAAAAGGGTCTCATGGGTTTATTTTTTCGAAAACCTAGCCATTTTGGCCCACATCTAAAAACAAAAAAGGCGCGATCTTCCCCAATTCAAACCTTTACCCCAAAATTCTGCTTATATGCAGGTCACTTCCCGTATTTTCGTGTCATGAAAACACTGCTTTCTTGTTTGCTTTTGGTAGTCAGTCTTGGGCTCCAAGCCCAGATCCAAGTCAAGGTAATCGATCAAGTCTCCAACCTACCCCTTGCGAATGTTCGGGTGAGTAATGGAACCTCAATTCAAACAAGCAATGCTTCGGGCACGGTCACTTTTGCAGGAGAAAACCTGCGCCTCCTATTTTCGGTAGAAGGCTACGTACGATTGGAGCAAACTTTCCCAGCAGGGGAATATACAGTGGCTCTAGTACCAACAGTCTTGAACTTGGCCGCGGTGACGGTATTGGCCTTTGACTCCGAACGCCCCCTGATTCAGCAGGCTGCCAGTATTTCCCGACTTTCCGAACGGGACCTTTTTCGCTTCAATGAAAATTCCCCTGTTCAAGCCTTCAATCAAAAAGCCGGTATCCGCATCGAGGAGCGCGCTCCTGCGAGTTACCGCATATCCATTCGAGGCAGTTCGCTTCGCTCTCCCTTCGGCGTGCGCAATGTAAAGGTGTATTGGAATGACGTTCCCTTCACCTCGCCGGATGGCACCACAGCGCTCAACCTACTGGACCTAAGCAATATCAAAACCGCCGAAGTCATCAAAGGCCCATCGGGATCGGTGTATGGCGCAGGAAATGGGGGCGCCATCTCCTTGTTTAGCCAGGCCCAGGTCGATGAAAATCGCCTTTCGATGGATTACCTGGTCGGGGATTTTGGCCTTTCCCGATTTCGATTGGGACTCTCTCAAAAAATTGGCGACGGGGGCATCGAGGCCTCCTATGTGAGTCAGGAATCGGATGGCTACCGGGATCACTCGGGCGTCAAGCGCCAAGTGGTCCAGTTGAGCGGGTATTTCCCCGTTTCCGAGAAGCAGGAATTGCGAACCCAGGTACTGATTTCGGACCTCAACTACCAAATCCCTGGGGCTTTGACTTCAGCCCAACTCGCTGCAAACCCCAAGCAAGCACGACCTGGATCCGTAGGGCAAAATAGTTCGATCGACCAACAGGCCCTCCTCCTTTCCTTGGCGCATACCTACCGTCATTCGGATCAATTGACCAGCACCACCACGGTATATTTGAATACCAATGCCTTTGAAAACCCCTTTATTCTGGACTACAAAAAGGAGTTGGGCTTCGGCTATGGAGCACGGAGCAAGGTTCGCTACGACACCCAACTGGGGGGCAAATCCCTCCGACTCATCGCGGGTGGGGAGTGGCAAAAAAGCATCACCCAGGCTCAAAATTTTGGTAATCGGGCTGGCAAGGCAGATACGGTGCGCTTTGCAGACCAGCTGACCGCAACCCAAGGCTTTCTATTTCAGCAGGCCGAGTTGCAGTGGAACAGCAAACTCCTATTCACCTTGGGACTCAGCGAAAATTTCTCTGGATTTGAAATCGACCGACAAGTCGATGCTGGGGGTGGAAAAACAGGACTTCAATCCCGCAAATTTGATCCTATCCTGGTTCCTCGCGTAGCGGCTAACTACCAACTGACTCCAAGTACCGCCGTGTATGGCTCCATCAGTTCGGGCTTTTCTCCCCCCACCATCGATGAGGTCCGCACCAACGAGGGCAGCGTCAACCTAGACCTGGAGGCAGAGAAGGGCATGAACTACGAATTGGGCTACCGCATGGGGCTTGAGCGCTTTAATCTGGAACTGATCGGCTACTACTTCAAACTGCAGGAGACCATCACCACCTACACCAATTCAAATGGAGTGGTGCTCTTCCAAAATGCCGGAGCCACCGACCAAAAAGGAGTAGAGGCCAGCCTAGATTATGCCTTCCTTCGAAATGGAAAGGGTTTTGTTCGCGATTTCCTAGTGGGTACGGCCTACACGGGGCAGTATTTCACCTTTGAAAACTACCAAAAGCGTGGGCAAGATTTCTCAGGCAATGCCTTGACGGGTGTTCCAGCACACAACCTCGTCAGCCGAATGGATCTGAGAACTCGACCTGGGGTTTACCTCAATTTCACGCATCAGTTTACCGAGGAAATCCCCCTCAACGATGCGAATACCATCTACCAAAACGCCTATTCCCTGGTCAACCTTCGGGTAGGCTGGTTGAAGTCCCTGGGTGATTGGGAACTGGAGATTTTTGCTGGGGTAGACAACCTGCTAGACGAGAGTTACTCGTTGGGTAACGACCTGAATGCCTTTGCGGGAAGATTCTACCAGCCTGCTCCCACGCGTAATGGGTACGGGGGAGTGAAACTGGGGTGGAGATATTGAAAAAATAGGAAGTACGAGATACCCGCCGCGGCGGGCAGGCCTGCCTCCAGAAGGTAGGCTTCTCGAAGCGTCTTGCTACTTGATACTAATTACTTGATACTTTTTTAATGTCGAACGCTAAACGCTGAATATCGAAGGAAGAAGTGGGAACCATTTAACTTGCCAGAAACCAGCTTCGAGTAGCCAAGCATTTAATATCGAATCTTGCCTGCCGGTAGGTTTCACAAAACATAGTGTAAAGCGTTATTTAAGATTTCGATATTTGCGGAGCGATTTTTTTTCCTTTGCGTCTTAGCGCCTTTGCGCGCCAAAATGAGCAGGTGGGCTTGCTCGGGTTATTTCTACTTTCTTTCAACTGTATTAATCTATAATCCCCTTTGCGGCTTATCTACTTTGCGTGAAAATAGTCTCGCTAAGGTGCGAAGCCTGCCCGCCGCGGCGGGTAGGCCGCAAAGAAAACAGCTACCCGAGGTATAATTCTATCTTACTCTACTGTGAGTATAAACCTTTTGCGGCTTATCTGCTTTGCGTGAAATAATTGAAAAAAAAACAGCGTATTTACCTAAATTACAACTCCAAATAATCCTCCAATGAAACAGTTATCCCTACTTTTCTACGCATTTTTTATCGCCTTTAGCTCCCTTGCCCAAGAATCCAGCACAGAATCCAAGTGGACTCCTCGGGAACCCAAAAAATTTGAATCCACGCATTCAGGCACCTTCAACGGACAAAAAATAAGCTATAAAGCCGTAGTCGGCGAGACTTTTCTCAAAAACCGCAAAGGAGAAGTAACCGGTGCACTTTGGTCCACCGCCTACCTCCGCGAGGGAGTCCTAGACCCCTCCAAAAGACCCGTACTCTTTATCTTCAATGGAGGACCAGGCTCGGCGAGCGTCTGGTTACATGTAGGATTCTTTGGTCCCAAAGTGGTCAAAACCGATTCGGAAGCAGGCATCGATGATGGAGCTGCCCCTTTCCGAGTTGAAGAAAACAAGCAGGCACTCCTAGACCTTACGGATTTGGTATTTATCGATCCCATCGGAACAGGCTTTAGCCAGGTGGAAGGGGTAGGCAAATCTTCCGATTTTTGGGGACTCAACGAGGATGCCTCCTCGATTGCACAGTTTATCCGTACCTGGGTAACCCAGCAAGGCAGATGGCAAGCGCCTAAGTTTATCGCTGGGGAAAGTTTTGGCACCACCCGCGCCGCCAAGGTAGCCGAAGTACTGGAAGAGGGCGGACAAAGCATGGCACTGAATGGGCTAGTGCTGATTTCCCAAGCCTTGGACTATGCAGGTTCGTCCAGTTGGGCGGATAACCTGACCTCCTTTTTCACTTACCTCCCTTCCCAAGCAGCCACTGCCTGGTACCACAAGAAAGCGGGGCAGGGCAAGACGCTAGCCGCATTTACCCAGGAAGCCAGAGCATTTGCCTACGGCGACTACTTGCAATCCTTGTTTTTGGGAGAAAAGCAAACCCCCGCACAAAAAGAAGCCATCGCGGCCAAATTGGCCTACTTTACCGGTTTGGATAAGGCCTATATCTTGCGCTCCGACAACCAGATCTTGATGCACCGCTTCAAGAAAGAATTGCTCCGTGCCGAGGGCAAGGCCATTGGCACCTTGGACGGACGGTATTTGGCACTTGAAACCGACAAATCCGCCGAAGGCCCTGTATTGGGCGACCCGGCTAGTTACATGACAGGATCGGCTTACACGGCCGTTTTCAACGACTACTTGATGCGCGACTTGAAGGTGAGCCTAGACCGTCCTTACTTCACCTCTGCAAGTGGAATGGGTGGAAGTTGGAACTGGAAGCCCGTACCGGATGGGGCCTACTACGAGCCCAGTTACGTAAGTACCGCTCGTGCGTTGAGCGAGGTGATGCACCGCAATACCCAGATGAAGGTGATGGTAGCGAATGGCTACTACGACTTGATCACCCCATTCTTTGATGCAGAATTTACCTTTGCCCGCCACAATTTCCCGCAGGATCGCGTGGCGATGACCTACTACGAGGCTGGGCACATGATGTACAACCGACAGGAAGACTTCGATGCGCTGGCCAAGGATGTAAGAGCGTTTTTAGAGGGCGTTTTGAAAAAATAATAAAGTAATAAACCAACTAACAGAACAATAAGAATGGCAAAACCTACCTTCAATCCCGAAGAAGTTACCAAAATCATCCGTGGACGTCGCTCCCAATTTCCGGCTCAGTTTAAAGAAAACGACCCCGTAGCCGATTCCATCATCGAGGAGATCCTCGAAAATGCAAACTGGGCACCTACGCACAAACTCACCCAACCTTGGCGCTTCATTGTTTACACGGGGGCAGGCTTGAAGACTTTTGGCGACTACCAGGCAGAAATGTATAAAATGCGCGCTGAGAAAAACGGCACCCCCTTCCTAGAAGGTACCTACCAAAAATTCAAGGATACACCAAGCAAGGCTTCTCACGTAATCGCTTTACTCATGAAGCGGACCGAAGGATCGGGCATCCCCCTGATGGAAGAGATCTCCGCCGTAGCCATGGCGGTGCAAAACATGTACTTGACAGCCTGCGCCCATGACCTCGCTTGCTACTGGGGTACCGGCGGACCTACCTTTTGGGCAGAAGCGCGAGAAGACTTTGGACTCGAAGGCGAGGACATGCTCATGGGCTTCTTCTACATCGCAAAAGCAGCAAGCGATACCTTACCCGAAGGCAAGCGAACGCCTATCGGCGAAAAAGTGAGCTGGGTGAGGGAGTAAATTTCTTCCTAAACCAACCTATAAAGCCAAACAGCCGTTCAAGTCATTTGAAGGTTGTTTGGCTTTCTTTTTTCACTTTTTCGAAAATACTTCGTTAATTTTTTAAAAGGTAACTTTTAAGTTACATTTGGGAGTATGCAAAAAATCAGACAGGTTGTTGCGTATAAGAATTACTTTGAAGATTTCCTGCTGGATCAGCCTTTGAAAGTACAAAACAAGATCTATAAAGTGTTGGAAGCTATTGAGACACTGGAAAGGATACCAACAGCCTACCTTAAATACCTAGTAGGCACCAAAGGGTTGTATGAAGCGCGAATTCGACTCGGAACTGACATTTGGAGAGTGTTTTGTTTTTTCGATCAGGGCAGGGTAGTCATTCTGCTTAGTGGATTCGTAAAAAAGACACAAAAAACGCCTCGAAATGAAATTGATAAAGCGCTTAACCTAATGATGGATTACTATAACGAAAAAAATAACTCGCAATGAAAACTACATCCTGGGAAGAAATCAAAGACAAGGTCTACGGGGAAAAAGGCAGACCGCGCCGCGATGCCCTTGAACGAGAAACAGCCCCCTTCAAAATAGGTTTGCTTCTAAAAAAAGCACGCGAAGAACGACTTCTTACCCAAGAGCAGTTGGCTCAACTTGTGGATAAAAAAAGGACCTATATCTCTAGAGTCGAAAATGACGGCGCCAACATGACCCTAAAAACCCTCTACGAAATTGTAGAAAAAGGTCTTGGAGGGAAAGTGAGGATTCAAATAGATTTATAAATACCCTTCCTTACCAATCCGCTGGCCTTCTAGCCTGGTACGCGGCCATCTGATCCAATAGATCTGCAGGGTCATCGGAAATGATCAGCATCTCCTCCTGCTCGGGGTAGAGGAATCCCTCTTCCATCGCATGGTTGAGAAAGTCGATCAACTTATCGTAGTAGCCGTGCACATTGTACAAGGCCACAGGCTTTTGAATGTAATGCAGCTGGTTGAGGGTCATCACCTCAAACAATTCTTCAAAGGTGCCAATCCCTCCAGGCATGGCAATAAATCCATCCCCCTTCTCCGCCATCAGCCACTTTCGGTCCCGCATGGTCTCCACGACCACAAGTTCTGTGCAGCCTTTGTGCGCCACCTCTCGGTCCACCAACTTCTGGGGAATGATTCCAATCACTTCCTTACCAGCCCCGAGTAACTCGTCAGCAATGACTCCCATCAAGCCCACATGCCCCGCCCCATAAACCAGGCTGTGGTCACGTAAAATCATCTCTTGAGCCAAAGCACGCACGCCTGCTTCGTAAACAGCATGGTTGCCTTTCTTAGAACCACAATACACGGTTAGTCTTTTCATGTCCGAAAAATAAAGATTTCAACCGAAGCCCAAAACCTATTTTGCAAGAAGGGTTGCAGCGGCAACTTCCAGCCCCCATTTTTGTATGCCATCCCTGAAGCCCATGAAAATCTGTTTCGCCACCAACAATGCCAAAAAAGTCGAAGAAGTCGCTGCTGCCTTGAAGGGCCTCATCGAAATCGTATCTCTTCGGGACATTGGCTGCAACGAGGAACTGCCCGAAACAGGGGACACCCTTGACGCCAATGCCTTCGAAAAGGCGCGCTACGTATTCGAGCACTATGGGGTCAATTGCTTTGCGGACGACACGGGCCTAGAGGTAGCGGCCTTGAACGGAGCGCCAGGAGTGTATTCGGGACGATTTGCAGGAGAGCCACGCAGCGATGCGCGCAATCTGAGTTTGCTTTTGGAAAAAATGCAGGGGCAAACCGAGCGATCTGCCCGTTTCCGAACCGTCATCGCTCTTATTCTAGACGAAAAAGAGTACCAATTTGATGGAATTGCCGAAGGGGAAATCACTTCCTCCCCTAGCGGAGAGGGAGGTTTTGGCTACGATCCCATCTTCCAGCCCCTAGGACATGCCCGAACTTTTGCCATGCTTTCTTTGGAAGAAAAAAATGAAATTTCCCACCGTGGAAAAGCGGTAAAAGCCCTCTTAAATTTTCTCCGATCTGGAAAATTCTGAGATGCGCATAAAAATATGTTAATTTGCCTCTCATGACCAAGCCCTTTATCGTCGGAATCACCGGGGGATCTGCCTCTGGAAAAACCTTGTTTTTGGAACATCTCCTGCGCAGTTTCTCTCCCGAGGAACTGTGTTTGATCTCCCAGGACAACTATTACAAGCCCAAGCACCTGCAGCCGGTAGACGAGCAAGGGATCGCCAACTTCGACACTCCCCACAGCATCGATTTTGAGCAATATGCCCAAGACATCCGCATCATCCAGGGGGGTGGCACGGTCATTCGCGAAGAGTACACTTTCAACAACGCGACCAAAAAACCGAAAATGCTCACCTTTGCGCCAGCACCCGTCGTAGTGGTGGAAGGGATTTTTGTGTTGTACTACCCCGAACTGGCGGCCTTATTGGATCTTAAAATTTTTATCGACGCCAAAGACCACATCAAACTCAAGCGGCGCATCATTCGAGATAAGGTCGAGCGCGGCTATGACCTTGACGATGTGCTGTACCGCTACGAGAATCATGTGATGCCCACTTACGAAAAGTACATCAAACCCTTCAAAAATGAGGCGGATCTCATCATCCCAAACAACCTCAACTTTGACCGTGCCATGGAGGTGCTCCGCACCTACTTGCGCGCAAAATCGGCTCGCTAGGCATAAAAAACCTCTAGTACCTGATTTTTCACTTTTTTACCATTTCCTAAAGAAAATAAGGTTTGAAGTTCTTTTAAGTGAGCCGTGGTCTGTGGACAGTCATCTGTCGACGATTATCCGCAGTAATTCAAAAAGATCTTAGGACCAGAAGTAAGATTGCGGATAATCATATATTTTCTATATTTGTCCCCCATGAAAAATAGGAACACATACCACAGTACCAGCCATCAACGATTCTCGTGGGCTCTGGTTCTGTTGTTTTGCCTATTTGTCTCCAGCATTGAATTTTTCCCTTCCACTTCTGAACAGACACGCACGGAACAATCCTCCGAGCAGCCAGATCAGCGCTTTTTGGATGTAGCCGTTGATGCAGTCATCCCTTTTGTTCTTCAGGTGGCCAACACGGTTTTTTACCTGATTTCACAGATTTTCCAAATTGATTTTTCCCTTCCACTTCCTCAAGTCGGAACGGTGTCTTTTGTCAATTCCCTGACTGAAATCCTTTTTGAACGGATTATTTCCCCGCAGGGGCCCTAAAAATTCACTTTCCTTCTGAATTCATCTCCTCGTCCATTCCCGGAACGAGTCAACTCTTAATTAATTCAATTCCTTAAATTTTACCAAAATGCAAAACAAAGGTGCAATCGTGTTTTTGACGGTGATCATTACAGCGCTATGCTTGTATTACCTGTCATTCACGTTCATATCCAACGGCGTACAAGAAAAGGCTACAGCCTTTGCTACAGACGCCTCCGGCAATATTGACTTTGCCAAGAAAAGAGCTTACCTAGATTCTGTTTGGAGACAGCCAGTTTACAACTTCCTAGGCGCAAGCTATACCTACCAAGAAGTAAAAGAAACTGAGCTTGGACTTGGACTTGACCTTCAAGGTGGTATGCACGTGACCCTAGAGGTTTCTCCTGTAGAAATCGTCAAAGGGATCGCAGGAAATCCTAAAAATGACGTCTTCAATGCTGCAGTAGCTGAGGCTAAAGAAGCTTCTAAAACCTCTAATGCGAAGTTTGTCGATTTATTTTATGCTGCATGGCAAAAAAATAACCCTGGCAAAGCATTAAGCGCTGTATTTGCTACAGCGGCTAACAGAGGAAGAATCTCCTTGGAATCTACAGATGCTGAAATCCTTGAGATCATCGATACCGAAGTTGAAAACGCAATCGACCGTTCCTTCAATATCTTGAGAACGCGTATTGACCGCTTTGGTACTTCACAGCCCAACATTCAGCGTATTGCTGGTTCAGGAAGAATTCAGATCGAACTTCCAGGTGCGGACAACCAAGAGCGTGTGCGAAACTTGCTTCAAGGCGTAGCCAAGCTACAGTTCTGGGAAGTACTTGAACTCAACGAATACGGTGGATCTATCGAAGAGATCAACAAGGCTTGGGTAGCTGACCAAAAAAATCCAGCTGCTGCCGAGGCAGATTCCACAGCAACTGACTCTACCGCTACTGATTCCATGTCTGTGGAAGATTCCTTGAGAAATGTCTTGGAAAAGCAGTTGGAGCAAATTGAACCACTTAATCCAAATTCAGGGGTTTCTCCGCTAGTGGCTTTAATGAAGGCCAACTATGGCTTGGTATACGATGTTCGCGATACTGTGATCATCAACCGTATTTTGAAAAATGAGCGGTACCAGTCGTTCTTGCCTAAAGATCTAAAACTCCTTTGGGGCATCAAGCCAACCAAAGCTGAAGATGGTACAGAGATTCTAGAATTGTATGCCATCAAACTGAAAAAAGGCTCTGACCAGGCTCCGCTTGAAGGAGATGTGGTAACAGACGCTCGCCAGACCCTAGACCAAACTTCTCAGCCTGCCGTGTCCATGCAAATGAATGCGGACGGAGCGAGAAAATGGAGAAATCTAACCGCTGAGAATGTAGGCAGAAGAATCGCAGTTGTCCTTGACGACTATGTGTATACTGCTCCAATGGTGAACGGTGAGATTCCAAACGGACAGTCTGAAATCTCCGGTAACTTTACCTTGTTGGAAGCTCAGGATTTGGCCAACATCTTGAAATCTGGTTCCCTACCAGCACCTACCCAAATCGTAGAAGAAAGCATCATCGGCCCTACCCTGGGTAAGGAAGCACAAAATCAAGGGATCATTTCCATGATCGCAGGTCTTGCGCTAGTGGTCTTGTTCATGGTAGCCTACTATGCTAAAGGTGGCTTGGTAGCTGTGGCTGCCTTGGTATTCAACATTTTCTTCATCTTGGGTATCCTTGCTCAATTGGGTACTGCATTGACCCTTCCTGGTATCGCCGGTATCGTGTTGACCATGGGTATGTCAATTGATGCGAACGTATTGATCTTCGAACGTATCAAAGACGAACTTAAAAACGGAGTCAGTTTATTATCTGCAATCAATATCGGTTACGACAAAGCATTCTCGGCGATCTTGGATGGTAACGTGACCACTTTCTTGACTGGTGCTATTTTATTTGCCTTGGGTCAAGGTCCTGTGAAAGGATTTGCAATCGTATTGATGATTGGTATCGCTTGTTCCTTCTTCTCATCCGTATTCATCACCCGTGTGATTATCTCTTGGATGACTAAAAAAGGAGACAAGAGCAGCATCTCTTTCGCTACTCCATTTGCTAAAAACTCACTTTCTGCCTTGAACATCGACTTCATGAGCAAAAGAAAGATAGCTTACATTGCTTCATCCACTATCATCGTGATTGGTTTGGGTCTTGCTGTAGTCAATGGATTGAAGCTAGGTGTAGACTTTACAGGTGGACGCTCCTATGTCGTGGCCTTCAACCAACCGATGGTCCCTTCTGATTTGAAAGTAGGTCTAGATGGGGAGTTTGATGGATCTGTAGAAGTGAAAACCTACGGTTCAAACAACGTACTCAAAGTGACTACCTCCTACTTGATCAACGAAGACGATGATGCCTCCAACAAAGAAGTAGAAAGCAAAGTGAAAGAAGGTATCACAGCAGTGACTGGATTTACTTTTGTAGAAAACAGTGCAAAACTTGGAGACAAGCAATTCTCCATTACTGGTTCTTCCAAGGTAGGTGCGACTGTAGCGAATGATATCAAAGCATCCTCTTTCCAAGCCATGATTTTAGCCTTGATTGCCATCTTCTTGTACATCTTGATGCGTTTCCGTAAGTGGCAGTTCTCCTTGGGAGCGATTGTAGCCTTGGCGCACGATGCGCTCTTCGTGATCGCAGCATTCTCGATTGCTGGTACTTTCGGTGCCTCTTTCGAAATTGACCAAGTGTTCATTGCGGCTATCTTGACTGTCATCGGTTACTCCATCAACGATACAGTTATTATCTATGACCGTATCCGTGAAAATGTGGAAAACAGAGGATCTCGTAAACTGCTTAAAGTATTCAACGATTCCATCAACGAAACCTTGAGCCGTACCTTGATTACCTCATTCACTACCTTGATCGTGGTGATTGTTCTCCTCTTCTTTGGAGGTGAGGTATTGAGAGGATTCTCCTTCGCCCTATTTGTAGGTATTACCGTGGGTACCTTCTCTTCTATCTACATCGCGACACCTATCGTCGTGGATTTGATGAAGAAAGAAATCGACGAAGAAGGTTCTCAGAAGGAAACCAAAAAAGGCTAATTGGATTATCCGCAATCCTTCCAGAAATTCAAGAGGAGTGTTTTCATGCGGACAATCGTCCACCGATGACAGACCACGGTCCACAGCCCATTGAATTGAACTTCAAACCTTACTTTGTTAGGTTACTGGTAAAAAAGAGGATAATCGGAAAGTATAAAATGAAATCTATTTTAATTAGAATGGGCGGGAAAATTTCCCGCCCTTTTTTTTGTACTCGGCGGGTTGATTACCTTAGTTGAGGTTTCGCCAAAATTGAATAAACCAGTACTCCCCATGTCAAAAATCCTTCGTGCAGCCTTAGTCGGCTACGGCTCCGTTGCTGAAAAAATGCATGCCCCACTTTTGGAAGTTTGCCCTACCTTGGACTTCGTCGCCGTAGTCGAGCGAAATGGCTTCCGCTGCCAGCAAAAGTATCCCAAGGTGCAAACGTTCACCAGTTTGGAAGCCCTCTTGGCGGCCGATGCGGCAGACCTGATCTGCATCACTACTCCAAACGAACTTCATTTTTCCATGGCGAAGCAATGCCTTCTCGCCGGAAAGCATGTGGTCGTGGACAAACCCGTCACGCTCGTGGCCGAAGAGGCCGAGGAACTGTTGGCGCTCGCCAGATCCAAAAACTTAATCTGCAGCATTTTTCACAACCGTCGCTACGATGGAGATTTCAAAACGCTCCAAGAAATTGTGGACAAGAACCTATTGGGTCGCCTGGTTTACCTGGAGTCCCATTTTGACCGCTTCCGTCCCCAGGTATCGGAAAATTGGCGGGAAAAGGCAGTGCCCGGCAACGGGATCACCTACGACCTGGGCTCCCACCTGATTGATCAGGTAGTCCTCCTTTTTGGAAAGCCTAGTGCAATTTGGGCAGATATCCGACTGCAGCGTTCGAATGCCCTTTCTGACGACTATTTCGACATTGGGTTTGACTATCCTGGCTTCAAAGCCCGCGCCACTGCAGGAGCCATGGTCAATGTACCTACCCCAAAATTCATGCTTTTGGGTGAAAAAGGCACCTACCAAAAGTTTCACCTCGATGTGCAAGAACAGGCATTCAAGGATAAAAAAATCCCAGCAGGTGACGATTGGGGGGTAGAACCCGAAGCGCGCTGGGGGCACATTCACTACGAACAAGAAACCCAGGCTTACCCCACTCTACGAGGAGACTACCGCGTGTTTTACGAAAACGTGGCCGATGCCATTTGGGGGAAGGCTCCGCTCTTGGTCACCTTGGAACAAGCGATTCCAGTGCTGCGGATTATTCAAGCCACCTTTTTATCGGCCAAAGAAGGACGAAAAATCAGCCAAGAAGAGGGGAAATGGTAGGCAAACCCTTTTCAATCGAGAAATAAGCCCAGGTACCGACCTCCGCAAATCAATTAGATTCCTTAATTTTGCGCCCTATGGCAAAAACAGAAACTCCAGGCGAAAACGCCCAATTGAAAGATATCATCTCCCATGCGAAAGAGTATGGCTTTGTGTACCCAAGTTCCGAAATCTACGACGGCCTACAGGCAGTGTACGATTACGGTGCCTATGGGGTAGAGTTGAAAAACAACCTCAAGCGCCTCTGGTGGGAAAGCATGACCCGCGTGCAAGACAACATTGTCGGCA
Source organism: Algoriphagus sp. (assembly GCA_023653075.1). Taxonomy (GTDB): domain Bacteria; phylum Bacteroidota; class Bacteroidia; order Cytophagales; family Cyclobacteriaceae; genus Algoriphagus. Next base: position 42,096 of record JAMNXQ010000014.1, read on the forward strand.
TTGATGCGGCCATCTTTATGCACCCTACCACCTGGAAAGCCTCTGGCCACGTGGACTCCTTTAACGATCCGATGATTGACAACAAGGACAGCAAAAAACGTTACCGCGCAGATGTGCTCGTAGAAGAACATGCAGCAGCTCTTGAAAAGGCAGGTCAAGCCGAAAAAGGCAAGTCCCTCACCGCTGCTTTGGCGAGAATGCTTGAAGCCGAAGACCTCGCCGGCGTGCGTGACTTAATCACCAACGAAGGCATCAAATGCCCCATTTCTGGGACCTCCAACTGGACCGATGTACGCCA
>JAMNXQ010000015.1 GCA_023653075.1 Algoriphagus sp.
ATGATTATCCGCAATCACACCAGTAGCTTAAAGTCTAGTTGAATTACTGCGGATAATCGTCGACAGACGACTGTCCACAGACCACAGCTCACCTAATTGAACTTCAAACCTTATCTTTCTTTGGTTACTGGTAACAAAGCGGATAATCAGATTTTGTTTAAAAAATTGTAATTAAATAACATTAACCACAACTAATTTTCTAGTTGCCTAATTAAAAAACAACATTAGTGGACTACCTGCATTTAAAAGCAGGAGGAATTCAATCTCATTTTTTATTACTTATTGCTTGACGCTCTATTTTTTGCGAACTAACTCTTGTCCACTTAAAAATGAATTTGAAAGTCCAAAATTCACTAAAAACCCCTTTTTTTGAGGCTGAGCCAAGTTTTTAAAAAACAATCGTGTTACCAATTCTTTAACTGATTGTTTGCCAGGGGTGAAGAAATAATTTTTTAAAAAAAAAGTTGTCGATAAATTTTAAATAGTCTATTCTTTTAGCTTTATTTCCTACCTGTAATCGGATTTGTTGATTCAGCACCCCTCCAAAATAGAAAACATCTTTAACTTAAATCAAATTTATGGCAACTGTATTAGCAACACCAGGCGTTTACATTGAAGAAAAAAGCGCCTTTGCTTCCTCTGTAGTTCCTGTAGGGACAGCGATTCCTGTCTTTTTAGGATATACGCAGAAGGCTTCACGCGGAACAAAGTCTTTAAAAAATGTTCCCACTCGAATTTCCTCTTTTGCAGAGTTTGAGCAATTCTTTGGAGGTGCTCCTAGTACAAAATTTGAAATCAGCGAAGATTCTAGCGCAGTAAATGGCTACAAATTGAAGGTAGATGCTTCTACACGCTACATCTTGCATGCTGCTGTTAAGTTTTTCTATTCCAATGGTGGAGCGGATTGCTATATCTTGTCAGTTGGAGATTACAGCTCTGGAGTACGTGCAAAGGATTTCAACGATGAGGCTACAGGATCTGGGTTGCCACAATTGTTGAAGTACAACGAGCCAACTCTATTGGCGATTCCTGAGGCTGTTTTGCTTCCAAAAGCAGATTGTTTCTCTTTACAGCAGGCGATGTTGAGTCACTGCGGTTATGCCACAAAAAGCCGTTTCGCTATTTTGGACGTGTATGATGGTGCTAAAGAAAGAACCTTTGGAGATGATGATGTGATCAACCAATTTAGAGAGGGTGTAGGATCCAACTTCCTTCAGTGGGGTGCTGCTTACTATCCATTTGTACAAACAACCATTGTATCTTCTGGTGATGTTAACTTTACCAGCATCAGCAATGCTGCTGACTTGATCGAAATTTTGTCCAATGATGTGAACGAAGATTTGGCCAATGGCCGTATCAACGAAGCAAGAGCCAATGCAATCAAAGAAGAACTTGCTAAAATTGAAACTGCTTCTACCAAAGAAGAAGTGACTTCTCTACAGGCAACTTTGAAGGTGGTAAGTGCAAAGTTGAATTCAATCTTAACTGATATTTCAGAAACGTTGAATTTGTTGCCTGCTAGTTCCGCAATGGCTGGAGTTTACACTATGGTGGATGGCTCTATCAATGTGGCTAAAGCACCAGCAAATTTATCTCTAGGTTCTGTAATCAGCCCAAGTGTTCAGATTACAAGCGACAACCAAGAAGAACTAAACTTGCCTTTGAACGGTAAAGCGATCAATGCGATCCGTACTTTCCAAGGAAAAGGAGTGTTAGTATGGGGAGCTCGTACCTTGGATGGAAATAGCCAAGACTGGAGATACATCTCTGTACGTAGAACCATGACTTTCTTGGAGCAAAGCATTAAAGCAGCTGCAGAAGGATTTGTATTTGAGCCAAACAATACGACCACTTGGTCTACTTTGAAGGCTACGGTAACCAACTTCTTGTTGAACCAATGGCAGTCAGGTATTTTGGCAGGTCAAAGCCCTGACGATGCGTTCTCAGTAGAGATCGGTTTGGGAACTACCATGACTCCAAATGACATTTTGGATGGTTTGATGAAAATGACCATTAAGGTTGCTATCGTAAGACCAGCTGAATTCATTGTCATCACATTTGAGCAGCAACAACAAAAATCATAATCAACTACTTAACTAAAATATACTAATTATGGCAGCACCAACCGCAGGAACAGGTGGAGAACAGGACCAGTTTTGGCCATTACCAAAGTTCTATTTCTCCGTTGATATCGGGGATCAGACCGATTTGCCTTTTCAAGAAGTTTCAGGACTTGATATTGATGCCGAGGTAATTGAATATAGACATGGCAATAGCCCTGTTCACTCTACCATCAAAATGCCTGGTATGAAGAAATATTCTGACATTACATTGAAGAAGGGTGTCTTTACTACAGACAACAACTTCTATGATTGGATTTCTAAAATTAGCTTGAACACCTACGAAAGATTGACGGTAGTAATCCGTTTATTGGACGAGGCAGGCGAACCAAAGATGACATGGACTTTAACGAATGCATTTGCGAAGCAAATCACTCCTACAGACATGAATTCTCAAAGCAGTGAAGCAGCTATTGAAACCATTGTGTTTGCACACGAAGGTTTGAGAATCGAAGCAGCTTAATCGCTAGGAAATCAAAATTATACCCAATACTAATTTTTCTAGTTGGACTAGTCAGGTTGGTATTGGGTATTTTAGTTACTAAAGGGAAAATATATCCTCTCGGGGTTTGTGGTTGAATTCAAACCTTTAAAAAAAATAGCTAATTATGGCAGCTCCTACAGCAGGTACAGGTGGAGAACAAGACCAATTTTGGCCTTTACCCAAGTTTTATTTCTCAGTTGATATCGGGGATCAAACCGACCTACCTTTTCAGGAAGTTTCAGGATTAGATTCTGGTGCTGAAGTGATCGAATATAGGCACGGTAATAGTAAAATACATTCTACGATCAAAATGCCTGCATTAGGTACGGGCACAGACCTTACACTTAAAAAGGGGGTTTTTACTCGTGATAACAAATTTTACGAGTGGATTTCAATGATTAATTTGAATACCTACGAAAGAATGACCATTGTGATTCGCTTGCTTGATGAGTCGGGTGAGCCCAAAGTTACTTGGACATTAACGAATGCATTTGCCAAGCAGGTTACTTGTACAGATTTGAATTCTCAAAGTAGTGAAGCTGCTGTAGAATCCATCGTATTTGCGTATGATTCCTTGAGAATTGAAACCTCTTAAGGGAGCGTATTCTTAAAGTCTAATTCTAATTTATTTTCTTCAGTCCATTTGATTTTTTTTGCCTGAATATTCAGGTATTTGATACCCTTGGGTTACGTAGTTTCCAGGTTCAGGAAACCTCAATTTCTTCTTTCGGAGATCCAATTTTTACAACTTCTTTATTATTCAACCCACTGAAAAATAGGTCAAAGATGAGGGCTTAAGAAGTACTGATTATCTTTGGATTAAAGGCCTAGAATTACTAAAAATGACCTTGTAAAGACCGTTTTTATTTCTATTTTTGGTTATGGGAAAAATCATCTTAAAGGAGTTATTGATAGCCATTTCAATCCTGTTGTTGTCGGTTCTCGGTCTCCCTATTTTTTTCATGTTCTTCTGGTTGTCGGATACAAGCAAGTCCATCGCCGAACTTCTGTTTTTACCGATGATTTTGCTGGGAATAGGTATCCTTTTTATCACCTTGTATCTTGGACGAATGCTTTTCTCTCTTTTAAAATCAATTAAGGCCTAATTCAATTAGAAATATGATTCACGTTGTCTTATCTGCCGTTGTTACTGCTTTAAATGAATACTTCAAAAATGAGTTAAATCTGCAGGAAGACATGGTTATTTTAGCCAATGCAGTGGATATGTCAGGGAATTTGAATTCACAGATTGACAACAAACTTTGCGTGTTTTTACAACACTTAGATGAAGAAAGAGTACTTAGAAATGGTTCCTATCAGGCTTATGCGGGCATGAATCCTCCCAAGCATTTCAATTTATATGTCATGTTTGTAGCCAATTTTCCAGATCCGAACTACCTGGAATCCCTTCGGTACCTGTCCTTAGTTTTGGAATTTTTCCAAGGAAATCAATTTTTTAATCGGGTTAACTTGCCCCAGCTTTCTGCCAACGTGGACAAGCTAAGTTTTGAGTATGTTAACTTCACCTTTGAAGAATTAAACTCTGTTTGGGGACTTCTTGGCCTAAAGTATATGCCTTCAGCTACGTACAAGCTTAAATTATTGACTTTCAGCAACAACTTAATTCGGGAGGAAGTAGCTTCCGTAATTGGAAAATCATCGGATAGTTAGTACTAATAATCTTGTTTGGTCCGTGTATCAATTAATTGATTACTTGGTAATTGAAAATAAAAAGTAAGTAAAGTTACAACCTAGGTAAATGGAGCAGCATCAAAATTCGTATCGGTATGTTACCAAATACATTGAAATTTTTTCATGTGTTTTCATGCACGAGTATTACGAAGGAAGGATTTGTGCTGACTTGTCCTTTCAACCTACCCCACGTACTAATCTTTTGATTAAGAATTACAATTTAGTGTTTAAGCAGAAAGCGGGTGGATTTATGATGGCCGCAAATTCTGTTAAGGATTATAGCCATTCAATTTTCAAAGATCCTTTTTATCTGGATTTTGAGTTCAAGTTTACCAATCGCCATTTTCATTCATTTACAGTTTTAGTAAGTGATCCTGAAGTCCGCTATTTCTTAGATGATGATTTGGAAACTATAGTTCAATTAGGGACTCAGCATGGCACTATAGACCCTAGCCTAGATAAACCAGGTTTATCAGGGATAATCCGTATCAAACACGATCCTAAATTTCCTATTCTCCCTATTTTAGGTGAGGGTTCGGGTCGTTTTAAACCCCGATCTAAGGAAGTACTACTTAAAAATAGGAGTATTAGACCTGTCTACATTTGTTATTGTTCCAAAGAAGCTGTAGATCTCTTTAAGGGAATGGTAATTCATAATGAAGGTGAATTTAAGGACAAGGTAGACTTTGATCCTCCGCAGCTCATTACTACCGAATCGGGATTGACTGCTTACAAGTTTGTCGCCAATCAAGATCTACCGATGAAATCTTTATGGAATGGTTATTTTCGCTTGGAGAGAACCAATCAATTGGGGGTTTATCGAAAAACATTGCCTAACCCAAGTCCTCAGAGTATTAAATTTGACCCAGTTGTCAATACCTATATCTCTGAAAATTTTGTAAAGCTTTAATTCAAGTGTTGAAGATTTTCTAAGCCACTAGAACTAGCTAAGTTAAAACTACAAATTATGTCACCAGCACCAGTTATTAGACGAAAAGACCCACCTGTTTCCTATAATTTTAAGGTTACACTTGCGCCTGGTGGTTTGGCTAGTGCTGCCTTTCTCGGTGTGGGCATGTTGGCAGGATTACCTTCCGATGCTGCTTTTACTTCAATTTCAGGTTTAGGGGTCGAAATGGATTTCGAAACAGTAAGAGGTGGGGGATATAATAATACCGTTTACCATCTTCCAAAGGGAGTGAAACGAGCTAACTTGACCCTAAAAAGAGGATTAGCACCTTATTCTTCTCCGCTGATGCAGTGGTGTTTGAAAACTGGTTCTGGCTATATGTTTTCCGTTCCGATGACCATTATTGTGATGCTTTTGGATAAAAATCCGAATAATCCACCAGTGATGGTTTGGATGTTATTCAATGCGCTTCCGGTAAAGTGGCAAATTGATGAATTGGATGCAAAAAAATCTGACATTGTATTTGAGACAATTGAAATTGTCTATTCTAATATGACTGTCCTTGGTACTTCTTTCTAACTTCATTTCAACCATTAAATTGTAAGCTGAATATGCCTGTCGAAATAAAACAGTTGGTAGTCAAAGGTAAGATGGAGGGTGACCAAGAATCCGAGAATAAAACTTCAGCTAGTACTAATACGGGAAAAGGTGAAAGTACCGGAGGTTTAAGCTATGGGTTAAGAAAACAGATTGTAGACCAATGTGTGCAGGAAGTGATGGATAGAATTAAAAAAATGAATGATTTCTGATGTTTGGCTTTAATGAAAATCTTTCGCTAACGGCGTATTCAAAATTTGAGGATGGTCAGCCAAGTTTTTTCTCCTACTTAGGGAAATATGAGGCACAAATAAATCCAGAAAATATATCGCTTAGCTTCGATCAACTCCCCGCAAAGGATGAGGAGCCTAATTCTGCTGCTGGAACACCTGTATCAGCAAAAAATGCAGCCTATAACAAGCAGAAGGTAGAAGTAAAATTTACCATAGATAATTCAGGCGCTGTACCGAGTTCTCCGGATAACCTTAGCTTTTTTAATTTTTCGGGAGATTCCATCAAGGACTCGATTGATCAATTGCTTAAGGTTACTGTAAAACCAACTAAGGCTAGCCACAGTCCTCCTTTTGTTAAATTACAATGGGGACAGTTTATGCTGGTAGGGAAAGTATTTAACCTTACCATTGATTATACTTATTTCAATATCGATGGTGACCCAGTTCGTGCAGCGATAAGTTTTACATTGGAAGAAGAGGTAGATGAAGTAGTAATTAGTCGAGAGTTTCAAAGTCCTGACATTACGAGAATTATCACTGTAAAAGACGGAGATTCGTTAATTGCCCTATCTGAGTCTTCTTATGATGACCCTAAGTTTTACTTGCAAATAGCCACCTACAATAATCTCCCTTCCTTTAGAGGATTGAAAATTGGAAGTCAAATTGAAATTCCACCCTTAGAGAAATAACTCATGTTTGCCGCTAAATCTCCGGATGATTCATTGCAATTGGTAACTTCTTTTGACATTAAAGTTGGAGGAAAGTCTTTGCCTACGGATCTTCTGGTTATGAAAATTCTAGTCAAATCAGAGGTAAATAAAATTGCAAAAGCTTATGTATCTATAGCGGGGGGTAAATCGTATGAAAATTTGTTTCCTGAAAGTGAAATTGCAAGTTTTGCCCCAGGCAAAACTGTAGACATATCGCTAGGATACGCACAGAAAAATGTCAAGGTTTTTTCTGGAATTATCACCAAGCATAGCATTGATATTGGTGTAGATTACTTGAGTTTCTCTTCCCGCAACCTATTGTTGTTGGAAGCTTCAGATAAAGCTATAAAAATGACGATTGGAAAAAAGTCAGAGCTTTATGAGAAGAAAAAAGATAGTGTGATCATGACTACCTTATTGTCGACGGCAGGTCTAACAAAAACAGTAACTGCGACTACGGTAACACACGATTTAATTTCTAGGCATAATTGCAGTGATTGGGAATTTTTACTCAATAGAGCCAAGGCCAATGGGATGGTGGTATTTAATTCAATGGGCGCGGTGAGTGTTGAGGTTCCTAAAATTATGGGATCTGAAAAAATAAAAGTCACTTACGGTAAAGACATTAAAACTTTTCGAGGGGATTTAAATGCTGCTACCCAATTGCAGCAAATGGAGGCAACTAACTACGATATTTTTACTGAAAAGGTAGTAAAACAATCGGGCAAAGATCCCAAATTTGATAAGCCTGGAAATATTACTGGTGCGGTCCTAGGTAAGGTTGCTGCAGCGTCAAAAGTAACCTTGAATGTTCCTGTTCCGGTCCTGACTCAGGAACTGAAAGCACATGCAGATGCTGCTCTGATGGCAAGTAGAATGCAAAGGATGGTAGGGGAGATGAGTTTCCGAGGGACTACTCTTGTGACTTTGGGAGATCTTGTAAAATTGGATGGCTTTGGCAAATTATTTAACGGATTGGTATTTATCACCGAAGTAGAACATCGGGTTGAAAATGGGCAATTTATCACCAAAGTTTCCTTTGGGTTGAAACCAAGTCTATTCCAATCTTCAAATCAGTCGGAATTAAATTTGCTACCTCCTATAGCAGGACTGCATGTTGGAATCGTTAAAAAATTGGATGCCGATCCAAGCAAAAAAAATAGAATCCAGGTCATGATTCCTTCCCTAAAAAGCACTGGAAATGGCATTTGGGCCATGTTAGGTCACTTTCATGCGGGAAAAAACTCAGGTAGCTTTTTTGTACCCGAACTAAATTCCGAAGTGATAATTGGATTTATCAACGATGATCCAAGATTTCCAGTGGTGTTGGGATCTTTGTATAGTAAAAACAATACAACCAAAGAAAAATTCACCAAGGATAATTTTATCAAATCCATTGTAACTAAAGCAGGTACTCGATTGGAATTTGATGACAAAGACAAGACCTTTAAAGTGATTACTCCCAAAAAGAACACCATATTTATTTCGGATAAAGCCAAAGGAGTAAAAATTGAAGATCAAAACAAGAATGTAATCACTACCTCTGACAAAGGAGTAACCATTACTTCCAAGAAGGACATCAAATTGACCGCTTCGGGGAAGTTAGAGCTGAAAGGTACCAAAGGAGTTGTGGTCAGTTCCTCTGCGGGTGACGCCAAGATTGACGGAAAAAACGTGAATCTAAAAGCCAAAGTAAAAGCAGAAGTAAGTGGGAATGCAGGTACAAATATCAAATCTTCAGCACAGGTCAATATCAAAGGGGCAATGGTAAATGTCAATTAAATGAGTTGTCCAGCGCTTCAAAATTTAATTCAAGAGTATGGCAGAAGATAAAAGTTTCTTAGGAAGAGGGTGGGGGTATCCGGTTACCTTCAATAAGGTATTGGGTAAAGTGAATATGGTAAGCGACGAAGTTGATATTCGACAAAGTTTGGAAATCTACCTCGCTACCCAACGTGGAGAAAGACTCTTGCGCCTCAAATATGGTTCTGTTATGCATGAATATATGTTTGAGAGAGCTTCCTATAGCAACTTAAACTTTCTATGCGAGACTCTGAAAAATGACATGAGAATCTATGAGCCAAGAATAATAGTGCATAAGGTAAAAGTAGATACAAAAAGAGTTAACGATGGTGTGGTTCATTTTATGGTGGACTATGAGATTCAATCGACCAACGTAAGAGATAATATCGTCTTTCCTTTTTATATTTTGGAAGGAACTAACATACCTGAATAACCATCTTGGAAAATCTAAACAACTTTACTTCCATAAGCCAGAGAATTCACAAATTGAGTGCTCTCGATACTCGGTATTTTTTGCCCGAGGAGCGTACCTTAAGTGATTTTCTCAAAACCATCAATCGGCTTTCCAAGCAGGTAAAATTTTTTGATGAGAACCTGCAGGAACGTGGAGACTGGTTTGATTTTTTCATTTCTAACGAACTTTTTTTATTAGCAGAAATCGAAAATTTTGATACAAAGTCTTTAGAAAAAGATAAAACAGCCATTCTACTACAGTTTGAAAGAAGCGATGTCCTAGCCGAAAAAAACCAATTGATTCTTCAACTTTTTGAGCAGATCAAAGGGATGCTCGTCACGATTGATTATTGGTACAGACTTTCATCGGATTACAATAAAAAGAAGGAAAGCACAACCCTTGAAAATGAATTGGTAGGTGCCATTTCCTACCGTTGCAAATCCGTTTATGCGCAACTCCAATTCTTAGCTTCAGAACTCAAGCTATTGAATAGTCCAATCCACCTGGAAATAGGTGATCTGAACTTGAAGAGCTTGTGGGAGGCAAGTCCAACCACTTCAACTTCGTCTCCAATTGGATGGGGTGCGGAAATATTGGATGTCAATTATCTCCTGAAGCAATTGCTTCTGCTACACCGTCCGGTATTCAGAACAATTGTTAATCTGACCGAAAGATCCAAACTACTTTTCCGTGAAAACTTGGCTCATAAGCAAGATCACGAGCCCCATATTGGCTTGCTAATTGCTTTTTTCCAACTATTTAGCCAGTTACAGGAGGAGATGAATTCTGTGCCAGATAGGCTGTTGACGTATTATTTCGAACGTATCCTTGGCCAACTTAGAAAGGAACAAGAAGCGGATACGGTGCAGTGCTATGCTACCATAGATGATGAAATCGATCAGGTGCTTGTTCCTAAAAACTCTCGGCTTTTAGCGGGGCAAAACGAGGAGGGGAGTGATATTTTGTACGAGGTCAAAAACCCTGTCACATTTTCAAACTTAAAGTTAGCTAGCCTTTTTACCTTATTTGTTTCAAGAGCTAAACTTATTGATCCAGGCACTCCATTTCAAACCGTCAACGGAATTTACTCCAAGCATATTCCTGTATTGGAAGAGTATAAGCCTTTTCAAGCTTTGGGTGAAGAGCAGCGATTCTTGAATAAGTCGGGTAAAACCATGGAAGAGGTGGACATTGGATTTTCAGTATCCTCTCCAACCTTGAGGCTAGGGGGTGGATATCGAGAAGTGCATCTTGAATTCGTATTTTTACCAGAAAGCTACCAATACTTCCTGGCCATGCTTTTGTCTATTTCCAGGACAAAAAATCTATTGCCAGAGGAAGTTTTCCATCAAATCTTCGAAGGCTCCTTGAGCTTACAGCATACGACTGATAAAGGTTGGTGTGAGGTGCCTGCCCATGAGGTGCTTCCCCCTATGAGCTGGAATGAAAATAGTTTTAAGCTTGTGTTTAACTTGGGTCCTGGTCACCCTGCAATTTCTCCTTATCTAGAGGAAGTGCATGCCGAAGGATTGAATTTGCAGCAACCTGTGTTGAAGATTCTCCTTAAAAACCAACATGTCTTTCATCCCTATTCCTTTTTGCAGTTTCTGGAATTGGAGCAGATAAAAATAGGGGTGAGCGTCAAGCAATTGAAAAATCTGAGTCTTCACAGCAGCTTCGGGCCTATTGATCAAAGTATTCCTTTCGATTTGATGGGGCCAGTTCCAAAGGTGGGGAGCTACCTCTTAATCGGCAATGAGGAGATTTTCTCTAAGGATCTGGAAAGCCTACAAGTGGGATGGACCTTTCATGACCTACCACGAGGTGAAGACATGAAGTCTTTTTATGCAGAGTATCCGTACGGAATTGAAAATGATAGCTTCAAACTCAAGATTCAGGCGCTTTCTGACTATAAATTTTTGCCAAGGGATGGATCCCAAACCGTAGTTACCAACTTGTTTGAAGAGCAAGATGGGCGTGTTATGTCGGAAAGGTACGTTCAAGAAATAGACCTCGAGGCCTTACAAATTCTCCCGGACTATACCTTCCAGTTAGATGAGGACGAGGAACTCATTTCCAATCAGAAAACTGGATTTTTGAAATTTGAATTGATCTCTCCCGGCATTGGGTTTGGGTACGATGTATATTCCACTATTTACGCAAACAATATTGCGGAAGCTACGAATGCCCAGCTCGAAAATCCAAAGGCCAAATTTAAAGTGGTAGAGCCCAATGAGCCTTTTTCACCGATGGCCAAGGATATCTACATAGACTATAGTTCTTCATCGGAGATTAATTTTTTGGGTACGCGTTCGTTTACCAACCAAACTAAAAAGCAAGAAAATTTTATACAGATTCATCCCTTTGGGAAGAAGTTTTTATTGAAAGATGGCTTAGTCTATGACAATGGACTACTTCCATTTTTTGAACTTCAAGGAGCCTTATTTTTTGGTTTCGAGGCAAAAGAATTTCCAGAGGAGTTCAGTATGCTCTTTGAAATTGCCAAAAACAATGGTGGGTTTCATGGAGATGCACCTAAGTTGGACTGGTTTTATCTGGCAAATGACGATTGGAAGCCTTTCAAACAAGAGGACATTTTGTTTGATAGTAGCTTTGGACTCACCAGGTCAGGGATTATTTCTTTTAAAAGCCCCAAGGATATCAACTTGAATAATCTAGTGATGCCCAATGAGTTGTTTTGGGTTTGTTGCCGAACTAAAGATCAGCAACCCATGGTGAGTATGATTTCTGGGATTTACATGAATGCCTTTGCAGCGCAGGCGATTTTAGAAAAAGACATTCAGCATGAATCTGTGCTTCCAGCTTTTTCTATTGAATCTTTTGAGAATGATTTTCCGGGTCTATTGGGGGTGATTCAGCCGATCGAATCATCTGGTGGTAGGCCAAGAGAGGAAAAGGAGCATTATTTCCGGAGAGTTAGTGAAAGTCTCAAGCATAAGTTTAGAGCCGTGACCCGCTGGGATATCGAGAAGATGTTGCTTCAAGAATTTAGCTGGTTGGGATTCGTACAAGTGTTTGGCAATTTTGGTCATGAAAATTTTGTGGATCCAGGCGAGGTAGTAGTGGTTGGGATGCCCAAAATTGTGGATCAAGAGAACTTTTATTTGCCTAAGCTAAACCCTGGCCAGCTCAAGGAGATGGAGTTGTACCTTAAAAAAATTGTCAACCCTTTTGTGGTTTTTAAAGTCATCAATCCGCAATACGAATACTTGATGATCAAGGGGAAGATCAAGTTTACCTCCTCAGATACCGGTTTGCTGTTTAAAAAATTGTACCAAGAATTGCTGAATGAAACCTGTCCTTGGTTTTATGACGACATTTCAACGGCCTTTTACCAACGCGAAACCAAACGTGCTGAGATCTTAAATCTGATTACCACCCGATCCTATGTTAAGTTTTTCACCAGCTTTTCTCTAGCTCAAATGTTTGAAAATGAGCGAGGGGAGTATCAGTTTGTAGATGGGGCTCTTTTGGATGACGGGATGGAAACAGTAACCATAGGCAAGCCTTGGTCTATCCTTATCCCTTATCCGCTCAAGAAAATTGACTTGGTAGAAGAAGAGAAATACCTCCCAGCAGAGGCATTCGATTTGGAAGATATGGTGATCGGTGAAAACCTGATCATCACATCAGAATACGAAGAAACTGTAGAGGATACAGGAATTGAACTTAAAAAAGCAGATGACTTAGCGTATTATCACTTTAATTTCAAATTTTAGATATGGCATTATTAAATAGACAATCCTTACTCAACTACTTTAAAAAAGGTAGTGCGCCTTCAGAAAGGCATTTTGCGGATTTGATTGAGTCTACGGTCAATATTGTAGATGATGGAATTTCGAGAGAAGGTGATAGTGGTTTTAAAATCACCCCTGTAGGTAGATCAAAGCGTTTGATTTCTTTCTACAAGAATTTCAAGCAAGTCAATCCTGAGTGGAGCATCAATTTGGATCAAGAGCAAAATGGAGGCTTGGCCTTCCAGGAAGAAGAAAACAAACCACTCCTGGTTCTAAAAAATGGAGGAAACGTCGGCATAGATGAAGAAAATCCCAAATCAAAATTAGACGTCAATGGGGTCATCACTTCCAAGGGGAGAGTGGGTTCTTTGTATGCAGGGCAAGTGCCTGCGGACGGTAAGTGGTATACGATAGTAGACCAAATTAAAGAACCTTGTGCCTTTGAGGTAATGGCGCGCGTTGATGGTGAAAAAGGCAGTGGTCGGTATGCTTTGGCTCATGCGATCGCACTGAATACCTTTGGAGGACCACTTTCGCAAGGTAGAATAAACAAAACCTCCACCTATTATGGGAGTTTTTTTAATCGCTTAAGATTTCGTTGGTCGGGAGAATTGTACAACTATACCTTGCAGGTAAAGACCGCACGGCATTACGGTTTGAATCCAACCTCAGGAGAGCCTTATCCCATTCGATTTTCAGTAGGTAGTCTTCTTCCTCTTTAATTCAACTTCCCAAACTTATCCAGTACCGTGGCTAATTCTATTCCAAGTCAACATTCTGAAAAGCCTATTCTTAGGTACGACCTCCTATTTGAGGAGGGGCTCAATTTTGTGCAAAAGTATTCAGGAAAAATTTGGACTGATTACAACTACCACGACCCAGGAGTCACCTTTTTGGAATACCTTACTTATGCCCTTACCGATCTAGGTTACCGAACAGATTTTCCTGTAGAAGACCTCTTTTTGTTTGGTACTGATAATTTTGATTCGATCAAAGAAAATTTACTTTTTGGACCAGCAGCAGCCTTTAGTAGTTCGCCAATTCAAGTCAATGATTACAGGAAACTGATTATTGACCGAATCAAGTTGGTAGCCAATGCATGGGTAATTCCAATCCAAGATCATAAGATGGGCCTGAAGGGCTTGTTTGAGATTTACATTGAATGCTCGGAGGACTTGAGTGATATTGAACTTCATTACCTTAAAAAAGAAGTGGCTGACCTATTTCATGCCAACAGACTTATAGGTCATGATTTGGAGGAAGTATTTATTCTAAAGAAAGTATACCTAAGTTTAGAAGGAGCAATTAGCATTGAATCTGATTCCCTGGGTGAATTGGTTATGGCCAAAATCTATGCGGCGCTAGATGGATATATCAATCCTCAGGTTCAGTTTCACGATCCGACTAACCTCTGGAAGGAACAAGGATTTTCACCTGAGGAGGTATTTACAGGGCCCTTACCCAAGTTTGGTTTTGTCTTTGAAGAGGCATTAACTGAAAAAATCGATGCCATTTACCTTTCTAGAATTAAAGAATTAATTCTTTCTGTGGAAGGGGTGAAAGAAATTAGAAGTCTACAACTTTTTAAAAATGGGCTTCCTGTGTTCGATAATTTTGTTCAATTAGAAAAAACAGAATTTCCCAAGATTCTTTACCTCGATGAACTTACGGAGTCTTTTCAAAGTAAAGTTCAGCTACTAAAAAACAATGTAGTCTACGGGGTGGATCCAATCATCACTAAACAGTTACTTTCCACTGAGGTTTCTTCGAGCAATAAATTTTATCACCAAGAGCTGCAGTATGAAGAAAAATTGCCAAGGGGACGTTTTTCATTGGAGCAGCTAAGCAAACATTTTCCGATCCACAATGAGCTTCCTAATTTCTTTGGGGTAGGCGTAAATGGGGTGTCTCAAAACGCTCCTAAAGAGGTACAGGCTTCTTCTTTGCAAGTGTCGGCTTACTTGTACTTTTTTGAACAATTTATGGCCTCCTATTTGGCGCAGCTGTCAAGTTTAAGGCATTTATTTTCGGTTAAAAACACCTCTCATACGTATTTTAACCAGCTTCCCACTGCTATTCCTAATCTAGAAAAACTCGTATCCTCCTATGAGGAGATCGAAAAAACGCTTGGAGAAGCAGCAGGCCAAAACCAGGACTATTTGGATCGAAGAAATAGGCTATTGGACCATTTGCTTGCTCGATTTGGAGAAAAATTAGACGAAGCTAGCCTTCGAAAAATTAGTCGATCCAATGCGGTGGATTCATCTGAAGAGTGGGGTGTTTCTGTGATTCAAACTAAGATGAATTTGTTGACTCAACTCATTGAGCTGGGGCAAACAAAAGCAAAGGGCTTTGACATGAAAGCCATGGAAATTTGGAATTGTACCAACCTTTCCAGCATTGAAAAACGGATAGCCTTGTCTTTAGGCATTCAAAATTTGCAAAGAAGAAATATTTCTGCTCCGTTGATCAAACATCTTCAAGTAGAAAAATCCAAAGAACAAGTTGGGGAGTGGGAATTGGTGGACCTAAAGCTAGCTGCTGGAGATCCTGCTCGAGTATATGCGCTTCCCGCTCAAAACTACCAAGATGAAGCCGTTCATTTTTATGGCAAGGGACTTTCCTTCATCAAGGAGATTTTTGAATTGATTTCCAATGAAAAAGGAATTTTGATTGCACATACTGAGGACAACAAACAGCATTTTTTGTTGATGAAACAAAGGTATGCAGACTATCCTGCTTTGATTTATCGAGCAGACCGTATGGAAGATTGTGTAGCTAAGCGGGATCAAATCATAGCTAAAATTTCCGAATTGGATGAGCAGTCGGAAGGCTTCCATCTTATCGAAAATATTTTACTAAGGCCCTTGGAATCCGTCTCTTACCTATTCTCTTTTTTGAATGCCGATGGGGAAACGTTTATTGAAGGGCTTTTTCCTGGCGATATGGAGACCCAACGCTCAATAGGAGAGGATTTGTTTGGGTTTGGTCTTCAGGTAGAAAATTACAGTATTGTAGAAGAGGAGAATACACTTTCCTACTCCGTGTTGATCTATAACTTTGGACATGAACCCGTTGCGAAAATAAAGAATAAGTTTAGCTCTAAGCCAGGAGCAAAAAAAGCAATTGATTTGGCAATCCGATTTTTTGAAGAAGTACGTAGCAAATCCGTGGCTCCAGATACCTATATGGAAGTCAATCTGGTGGGTGGCTCTGGACATGGTTTTCCAGTTGATTTCCAATTTTCCGATACACTTACTTTTGTATTCCCAGAATGGCCTTTGAGGTTTCAGAAATCAGACTTGATCAATTACCTGCAAAAGCTGATAGCTGAAAACATCATGGCTCATCAATCGGCCAAGGTTTATTTTGTTAATCCTTTGGATCTGTTTCGATTTGAAGAGTTGTATTACGAATGGTTGTTTGCCAAAAACCAGGACCAATTGGACTTTAAAAAAATCGATTCCCTGTCCTTGCAGCTGATACAGCTTTTGAGAAGTTTCCAGTCCGTCTATTCTAGTCCTTCAAATGGCTAATCATGTAGTCAAATCTCTCAATTTTGAGATAAAAGTGGCTACTCAATCCGATTTTGACGAGGTATCAGAAGAAATTCCTGAGCTTGTAAAAACCAGTGTTTCAGAGTTAATTGACCAGATTTTATCAGAGCTATATCCATCTCATCACCTTTTAGTGATCGATAAATTGGAAATTGACCTGGGATCCTTTCGGCTTGCTGATTTAAAAAATGAGCTTCTACAAAAATTTAAAGGTGAATTCAGTAATGCCTTTAAACATCACCTTCAATCTTCTTCTACCAAAATTACTTCGGCTGAGGATTTGCCTTTTGTCATTCTAAATGATTTTATTCGACTTGGTATCCGACCCAATTGGTTGTCGCCTAGTGAAGGGAGTTTTCGTGATCACTTAGCAAAAGCTTTTTCAAAAAATCCAAAAAAATTCTCAAAGCAGCTAAGAGGGTATTTAAAAAATTCCACCCAAAAAAAGAGGCTGCTGGAGAATTTTTCAGAAGAGATTCTTATCCAAACCGTTCTGGTGGACAATCCTCACAAGGAAAAAGCCCCCAACGAAGAAATCGCTCATCTGAAAACATTCTTTAGAGAGCAATACCGGCACTTGGATGCGCATTCTGTGTCCATTATGTTTAAAAGCATGGTACTTGATCTGCTTGTAAACCCGAATCGAATCAATCAATTCAGCAGCTTTAGGGCAGCAGTGGTGGAGTCATTGGAAAACCGATTTGGTTCAGATGTGGCCTCTTCCTACCTATCAGGGATGGATAAATCCTCAAATCTTACTCCTTCTCAAGCTACCAAATCCAAAACGAGTAACGAAATAGAGGGGGGGCAGCCACTTCCGGGTTTAGGCGTAGGAAGGGATGAATTACTTGAAAAATTTCAATTTTTCTTAGTTCATGGATTTACGCTGGCTGATAGTAGAAGCTCTTCGTATCGTTTTAGAAATATCAATACCTTATTTGGAGCACTATTAGCTCAAGATTTTGATGGTTTGGTGGCCTTTTTACTAAAGTATGGAAAGACACAGGCTATCAAAAAACGTTTTCTGGACAGCTTATCACAAGATGCAATTCTGTCATTTTTTTCTAAAGTAGCCCCTCAAAAAAGAAAACTATTGGAGTGGGTTGTAGATGTATTTGAACAAGTTCAAGAGGAGTATCAACCCATCAACCAGACGCTTATCCAAGTAAAAAAATCGATCAACGAAATTACTTTTGAGCTCTTTCTGAATAAAAATTTACAATCCATTTCCGATGAAAATTACCTCCGCCTTTTGTTCAAAAAGACTGCTCTGAAGTATGGAATTAGCTACAAAAATCTACTTTTCCTTACCTTAAAATCTATTTCCACCGGCGAAAAAAAGCACAAAATCTATTATTTTAGCCAGACGCTGGGGGTTTTATATGCCAAGGACATCTTAAAAAGGAATGACTACAAATCTATTGACTTGCTCTTGTTTTCAACGAATGAAAAAGAACAAGATTGGAGCACCAATTATCAAAACAAAGAGGCGATAATTTCCTTATTTGCTGGCTTGTACCAAGATCAGTATGGAGTAGTTCCTGCTTCTGTAGCGGCTTGGTTACAAACAAAAACGCAGGCTCTCTCTTTGGCGAGCACTCCTCGACTTTTTGAACTTTGGGAGGAATTTTCTGAAAAGTATTCCCTTCCTCCAGGGGAGCTATTGATTCCAATCCTGTTGGAAAAGAAATCCAATGCTAGTCTAACCTTAACAACTACTGAATTTAATTTTTGGATTAAGAAATACGGTATTCAAGGTATTTCTCCTACCCAACCAGCAGACATAGTGCAGCTCCTGACCTTTTTGCATGCAAATAAGAAAATGGTTTCTGCTGCCACGATTAAAAAAATAGCAATGGGTCTACCCATTGCAGGTGCGATCAGTAAGCAATTGTTTTTAAAAGTAGCTGAACTTGTTCGTCCTAGTTTGTCAACTGTATTGCCTGGATATTTGCTTTGGATTCAGCAGCTCCTTACTAAAAACAAAGCCGAGAGACTGGAGGTAAAATTATATTCTTGGCTTTACCATCAGCTTATTTTACTTCCCCAAAAACAACTTACGTTGGCTTCTCTTAAAGAAAAGGCAGAAGAATTTTTGAGTTTGAATGAGCGAGTTGTACCTGGTGAGGAAGTAAAACTACCTTCTTTAAAAGCCAAAATGCCACAGGTTCAAAAAAGGAGACTTAAGAATAATTCAGCAAAGTTGGTGGCAAGGATCTTTGGAATTCTTGGTATTGAAGAAGTATATGGGATATTTTCAGAAGCAAAGCGATACGATGAGGAGATTTTACTCAAACTTTTGACTTCAAAATATGCCAAGTCATTTTATCAGTTGGTGCAGATACATCGGTACGATCCCGAATTTCAAGACACCATCTTGGTTCAGTCACCGAAGTGGCTTAAAAAACAATTTTTGGACTTTTTAATCCACTATTCCTCATTTGATTGGAATGCGAGTATCGCTGATTTTACCAGCTATTTTGAAGAAACCAAATGGGTAAAATTGGAAGGGTCGGCCTTGGAAAGTTTCCTTGAAAAAATTCTTTGGAAGGAAATTTTTGAAGGAGGATCCTTTGCTAGAGATGAGGTAGTTTTGGAATTTTTAGGCAATGCATGGGATGCTCAGTTGATTGCTGACAAGTTTTGGAAAGACCTACAGGCATACAGCCAAAAAAGAGATCAGCAAAAGGATCTCAAAAACACGAAGGACTTTTCAAATTTTGCTGCACTTGAACAAGCAGACGGTTTTGCATCCTTCATTTCGCGTAGTGGTTTTAAGAAAGAGGAGTTCTCTATTTTACCTATACTTGAAAGCTTGGTTTACGAGGGCACCTTTCCTGTTGCGCATACATTTGCAGGCAGTTCCCCAGAGGAATTTAGCGACTACATTTCAAGATTGGCTTTAGACAATAAAAACGAATTCTTAAATTTCTTTGCTACCATCCGTCATCCTTATTTAAGTCGAAGATTTTTCAATTTATTGAAGTACAAGGATTTAGTTGTATTGGTAAAGGAGAAACACAAGCGAGCTGGTTTAGCGATTTCGGTTGACCAGGTGGAAAAAATACTTAAAATATATAGTGTTCAAGACCAAGTAAAAATCGAGTTTTTTTTGCGAGCCTGGTTGGTCTTTCTTTTTCATTCATCTACACTTCAAAGGTCTGCCGCATCCCTTGCGGTAGAGGTAGGAGAACTCTTGGTAGAAGAAGGGATTTTGGAAAAAAGTAAAGTAGACCCCTCTTCTGCGTTTCCTCAATTGGCAAAACTTTTTGTCTGGAAGGACGAAGAAAAAAACCATTTTTTTGAACAGGCTGGGGGTTGGGTGGCAGTAGCTACTCCATCAGCTCCAATTTTAGAATTGACTACGGATGATCAAATCTATTCCTATTTTAACCAAATGGATGATCCAATTTTAAAGGACTTAAAAGGTAAGTTGTTCTTTAAGAATTGGTTGAATTCTTTTTTTGATTTGGCATCGATAAGTGTTCTAAAAGCTTTTGTAGAGGTATTCAAAAATAGTTTTTATGAAAATAGCTACAGTTTAGCTAGGAAGAGAGAACTGTTTTTTAAGCGCTTTTTTCAATTGAAAGATGGGTATAGCTCTTTCCAGGAGGCCTTTCGTGCTAGTCCTCAAGTTTGGGCTGAGTTCCGACAGAATAGCCCCGCCTTTTTCGAGCAATATGCTCAAGAAGCTGCGTCAAAACCGAGGCAAATGAGCTTTATGGAGCTCCTCCAATTTTACCTAGCCTACGGAGTGCTTCCTAAGGAAGAAGGAAGTTTGCAAGCCTTTGCCTTGAAGTTAATGGAATTAAATGGTGCAGAATTGACAAAGTTGAGAGGTATTTTTCTTGCGAGTTTGTCAGATTCTAGGAAGAAAAAAAATCTAATTAGCTTGCTTAGGTATGTGGATGAGAAATGGTTTTTTAGCCTTTTACATCCCAAACTTTACTCAGAGCTGGGTAAGTTGGTGGAGGAAGTAAGGATAAGGACCGGAAGTAATTTTTACGCAGATTTACGCATCCAAAATCCTGTAGATAGAATCCTATTTTTTGCGGATAGTTTATCCAAAATGGGTTCTTCTAGCAAGCATTTGGTAGAACTTCTACTGCCTATTTTTGAGCAATGGGTGGATTCTAAAAGTACAGCTGTGATCATTTCTATGTTTAAGGATAAAGATCAAAAAGCTGAAGTTTTAGTCATGCTCCAACATGCGAGTAGGAAGGTAAAGAAGGCATTAGAGGGGGGGATTGAAAAAAAGAAAGAAGAGGAGCAGCCAGTTGTCGAGCCCGAAGAAGTAAACCTGGGGGAGGGTGTAAGCATCTCCAATGCCGGCATGATTCTTTGCTGGCCTTTCTTTGGTCGATTTTTTGCGGCAGTAGGATTGGTTGAGCAGGGTAAATTTAAGGGGCAGCAGGCAGAAGAAAGAGCGGTTCAATTACTACAGTACCTTGCCACAGGATTGACCTCTTTTGAAGAATGGGATTTGAGTTTAAATAAGGTTTTATGTGGGGTTCCGATGAATATGCCCATCTCTCCAAATCTAGAAATTACGGTAGAGGAGGAGGAATTGGTGAAGAAATTGATCAATGGTACTATATTTAATTGGGAGAAAATGCGTGGTACAAGATTGGAGACTTTTAGAGAAACTTTCTTCATGCGTCAAGGGATGCTTTACGAAAAAGACAACAGGTGGGAGTTGTTCGTGGATCGAAAAGCGTACGATGTGTTGATGGATACCTTGACTTGGAATATTTCTATGATAAATTTAAGCTGGATGAAGAAAAGATTAAATGTTCAATGGAAATGAAAACTAGTACAGATAAGTTGATACAGCCCATTCTGCAGGACCTGGTCTGGCTAGAAACCATTCTTGATCTGCGGATGAGCACCTATTTTGAGGAGACGAGTCCTGATTTTCAATTTCCAGAGCCTCCAAAATGGGCAGGTGAACCTAATCCATATTCGGAATTTGTAACTAAGTATGCCTTGGATCTACAGGAGCGAGTGATTCTCTTGATGAGTATGGTTCCTTTGCTTAGCCCCCAAACCTTTGATTGTTTTTTTATACAAAACAAATCTATTGGAAGGCCATTTTCGGAATTCGGAGGCGTGGAAGCAAGGTCTCATAAAGGCTTTATTCCTACTGTTGAGACTGTCAATTTTGTTTTGAATGGAAAGGATTTGTTGCAAAGACTTGATTTATACAAGGTCTTTTCAGAAGAACATTTCTTTTCAAAGCACCAGATCCTTTCCCTAAAAAGGAACGCTGAAAACGAATCTTTTTGGTCCAATAGCCTCCAGATTAATGAAGATTTTTTTTACCACCTTATATCTGGAGAAAAGATTTCTCCCAAATTTTCCTCACAGTTTCCAGCCAAAGAGCTGACTACTCAATTGCAAATCGATGATTTGGTTTTGAACAAGCAATTGATGGATGAACTAGGGTTGATTTTAAATTGGATTAAGTATAGGGAGGAAATTAAGTCCTCGGCGAACCTGCGTAAAAGCTTTAGAACAGGGTATAGAGCCTTGTTTTATGGTCCTCCAGGTACGGGTAAATCGCTTACGGCGGCCATTCTTGGAAAAAACAATGACTTGCCTGTTTACCGAATCGATTTGTCTCAAGTAGTTTCTAAGTATATCGGCGAAACTGAAAAAAACCTTTCTAGGTTGTTGGATGTAGCGGAGCATAAAAACTGGGTTCTGTTTTTTGATGAGGCGGACTCACTTTTTTCCAAGCGTACTGAAATCAATGATTCGAAGGATAAGTATGCCAATCAAGGAACTTCCTACTTGCTGCAACGATTGGAAGAATACGATGGCTTGGTGATCTTGGCTACCAACCTTCGGCCCAATATTGATCGAGCATTTGTCAGGAGATTCCAATCTATTTTGTACTTCAACCTACCTTCAGTAGAGGATAGAATCAAACTTTGGGAAAATGCACTTAAAAATTTCAGTTTAGCATCGGATGTTTCCATTAAAAAATTGTCTGAGAAATATGAGATTTCAGGTGCCGCTATTAGCAATGCCATCCAATTTTCCTGGTTGAGTTCCAAGCGAGATCAACGAAGTGAAATTACGTCACTGGACCTTGAAGCTGGTATCTTACGAGAAATGGCTAAAGAAGGTAGAGCAGGAAAATAGGGATTGCTTGCAATCAAAGTTGATTGTAGGGAGTGGATTTTCCCAAAGAAATCTTAGATTGAAGGAAATTTCGATAAGTAAGTCACCTGATAATTTAAAGTAGAATGTTTGATTATTGCTATTGGCCAGAAGGTCTGGAAATCGAACTCAATAAGCAACTAGACAACTTTCATCACCAGGCCCAACTCTTTATTGATGGGCAGGTATTTATGGCTTTGGCCAACAAAATACTCAAAGCCCAAGTGGCTGGGAAATACTTTGAATTGATCATTTTACTTCCAAAGGGATACCGGACCCTCGAAAATGCAAACCTCTTTCACCGGATCACCCAAGCAGGTGCCAAAGTAGGAATTATTGAAATTACTGTATTTGATGAAGGTTTCGAACAGTTCGCTATTTTTGATAACCGACTGTATTACAGCAATAAACGTTTGGAAGGGGAGGTGGATTTTGCAGATTTATTTTTCAAAAAACATCAGGATTTTGAGAGTTTAATGGAGAGTAGCCGGTTGGTCAACTCGTATTCTCAAGAAATCAAATTAAGTTTTACGGCTGAAAAGTATTTTGCTACCAAGGGGGAGGAGCTAAGTATTTTCTGGGAGGCAACCAATGCCAATTCCAATATACTGACTCCAGGCAATAAAATGCTTGACTCACAAGGGGAAGAGCGAATCACCATCGAGGAGGATACTTTTCTAACAATTACCTCCAAAAATGAAAAAAGTAAAACTTCTTTGTCTATTTTTATTAAGTGTTTGGAAATCGAGCATTTAAAGTTTTCAGTTTCCATTTTCAATAAAGAAATTGACGATTATGTACCCATAGAGTCTGTTTCAAAAAACAATGAACTATTCGCAGTTTACTTGAGTGATGTGGTCAAAATTGAATGGGTTTGTAAACCAGGAACTACTTTAATTGAATCACGGCTAGGGAGGTTAAACAACATTGGATTTCACAATTTTGTCTGCTTGGAAAAATCAAGTTTAAACTTTGAAATGCATTACTTAAACACGGTAACAAGTAAGGAAGTCCACTTTTACCCAGTAAGCAAGTATAGTGCTCGATTTGAGGAAGAAGAAAACCAGGATATCGCAAAGCAGATGCGTAAAGGCAGGAAAAGAAAAGAGGAACAACCATCAGAAAAAGAAACCTTTTTATCCAAAGTGTTTTCACTATTTAGATTAAAAAATTAGAATGGGATTAAGTGCTTTCTTTTTATTTTGTTCGGGTGTGAGCAAATCGGTTTTGGACAAATGTCCAGATACCGAAAAGGTAAAGCACGTGAGTATAGGCGCCTCAGTTCTATTTACGGGTATTCTGGCTATGCTTTCTTCCTATTTTGCCTTTAGCCTAATCTTCCAAGGTTCATACATAACCTTTTTCCTTGCCTTTTTTTGGGGATTGATCATCTTCAATCTCGACCGGTACATTGTGGCGACGCTGCGAAAGAAGGGGGATTTTTGGAGAGAAGTCATTCAGATAAGTCCCCGTTTATTTTTATCTACCTTGATTGCATTGGTGGTTTCCAAACCCTTGGAGCTTCAGCTTTTTAAGTCTGAAATTGATGAAAAACTCAACGAACAGGTCGTTTCGCGCGTTGCGCTTGCTGAAAAGGAATATTTCACAGCCATTGCCAACATAGATGAGGAAAAAAAGAAGTTGGATGTACAACTTCGAGAGTTTTTTGATTTGAAAGAGTTTTATTACCAAGAATACAAATGCGAGTGTGACGGTACCTGTGGTACGGGCCAATACGGTAGTGGAAAGGAATGTGAACGTAAGCAAAAGAAATACGAAGATTTTATTAAAGAATATGAAACCAAAGAGGTTGATATTCGAGAGAGTAAAATGGCACTAGAAAAAAGTAAGGGAGAGCAATTAACCTTGTTTCAAGAAGACAAAGAAAATATAAAGGCTAACTTTTCCTTGGGACTTCTTTCTAGACTGCAGGCTTTGCATAGTTTAGAAAGCTGGGCGCCATGGACCATTACCTTGATGATTCTTTTTGTTGAAATTGCACCCGTCTTAACTAAATTATTTTCCTCTAAGGGACCTTACGATGATTTTTTAGCCTTAGAAGAAAATAACTTTAAAATGGAATACATCAATAACATGTACCAAACGGGACAGCAAGTGGAGCAAGGGTATTCCAGTAAGTTAAGGGAGGTTCAGAGCATCAAGAAGGAGCTCATCTCAGACAAGCAAAAGAAAGTACAAGACCTCTACCGAGACTTAGGGAGAGAGATAACTAAACAGATAAACAAGTGATTTACTCGATAAAAAGAAGTCTGTCGATGATTGGATGCTGGTTTTTTGTACTAGGATCCCTACAGGCCAAAGAGTTAGCCCATTTGTCTGGCCCTCAAGTCACTCAAAGTGACACCGTATTTACTCAAATTTTTAGCTCAGAAAGTGAATTAAGCCTTTTCATAGCAGAGGAGTTGAAAATTACCGAATCGATCACATCCTTGAACAAGGAGGAGGTGGATAGCCTTCATCTGTTGTTGAATACCACAAAGCAGCTTCTCATTTCAAAAGCAGATCTGGTAAAGTTCTTAGGGTATTCGGTGACCCGTCCCGAGACGAAGCTAATTCTGGGCCAGGGAGTTGAACTTTCCCCCAAAACTAGAGTCCAACGTCTTGAATTGGATGCCATTAAAGGAGATTCTTTCACGCTAAACTATGTAGTAGAGGAGGGGATAGGCAATGCGGCATACATAGAAGTATTGCTCAATCAAGTAAGGGTTGCAAAATCTTTAACTGCAAAGCGAGGAAAGAAAGTCAACTTGGAATTTGTTGCCAGTGAAACAGGTGTCGTAGAAATTGTTTTGCGGAGCATGGGCCCTTTCGATGAGAAAGGAAATATTGAAGTTCATGTGACCCCTCGAACCGAACAGGTTGAGTTAAAAAAAATCACAAGTCCCAAAATAAGAAAAGAGATTGTGGATGCAATCGTTGCGGATACGCTTTACCTAACGGTGGTGGACGAGCAGGCAAAGCTCACCCACAGAGCGAATCTTAAAGGCAATTCGGTGCTGCAGAAGCAGCTAGATTTTGGGGCTGAGGACGAAGTTCTCGGCTTTGCAGTGTTCTTTTTTCCTTATGGAGATAAGGACAATTTACAAATTTCAAGAAGAGAAACTTATAGAGAAGACCCTTTGGAAGATTTTTCGATGAAGGAATTGATTGGAAAATCGTTTACTTACCTTCCCGAATACGACTTTCCTGAGCTAGCTATTTCAATTACCGATGCTCAGCGCAAGGTGATTTGGTCCAATGGGAGCTATCCTGCCCCAGAGAAATGGAAAATAAGTCCAAATAGTAAAGCCAATTATGCATTTTTCCAATCCAAAGAAAAGTTAGCAGGAGGTACAATTCAAATGAAGTTCTCCAATATCTCCGAACTGTATGATCTGGATTTTGGATTAAAAATTATTAAGCTCATCGTTAAAAATTTCGCAGTAAAGCAAGAAGTGGATGTGGAAGAATTCGAGGAGACTATATTATTAACCATACTATGAAGCATTTAACCTACGCAGGTCTCTTTCTTTTTCTTTTGCTAACCTTCACGGGTTGTAAAGAAGTCAACAAGGTAAAATCTAGTGGCAGGAAGGTTACGTCAGGAGTCAAAAAGGTTCAAGGGACCACGGATAAGCTCATGGCTAAATTAGGGATCGCAGACTCAGCAGCACAAAATCCGGATAGCCTTAACAATTTGCTCTCCCCCTTAGAACAGAAGTCGTTTATCAATAAATATACCACCGTCTACGATGTATTAAATGGTCCTAAGAACAATCGCGATTTAAAGGCACTTGAATATGACTCCGCCACCCTTACCTACAAGCGGCAGAGTATGGATAGAAGGATACTTCGCGATGATGTAGAGGTGTATACTTGGTATCCCTATTGGATGGGAGACGTCTGGAAAACGTATGATTTCAACTTGATTTCCACGATTTCCTTTTTTTCTTTTAAGATCAATCCCAAAACAGGTAGTTACATTAATCCTGCACAAATTACCCAATGGAGACAAACCGATTTACTGGATTCTGCAAAAAAGTACCAGACCAAGGTTTTGTTGAATCTCTCTTTGGAAGGTGAAGCGAATAACCTAGCATTCCTCAAAGACGAAGCCATGTGGAATACTACGCTGGATTCGGTGTCAGCATTGTTGCAGGAGCGTGATGCCGATGGAATTGAACTTGAATTCACCAATGTTCCCTTAGACAGGGAAACTAAATTTTTAGACTTTGTTGAGTTCTTAAAAGGCAACCTAGATACGCGTTTTATTACCAAAAAAATGATCGTGTCTTTAATAATTCCTGCCGATGATTCTAAATTTCCTTTTGATTTGGGAAGATTAAATGAGTCGGTAGATTTATTTATTGTAAAAGGCATGGATTACCATGAGATTGATGGTACTGTAGCGGCAGTTGCTCCCATGAGAAATGAAACCCCAGGGGGTCCTAGCCTTGAAAACACGCTGCTCAGGTACCTAAACCGAGGACTTATTGCGGAGAAATCCATCCTTGCCCTTCCACTTTATGGGTCACAATGGGCAGGAACTTATGATCCTGCGGAAGGATACTACAGCACTGATTTTGAAAGGAAAGTAACCTTGTCCGAGGTGGAAAGGGTATTCCAGTCCAAGGATAGCTTGTATGTGATTACTCCTACACTGGATGAAACATCCATGACCAATTACTTCTTCCTCGAATTTCCAGACAATACCTCCATTGAGGGCTGGTATGATGATGCGTCTACCCTGTCAAAAAAAATGGATCTAGCTCTTTTTAAGAAATTCAAAGGAGTGGGTTTGTATGCCTTAGGCTATGATTTGGGAAAGGAAGAGATTTGGGATTTAGTGGCGGAAAAATTTACGGGTGACGTAGTGTATATCAAAGATCCTATAAAGGAAATTGATGGCTACCCCATTAAAGTTGCAGTAATCTTTCAAACCTATAAACAACTTTTTGTTGTCACGTTTGCCTTGGTTACTTTGGCGCTTATTATCGCGATGGTCGTGGCATTTTCAGATTGGAGATTCAGAGAAACGATCTTGGCAAGACAACTCTATCGCGTGATTGTATTGTCTATCACTTGCCTCATTCTTATTGGAATTTTCTCCTTTTTTGGATGGATAAACCAGAAAAGTTGGAGCTACATTTTACTCTTTCTTTCTGGGGCTGGAGTGAGCTATTTGGTAGAAAAGTATGGGGGATTAATGAAGATTAATAAGCCATGATAGAGCAACAAGTAAAAAAGGTTTCAAAACTCCCAAATAAAATACTCGCAAGAGAGATCCGGTATTTTTTACTGCTTTCCTATTGTGCGGTTTGGATTTGCTTTCCAGTTATGGCAGAAATGGACCTAAAAGCAGCTACTCCCTATCTGAGTCCTTTGGATGAGATCTACCTAGCTCAACTTTCCTTTTCCGTTTGGTTTGGGATTATGATTGCCTTGTATATACTGCGGTTTTTAGTTTATCTCCTAATTCAGAAATTCAAGTAGATGGACCCTTTATTTTTTTATGCTGTTTGCCTAACGCTTCTTTAGGCTGCTATTTTTTTCTCCCTTGTTTAGTTAATTCTACAAGGATTTTTTTAGGATTTCTATGCTGTACTCACTACATTCAAGGCAAAGTACACTTTCCGTTCTCACCCTCAATAAGTCTTGCCATTTTCCTGCTTAGCTTATTCCTGTTATAGAATTTTATATAAATATATTTTTGTATAATTTTTCTATTTAATTGTCAAATTCGTTTATCAAGTAGAGCAAAGTATTCAAATCCAAGATTAAGTTTTATGGAAATTTCAAATTCCCAAAATGATGCTTTAGGAAGTAGTGCAGGGTCTCTTGCGGGAAGACATAGGCAGGTATTTGATTTACTAAGCTTGTTTCAATCCTCACAATTGGTGGGGTTAATTGGAGAAAATGGATCTGGAAAAACTACACTGATCAAACAGGGATTGCTCCCAGAATTAACTAAAGGGTTTTTAGGTATTGCGGGAAGAAAGTGGAAATCAGTCACGATTCGCCCAGGGATTACTCCGCTAGAAAATCTATCGGCAGGTATTGCCCAACTTGGAATAGATCAAAGTAAGGCAAAGTTAGAGGATGAGGTTTTTTTGACTGAATCCATGCGGTTGACTAGCGAGGGTTTAAAAAATGAATGTTTAAAAAAATTCTCTCAAAAAAGTGGATACAATGCCCTGTTGGTGATCGATAATTTTGAGGACCTTTTTCAGTTTCGAGAAGTAGCGCCGAATGTAAATGAATGGGATGAAACAGTTAAAAGTTTTATTCAAAATATCAGAAAATGCGCTAGCTATTCAACCATTCCAGTTTATTTTTTGATTGTATTGAGAGCGGAGTACATGTCCCGCCTTTTTGAATACCGCCATTTTTACGAGATGTTGTCTTCTTCACAGTACAACTTGCCTCAATTTAGAAAAGCGGAATTTTCTGAAGTGATCAATTCCATTTTGCTGTCTTCCCAAAAAACTATTCATAAGGATGGAGTGGATTATTTGTACAATCAATTCGGGAAGGATTTAAAAAACTTAACCCTGCTGAAGCTTTTTTTAAATGAAGCTATTGAAGCAGTAAATTCTACGAATCGGAAAGAAATTGGACTTGAGGACTTACTTCAGATCTCCAGCGAATCCTTGTATGAATGTAAATTAGATTCATTTTACAATTCCTGTGGGGAATCTGAAAAAAAGCTAATCGAGAAATTATTCAAGCAAACCACCGTCGTTCCCGACGGATCAAAGCTTAGGAAACCAATTCGTGTCGATCACTTTTTGCAAGTAACAGGATCTACTTTTTTGGAATTAAGTCCATTACTTCAATCGATTCAGCATTCTTTCCATTTTTTAGTAGATGTAATCCTTCCTTTTCAGGAGCGGTTGGATGTTAAGGACCATTCTTTGCTTTCCGGGTCCGCAGTGATTGAAATCAAAAGCGAGCATTTTATTCCACTTTGGCCTCGTTTGGTGGAATGGATCAAAGAAGAGAAGGAATCTCAGGATTTGTACAAGGGTCTAAGTGAAAAAGCAACGCTTTTTGACAAAGGATTAACAGATTATTTAAGGCCACCAGATCTTGATTTAGCTCTTGAAT
This sequence comes from Algoriphagus sp., assembly GCA_023653075.1. Taxonomy (GTDB): domain Bacteria; phylum Bacteroidota; class Bacteroidia; order Cytophagales; family Cyclobacteriaceae; genus Algoriphagus. The sequence continues at coordinate 29,591 of JAMNXQ010000015.1, forward strand.
GGTACGAACTCCAAAAACCGGATGAGCTTTGGTCTAAACAATTTGATGACAATCATCACCGAACGATCTCTTACCTGCTTACCAGTAAGGTTAAATTTCAAGACGAGATTCTAAAAAAGGAGCAAGATCAAAAAGAGAAAATTAAACGACTACGTAGGGTAGGGATTTATGGACTCTTAGGTGGGTTGGTGATTTTAATTGTGATTGGAGTTTTTGCGGTTGATGCAAAAAGACAAGAAGCAGTTGCCCAACAAGAACGGGAAAAAGCTGAAAAGGAGACTGAGAAAGCACGACTTGAAAAGCAACGAGCAGATTTACTATATCAGGAGGCTACTAAAGCCACCGAGGTAGCATTAGCGAATGAACAATTGGCTCTTTCCGAAAAAGTGCGTGCTGATGAAGAAAAAGAAAGAGCAAATAACGCTCGAAATGAAGCCGAGCAACAGCGCATTAAAATTCAGGAGACCAATAAGGAGTTAAATCAAAAGGAAAAAGAATTAAGCAAAACCGTAGGAGATTTAAAGGTTTCCGATGCGGCAAAAGAAATTGCGACTAAAAAAGCAGAGAATGCCCGTGAATATCAAGAAATCTTGAATTCAATTTTGAGTTTGAGGAATCAAGTTCAAAAAAAGGATTACCAAGCAGATGAGCTCAAAGAACTTCTAGGGCAAGTTAAGAATGCTTATGGAAATTACAGAAAGGCTTCTTTGGAATTTAAGGAGGCAGATCTCCCCAACAATGATTTGTACCAAGTATTGTTGGAAATCCGCAGAAAGATGGTAGACTATGGAACCTTGACAGGTATTCCAAGTGATTTAAGCACTTTACCAAGTGGGATTCGAAAAATAAGCATTTCTCCTGGAGGTAATCTAGCCGCTGGAGGTGACGATGGTATTTTGTTGTATTCGAAGCAGCCCATCAATCAAGGCAATGTGGCACTCTCCAAATTTTCTATTGGAAGGGACAGAATTCGTTCTTTGGAATTTATGTCCAATACCGAATTGATCATTGGTACAGTTAATGGAAGACTCTTACAGTTCAATCTCAGTACTGCTACGAGTAAGGTACTAGAAGTGGGGCTTTTACCTAATCAAATTGTAGAACAAGTACTTGTGACTCCTAAAGGGGTGTTTCTATTGGTAGCAGGACAAATACTTAAAGTAGATGTAAATAAGCCAGCCAGTACGGTGCGGTTAACGGGTATTACTGCTAAAAATGTATTCAAGCTCAACGAAGAAAAACTGTTGCTAGTAAGTAAGGATAATACGCTTGTAATCCTTGATATGGCTTCGCTACAATGGCAGCCCATCAATTCAGATTTAAAGAAAATTTCCATTACAGCTGCAAAAAGCTCTGGAGACAATTTGTTCTTGGGGATGGAAAATGGAGAAATTGCTTTGTGCAAAACCTTACGATTAGGAAATGTCATCAGCATCAAGACGGAATTAACCATTCCTGCTCATAGAACTCGAATCACAAGTTTAGCTTACGATGCTAGTTCAGAAAAATTGTTTTCTGCCAGTTTGGATCAAACGGCCAATATTTTTGATTTAAAGCTCAAAAAACTAAGGAATGACTACATTGCCAACTATTTGTATAAAATAGAAGGATTTGATAAGTGGATTTGGGATTTTGCTTTGATTCAAACAGGAAAAGTAAAAACACTATTGACCGTAGATGAAAGCGGAGAACTTAAATCCTGGCAAACTGGGTCAGAAATGTTATATGATGAGCTATTTTCTTCATCAAAAAAATAAAAAAACATAGGTACATCCTCTAATCATAAAACGAATTTATGATAGTTGATAACCTAAACAATACTAAAATTATTACTAATGAGTAAAGGATTGTCTGTAGAACTAACCAATTTCAAATCAAAAATCACCCAGCAATTGGACACAAAGGGCTTGGTTTTTTTGATAAAAACGGAAGACCACTATTTTGACGACTTTTTGATTAATGAGTTAGCTGCTTCGGATTTATTTGCTTCCAAAAGTTTGAAAAAGGACCATTTGGAACTTCAATCCTGGAAAAATGAGGCAAAAGATTTAAATGGTTGTCATCTTATCGAAATTCCCAAAATCACAGATAAGGTCATTATGTACTTGTCGGAGCAGTTGACCTCCCAAGACAAGGAATCTGATTTGAAGGTAATATACCTCCTTCCCAAGCACCTTACCCAGAAATTCTTGGATATTCCTGAAAGAGAAGCATTCTTTTCTTGCTGTGTATTTATTTCTGAGCAAGTACCAGTTTTGGGTTCCAATGCATTAGATGATGTTTTGGCAACTATTTTTGGGAAACAGTTTAGTTCCACCTCAGCTCTCTTTTTTTCAGAAAATAGCCAAAGTAGAACGTCGAGTTTAGGTAAACTCCAGTTCTTTGCGCGTCATTTAAAAAATGAGTCAAATAAAGGGCTAGGTCAGGATGCCAATCAACCGATTGATCAGAATTTTTTCAATCAGTTTTTAGGTAACAAAGGATCTGAATTTCTTTCAACTGCAGGGCTACAAATTTCAATAGAAAGTCTTCAGGTATTTATTAGGGCATTTATCTATGTGGATGGCACTAGCGCCATTCCTGTTGAATTAGCCCGTGTAGAAGTGCAGTCTTTTAGTCAACTACCACAGGAACAATTGGACTTTTTGTTGAAGCTGGCAACTTCTGATAGCTATCAAGTCTTAGCTGAAAGGGAAGGAGCTTTTCGTTTTGCAATTCCAGAATATTTGACTGAATGGCAGGATTTAAAAAGATGGGTAGTCAATGAGGAGGCCTCTTTTAAGCAATTCAAACAGTTGGAGGTTTTGGCAACAGATTACTTCAGTGGTTCAGGAACTTTACTTAGCAAAGAGCAAATTGATCAGGCGACTACGCTTAAGGATGAGATTTTTACCACATACAATTGGGAGAAAAAGTACAATGTAGACAAAGAGCTTATTTCTAGCTACCTCTTACTCTCTCAAAATCAACTGGAAGAACTGATCAAGACGCAACAGAAGAAGCGTGCTAGTTTGTTGAGAAATTCAGTAAGAATTAGTATAGCAGTAAGTATTGCCTTCCTATTGTCATCATTTACCGCATTATTGGCCTATTTAGAACGAAATTCTGCTGTGGAGCAGCAAAAAGCCGCGATTGTTGCCAAAATAGATGCCGATCAAGCTCGCGAAACTGCAGAACAAAAGCGAGAGGAAGCTGAAAATGCTAGAAAAAATGAACAATCTGCCCTTCAAGAAGCGGAAGCTGAGCGCTTGCTAGCACTAAGTGCCCAGGCAGAAGCCGAAGTTCAGCGTGGAATGGCAGTAGAATCTTTGATTTTGGCCAAGAAATCGGAGCAAGAAGCATCCATTGCAAAAGATGTGGCCCAGAAAAATGAAAAGTTGGCAAATGATGCCACAATCGATGCAAAAAATAACTTCGAAAAGAGTGAAAGGCTTAGAAACCAGCAAGAAGCTAGAGCCACAGCTTTGGAGGCCTTGGGTTATTTTGCCAACCGTGATTTCGCAAGGGGTATAGAATTGGTCAAAGGAGCCTACCAGAAAAACCTCAGTAATGGAGGTTTCCCACTACAATCGGACATTTTTAATGCCTTGCTAAATGGTGTGAATTCTTCCAAAGTAGCAGAGATGGATGTGGAATTGAATTTTCCTGCCAAGCTGCTAGCCTTATCGCAGGCCAAAAACAAATTAGCCGTCTATACCATCAATGGAGAATTACGAGTGTATGCGACCCAACCAAGCTTGACAGAAAAAGCGGTCATCAAAACAGGTTATATCAAATCCTTTGAGTTTTTGAGTGATTCTGAAATCATAGGTACTGACATTACGGGCAAGCTGTTTTTGATTGATTTACCTAGTGCAACAATCGCTGACCTTTCAACCAAATTGCCTGTGGCTCAAATCAAGGGATTTTTCAAGGTATTTGGTCAAGAAAATATATGGATCGCCAAACAAGTAGACGGAAGCTCAGTATTCTACCACTACGACGCTGCGCAGGGTTTTGTAACCTTGAAGGATGATAAGTCTAAGTTATTGGTGAAAGATTTCACAAAGCCAGTATTCTGGATAGAAGGAAATGAGTTTTACCGATCCACATTGTCTAATGCTGTTCCCGAACTGGTAGCAAAAGCTTCAAGTACCATTCATAGTGCAGCTTGGTCAGTGATCCATTCCCGTTGGATGCTAGGTCTAGAAAACGGAAATATCTGGAGTGTGGACCCCACCAAACAAAAAGCTACCGAGTCCTTCACCATACATGCGACCAAAGTCAGCCAATTGATCACCATGCCCTACGCTCATGGAACAGAGTTGATGTTGAGTACAGGATTTGATGGGGGCTTGATTTTCTTTGTTTTTGACAAAGACATCGCATTATCTGCAAGTGTTTCTTCCAGAATTAAGTTTCAAGGACACCGAAGTTGGATTACTGGATTCACGGTAGATGAAAAAAAGAAAATTGCCTACTCCATAAGCAACGACCGAACCCTCAAGGTTTGGCCTTTGGAAATTAATGAATTGCTTCAAAAATAATCGCAGAATCCTCCAAGGAACCTCTATCCTATGAAAAATAAATTCAGTGTCCTCTTCCTTCTTTTGTTGCTCATTTGTAGCGTCCCTTCTTTTGCACAAAATGGAGCCTGTACTGTCAATACCGTTGAAATTAGCTCAGATAGCTATGATATTGGTGACTTTGCTAGCGTCAAAAGGAATCTCGAACTCTGTGTAGCCAACCAAAGTTTTGGCAATTTAGTAGACCTCAACAAAGCAAGAGAATTGCTTGCCCTAACCGCTATTGTGGAAGATAGTTTGGGCGATGCAAAAGTATACATTGAACAAATCGTTAACTCCAATAGCAATTTTGTTTCTAGCTATAGAAACATTGTATTTGAATTCATTTTTGATGAAGTAAAGCGTGAAAATGTAGGAGTAACAGTCAGCTCCGTGTCCAAAAAAGCAGAAGATCTCAATACAGCACCTGCTACAGTAAAGTTGGTAACCCAGGAGGAAATCATGGATAGAGGGTACAAGGATTTGATTGATGTACTAAGTGATTTACCAGGATTTGATATCAGTAAAACTTTTTCAGGAGCAGGAACCAATATTTATCAAATGGGTTTTCGTCAAGAAAATACGGAACGAACCCTTTTTATGGTGGACGGAGTGGAAGAAAATGATTTGTGGCTCAACTGGGCCTATATTTCTCGACAATATCCTTTGGCAAATATCAAGGCCGTAGAAATATTGTACGGACCTTCCTCTACCATGTATGGTCCTCGTGCCTTTATTGGAGCGATCAATGTGATCACCTATTCCCCTAAAGAAATACCAGCAGAACACCTTTTGAAAGGGAAATCAGGAAGTGGAAAATCCAAAAGTTTCTATGCATATGGCAATACACAGGCCGGGAATCTGAATACCTATTCCTCCGACCTTGTCATGGGTTTGCGTGGTACTAGAGCGGCCTTTCAAGCAACAGGTAGAATTTACCGTTCTGACGAGCATGACATGTCCTCTGCTGATTTTTTCGATTATTCAGTGGATGACCTTAAAAGTCTGGTCTATACGAAAATGAATATGACAGGGAAAGCCGGTTCCTATTCCTTTGAAGATTACCTGAAGAAGTTCAACCTACCTCAGACCCATCCTTATTATAATGTGAATAAGAATGCTACCACAGGACTAATCACAAGCATGACCCTGACGCCTGCAGGAATAACTCAAGCCAAGAAGCTCGACAGCATTGCCTATACCAGTAATGTAAATGGTGCTCCTATCGGTTTTTCTAACCATACAGACGATTACTTCTTTAGTGCCAAATTGATGGTAGATAACTTTTTGTTTGGAGTAAGGCATTGGAAGCGTACCGAAGGTTTTGGGTTGTATCAAGATATTGATGCGGCAGGCTCTAGAAATGGTTCCATTTGGTCTCCTGAAAACACTACAGTGTATGCACAGTATGATCGCCAATTGAGTGAAAAAATTAGTATTTCCAACTTGTCCAACTTTGCCTTACACCGTCTCGGTAAAGAAACCAATCGGGTTAATTTTAATGCTTTTGGAGACCCAAGAGCGAATCTGCACTTCGCGCATTTACTGAATCCTGACCAGGTGATAGCTGGTAAATCCTTGGCTACAAAGAACAATGCATTTGGAACAGAAATCATAGATTACTCAAGTTACACCATGTTTAAGCATGGATGGAAAAACAGGTATTACTATTACGAAGCACAGCAGTTTAGGAACGAAAGCCGCCTATTCTATGATGGTGAAAACCTTAATTTTTCTACGGGTATTGACTTCAGAAGTACCTTAACGCAAGGGGATTATTTGATTTACAACGATTACGATACCAACTATCCTAGTGTAGAAGCTTTCCAAGCAAAACAAGACACGATTTCCCTAGCAAGAGAATTAGGAATCGTTCCGAACCAGGAACGTGGAAGTAATATGTTTCCCATTATTGACGTTGGTGCGTTTATTCAAGCAAACTACACCATTGGAGAAAAAATATTCTTAAGTGGTGGTTACCGAGTAGACTACAACCGAATTCGAAGAACTGGTGGTTTCGGTTGGGCTAACAGTCCCCGCTTGTCTGCAATTTACAATTCGGAGTATACCACCTTTAAACTCAACTATTCCAAAGGTCTTCAAAATGTGTCTCAGTTGACCAGATACTCCACTGGAGCTGGTAGAACACCTAATCCTAAGCTACAACCTGAATCCATTGACTTCCTTAATCTTGAGTATTTGGGCCATATCGGAAATGGAAGTTTGGGTTGGGACATCAACGCCTTCGGTTACCTGATTGAAAATGCCGTAGCCTCCTCCACCAGAAATGGGATAAGACAAAACATCAACATTGGAAAATACCGCACCCTAGGCTTGATGTCAGGCTTTTATTACAAACCTAAATCTAGAGATTGGAACATTCAGGCCAACCATACCTATTTTTATCCTCAACTGACTGAAGCAGCAGCAGATGCTGGAATAGAAGTACCCGTGCGATTAGGAGATATTGCAAGCCATAGAATCAACCTTTCCATCACCAAGCAAACGCACATGGGTATTTTGAGTAATGTATTGAATATTCGAGCCAATTATGTGAGCGAACGTCCAATCGGGAAAAATACTACCTCATCAAAAAATGTTGGCTTGGATGGAACTGGGAAACCCTTACCTCCATACCTCATTCTTCATGGAAATATAGGATTCAAAATACAAACACTTCCGATGCTTCGTTTGGATTTGAGTGTAGAAAATATTTTAAACAAGAATTTACTAGACGGAGGGAATCCTGAATACTACCATCCGGGACCTAGAGAAGCATCAGGAACATTTAATATGCCAGGTGCCGTGGCAGGAGCAACTTATGGAGATTTAAGTCAGCCCTATATTCCACAAAGACCACGTTTCTACTTACTTCGATTGAGTTATACCCTATAACCGGTCATGGCAAAGTCTAAAAGTTCCTATTTCCTTTATGGTATGATCTTGCTATCCCTAGCGCTAGGGATATTCGTTTCGTACCTATTACTTTTTGCCAATGCGCTCTTCATTAGCGAAATCGGCACTGACCAGCTGCCCATGGCTTACCTAATCTCGGGAATAGGAGGCTTGCTTATTACCTGGGTGTTCAATAGTTCTGAAAAAAAATGGGGCTTTGCAAAAGCATCTACCTTTTTCAGTTTATTTATTGCCATTTTAATATTTCTGATCTGGTATGCCTATGTGCAGGATTTTTACACCTATTACGTCGTATTTTTTGCCTACGCGATGTATTGGATTTCAGTCAATTTTACGGGTCTGGTTTTTTGGAAAATACCAAGTTATATTTTTAACCTAGAGGAGAATAAGAAATACAGTGGGATTATCAGTTCTGGGGAAGGGATTTCAGCCATCATTTCCTATTTGTCAGTTCCGGTATTGCTTTCCCTCGATTTCTTCACGCGTGATAAATTTTTACTTATTTCCTTTTTTGGGATTTTATCATTCGCTGGAATTACCTTTTTACTCAGTAAAGGAATTGTAGTACAAGCAGCCCCTCAAAAAACTAGCGAAACAAAAGATTCGGTTCAAAGCGATCAAAAACAGCTCGTAAAAGAATCTTACTTTAAGCTCATTTTCTTTTCCATATTGTTGGGGGTGGTCATTCAATTGGTAATTGATTTTTGTTTGATGGAGGTTTCGTCCAATCAAATGTCTGACCCACTCGAATTGGCAAAGTATTTCTCTTTCATATTTGGAGGGATGCGTGTGCTTGAATTGCTTCTCAAATCATTTGTATCCAAGTTTTTGATCAAAGAATATGGCGTATTTATCAGTTTAACCACCTTAATTTTTGCCTTAGGATTTACTACTATTATTGGTATTTCTTCCTATTTCATGGGTTCCCTTGGCTTGATCCTTATTGTAGCTTCTCTAGGAAAGGTATTTGAACGGTCTTTGTACCGTTCCTTGTATGCACCTACCATCAATCTGCTATACCAGGCTTATCCGATTGCTAAGCGCTCTCTTACCCAAAATTATGCCGATGGATTTGGAAAAACTATTGGGCAATTGGTAGCTGCTGGATTGATCTTAGGTATTGGGTACATTCAAGATTTCGAGACTAAGATTCTATTTACGCTTCTTCTCGTGTTTGTTATTTTGGTTGTTTGGATGATTGTTTCCAAAAAGTTGATTTTCTTCTACAGATTGGAATTATCTAATATTCTTCGTTCTCTAGAAGTATCTGATAAAAATAAATCCAAAGTAACTGAAGGTCTGGTTAAGGAGGATGAAAATGCGGTGCCTCCTGGTTCAAAGCTTGACCCAGTTCTTGTACTCCAACAGAAAACCCACCAACTTTTGGATCTTGAGAAGGCTTGTTCTTCAAAAGGATTTACTGACTCGGCTAGTCAAACACAGGAGGATTCCAACGCATTAGTGAGTCTTACAGAGGGAATTATAGCTGACCTTAAAACACTAAATACCTCACAACTAAGTAAGTATAATGAATACCTTGATTCACTGAAAGAGGGTCAGGAAAAAACAAGTAGATTGTTAGATTTGATGGACCTGTTGGTTCAAACTACCAGTATTCAAAAAAGTAGCAAATTTAATTTTTATGGTTCACAGAAGAAGTTGAAAAAGGTAGATTTTCTCTATACTTCCGTGATTCAACATTTTGTAAAAAGACAGGTTCAGGACCTCGGTAATCAAGATTATTATTTTCTTCTGGAAGAAAGAATTCAGAAATATACCTACTTATTGATTTGCCATAAGGATCTGGAAAAATTCTATCCTGTTTTGAATAAAATGCTTCTTTCGGAAACCAAAGCGGCAAAGAATGATATTCTTTATTGCTTATCATTTAAACATGATCCGGTCACCTTGAATCAGATTGTGACGATGATCAACCAAGGTGACAAATCTCAAGAACTAATCTCTTTAGAATTACTCGAACTAATTCTAGAAGAACAGGAGAGAAAGTGGGTTTTACCTATTTTTAAAGAAAGTAATCCTAATAAAATTCTCAATAAATTGGAAAGAGATTTTCCTCAAGTGCTTTTGGGACAAGAAAAAAGATTACTTTCTCTAGTTACCTCTTACAATCTTGACATACCTGAACTGATAAAGTCCCAAGCTTTGCTTGCGCTACAGCGCGATTTTCCTACCCAGGCAAATCAAGGTATTTTGAATAGTCTTAAAAAGAGCAATGTGCGCTTGGCTCAATTGGTAACAATGGAGAGTACTTCGGAGTCCCAGATGGAAGATAGTCGAACTGATGTACTAGCAACAGCTCCTTTTGGCAGACAACTCAATCAAGAACTGTTACGCTACCAAGCTTCGGAAGAACTTACATCCCTCCATAATTTTTATTGGATGGTTGATACAAAAGAGGGAGATGATTCCGCTGATGAAAACTCAAAGATGGAATCTGTATACAAGACCTTGTTCCCTGCTGTTTTTCCTATGGAAAAGCTCAATTGACCAGAGATAGATACTAGAAATTTCACGAAAAAGCCCCTTAATTAAATATTAAGGGGCTTTTTCTTGTGCAGAGAGTGGGGGATTCGAACCCCCGGTACAGTATAACCCGTACGACAGTTTAGCAAACTGTTGGTTTCAGCCACTCACCCAACTCTCTAATCCGATTTGGCTCTAACAGGAATCGCTTCCTGCCACCAAAGTGATGCAAATATAAACCAAATGAAAAGATTTTCACAAGGGCTAGGGGATAAACAAATCCCGGTTCAATCAAAATCCAAGTAATTCCTTGACAATCAAACCCTATACTTTACAGGAAGGTACTATCTGAAAAGAATTGATTGGAATAATGAAGTCCTTCTAATTGTCCCTAATGAGTCTGTTCTGTTAAGGCTTTACTACCTTAAATCCTACTGCCTCAATTCCTTCCAATTGAGGTTGACGCATGTACTGGAGAAAAATAACTTCTCTAGTACTCGCAGGGAAGGGGAAAGTAAGGGTATCATAAGTGGTAAAGGTATTTCCAAAACCATCGCCAATGGGCTTGCCAGTTTGCTTATCAAATATGGAAACATTCCAAAGGCTATCAGCCAATACCACCTTACTCGAATCTCTATAAATGACCTTAATGTAGCAATTCGTAAAGGGATAGTCTTCGGTATAGCGAACCCCTACAATGGCCTGTCCCTTCTCAGAACCCAAGGAGGAGAGGTCAAATTTGATAGAATCGCTTTCTTCCCATTGGGTAGCTTCAAAAGAATGGTACTCTTCAAAGACCCGATCCTTTCCACAAGAAAATAGGAGGAAAACGATGCCAAGAAGTGAAGCTTGGTAGAGTTTAGTCATTGCCTGGGTTGCCACTAGGACCTTGATTGATACGAGGTGGAAATTTTCTTGGTCCTTCCTGAGGCTTTTCTGCTGGCTTAGGAGCAGGGGAGTCCGCTTTGGGCATTCCTGCTGTTGGCCCTGCCCCTGCTGCTGGACCCTGATTTGAGTTAGGACGGGGTCTATTTTTGTTTTTACGGCGCTTATCACCCTGCCTAGGGGATTGATTTCCTTCCGCAGGCCTTACTTGTGCTGGTGCAGCCATTGAAGTGGCCTGATCAGCAGGTTTTGGAGCACTAGCCTCTGGTCTTGGGCCCTGGCCTTGATTGACTCGGGGAGCATTTCCATCAGTAGGACGCTTCTTTTTCTTTTTCTTCTTCGAAAACTTCTTATCCAATAACTCCAGTTCACGCGTAGACTGAGCGGCCAAGTCTTCGACTTCATTCGAATCATCGACTTGAAGGTTAAATACCTTTACACCCTGCTCGTTTAATGCCTGAATCTCACGTACGCGATCACAGGTGATGCTAATCCAATCGTTGTCATGGTTGTAATTGAACCACATCAACTTTCTGAAAATATCCGTTTTCTGCAACTTGGCAGGACCCTGCTCTGTCAACAAAGGCTTGTCTACTTGTGGGATATCCTTGATGGCCTCCATGTAGGTGTCCAACTCGTAGTTGAGGCAACATTTCAATCGCCCACACTGCCCGCTAAGTTTGCCAGGATTGAGTGAGAGGTTCTGGTAGCGCGCCGCTGAGGTAGTCACATTTTTAAAGTCTACTAGCCAGGTTGAGCAGCACAATTCTCTTCCACATACCCCAATGCCACCCAATCTACCTGCCTCTTGACGAAGACTGATTTGGCGCATTTCTACCCGTACTTTGAATTCTCCTGCTAGGGATTTGATCAACTCTCTAAAGTCGATTCGATCCTCTGCGGAATAGTAGAAGGTGGCCTTGGAATTATCCGCTTGGAACTCCACATCGGACATCTTCATGTTGAGACGGTACTCGTCTACAATTTGCTTGCAACGGTACAAAGTTGGGATTTCACGAGCTTTGGCTTCCTCCCATTTCTCCATATCCTTCTGCGTGGCTACACGATAGATTCGAGTGATGTTATCGTCGTTTCTTATTTTGCGTTTTTGCATTTGAAGTCGAACCAACTCGCCCTGCAAAGACACGTACCCAATGTGGTGCCCACTAGGAACATCCACTACCACCGGATCTCCAGTATTGAGGGCTAAGTAATCTACATTTCTAAAGTACTCTTTTCTTCCTCCCTTAAACTTGACTTCCACGATATCAAACGTATCCAACTGAGGGATACCCATTTGGGTTAGCCAGTCAAAAGAATTCATTTTATTGCAATCGCTCGTGCCACAGGTGCCGTTATTTTGGCATCCTCCTGTTCCACCTGAGGTGGTCCCACATGAACTACATCCAGACATATTATTTTTATCTACAGGGCTTTCGCCTCCTGATTCACTTAGTTAGTTTTTAATCGTAAAATATCTTGGCCTATGTCTCTTCGAAAATTGGCCTTTTCCCAGGAGATCTCCGCCACTGTGGCATAGGCTGAATCCAGTGCAGCTTCCAAGGTGGAAGCCATCCCGGTGATGGCAAGTACTCGGCCTCCTTGGTTGGTCAGTACGCCCGATTCGTTGAGGGTAGTACCGGCATGAAAGACCACACTGTTTATTGTCTTTTCAGGTAGCGTAATTGGAAATCCCTTGGCATACGATTCTGGATATCCGCCACTTACCATAACAACAGTTGTGCATGTTTTTGGAGAGATTTGGAGCGTGTAACTCGCCAAAGTGCCTTCAGCAATGCCAACTAACAAATCTACAAAATCGCTTTCAATTCGAGGTAGCACGGCCTCGGTTTCTGGATCTCCCATCCGTACATTGTACTCAATGACGAAAGG
>JAMNXQ010000001.1 GCA_023653075.1 Algoriphagus sp.
ACCCGGGAGAGTAGGTCGCCGCCACATTATTGAAGCCCTTCGATGATTCGAAGGGCTTTTTGTTTTTAGTAGAAATACGAAGTACGAGATACGAAATACGATGTTCTTGCTAATGCCAAATGTCGAACTCCGGATGATGAAGGAAGAAGTGGGGACTGTGTGTACCATGTACCAAGTACGAAGTACAAAGTAGACATTCGTGTTTTGGACTCAAGCAGGCATTTTACTCTTTGGCTCTTGCTTCTTGCTAATGTCGAACTCCGATTGTTGAATGAAGAAGTGGGATTCGTGTACTGACCCAAATGGTACTTCTGATGGTACATTGTACATTGTACTTGGTACTTTGTACAATGTAGTAGTCCTGCATTTTTTTGTTTTCTTCTAAAAATACTACCTTAATAGCCATGAAAAAGATCGGTTTTTTCAGTGCCCTGATTCTGCCTGCACTTCTCGTTCTGGGAATGCAGTGGGGAGGCCCTTTCCAATGGATGGTTCATGTTTTTGTTTTCCTGCTTGTTCCCGTAATGGATTATGTTATTCAAAAGGACAAATCCAATGTTCCAGTGGCAGAAGTGAGTGAAGCTATGAAGGCTCAATTTTACAAGGTGATTACCTTTATTTGGGTATATGTGCAATTAGCAGTACTCATTTGGGGCTTCTATTGGGTGAGTACCCAAGAATTAACTTGGATTTCTTGGATAGCCTTTCCTTCTGGGATGGCTTTAGTCACGGGAGGGATTGGCATTACCGTCGCACATGAGTTGGGTCATCGCAAGGAGAAGATTGAACAGACCTATTCCAAGATTCTCCTGATGACGGTCTGCTACATGCACTTTTTTATTGAACACAACAGAGGACATCATGTACGCGTAGCCACCCCTGAAGATCCAGCCACGAGCCGAAAGGGGGAGACGTTCTATGCCTTCTGGTGGCGATCTGTAATCCAAGGATATCTCAGTGCCTGGGATCTAGAAAAAATAAGGCTCCAAAAGAAAGGGCTAGGCTTTTGGTCACTTTCCAATCAGATGATTTGGTTTCAAATTCTCCCTCTGGTATTCGTCACCTTTTTTTTCGGCTTGTTCTCCAACCTAGGTGAAAGACTCGTCTGGGAGGTGCCAGCCTTCTTTTTTATCCAAAGTATTTTAGGGTTTTCACTTTTAGAGTTAGTCAACTACTTGGAACATTATGGTATGGAGCGAAAGCGTTTGTCCTCAGGTCAGTATGAAAAAGTAACCCCTCTCCATTCCTGGAATGCTTCTCAATTGGTGAGTAATTTACTCCTTTTTCAGTTGCAGCGCCATTCTGATCACCATGCTTCTGCCCAAAAGCGCTACCAGGTATTGGATCACAACGAGAACAGCCCTCAATTGCCTGCTGGCTATTCGGCGATGATCATCTTGGCATGCATTCCGCCACTTTGGTTTGCAGTGATGGATCCTCGTCTCTCCCAGTGGAAAAAAGAACGGAATATTGAATTAGTCGAGTAGGAAGTTGTTGAAGAAACTGCTCTTCAAAGCCATCCAAATGACAAAAAATAACATCCCCCAGAAAAGGTAGATTCTGTAAAAATCAGCAGTTTCCTTGTATCGATTTTCTAGAATTTCAGTTTTTTCTAAGGTGTCAATCTGCTTAAAAATCTGGTTCAATGCCTTTGCATCCGAGGCTCTGAAAAACTGTCCACCTCCGATAGTTGCAATCTCACGCAAGGTACTTTCGTCTAGGTAACTCTCTACCATCTGGGGTCTTCCAAAGAAATCTGTTCCATAAGGGACCATCCCATCCTTTCCTACGGCGATGCTATAGATTTTAATATTAAATGCTGTGGCGAGCTGTGCTGCAAAAATTGGGTCTACATTACCCGCATTGCTTTCTCCGTCAGACAATAGAATCATCACTTTGGAAGGAGATTCACTTTCTTTCATTCGATTAGTACCTGCCGCAAGTGCAGACCCGATAGCAGTGCCCTTGGCCTCAATCATGGAAAAATTAATTTCTTTAATCAGGCTTGTGAGTAATTCGTAATCGTTGGTTAATGGAGAAAGTGAATAAGCCTCCCCAGAAAATACCACCATCCCAATTCGATCGCCAAATCTGCCATCAATAAAATCTACCGCTGTTTTTTTAGCAGCTTCCAAGCGGTTGGGGCTAAAGTCTTGGAGGTCCATGGATTCAGAAATATCCATGACCAACAAAATATCAATCCCCTCAGTATATTGTTCGACTCGCTCATTGGTCCGTTGCGGTCGGGCCAGGGCAAGCACCACAAAAATCAAAAAGAGAAAGAAAAATCCTGTGGGAACCAAACGTAAGTAAGTCCAAGGATTAGCCTTGGCGACACGCTTTGGTAAGGAGAGCTCAAGAACAGGTTTTTTAAGAAATTTGATAAACTTTCGAATCAAGACCAACAAAGGAATCAACCACAGCAAATTCAAGAGCAATGGGTTTTCCCATTTGTAGGATTGGAAGGTCTCAGGCAAAAACCAAGACCAAGAAAAAAACTCAGTGAGTGCCTCTCTCATGGGTGATTTGGTTTAAGATAGTACGGTAATTGGCTTTGGCTACTTCCAAAAGGTAGGAGGTGGCAGCCCTAGTATCTCCTTCCACTCCGGCATAAATGATCATATCTATGCTTCGCAAAGCCTTAAAGACTTCTTTGTCGTCTAAGGCGCTAGCGATTTCGCTTGACGTCCATTCTTGGATGGGTTGTGCGCGGAGGTGCTCTAGGTATCCTTTCCAAAGTCCAACTACCTCATCAGCAAGGGCTTGGTTTGGATTTTGTTGGAGTGAATCAGCCGATTTTTTCCATTTTCTTTCAAATTGAATCCAACGAAGTTTTTCTCTATTCTTTCTGAAAATGCGCTTGATTCGTTCGGCAAAAACAAGGAAAAGAATACCCACAACAAGAAGAATTCCCCCACTAAGGGTACTAAAAACAAACCAGTTGAAGGGTTTATCCAAAGCTTGGTAGACGTTATTCTCTTTGAATTGCAATTGCTCGGGTATGGAATCCAAATTGAGTTTCAATTTAAGTTCAGCATCCGTCGTATAATGGGTGATGCTATCGTATCGATTGAGTTCAACTACAGGAAGTGCCAGGTAGGAAGAGGGCTCTAGTGAAAAATTGGAAAGAAAATACACAGCACTATCTTGGGTAATGCCTTCTGTAGTAGCTGAAACAAAGGTTTTTTTCTCCAAAAACACAAAAGGAGAGAAGTCATAAGTGGAGTCTGGGAAAAGGAGTTGAGCGGCTTGGGGATAGCTTGCTTTGAGCACATAGCCTACTCGCTCACCCAATTGGGCAGAATCCTTGGTAAAATAGCCCCTCACCTGTACTTGTTGTGCAGAAATAGGAATCGAAGCAGCGAGCAGAAAAAGGAAAACAATGATTCTACCCACGTTTCATTCGTTTATTTCGGTACTTAAATAAATCAATCAATGGAATCACAATGTCTTGTCTCGAATCTATAGCCAGGTAATTGATTTGATTTTTTTTACAGATTTCTTTCAAATGGGCTCGCTCACTGGTAAAGGTTTCGGCAATTTTTCTAGAAAAGCTTCCAAAAGCAGTATTGATCCAAGTAGTTCTCCCACGTTCTTTATCAAAGATGGGCACTATCCCCAAGGTAGGCAAGGCTGCTTCCCTAGGATCTGTCAATTGAATTGCTACCACATCGTGTCGCTCGGCAAGTGCTCGAAAGGAGCGCTCGTAATCCTGATCTATAAAGTCTGAAATTACTATTAGAATACTTCGCTTCTTGATTAGATTCAGTGTAAAGGTGAAAAGCCCATTCAAATTGGTTTTCAAACTTTTATTCTCATGTTCAAAAATTCCCCGAACGATTTTGACGCCTTGCTTATTTCCTTTGGTAGGAAGTATCAATTTTTCTTTTTGGTCAGAATAGGAGATTAATCCTACCTGGCTTCCATCGTAAACAGCTGCAAGTGTGAGTACCCCAGCAATCAATTTGCCTTGGTCTATTTTTTTCTGGCCTTGTTGGCCTATATCTTGACTACCAGAAATGTCCAGTAAGAAATAGACGGATTGGTCTTTCTCTTCCTTAAAGGTCTTTACAAAGGTGCCGTGCCCTTTGGCAGAGACTTTCCACTCGATGGTACGCACATCGTCCCCGTATTGATAAGGCCTTAAGTCGTCAAACTCCAGACCAGACCCCTTGAAAAGTGATTGGTATTCTCCTTGAAGGTGGTTGTTGGCCACTTTCCGGATCATAATCTCATATTTTCTCAGTTTGCTAAATAGCTGATCCATGCAAAGGATTTGAATCAGCTAAGTTAAAGTCTTGCAGCGAAAATTAAAATTTGACAGCCAGTACCTCAGTGGTTTTTATCCGTTAAAAAAACCTAATTTTAAGCCGTGAATACTCGTTTTATCCTACCTCTTCTTCTAGTACTAAGTTTGTCTTGTACTAGCAATTCCTCCCCTCCAGGGGTGCTGGATGAAGATTTGATGGTATCTATACTCGTGGAGATCCAGCTTGCAGAAGGAAAAGTAAGCTCCTTGCCGGTTTCTTATGACTCTTCACAGGTCTTATATACTTTATTAGAAAGAGATATTTTTTCAAAACATGGGGTCAGCGATTCAGGTTTTGTATCAAGTATGGAGTATTACTTAGAACATGCTGAAAAGATGGACCGCATGTATGCGCGTGTCATCGATTCCTTAGTCGTACTTGAAAGTAATCCCAAGCCAACGAAGTAACGCGAATGCTGTACCCAGCCAATCTTGAACAAAAAATTAACTTCCTAAAGATCAAGGAATTGCTCAAGGCAGAATGTACTTCCTCTTTAGGACAAGGGTATGTGGATTCCATGACATTTTCCACAGACTTGAATTTGGTACAGCGACTGTTGGATCAAACCGAAGAATTTCGTCAACTACTCCTTGCTGGGGAATCTTTTCCCACTTCCCACTTCACTAACCTAAATCCCTATTTGGAAAAGGCAAAGTTGGAAGGGGCGTTTTTGGAGCAAGATGAATTCCAAGAAGTCAAATTGGCGCTTCAAACACTCAAGTCCTGCATTACTTTTTTTCAAAAGTTTGGGGATCCCTACCCAAGCCTCAAAGCCTTGCTAGGCCTTTTGTTGGATCTTGATTTGAAGCTATTACAGGTAATTGATCAAGTATTAGATGAGAAGGGCAAACTGAGAAGTAATGCTTCGAAAGAGTTGCAGCTGATCCGATCTCAACTCCTCTATGAAGAAGGTCGCTTGCGAAAGGTGATGGAGCGGATATTCAAAGAAGCTCGCGCTAAGGGGCTAATGCCAGAGGACGCGGCCATGACCATTCGGGGAGGCAGGATGGTGATCCCCATTGCAGCTGAGAATAAGCGCAAGCTTCGGGGCTTTATCCATGATGAGTCCGCTACTGGGCAGACCGTATTCATGGAGCCTGAAGAAGCGCTTGATATCAACAATGAAATCCGTGATCTGGAGTATATGGAGAAACGCGAAATCATTCGGATCCTCACCCGTCTCACGGATCAGCTTCGTCCCACTATTCCCGCGCTTCGTAAAGCTACTAATTTCTTGGGGGTTTTGGATTTTGTTCGAGCTAAAGCACGCTTTGCATTAAAAACAGCTAGCCATAAACCCATCCTTACCCAGGAAAGGACCCTTCAATGGTCACATGCACGACATCCTATCCTAGAGATCTCGCTCAAAGCTCAAGGGAAAAAAGTGGTTCCGCTCACCCTAAAACTGGACCATCAAAAGCGCTTACTCCTTATTTCTGGCCCCAATGCGGGCGGTAAATCTGTGGCACTGAAAACCGTTGCGCTCCTCCAATACATGCTCCAGTGTGGACTGTTATTGCCTGTTCATCCGGATTCCAAAAGTTCTTTATTTGATCACTTTTTTATAGATATCGGAGACGAGCAAAGTTTAGAAAATGATCTTAGTACCTACTCCTCCCACCTGATGAGTATGAAGCACTTTACCCAGTTCGCCAACAAAAAGGCTATCCTTTTCATCGATGAATTTGGGACAGGTACAGAGCCGCAATTTGGGGGTGCAATTGCCGAATCGATTCTGTTGGCCTTAGCCAAACTAGGGGCCTATGGGGTAATTACCACCCACTATGGCAACCTCAAACAGTTAGCCGAGAAGCAGCAAGGCCTGGTCAATGGTGCCATGCGTTACGATGTAGAAAAGTTGGAACCCCTATATGAACTTGAAATAGGGAAGCCAGGCTCCTCCTTTGCACTTGAAATCGCCTCTAAAATTGGACTTTCCAAGGAGATTATAGCCCATGCTAAGGAGCAGATTGGAGAGGAGCGGGTACGCTATGACCGACTCTTGACACGATTGGAGAATGAAAAAAATCACTATGCTCTTCTACTGAAAGAAATCAACGAAAAGGACAGGCTTCTAGAGGCCAAACTCAAGGAATATGGGCAGTTGAAGGAAACCTTGGAGCAAACGAAGAAACAATACCTTCAAGCAGCTAAGTTGGAAGCGAAGTCCCTTCTGGATCAAGCCAATAAAAAAATTGAATCTGTCATTCGAGAGATCAAAGAAGGGAAGGCTGAGAAGGAAGTGACTAAATCGCTTCGAAAGGAGTTGGATGTATTTAAGGAGGAGGTTAAGCCCGAAAAAGTACCCCTCAAGGATCCTGAAATTCAAGTGGTCGAAGGTCAAATTCAAGTTGGAGATTGGGTTCGCCTCAAGGATAATGGTGCCATTGGTGAAGTATTGCTCCTAAAAAGTAAGGATGTGGAACTACTGATTGGAGACCTTAAATCCACGGTAAAACTTTCACGATTGGAGAAGATTGCCAAGGCCACAGCAAAGAAGGAGTTAAAATCCATGGAGAAGCGTGGAAGCTATCAGACGACTACAAAGATGATGGATTTTTCACCCAACTTGGATTTGCGGGGAAGAAGGGGAGAAGAGGTAGTTTCACTAATCCAAACCTTTATTGATGAGGGCTATATGCTTGGGATAAAAAATTTGCGTATCGTCCATGGAAAGGGCGACGGCATCTTACGGGAAGTAAGCCGTAATCTTTTGCGAACTATGTCTCAGGTAGGAAAACTGGAAGATGAGCACGCCGACCGCGGCGGTGCTGGGGTTACCTTGGTAACTTTAAACTAGGTTTCTAAACTTATTTTTTTACTAGGTTGAAGGTGTAGTTTCCGGAAAGTGATGCATTGCCATCCACCCTTGCGCCAGGAGCGGGAATTCTGAATTCCAATCGTAAGGTAGTTCCTGTTTGTGTAAAAGAAATTTCGCGTGTGGCTGCTGGCTTAGTACCAGTGAAGACAAACTTGTCAAAGTTAGTTCCTACAAAGCTCCAATTGCCATTGGCGTCGAATAACTCGCCCCCATTTTTTGTAGAGTAGGTTTTTACAGTTCCCGCATTGAGAAAAAGCTCATAGGTTGCGTACGTACTCGTCACTGACTGTCCATCTCGGGTGACCGATCCTCCGCCTGCTACTGTCCATTGTGCAGTACCAGATCCGGTAAGGGCGGCTTTAGCTAGTTCCTCTGGGGTTTTTTGGGGGACTGGTTCTTCTTTTTCCTTACAGGATACTACTAGGGTAAAAATTAGCGCAAAAGCTGCAAGTGTAAAAAATCGTGAAGTCATTGAATTTAATTTATCGGATTGAGAACGAACCAGAAGATACTAGATTTTCCTTATTTATAGTCCTCTAGGTTAATTTTTTTTTCACAAAACTCGTATTCGCGGGGTTCGTTGGAGCAAATTACCAAGATTCTACCCTGAGCAAAGTGCTGAATAAGGTCTAAGTACCAACGTATTCCTTGCTTATCCAAATTGGTGGTAGGCTCATCCAAGAAAAGTAGGGGAACATCAGAAAAAATGGCCAAGGCAAGTTTGACACGTTGCTTCATTCCTGAGGAAAACTCAGAAATTGATTTAGAATGGTGTTTTTCCAAACCTAAAATCGCCAAAATCTCTTGGTTAGAAAGTTGTTTGAGAGGACTCTTAAATTGAAAATGAAAGGCAAGCGCTTCGCTTAAAGTAAATTCTTCAGGCAATTCTAGGTAGGGGGTGGCGATGGCTAGGGATCGAAACCAGGACTCTTCGGTAAGTTTATCAGTTCCTTGGTGGTATTCGATGCTCCCTTGGGTCAAAGGAATGGCTCCTGAAAGGCATTTAAGCAAGGTGGATTTTCCTGATCCATTGCCACCGGTGATGGCTACTGCATCACCAGTTGAAAGTTTCAAGTTGAGATTTTTAAAAATCCATTCGCGGTGAAAGCGCTTGGACGCCTTTTGTACTTGGAGGGTAAACATCCTAGTTGATGTAGCCTTTCATAACCCCACGCTCAGAAGATCGAATAAAATTCAAGATTTCATCACGTTCTTTGGTGGCTGGAAGGTTGATTTCAATTTCTTCAAGGGCCCGACTATTATTCAGGCTATTCAAAAACAGGTAGCGGTACACTTCTTGGATGTGTGCAATGGTCTCACTTGAAAATCCTCTTCTACGCAAGCCAAGTGAATTGACACCAGCATAGGTGAGTGGTTCGCGAGCAGCCTTGGTAAAGGGAGGTACGTCTTTTCTCACTAAAGAACCTCCAGAAATCATGGCATGCATGCCCACTTTTACAAATTGGTGAATGGCGCTGGAGCCTCCGATGATTGCCCAATCTTCAATAACCACGTGGCCTGCGATTTGAACCGAGTTGGCAACAATAACATGACTACCGATGACACAATCGTGCGCCACGTGTACATAAGCCATAAGTAAGCAATGACTTCCCACTACTGTAGTTTGCTTATCTACCGTGCCACGAGAGATCGTCACACACTCACGAATGGTGGTATTATCTCCGATGACTACCGTGGATTCCTCTCCTTGAAATTTGAGATCTTGCGGAATTCCCGCAAGGACAGCTCCTGGAAAAATTTTGCAATTTTTACCAATTCGGGCACCTGGATAAATGGTTACGTTGGAACCGATCCAGGTATTGTCGCCAATGATCACATCTTCATGGATCATGGTGAATGGATCAACATGTACACCTGAGCCTAAGGTTGCACCAGAATGGATGGAAGATAGGGGACTAATCATATTTCTTTTCGGGTAATGCTTGCTGTCATTATAGCTTCACAAACAAGTGTATTGCCCACGTATGCCTCTCCCTTCATTTTTGCGATTCCGCGTCGGATAGGAGCGAGGAGCTCACACTTGAATACAATAGTATCGCCTGGCAAGACCATTTTTCTAAACTTGCAACTTTCTATTCCTAAGAAATAAGTCCAGTAATTTTCGGGATCCTCCACTGAGCTGAGCACCAATATTCCTCCAGTCTGTGCCATGGCCTCCACTTGCATCACCCCTGGCATCACCGGGTTTCCTGGGAAATGCCCCATAAAGTAGGGCTCATTCATGGTTACATTTTTTACCCCTGCTACCACGTTTTCATCTAAGTAGATGATTTTATCAATCAATTGGAAAGGGTAGCGATGAGGCAAAATATTACTGATCTGGTTGATATCCATTACTGGAGGGAGCTTTGGATCATAAAATGGGATTTGGGTGGATCCCATTTTCTCCATGGCTCGCTTTAATTTTTTGGCAAAGGCCACATTGGCCGCATGCCCAGGTCGAGCTGCTAGGATTTGCGCTTTTAAGGGACGGCCCACCAAGGCCAAGTCACCCACAACATCCAAAAGCTTGTGGCGAGCAGGTTCGTTTTTGTATCTTAAATCCACGTTGTTGAGGATTCCCTCCTTCTTCACTTCTACTGTTTCCTTGTTGAACATTTTGGCAAGGTGGGCCAATTCCTCTTTTTCAACGATACGGTCTACTACCACAATCGCATTGTTTAAATCTCCTCCTTTGATGAGGTTGGATTTATACAACATTTCCAATTCGTGTAAAAAACAGAATGTTCGGCAAGAGGCGATTTCAGTTCTGAATTGGCTGATATCGGTGATGGATGCGTGCTGGCTACCTAGCACAGGGGAATTGTAGTCGACCATTACGGTCACCCGGTAATTGCTGGCAGGCAAGGCCACCATCTCCACTTCCCTGGAAGGATCCTTATACTGAATAGTTTCTTGAACCTCAAAAAATCGTCTCAATGCATTTTGTTCCTGAAGTCCGGCATCCTCCAAGACTTCAATAAATTGGATGGATGATCCATCCATAATGGGAGGTTCTGGGCCATCCAACTGGACCAAGACGTTGTCAATTTGCATGCTCACCAAAGCTGCCAGTACGTGTTCAACGGTATATACTCGAGCACCGTTTTGCTCTAAGGTAGTTCCTCGAGACACATCCACTACCAAGTCACAGTCCGCATCTACGGTAGGGCGACCCTCCAGGTCGATGCGTTGGAATTTGATCCCGTGATTGGGTGGTGCAGGCAAAAAGGTCATGTTGGAAACCACGCCTGTATGCAGCCCTACCCCGGACAATTCTACCTGCTTTTGGATGGTGTGTTGTTTAACTTTCATGTGTTGGACTCTAAAACGTGATTTGGGTCACAAAATTATCCCTTTTTTTCTAGTTGTTGAATTCGTTTTTGGAGATCGTCCAGATTTTTAAAGACGCTGTAGGATCGGAGAAAATGATTTAAATCCATGGCTAGAAACCCAAAAAGTGTTTTTCCAGAAGTTTTAATGGATTTGTTTATGCCCGTATTCCCACCAATAGTGGTATTTTCGGCTATTTTGAGGTGTCCTGCAATTCCTACCTTACCCGCGAGCACACAATTCTTGCCTATTTCAGTAGATCCAGATATGCCAGTTTGCGCTGCAATTACAGTGTTTTCACCAATCACCACATTGTGTGCGATGTGAACCTGATTGTCAATTTTTACACCTTTCCGAATTAAAGTAGAGCCCATAGTGGCCCGGTCGATGGTTGTGTTGGCTCCAATGCTAACCTGATCCTCAAGAATCACATTTCCCACTTGTGGAATTGTTTTGTAGGTACCATCTGCTTGAGGAGCAAATCCAAAGCCATCGGATCCGATGACTGCACCAGCATGAATGACGCACTGCTTTCCAATTTGGGTGTCTTCGTAAATCTTTGCGCCAGCATAGATGACACTTCCATCCCCGATTTTTACACGGTCGCCTATGTATGCTTGTCCGTAGATTTTAACGCCTTTGCCAAGGATGCAATTTTTGCCGATGTACGAAAAAGCACCTCTATAGCCATTTTCTCCCATGCTACTGCTTTCAGCGAAGTAACTGGGTTCTTCAACTCCGACCAAGGCTGCCTGATTGAGTTGCTGATAAGCTTCCAGTAAGGTCGTGAAACCCGTGTACGCATCTTTTACGCGAATAAGATTGGTTTGGTAAGGTTTGTTAGCTACAAAATCTTGAGAGACAATAACGGCAGTGGCTGCAGTTTCGTAAAGAAAGGATTCGTACTTTGGGTTGGCTAGAAAAGCGATGCTTCCTGGCTGACCTTCCTGTATTTTATCCAAGCGATTAACTTTCTGGGTGGGATTTCCCTCTACGGTTCCACCTAAAATACCAGCAAGTTGTTCGAGTGAAAATTCCATTGGTAGCAAAGTGGTTTAGGATGGTAAAATTAAACTTTTTGCCACGCATACGTAATGTTTTTCCACCATCTTACTCATAACCTTGATGTTTGGTAAATCAGCAGCCAAGGCGACATCGACTACTTCTCCTTTTTTGGTCAAAATGGAGATCCGGTCTTTCTCCAGATATCCGTAATTGCTGATTGTTCCGGTTGAGAAAAAGTAGCCCAAATCCTCCTCTGGAACTTGCAATTTTTTCAATGCCTTGCTACGCAAATTTTCAATCTCAGGGGTGGAAAAAGGTTCGTTTACTAGGTTGATTTTGAATAGCTTACGTGTCAAAAACATTTGAGAAATATTTTGTAATACGTAGTCGGGATCATTTTTCCAAAGTTTGATTGCTCCCCAAATGTCAAAATCATCCAAGTGCAAAAACTT
Organism: Algoriphagus sp.; assembly: GCA_023653075.1. Taxonomy (GTDB): domain Bacteria; phylum Bacteroidota; class Bacteroidia; order Cytophagales; family Cyclobacteriaceae; genus Algoriphagus. The sequence goes on from JAMNXQ010000001.1 coordinate 11,922, forward strand.
TTTCAGCAGGGTCTTATCAGCCTTAAAATCTGCCAGACTTACTTCGTGATTCATAAAGTAGGCCATTTCTTCGGTTACGTAGAACTTTCTACCCGCTTGAGCTAATTTTTTAGCTCGCTGTATCAGGTTAATCAGCATTTTCTCTGCACTTACGGTCGTTTTGTGCAGGTATACCTGCCAATACATAAGCCTTCTAGCACTCAAAAAATTCTCAATGGAATAGATTCCTTTTTCTTCAATGACGAGCTGATCGTCCTTCACGGCCATCATTTTGATGATTCGATCGGCCCCAATGGTACCCTCAGATACCCCCGTAAAAAAGCAATCGCGCTGCAAATAGTCTAATCTGTCGATATCTAACTGGCTGGAGACGAGCTGATGGAGAAATTTTTTAGGATACTGGTTTTTAAAGATTTGAAGGGCCAAAGTCAAGTGGCCTCCAAATTCTTCATTGAGTAATTCTATGGTTAACAAAGAAAGTTCTTCATGCGGAATGCCCTCTAAGAGGCTGTATTCCAAGGCGTGCGAAAAGGGGCCATGTCCAATGTCGTGCAGGAGAATAGCTAAAAGCGCAGCCTCGTATTCCTTTTCGGTAATTTCGGTTCCTTTAATCCGTAGATTGTCCAAAGTAATGCTCATCAGGTGCATGGCACCTAGTGCATGATGGAATCGCGTATGGAGTGCACCCGGATACACAAAATCAGTCAAACCTAATTGCCTGATTCGGCGTAATCTCTGAAAATAAGGATGGTCAATGATGGCAAAAATTAACTCGCTAGGTATGGTGATAAAACCATAAACAGGATCATTGAGTATTTTCTGGCTTTTCAATCAGCACGGATTTGATTGACTCAAAAGTAATTATAATTTTAGAAGAAAAGGGAAGAAAGATGTCTCAAAAATTCCGAGTCTTGTGGGCAGACGATGAAATTGACCTACTCAAACCACACCTTCTGTTTTTGGAAGGGAAAGGCTGCATGATTACTACCGTCAACTCGGGGGTAGATGCCATAGAGGAAGTCGAAAAGGCCAATTTTGACGTGGTCTTTTTGGATGAAATGATGCCTGGAATGACGGGGCTAGAGACCCTTCAACAAATCAAGCAACTCAAGCCTCAGATCCCTGTGGTCATGATCACTAAAAGTGAAGAGGAACAATTGATGGATGAGGCGATAGGAGGGAAAATCGCGGATTACTTGATCAAGCCACTTAATCCCAGCCAAATTTGGCTGTCGGTAAAGCGGATTCTTCAAAACAGGCAACTCGTTGAATCCAAAACTACCCAAAATTACCAGCAAGAATTCAGGCAAATTGGACAGGCCTTGGATGAAGCCTCGACTCCACAAGAATGGGCAGATCTCTACAAAAAACTGACCTTTTGGGAGATGGAGATTGATCACACCGAAAACAAAAGCATGTTGGAAGTGCTAGAAGCCCAAAAAATCGAAGCCAATCATTCCTTTGGTCGATTTGTGAAAGAAAATTACTTGGATTGGATTGCTGAACCGGAGAAAGAGGCCCCTTTACATTCTCCACAAGTACTTCGAGAATGGGTATTTCCTTTACTGAAAAAGAAACGGTCCGTTTTTTTTATTCTAATTGACAATCTTCGCCTTGATCAATGGGAAGAGATTGAACCCTTACTAAGCCCCTATTTCCATGTAGAGGAAAAGTCTACCTATTACAGTATTTTACCCACAACAACTGCATTTGCTCGGAATGCCCTCTTCTCGGGATTGATGCCCTCCGAGATGGCGAGTCGCTATCCGCACCTTTGGGAAGACGAGGATTCGGAAGAAGGAAAGAATAAAAATGAGGAAGAATGGCTCAAATTAAACCTTCAAAAAAATAGGCTTCCAATAAAATTTTCCTACCACAAAATCTTACAGATGCAGGAGGGGAAAGCGGTTCTGGATCAATTCCATACGCTTTTGCAAAATGAATTCAATGTCTTGGTTTACAATTTTGTGGACATGATTTCTCATGCGCGAACGGACATGAAAATGATCCGTGAATTGGCCCCTGATGAGTCTGCCTACCGCTCCTTGACCCGCAGTTGGTTTGAGCATTCTTCCTTGTTTGAGCTCATGAAAAAAATCCAACAAGTAGGAGGGGAGGTAATCTTAACTACAGACCACGGGACCAAAAGAGTAAATAGACCTTACAAGATCCTCGGGGACAAAAACATAACGAACAATCTCCGCTACAAACAGGGCAAAAACTTGAATTTTGAGTCGGGAAAAGTTTTTGAAGTGCGGCGCCCTGAGGACGCAAATTTGCCCCGCTTGAATGTATCCTCTACCTATGTATTTGCTGTAGAAGATTTTTTCTTTGCTTATCCCAACAATTACAACTACTACGTGAGCCACTACAAGGATACTTTTCAGCATGGGGGTATCTCGCTTGAAGAAATGATCATTCCTATCGTACATTTACGTTCCAAATCTTGATCCTCTTGCACTCTTTTTCCTACACCTTGAACCAATTAGACGAAGTGGCCCAACGGCTACTTCAAGAAGCAGGAGAGGAAAAGGTGTGGGTTTTAAAAGGTCAAATGGGGGCCGGAAAGACTACCTTGGTCAAATCTCTCGCCAAAGCCTTGCAGGTCGAGGACCAGGTCAGCAGTCCTACCTTTGGGATTGTCAATGAGTACCAAACTTCTTCCAAAGAATTGATCTTTCACTTCGATTTTTATCGCTTGGATGATCCCATGGAAGCGTTGGATATCGGAATAGAAGAGTATTTTTATAATGGAAACTATTGTTGGCTGGAATGGGCAGAAAATATTGCTTCCTTTCTGCCGGCGCAATTTTTTCTAATTGAACTCACCATTGAGTCCGAAACTGAAAGATTGTTAACCCTTCATCACTACCAAGATGGCCGCTGACTTGTCTGGAATTGCCGCTGTGGGATTGATCCCGAAAGAGTCTCCCGCTTCATTTAAAAAAGGAGGGAAGCCCATTACTTTAGGTATACCTAAAGAGACTTCGACCGAAGAAAAGCGGGTGGTGCTCAGTCCTGAGGCAGTTCGCATTTTGCGTCAACATGGAATTGAGGTGCTGGTCGAAACCCAAGCTGGGGAGCGCGCCAAGTTTTCGGACCAACAGTTTTCCGATGCAGGAGCGAAAATAGCCTACTCTTCCAAAGAAGTTTTTGCTGCAGATGTGGTGGTAAAAGTAAATGCCCCTACGGAAGAGGAAATCGCGGATATGAGTTCAGGTGCTTGTTTGATTTCAGCCCTGCAACTTGAAAAGCAGGAGTCCAGTTACATCCAAGCGCTCAATGCAAAAAAGATTACTGCGCTTGCTTTTGAATACTTAGAAGATAAGGTAGGAGGGATGCCTGTAGTCCGCGCTATGTCAGAAATTGCCGGGAGTACGGTGATGTTCATTGCCTCTGAATACCTATCAAGTGTGAATGATGGCAAAGGCTTGATTTTGGGTGGAATTACGGGTGTTCCTCCAACCCAAGTCGTGATCATCGGAGCAGGTACGGTGGCTGAATATGCCGCACGAACTGCTCTTGGCTTGGGAGCAAACATTAAGGTTTTTGACAACCACCTGTACAAGTTACGACGGATCAAACAGTTGCTTGGCCAGCAGATTGCTACCTCAACCATTGATAATGCTAGCCTATCCCAGGCCCTAGCAGAAGCAGATGTGGTGATCGGTGCTTTGCGTGCTGAAAAAGGAAGAAATAAAATGGTGATCACAGAAGAAATGGTCGCTAAAATGATTCCTGGAAGTGTGGTCATTGATGTGAGTATCGATCAAGGTGGATGTATCGAAACTGCCCGTATGACCACGCACGAAAACCCTATCTACCGCACGCATGAGGTGATTCATTATTGCGTCCCTAACATTGCCTCTCGAGTGGCACGAACAGCCTCCTATTCGCTGAGCAATATTTTTACCCCTATTCTCCTTCATATGAATGACCTGGGTGGTGCTGAGGAAATGATCTTTACTTACAAATGGTTTCTCAAGGGAGTGTACACCTACCGCGGTAGTTTGACCAATGCCTTTTTGGCAAAGAAATTTGGACTCAACCACAAGGAGTTGCAACTGCTTCTTGCCGCTCGGTATTGATTACAAACTGTGGAATCCCCTCGTTTCAGATTAAAAAAAATGGCTTATTTTTGATGGAATCTTCTGCGAACTCTCTATCAGCGCTTATGCGAAAAGTTCTATTTGTTCTTACCTTCATTTTTAGTACTGCATTCACATGTGCTCAGCAGCCACCTGCCGTCTACTTGAAGGCAAAATCAGATTTGGATGCCAAAGAATATGCACTGGCAAAAGATGGATTTTTACCCTTTCTGAATGAAGCTACCTACGGAGTTCTTGCTTATTTCGCAACCTTTCACCGTGCAGAAGCTGCACTCCAACTTGGACAAGCTACCCAAGCGATCGAGTTGCTATCCTCCTTGAAGGGTAAACCATGGAGTAAATCTGAAGAGGTAAGCTACCTACTTGCCTTGGCCTATTTCCAAAAAAACCAATTAGAAGAAGGTCTTCAAGCATTAAAGGGATTAACAACTGAACCCTATTTGACCCAGGGGTACCGTGCGACCTTTGCGTATTTTCAATCGGACTCCCTCAAGTGGAGGATAATGCCTTCCTTGAGCGAATTTATGGATAACCAAGGATTTACAGCAGCATTGGCCTACAATTTGCAGAAAAAGCCCATCTTATCATCTGAGGAACGTGGTATCTTGAACCAACTTATTCAGTCTGGTGCACAACCGGCTTTAAAGGATAAGGTATTGGATGTGGTGGTTATTTTTCCATTTACCAGTAATCAAGAACAGGCGATTTTGACATTGGAATCAACTAATTTTCTTTTAGAACTTTACCAGGGCATCGCCTTGGAAGTGGCTTCGCTCAGATCCAAAGGAGTAGCAATTCAGTTGCATACCTTTGATTCCAAACGTAATCTCGACCACCTCAATTCCCTAGTTAAAGACCCTACAGTTCTTGCTGCAGATGTAATCGTAGGCCCTATTTATCCAGAAGAGAGCGAATTGATCAGTGAATTTGCTGAGCTACATCAAATTCCATTTGTTCATCCCCTTTCCAACCTTGGGGATCGTTTTGAAGGAAAGCAGTACAGCTATTTGTTTAGGCCTTCCTTGACTTCTTTAGCACTGGGCATCGTGGAGTCGATGAAATCCCAAGCTTGGGGAAAAACAGTCGCCATTGGCCACAGCGGGAGCTCACGAGACGAGCAATTGGGACTACTTCTTCAAAGCCAATTGCAAAAAGAAGGATTTACGATAGCCAAAGTTCAAAAAGTAGATTCCAAATCAGCGAGTACCTTTTTACAAGGATTAGGCGTGCGTAGAGGAAATCGACCTGCAGTGGATCAAGTGATTTTGTTATCCGATGATCCAGCACTAGCACAGCCTGTTTTTTCCTTGATGGAAAGTATCTCTACTAAAGTTCCACTACTCGTTATGGATTCTTGGTTAGGGTTTAATTTCTCGAATTACGAGATGCTGGAATACGCTAATTTTTATTTTATTTCAAATAATACCCCCAAGTACCAATCCGAGGAGATGGATACTTTCCGTGATTTATTCTACGAAAAACACTTGCATTTCCCATCCACTCATTCACTTTTGGGTGCTGAAATGGTGCATTGGATTCACTCCAACTCTGAATTCGCGAATGACTTTGACCTCCGCCCAAGTTTAGATCAGAAAGGGTATCAGCCAGGCCGTCTTTCTTGGGGATTTAATTTTCAAAAAGTGAACAACAATAGCTATTCTCCTGTTTTTAAACTTGAATCTGGAGAACTGATCCCATTACACTAACTCATGCAAATTTCTGAAAGCAAAAGGCTATTTGCCCATGCTAAAAATTTTATTCCAGGAGGAGTGAATTCCCCTGTGCGCGCATTCCGTGCAGTAGGTGGTGAACCCATCTTTATTAAAAAGGCTGACGGAGCGTTTATTTACGATGAGGATGGAAATTTTTACATCGAGCTAATCAACAGCTGGGGGCCTATGCTTTTGGGGCATAATTCTCCGCTTATCCGAGAGGCAGTGATTCGTGCCATGGAGGATGGAACCTCCTTTGGAGCACCGACGGCTCGAGAAGTTGAAATGGCCGAACTATTGGTCCAAATGGTGCCTTCCCTCGAAAAAGTAAGAATGGTCAATTCGGGTACCGAAGCCACCATGTCTGCGATTCGGGTGGCAAGAGGGTACACTGGAAAAGATAAATTCATCAAGATGGAAGGGCATTACCATGGGCATGGGGATTCATTCCTTATTGCTGCAGGTTCTGGGGCAATTACTATGGGACACCCGGATTCTCCAGGAGTTACTTTAGGTACAGCCAAGGACACGCTTTTGGCACCTTACAATGATTTACCAGCAATAGAAGCTTTAGTCAATGCCAACAAGGGGCAAATTGCCGCCTTGATTTTGGAGCCAATTCCCGGAAATATGGGATTGACTTTGCCCCAAGAGGGTTACCTGAAGGGTCTTCGTGAAATCTGTACCCGTGAAGGCATCGTCTTGATTTTCGATGAGGTGATGACGGGTTTTCGATTGGCCAAAGGAGGTGCCCAAGAGCGACTTGGGGTAATTCCAGATTTGACGACCTTAGGGAAGATTATTGGTGGAGGAATGCCAGTAGGGGCCTATGGCGGGAAAAAGGAAATTATGGACTTTGTCTCCCCTGCAGGACCAGTTTATCAAGCAGGAACTCTATCAGGCAACCCCATTGCAATGGCAGCAGGATTGGCCATGCTACGGCACCTTGACACCCATCCTGAAGTGTATGCTCGTTTGGAAACCATCGGAAATCAGCTCTGTGCTGGGATCAAGGGAATCAATGCCAACTTGGGATTGGATTACACGCTCAATCAATTGGGGAGCATGTATTCTTTGTTTTTTACCACAGCGCCGGTAACAAACTTTGAATCGGCCAAGAAATCCAACACTCCACTTTTTGGTCGTTATTTTCAAAATATGTTGAAGCGAGGCGTTTATTTGGCCCCTTCACAGTTTGAGAGTCTATTTTTATCCACTGCCTTGACAGACGAACTAATCGGTAGGATCCTTCAAGCGCATGAAGACAGCATGAAAGAAATTCATAAGTAGAGTAAAAGCAATGAAAGTTTACGGCATAAAAAATTGCGATACGATGAAGAAAACCTTTGTCTTCTTGGACGAAAAGGGCGTTTTTTACGATTTCATCGATTACAAAAAGCAGGTTCCTAGTGCAGATTTGCTTCGAAACTTTCTGTCCAAGACTAGTTTGGAATCCTTGGTCAATCGGCAGGGAACAACCTATAAAAAATTGGAGGATGCTCAGAAAGAAGCATTGCAGCAGGAGTCTACTGCGCTTCCAATTTTAATGGCTCAACCTAGCATGATCAAAAGACCTTTGATTGAATATGCCGACGGAAGTATCACCTTGGGATTTGTGCCCGATCAGATTGTCGCAAAACTGAAGTAAGGGGTTCGCTTTCAGGCCAGTTTACCTAGTACTTAAAATTAGGATTGCAGCGGAAAAAATGTGGGCAAGTGCTTCAAGATATCCCGACTCATGCTATCCAGATCATAAGAAGGCTGCCATCCCCAGTCGGCTCTAGCTCGGCTATCGTCAATGCTGTTTGGCCAAGAGTCCGCAATGGATTGACGAAAGTCGACCTGGAAGCCAATTTGAAAGCTAGGCACTTCTTTTTTGATGCTTTCAAAAATCTCTTTCGGAGAAAAGCTCATCCCAGCTAGGTTGTAGCTCGAACGGATTTTGACTGCTTCTTTTGGAGCATTCATCAAATCCAAGGTTGCCTTGATGGCATCCGGCATGTACATCATGGGGAGGTAGGTGTCCTCGCTCAAGAAACAGGTAAAAGGCTGGTTTGCAATCGCTTTGTGGTAAATATCCACCGCATAGTCAGTAGTTCCTCCCCCTGGAAGGGATTTGTAACCAATGAGACCTGGATAGCGAAGGCTTCGTACGTCTACCCCATACTTTTCAAAGTAGTAGTTGCACCAACCCTCACCTGCCAGTTTGCTGATTCCATAGACCGTGTTTGGATCTTTTTCGCAAAATTGTGGGGTATTGACCTTAGGGGTGCTAGGGCCAAAAACAGCTATGGAAGATGGCCAATAGATCTTGTCCAGCCCACATTCTTTGGCGAGCTCCAACACATGAAGGAGACTTTCCATGTTGAGTGTCCAGGCAAACTGTGGATTTTTCTCACCTGTGGCGGAAAGCACTGCTGCGAGGTGATAGATTTGAGTGACTCGTTCTTTCTTGACCAAAGTTCCCAAGGATTCCTTGTTCATCACATCCAAGACCTCAAATCTGCAGTAAGGGAATAGAGAGCTAGCAGAATCTCTTAGGTCAGTAGCGATGACTTGGTCTCCGCCAAATTGATCAACTAAAGCTCGGGTTAATTCAGAGCCCAGTTGCCCAGCTGCTCCAATAACAAGGATTTTATCCATAGGGTGGTCTTTCAAGAAACCCGTAGTTGCGATGAGGGTTTTTGTTTTATATTTGGGTTTACTTGCGCAAAAATAATAAAATTCACCTGTTTCAAACGGATTTTTGATCAGCGGAACTTGAAATTTTGCCAAGATCAATTCCTAATCTATTGACCATGTACGAGCAGTTTAAGCCCAAATTAGCACAAGAATTACGATCCATTGAGGAAGCCGGTTTGTTTAAAAGAGAGCGCATCATTACCTCTCCTCAAGCAGCTGAGATTACAATTGAAGGAGGGAAGCAGGTGTTGAATTTTTGTGCAAACAACTACCTAGGACTTTCTTCACATCCCCGTGTCATACAGGCCGCAAAAGACGCCATCGATTCACATGGTTTTGGCATGTCTTCCGTACGATTTATTTGCGGTACGCAGGATATCCATAAAGAATTAGAAAAAAAGCTTTCTGAATTTTTGGGTACAGAGGATACCATTTTGTATGCTGCGGCTTTTGATGCGAATGGAGGTGTATTCGAACCGCTTTTTGGGGCTGAGGATGCGATCATTTCAGATGCCTTGAATCATGCCTCGATCATTGATGGAGTACGACTTTGCAAAGCGATGCGTTACCGCTACGAACACAACAATATGGAGGATCTGGAAAAGCAACTCCAGGATGCCGTCGCCGCAGGTGCTCAGCAAAAAATCATTGTCACGGATGGGGTATTCTCTATGGACGGGACCATCGCACAGTTGGATAAAATCGTGGCCTTGGCCGAAAAATACCAAGCCCTAGTGATGACAGATGAGTGTCATTCTACAGGTTTTATGGGGAAAACGGGTCGAGGAGTACACGAGTATCGCGGAGTAATGGGCAAGATGGACATCCTCACAGGTACCCTAGGTAAAGCCTTGGGGGGTGCTTCTGGCGGATTTACTTCGGGAAGAAAGGAGATAATCGAACTCCTCAGACAGCGATCAAGACCGTATTTATTTTCCAATACACTAGCACCCTCCATCACCGGAGCTTCTTTGGCAGTCCTTGAATTGCTTTCAGAAAGTACAGAACTGCGAGATACCTTGGAAAAAAATACCCGCTACTTCCGTGAAAAAATGCAGGCAGCAGGATTTGATATCAAGCCAGGGGAGCATGCTATTGTGCCAATCATGTTGTACGATGCCGTTCTTTCACAAAAAATGGCTGAAAAATTACTGGAACGTGGGATCTATGTGATTGGATTTTACTATCCCGTGGTTCCCAAAGGGCAAGCGCGAATTCGAGTTCAAATCTCAGCTGGCCACCAACAGCAGCAGTTGGATCAGGCAATTGATGCGTTTATTGCAGTGGGTAAGGAACTGGGAGTGATTCAATAAGATTTAAAAAAACAGAGATGACAAAATCATCCCTGTTTTTTTATCCTCCGACTTTAGGACTCAAACTTTTTTTCTTAGCAAAATCGTGTTCCGATAGATTTTCAAATCGGTCGTATAAATCTTCGTTGTTGAGGTAGTCGTTGATGATTTCCCGAACTTCCTGGAAAGAGAGGTTATGCAAAACCTTTCCATTTTTCGCCATGGAAATTTGCCCTGTTTCCTCTGAAATCACGAGGATGAGCGCATCGGTGGCTTCTGACATGCCTATGCCTGCCCGGTGGCGGAGCCCAAATTGTGCGGGTACTTCGCGTTCGGTAACTGGCAGAATACAACGTGCCGCTTTGATTTTCCCTTTGTGGATGATGACCGCCCCATCGTGCAGTGGGCTGTGCTTATTGAATATGGAAATCAGCAGGCGCTTGGACAATTCTGCATCGAGTATATCTCCACTTTCTGCGTAGAATTTCAATTCTACGGTACTGGAAATGACAATCAAGGCACCTGTATTGGATCCTGCTAGGACCTTGGCAGCATCGATGATGGGGCTGATGTTAAATCCTGAGTTTTCTTTTTTTCTCCAAAAAAATAGGAGGTCTTTCCACACATTGTCGTCAGAGAAAATGGAAGATCGGCCTAGGATGAGTAAGAATTTCCTGAATTCTGGTGCGAAAATAATGATGGCAGCAATGACGCCCACACCCATAAATTGGCCCAGGATGATGGTTAGCAACTCCATGCGTATGGCTTGCACCAATAAGTAGATCAGATAAAGGGAAAGGAATCCTAAGAAAATTTTAATGGCAACAGAGCCTTTCAAGAGCTTGTACACTTGATACAATAGGGCAGCTACCAACGCAATATCGATCATATTGACGATGGAGATATCTAAAAATCCTATTTTGAAAAGTAAGTTCAAGGGTTTAGTTGTGCTGCTAGTTCAATGGTTTCTTTGGCCTCTTTGACATCATGTACGCGTAAGATATCAGCTCCTTGCAACAAAGCAAACATATTTAGGGCGGTAGTGCCATTTAATGCTTCATTGGCGCTGATTTCCAAGGTTTTATAAATCATCGATTTTCGAGAAACTCCCACCAGAATCGGAAGCCCCAATCGTTTGAAGCTACTCAGATTTCTCAAGAGTTCGAAATTTTGCTCTCGAGTTTTTGCAAACCCAAAGCCGGGATCAATGATTACATCTTTAATGCCAAGTTTACTGATTTGTTTAATTTTTTCAGAAAAATAGGCCAACATATCTGGCACCAGGTCTGAATAGTTTGTCTCCTGTTGCATGGTCTGAGGCGTTCCTTTCAGGTGCATGGCAATGTATGGTACTCCAAGTTTTGCTACCAAGGGAAGCATTTCCGAGTCCAGATTCCCTGCTGAAATATCATTTACAAGTTCAGCACCTGCCTCAAATGCTGCTTTGGCCACCTGCGAACGGAAGGTATCGATGGAGAGAAGGGTGTCTGGAAATTTTTTTTTGATTTCAGTAATCGCAGGAATCACACGAGCAATTTCCTCTTCAATAGAAATGTCAACTGCTCCGGGTCGTGTACTGTATCCTCCTAAATCTAAAAAATCCGCTCCTTCCTTGATTTTTTTCTCTGCTTCCGCCAACACGGACTTTTTGTCTTTGGGAACGCGGCTGCCTTCAAAAAAAGAATCTGGCGTCAGATTAAGTATCCCCATTACTTTGGGTTTATTCAAAGAGTATAGGCATCCCTTGATTTGAAATGTATATTTTTGGGGAAATAATTTATCTTCGGAAGAAGAAATCATAGGAAATCCAGCAAAATTTAAATCCAGCAGTGTGGAGACGCAGACTAGCAACGAATATAAGGAAGTAATTGCCCGATGTAAAGAATTGTTCCGTAAGAAAACCATCGATTATGGGACCGCTTGGAGAATTTTAAGATTGCCTTCCCTCACAGACCAGATTTTCATCAAGGCGCAGCGGATTCGATCGATTCAAGAGAAGGGAAATCAAAAAGTGAATGACCCCATTGTAGATGAGTTTGTGGGGATCATTAACTATTGCTTGCTTGCCTTGATCCAAATTTCCCTTGCAGAGGATGAACGCATGGAAATTCCCTTTGATGAGCTAGAGCCCTTGTATGACCACTGGACCGCTGCCACTAAGGGTCTTCTTGAAAATAAGAATCACGATTATGGAGAAGCTTGGCGAGACATGCGAGTCAGTTCAATGACCGACATTGTTCTCATGAAACTATTTCGAGTCAAACAAATCGAAGACAACCAAGGAAACACCTTGGTGTCTGAGGGGATTGAGGCCAACTACCAGGACATGATCAATTACGCAGTCTTTTGTCTCATTAAATTAGGATACCATGAATAAACAGGCTTTTTTCTGGATTCTTCGCCTGTTGGTGGGAGGTCTATTTGTGTTTTCGGGCTTGATCAAAATCAATGACCCAGTGGGCACAGCCATCAAGTTGGAGGAGTATTTCGACGTGTTCTCCAATGACATTGCCCCCTTTTTCCACCTGTTAAAGCCTTATGCACTACCATTATCCGTGTTTTTGGTGGTCTCTGAGGTAGTTTTGGGGATTATGCTGTTGATCGGTGTACGACTCAAGGAGACGGTTTGGGCATTGGCCAGTATGATTCTCTTTTTCACCTTTCTGACCTTTTATTCGGCCTATTTCAACAAGGTGACGGATTGTGGTTGCTTCGGCGATGCCATTAAATTAACTCCTTGGGAGTCCTTCTACAAGGATATTATTTTGTTGGTATTGATCTCCTTCTTGTTTATTTTCAGAAAGGACCTTCCACAGAAAACGCCGAAATGGGCAACCTATACTGCTGGTGCGAGTTTGGTGCTATCGCTTGGATTGGCAGTGTATGCGATTCAGAATTTGCCATTTATTGACTTCAGAGCATATAAAATCGGAGTAAGTATCCCAGTCAACATGCAGCCTTCTGCGCCTTTGGTCTACACTTATGTGATGAAAAAGGGAGGGGAGCTTGTTTACTTGGATCAGTATCCTACGGATGAAAGCTATGAGTTTGTGGAGATGACGCTCAATAATCCGGAGGCATTGCCTAAAATTTCTGATTTCGCTGCTTGGAACGCTGAAGGTGATCAAGCAGAATATTTATTTCAAGGCAATAAGGTGATTCTATTGAGTAGTAACTTGTCTAAGATGAGTAATGCTAATCTCGCTGGGTTGACCCAACTTTTCACTTCACTAGAAAAAGCTCCTGTTGAACTTATCTTCATGGCTGCTGCTACCCAAGAAGAAATCGATGCGGTAATCGCTAAAAATGGGTGGAAGATTAAAGGCTTGCAAGCTGATGCTACTGTCGTGAAAACGATCATGCGCGCCAATCCAGGAATAATGCTCTTGAAAGATGGGGTAGTGGTGGGCAAATACCATCATAACAATACCCCAGAAGCGTTAGCAGTGCTTGACTTGTTTTGATGAATAAGCAGCTCAAAGTTGTATTGGTAGGATTACCCGGATCTGGGAAAAGCACCTTTGGCAAACAGCTTGCCAAGGAGTTGGACTTTCCATTTTTAGATCTAGACCAATTGATTGAAGAGCGTTACCAACTAAAGATCTCAGATATTTTCTCGATCCATGGAGAAGGCACCTTTCGGGAATGGGAGTCTTTGGTGCTTCAGGACACCTTGAAACAGGATCGAGCCTATATTTTGGCTTCAGGTGGGGGTACCCCTTGTTTCAATGACAATATGGATTTGATTCAGGATCATGCAGTGTCTGTTTATTTGGATGTGCCTTTGGGTTCGATCTCTCGTCGTTTGCTAGCTTCAAAAGCCCAGCAAAGGCCCTTGTTTCAAGGACTAGATCAGGGAGAGATTACTTTAAAACTCAAGTCTTTGTTGGTGTCCCGAGAGGATTTTTACAACCAAGCAAAAATAAAGCTCAGCGGAGAAGACTTTTCCGCTGAGCTCTTATTGGTTGAACTGATTTCTAGGCTTAAAAGTTAAAGCCGACTGTAACTACCGCTGAGGTAATTGAATTTTTTATTTCGGTCAAGGGACCGTAATTAACCCCATTGTTGTCCAGTACTTTGTAGCTGCGATACAACGAGTTGTAATTTTGGTTGACTAAAGAAAAATCTACCCGTAGCGCATCAAATTGTACTCCAATTCCCCCAGAAAGTTGCTGCGTACTTTGGTCAAAACCTGAGTTATCTAGAAAGGGATCCCCTTGATGGGCATATCCCCCCCGAACTCTCCAATTTTTCAATTTTGCTTCAGCTCCAAATCGATAATTGACTGTGCTGCTGTAAAGGTTTTGAATCACCTGGTTGTCAGGACCCTCATTGAAGTCAGAAGAGTTTATTCGGGACGAGCTATAGTCTAACCAATCCACATCCGCGGAAATAAATCCATATTTTCCTAAAAACACCGTAGCACCACCGCCTACTTTGAAGGGAGAATAGAGCCCATAATTGCTCAAAATAACATCAGAAACAGCTGATTCTGTTCCCAAGGTCTTATCTTCTGGTGCAAAATAATAGTTGTCGTATGTAGCTGTCAGGGTTGCTTCGTACTCTTCATTCATGGCAAACCAAGTGGGGGTTTGAAGTACAAAACCCAGATTTACGTAATCTATGGGTTTGTAGATCAAACCCAGATTGAGGTTGACTCCAGTCCCGTTGATGACTAAGCTTTCGTACAAAGAAGAATTGATCAAAGGCTGGTCTCCAAACTCCTCATTGTATTCTTTTTTGGAGGAAAATTCAATGGATCGTACACCTAAGCTTGCCCCTAAAAATAGTTTGTGATTGAAGTTCGCTCCGTACCCAAAGTTTAGCTGGCTAGCGCTTCCTTCTTGCCTGACATTCTCATCTTGGAAAGGAAAACCAAGCACAAAGGAATCGTAGGTTCTAGGATTGGTAATCGGTTTGCCATTGGCATCTACAGTAATGGGATTGATTTGGTAGGTTTGATAGGCAAGTCCGGTAAGCCCACGGTTTTCAATTTGACTTTCAGGGACTCCAGAGGCTTCTCCTAAATAAAAGTCAATAATGGAGCTACTTCCTAATTTATCGGAATAGAACCCAAACTCATTTGAAAAATTTGCAATTCGTTGGATACTAAAGCCCCATGCTCCACCTTTAAATGCGCCATTTTCTAGTGGACCTTTTGGATTTGCCCCAACAAAACTTAGGTTGGGGAGTGAAAAGTCTGAGGTACGGTAGGATTTAGTTTGATCCAAGTAGCTTGCATCTGCTGACCAAAGTTCGTAGCCCAAACTTAGGCTTACTTCGGAAGACCGAAAGAAGCCTAGACCTGCGGGGTTACCGGCTAGGTTGGACACATCTCCCCCAAGAGACCATTGGGTCCCCCCAACTCCCACAATTCGAGCGGAGCCAGCTGGGGTGGTTTTGCTAAATCGATAGGCGTCCTCAAAGTAGCCGCTTTGGGCAAATGCGGAAGATATAGTGAAAATGCCAAGGCAAATAAGGGAAGTAAGTAACCTCATGCGGAAAAGGGTTAAGTTGGATTAGTAACGAAGTTTTGGGTGTTTTCGGATATATTATCCAAAAAAAAAGGGGAATTAATTCCCCCTTCCTCTGGATCCTCCTGAGCTTGTGCTAGATGAGGATCCGCTTGAACTTCTACTTGGTGCGCTGTAGCTAGCTCCCGAACTTGATCTGCTTGGGGCACTAAAGCTGGAAGAATTAGTATTCGATCTACTTGGCGTATTTCCAGTAGAGTATCCAGAAGACTCACTTCTTCCATAGGAAGAGGAGGATCGAGTACCTGTAGTTGCTCCAGTGGATCTAGAGTAAGATGGACTGCTAGTTGTACGATCAGGATCACTACTGTAAGTGCTTCTGCTTGGAGAAGAATTGTATCCTCGGCCCGTGCTACTGGGAATCACAGCTGGTCGGGCAGATTGAGCTGCGTTTCTGCTGTTAGCCGAAGTGCCTCGATCTGCCGCGGCTGAATTTACATTTCTAGTGGTGGATTCTACACGACTTCTTCCAGAAGAGTAGTAATCGTTTTGTGAAGTGCTAAAATCGCGTGTAGCAGATCGGGGAGATTCTGGAGTATCCAATCTTCTTGGAGATGCACCAGTTGAATTCGCTACATTTTCTCGGGCTTGGGATCTTGCAGTGTTGGGAGTTCCTAAAGACTCCACTACACCACCGCCACCATTACTCATAGAAGCACCACGACTTGGTCTAGCACCATACACCACACGTCTGTCTGGGTTTTCGTTTCCAGGGAGGATAATTAGTGGACCTGTAGTATAAATTGGTCTATTCCACCCCCAAGGAGAACCCCAGGCATTGCTGCCAAAGAAGGGATCATAAAAGCCAACATAACCCAAGTAAGGATTAAATGGGTTGTAAAATGGTCTTCCAAAGCCAAAGTTTAACCCCATAGTGAATCCGGGTCTCCATCCCCATCCAGGATTCCAGAATGGATCATACATGCCCATTCCAAAAGGACTGAAACCCATCATTCCCATTCCAAATGGGCTAAAACCATAGTTGAAGGCCGTGTTGCCCCATCCACTGTTAACGTTGGTAACAGTAAAACTATTGTAGATGTCAATATTTGGAGTGGTGCCCGTTGGAGAACCTTGGTTTTCCTCAAAATATACGACGTCTTGATCCGAAGAGGTGTTCACCTGTCCATAGCGAGCAAGGTAATCGGGATTCACGTTTTTGGAGCTAAAATTCTCTTGTGGAGCCACAGTGGAGTTTGCTAGGTTTTGAAACGTAGCAGGCTGGTTATTGGCAACTGCATTTTCCGTTGCTTTTTTCATGTCCGATGACATGAAATACAAGTTGTCGTCGAAGGTATTCACTGCCATTTTGTTTGAAGTGCAGGAAACCAAGACTGAGGTGCACAGGAGTGCAGAGGCGGAAATAAAAGCTAGTTTCTTCATGGGTGAAGTAGATTTATGCTTGGTTATACGAAAGGTCCAAGCTGAGGTTGTACTTTTTGGGTTATATTTGTACTTCCTTTTGATCAAAATAAACACTTTTCTTTCTATACAACAAGTAAATGAGTAAAGGACTTCCAAAACGCAGTGAAGATTATTCCCTGTGGTACAATGAGCTGGTGAAACGAGCGGATTTAGCTGAAAATTCACCTGTAAGGGGCTGCATGGTCATTAAGCCTTATGGTTATTCCATCTGGGAAAAAATGCAAGCCGAATTGGACCGAATGTTTAAAGAAACTGGGCATACAAACGCCTATTTTCCGCTATTTATACCCAAATCTTTTTTGAGTAAGGAAGCGAGCCATGTGGAAGGATTTGCCAAGGAATGTGCTGTTGTGACCCACTACCGGTTGAAAAATTCGGAAGATGGTTCGGAAGTGATTGTGGATCCCGAAGCAAAATTGGAAGAGGAACTTATTGTCCGACCCACTTCGGAAACGGTCATTTGGAGTACCTATAAAAACTGGATTCAATCCTATCGGGATTTGCCGTTGTTGGTGAATCAGTGGGCCAATGTGGTGCGCTGGGAGATGCGAACCCGTTTGTTCTTGAGAACTACAGAATTTTTATGGCAAGAAGGGCACACTGCCCATGCCACTTCCCAGGAAGCCATGACCGAGACAGTGCAAATGATGCATGTGTATGCACAGTTTGCGGAGGAGTTTATGGCATTACCTGTAGTGAAGGGTAGAAAAACTGCAAACGAGCGATTTGCAGGTGCGGATGATACCTTGTGTATCGAGGCATTGATGCAGGATGGAAAGGCGCTTCAAGCTGGGACTTCGCACTTTTTAGGCCAGAATTTTGCAAAAGCTTTTGAGGTGAAGTTTGCCACCAAAGAAGGAGGACTGGACTATGTATGGGGCACCTCATGGGGTGTGAGTACACGATTGATGGGAGCCCTTATTATGGCCCATTCAGATGACAATGGTTTAGTATTGCCTCCTAAATTGGCTCCTTTTCAAGTGGTCATTGTACCGATTTACCGTGGAGAAGAAGAGTTGGCCTTGATTTCTGTAAAGGCCAAAGAAATCATGGCTGACCTTCGGAAAGCAGGGATCAGCGTAAAATACGACGACCGAGACACCCAAAAGCCAGGTTGGAAGTTTGCTGAATACGAATTGAAAGGGGTACCCGTTCGCATTGCCCTTGGCCCACGGGATTTGGAAAACAAGACTTTGGAGATTGCCAGACGTGACACGCTCACCAAAGAATCTTTCCAATGGGAAGAGATGCCAGTTGCCCAAAAAATTGGAGGGTTATTGGAGGAGATTCAAGAGGGTATTTACAAAAAGGCTTTTGATTTCAGAAAAGAAAATACAACTGAGGTCAATAGTTGGGAGGAGTTTAAACAGGTGCTGGAGGAGAAAGCTGGTTTCCTTTCGGCTCATTGGGATGGAACCCCAGAAACAGAGGATAAAATCAAAGAACTGACCAAAGCCACCATTCGCTGCATTCCATTGGATCAGGTACAGGAGATTGGAACCTGTGTTTACAGTGGAAGGCCTTCTTCAGGTAGGGTGCTTTTTGCCAAGGCGTATTGATGCTGATGAAATTAAACTAGACCCGGATTTTTCCGGGTTTTTTTACTTTTGATTTAAGTATTCAACATATTCTAGTAGATTAGATGTCATTCATTTTACTTCCTATGGAAATTTTAGTGCTAAGTACACTGTTGCTCATTGGATTAGTCCTACTCCTGGTAGAAATTCTTTTCATTCCAGGGACTACTGTAGTAGGTGTTTTTGGATTTTTAGTGAGTTTGGCAGGGTTGGCATTTGCTTTTCTTAATTTTGAGTATTCGGTTGCAATTTGGATTACAGGGATAACGCTAACCCTTAATTTTGCGGCAGTTTGGTACGGGTTTAGTTCTGGGATTTGGAAAAAATTCTCACTAAAATCCACCCAACCGGGAGGGGCCTTTGATGGGAGAACGGATGGGTTGGAAGTAGGAATGAAAGGATTGGCAGTATCTGACATCAAACCTTATGGCAAAGCTTCCTTCAATGAAATTTGGGTGGAAGTAAAGTCCGAATCGGGGTTTATCGAGGTCAATACCCCCGTGACGATTACAAAAATTGAAAACAATAAAATCAGTGTAAACTAAAAACCTATGTTTGAAGATAGTTCTTTATTCGTCCTGATTGCTGCTTTTGCAGGGATCACCCTACTTTTTATTTTTTTGTACTTTGTTCCGGTTAATCTATGGATTACGGCCCAGTTTTCAAATGTTCGGGTTGGGAT
The DNA here is from genome assembly GCA_023653075.1 of Algoriphagus sp. GTDB lineage: Bacteria > Bacteroidota > Bacteroidia > Cytophagales > Cyclobacteriaceae > Algoriphagus. The sequence goes on from JAMNXQ010000001.1 coordinate 30,935, forward strand.
TGGTGAGTTGATTGGGATGCGGATTCGAAAAGTGCCTCCGAGCCTGATTGTCAACGCAATGATTACAGCCACAAAAGCAGGCTTGCAGTTGACAACCAATGATCTGGAAACGCACTTTTTGGCTGGAGGAAATGTTCCTGCGGTGATTCGTGCCTTGATTTCCGCGGATAAGGCGAATATTACACTGAGTTTTAAGCAGGCTACTGCTATTGATCTGGCTGGAAGAGATGTATTTGAAGCAGTGCAAATTTCAGTAAATCCAAAGGTAATCAACACCCCCAATGTGGCGGCAGTAGCTGCTGATGGGATTCAATTGGTGGCTAAAGCAAGAGTTACCGTTCGTGCAAATATTGCGCAACTTGTCGGTGGGGCAGGGGAAGAAACGATTTTGGCGAGAGTTGGGGAGGGTATTGTGACTTCAATTGGTTCGGCTGCTACACACAAATCGGTATTGGAAAATCCAGACAAAATCTCCAAGTTGGTCCTTCAGCGTGGCTTGGATGCGGGTACAGCTTTTGAAATCCTATCCATTGATATTGCGGACATTGATGTGGGAGCCAATATTGGAGCCAAGCTTCAAATCGATCAGGCCTCTGCTGACTTAAAAGTGGCGGAAGCCAAAGCAGAAGAGCGTAGAGCCATGGCTGTGGCTTTAGAACAAGAGATGAAGGCCAAAAATGTGGAGATGCGAGCGAAGGTTATTGAGGCAGAAGCTGAGATTCCAAAAGCCATTGCTGAAGCCTTCCGTTCTGGACAATTGGGTGTGATGGATTATTATAAAATGGAAAATGTTAAATCGGATACAGCCATGCGGGATTCCATTGCCAACTCTGGAAAAGAGTCCAAGGATTCAGGGCCAATGAAGTCCTAATTCATAAAAAAAGGGAGTTTTAAGCTCCCTTTTTTCGTTTTTGTGGAGTCGTAGCTTCCGGACTAGCTTGTGTATTTTCTTTTGCCATTTTCGGGCCTGTAACAAAAACTTTTTGCTCGTTCCAATCGATCGAAACTTGGGCGTATTGAAGGGGTAAAAAGACATCGCCATTTGCTCTCATGGTTCCAGAAAGCCCATCTCTAACTACGATAAAAAAATCTTTTTGCTCGACTTGAATCTGGTCAAAGGCTAGCGGTAGAATCGTCTTACCGAGTGCACTCAAAAGACCTGATTTGGAATTACTTTCTACGAGGTAAAATCCTTCTTTTAATTTTGAAATCTGGTCCAAGCCTTCTGGGTAAGCCAATTCGCCAGATGGATAGATTAAATAGTATTTTCCTGCCAACTCAGCAATGGCTAAGCCACCCGAGAACTCTGTAATTTTCTCCCATTTTGGTTCGGAAAGAATTTTTCCTTCGGAACTGATTGTTCCCCAGGTAGCTCCAGAGCGGTAGCTGCTTACTTTTTCTGAAAAAGTGCCTACTTCCCTAAAGCTTGGAGGAATGATCCACTCGCCTTCGCTAGTTACATAACCATATTTTCCATTTTTGAGTGCTGGAAAAAGTCCTTCTTTGCCAGTGCCAATCGACTCGGCATCAGAATTAGGAGCGACAAGCCAACCTTTTTTGCCAAGTAGGCCTATCTTATTTTCTCGGAATCGAATGGTGTAGGTATCGGGGGCGATTAGTTTCACTTCTTCCATACCGATAGCATCCAGCAAGATTCCTTCCTCTTCCAGAACACGTCTTAATTTGCCATGGATGAATTCGAGCAACAGATCCCCATCCTTGGTGATTTTGTGGTAGGAGTTGTAACGTACTTGTGCGCTTGCTTCAAATCCACGAATAAGCAAGTATTGATTTTCATCAAAGCCAAAGTAATTGTCCCCTCGAGTAGGTTCCAATTGGTCCAGGACCGGGTCCAATACATATTCTCCCAACTGATTGATTAAGCCAAATCCAGATGCTTCTTTGGCAAGGAGGAAATTCCCCTGAGATTCAAGTAAGAGTTCGTAGGGTTTTTCAGGATTTGAAGACAGGGGCAAATAATAGCTGCCCTGATTTTTCAAAATCACCTGGCCATTTCGGGTGAGTTTGGCTTCATCGGCTGCCCCTAGCCACTTTGTTTTTCCTGTCGATTTTTCATAGATCCAATAGTCTATTCCCTTTCTTGCCAAGAGTCGGTTGGTGAAGGTGGTTATTTCTTCGTATTCTAAAGGAAGGGCAGACTGTCCGTATTCATGAAATGCGCCGATGCCTTTTGGACCTTTGACCAAAATCCAAGGCTTGAGGTATTGGAAAATTTCTTGACCTTGGAGGTTGACCACTGGCCGTAAATCTGGCGAGAGGAGGAATAAGCCATCCGTATTTTTCCCAGTAAGCACTGATTCACCGAGAAGGTCGATTTCTTGAAAGGCAGCGCTGGTTTGAAGGCTACCTCCAAAGTCGTACACTTCCCAGGATTGTCCCCTACTGGGAGAGGCCAAGAAAAGAAAGCTTCCAAAAACAAAAAAGATAAGATTTCTCATGGCTTGAATGCGGGGTGAGCAGATAAACTTGGCTGTGGAGGCACTAGCCTAATCCTAATTTATTTTTCATTTTTCGATTTCTCCAAGTCAAAAAGATCGGTGATCAAATCAATCATTTCAGCTGCTTCGTTACGTTGACAAGCAGCTCTCAATTGGACTACAGGCACCTTGAGGATTTTTTGCATCATACTCTTCGTGATTTTGTCGATGAGCACAAATTCTTTTTCACCCACATTTTTCAAATACCTCCCCAGCTCTTCCTGACGGATCTGTTCGAGGGATTGCTTTAATTTTTGAATTGTAGGGGAGACTACCATTTCTTTTTGCCAGGCCCCAAATTCTTCGATGCTTTCTTCCAGAATTGCTTCCACAGAAGGGATGGAATCCAATCGACTTTGTAATGCAGCTGTGGCTTTGCTTCGAATGTTGTCTACGTTGTAAAGAACAACTCCGGCAAGCTCTTCCAGGGAAGTTTCGATGCTTCTAGGAACAGAGAGGTCAATGAAAACTTTAAAACTTGGGATAGTAAAGGATTCAACGAGTTGTTTGGTGATGAAAGGCTCTTGCATACGTACAGAGCAAACGATCACATCTGCGTCTTCCATGGCAGCAAGGCAGGAATCAAAGGGGATTACCTCAAATCCTAAGGGCAACCCAACCTCTTCTGCTTTGGATAGGGTTCTATTTGTGATTTTGATTTGGGCCTTTGGGAGATGTACCATGTTTTTGGCTACATCCTCACCAATCTCACCTAAGCCAATCACCAGAACACGGGGCTGAAAAATATTCTGTGTAAGGCTCTCGATTAATTCAATGGTGGCATAGGAAAGGGAGGCTGCTCCATCTCGAAAAGCAGTTTCTTGTACCACACGTTTGTTGGTGAAGAATATGGTATGCATCAAGCGATGCAAGAAAGGTCCAGCCAATTCTAGGTCAGCAGCAGCCTGGTAGGCTCTTTTGACTTGATTGGAGATCTGAATATCCCCTACAACTTGTGCTTCAAGTCCCATAGAAACTCGGAAAAGGTGGCTAACCGCTTCCTTTTCTTCGTTTAAGATTTGAAAATAATCTAGGTAGGAAATTGCTTCAGACAGTCCGCGTTCGATACCAATCAATTTAATCAAATCCACACTTAGATCCGATTCATGGCTGTAATAGATTTCGGTGCGGTTGCAGGTCGAGAGTACCAAGGCATCGGTAATGTTAAAAAATTCCTTTAGCTTGAAAAGCAAGCGTTGAATAGCTGCCTCATCCAAAGAGATTAACTCCCGAATGTGCACAGGGGCGCTTTTATGAGATAAACTGACTACTCGAAATTTGGTCTGCATCACAACGTACTAAGATTACAAATTTAGCAGAAGTAGCTCCCTCAAAAGTTCCTTTCAATCAAGACTTTGTTAATTTAAAATCAATCTAAATAAAATAGCAAGCAAATGTCTTGCACCTCTCTTTGGAAAAAAAGTTTAAATCGCTTAAATTCATTGAATTCTACTTTTTAATCTTAAGTTAATGCGCCAGAGGCTATATTTTTGGTTTAAAACCCATCTAGGTTTTTCAGCTAAGGAATCCCGAGGTTTTTTACTCTTGATTCCCTGTTTGCTCCTGTTGGTAGGGGCTTCTCAGGTTCTTGCTTGGGCCAAGGATCGAAATGCGGAAAAACACTATCAGCAGTACCTGAATCAAGTGGACAGTTTGGAACGGGCAGGGGTCCAATTGCTCGCATCGCCCTTACCTACTTTCAACCCTGAAGACACACTGAGTCGTTCGCATTCTTCCAAAGTATCCGATCGGATCAAGCGCTTGCCTTTTTCTGAAGTAGATTCCGTGGTGTTGCAAATTGTGCCAGGCATCGGAGCCTTGACTGCGGGTAGGATTATCAAGCACCGTGAAAGTTTAGGAGGATTTATTAAGGTCGAGCAACTCCATGAAGTCTTTGGACTCAGGCCGGAGACCATTCCTGTCATTTGGGAGTATTTTGATTTTGACAGGGTGGCACCGCGACGTATTGAGATCAACACTGTTGCAGTGGAGGAACTGGCGAAGCATCCTTACATAAGCTATCAAGAGGCCAAGGTTTTGGTAGCCTATCGGCTGCAACATGGTCCTTACCTTCAAGTGGATGATTTGTTGAAGATTAAGATTTTTAAAAAAGATTGGGTAGGCAAAATTGGACCCTACCTAAACTTTGAGATGAAGAAAGAAGAGAGCCAAAACAAGTAACTAGATTTCTAGTAAAAAAAGCCATAATTTGCGAAAGGAACCAAACTTTCCCCCGTGATTACTTTACCTATACTCAATTTACCTGCTTTCGAACCTCAACTTCTAAAAAGAGAAGGTCAGGTATTTATTTTCGATTTTTTGCGTAAAAAGCATTTGGTACTCACACCCGAAGAATGGGTAAGGCAACATTGGATTCGATTCCTAATCGATCACCAAAGTTTTCCGAAAGGCTTGTTAACTAGTGAAAGAGGCTTGGTCTACAATGGATTGCAGAAAAGAACCGATTTATTGGTTTTTGATCGGCAGGGTCTTCCCTACTTCTTACTTGAATGCAAAGCTCCTGAGGTGGAGATCAACGAAAAAGTACTTTCCCAGGCGATAGCGTATAATCAAATGCTGAAATGTCCATTCATTGCGCTCAGCAATGGAAATAAACATATTTTTATGGGTTATGAAGCCAAAGAAGGAAAATTTGTGCAGCAAAATTGCTTGCCTCCTCTGCCAAGTTAAAGATGTATAAGATCTTACGCAATCAGACCAGTAGCTTAAAGCAAATTTGAATTTATGCGGATAATCGGCGACAGACCACTGTCCACAGCTCACCTAATTGAACTACAAGCCTTACTTTTCTTTGGGTACTGGTAACAAAGCGGATAATCATTAAAATTTAAATTGCATTTACATTTGAAAATTTTTAACTTTTCTAAAATTTTTTAGAAATAGTATTCCTATGCAAGCTACAATTTCAACTCTCCCTTGTAATCTTTGCGGTTCATGGAAGCATTCTCATTTTGCTGTGCTTCCCGAAGCCCAACTTTGTGCGATCTCTGAAGCGAAAAATCTAACTCCCCATCGAAGAGGACAAATTCTTTATTACGAAGGTACCAGGCCACTGGGGATTTTTTGTGTAAACGCAGGAGTGATCAAGGTGTACAAGACCGCTTCCAATGGTAAGGAACAAATTTTACATCTCGCCAAACAGGGAGATTTCTTGGGTTACTCAGCATTGTTAGGGGAGGAGAATTACACGAATTCGGCGATGATTTTAGAAAATGCTAAAATTTGTTTCATTCCTCGGGAGACATTTTTAGGTTCGATGATGAAGAATGCAGATTTTTTCAGAAGGATTACCAAACAGCTCAGCCACGAGCTTGGAGTCATGGAAGAAAAACTAACAGATGCTTCCCAAAAAAGTATCCGAGAGCGGCTTGCTTTTTTGCTGTTGCAATTAGCCAATACGTATGGTGTGGATGGGGGAGGTTACCAACGAATCGACCTTTTGCTCACTCGCGAAGAACTTGCTGGCATGGTGGGTACCGCCACTGAATCAGTAATCCGATTGCTTTCTGAATTCAAAAAAGATGGATTGATAGCGTTGGAAGGAAAAAAAATTCTTTTGAAAGATAAGAAAGGATTGGCGCGCCTTTCGGATTTTTACGCCTAGATAGAACTTCATCGTATCAAATGAGTTTAACTTTAGATGATTATCGGCAATCATGCCAGTAGCTCAGCTCTCCTCTTTAAATCATACGGGAATCGTTGACATACCACAGGCAACGGTCCACGGCTCACCTAATTGAACCTCAAACCCTTTTTTTGGGGTTAGTGGTGAAAAAGCGGATAATCAGATAACTTTAAAACTTTAATTATGAGTTTAATTCGAATCCTATTTTTAGTGCTCTTCTTCTATCTAGGGGCAGAAAATTCCATGGGGCAGTCCTTGCCCTATCAAACCTTGCTTCAAGGATTGTATGATTCCAGTTTTCCAGTGCTTAAACCTGCTCAAATTACCAATCTCGCTACCTATCAGGTACTCGATGCACGTGAAAAAGAAGAATATGAAGTCAGTCATTTGCAAAATGCATCTTGGATAGGTCATGAGACCTTCACGTTGAGATCAGTAGCCAAATTGGATAAAAATAAACCTGTACTCATCTATTGTACTGTGGGTGCTCGATCCCAAGAAATAGGCAAATCACTACAAAAAGAAGGATTTACCCGTGTGTACAATCTCTATGGTGGCATCCTGCATTGGGTCAATGAGGGTCGCCCTGTTTTCGCAAAAGGTAAACCAACTCAAAAAGTACATACCTATTCCAAACCTTGGAGTGTTTGGCTCACCAAAGGAGAAAAAGTGTACTAACTTCGTATAAATCTATGGCCCCACAATTCAATATCCCATTTCTTTCCTCCTCATGACTTTAGCCTCTCGATTTTTGTTCTTGCTGTTGCTTCTCGTTTTTGTATCCTGTCATAGCCCAGTAGTGGGGAAAGCAGGTAGCACCCCGCCCAGCCACCAGCTTTGGAATGAGTTGCTGAAAACACATGTCAAACCCACCGGGCTTGTGGATTACAAAGGGTTTATACGAGAAAAACCAAAGTTGGAACGCTATCTTAAATTACTTTCAGAAAATGCCCCCGACCGAAGCAAATGGTCTAAAAATGATCAGCTGGCCTATTGGATCAATGTGTACAATGCCTACACGGTGAAGTTGATTGTCGATTTCTATCCTACCAAAAGCATACGTGACTTGGGGCCAAGAATTAAAATCCCGCTTATCAAGGACGTGTGGCACTACAGATTTTTTAAAATCGCCGGCGTAGACATGAGTTTGGATGAGGTAGAGCACGGCATCTTGCGAAAGGAATTTGAGGAGCCCAGGATTCATTTTGCCATCAACTGTGCATCGGTATCTTGTCCACCGTTATTGAATGAGGCATTTGTAGCCAGTAACCTAGAAAATCAATTGATGCGGGTGACTACGACATTTGTCAATGACACAAGTCGAAATAAAATTTCAAGTCAATCAGTCCAACTATCCTCCATTTTTTCTTGGTTTAAAGGGGATTTTACCAAAAAAGGAACGCTTATCGAATTTTTGAATCGCTATTCGAAAGTGAAGATTTCACAGAATGCCCGCATCACATTTTTAGATTACAATTGGAATTTAAACGAGTAAGCTGAATTTTTGGGTAAATTTAGGTTCAACTTTGCCGTATGAGTACTCGTCACTTTGTGATTATTGGAAATGGTGTTTCGGGCATCACCTTCGCTAGACACTTGCGAAAAGGGGATGCTCAAGCCCGTATCACTGTGATTTCAGGAGAATCCCCTTATTTTTTTTCGCGTACAGCATTGATGTATGTGTACATGGGGCAGATGAAGTGGGAACATACGCAGCCGTATGAACCCCATTTTTGGAAGAAAAACCGAATTGATCTCAAGCAGGCTTGGGTAAAAACTGTAGATTTTGAAACTAAGTCCTTGGTTTTTGAGTCGGGAGAAACCCTCAACTACGATAGTCTGGTCTTGGCTACCGGCTCCAAACCTGCCTTCTTTGGATGGCCTGGTCAGCAGCTCAAGGGAGTGCAAGGACTTTATTCCAAGCAAGACTTGGAGACGATGGAAGCTATCACCAGTCAGCCAATAGAGCGTGCTGTGATTGTGGGTGGAGGCTTGATTGGAATTGAATTGGCAGAAATGCTGACCTACAAGAAAATTCCGGTTACCTTCTTGGTCCGCGAAAATCGATTTTGGGAGCAGGTTCTCCCTGAATCGGAAGCAGACTTGGTGCAAAAACATATTCGTGATCATGCGATTGACCTTCGTCTTGAAACGGAGATGAAAGAGATTTTATCTGATTCGAACGGAAATGCACGGGCGGTGGTCACTAGTGCTGGAGAAGAAATTTCGTGCGGCTTTGTAGGCATAGCTACAGGAGTGACCCCTAATGTGGATTTCCTAAAAAACTCGTCCTTGGCGATTGGTAAAGGGGTGAAGATTAATTCCTATTTTGAAAGTTCTTTACCTGATGTGTATGCCATTGGAGATTGTGCAGAGTTTGAGAATCCTCCTGGCCCCGGTCGACGGACAATAGAGCAAGTTTGGTACAGCGGTAGAATGCATGGGGAGACCTTGGCCTATAATTTTTGCAATACCCCGGTGACCTACCAACCCGGAGTATGGTTTAATTCTGCGAAGTTCTTTGCCATTGAGTACCAAACCTATGGATGGGTGTCACCGGAACCAATGGATGGAGTACAAGATTTCTTCTGGGCGCATCGAGATGGCAAAGTCTCTTTCCGCATGAGGCTAGACCAAGAAGGGAAAGTCTTAGGTGTCTTAAATCTTGGCTTTCGTTTACGTCATGAATTCTTTGATCGTGCGATTCGCGAAAAGTGGTTTGGAGAAAAAGTCATGCAAGAGCTAGGTAAGGGCGTCTTCGATCCCGAATTTTATGCACCTTACTACCAAGAGATACAAGCCGCATTTCAACGGCAATTTGGAGGGGCAATCGTCCCATCCAAAAAATCCTTTTTCCAAAAATTATTAGGATCAAGTCAATGAGAGGAATTCAAGTAATCGGTCTTGTTCTGTTTTTAGTAGGGATGTTGGTCTTTACGACACTGCCGTTTTTGAGCAGCTATCGCTTGACAGAAGCACTAGTGCAGGATCAAGTCAACGAGATCCACCGTGAAAAGTTAGCCGAACTCCTGCAGCCCATGTACGGACAAAGTTATCCTTCCTCTCATGCCTTTTTAACTGCTTATTCCTCCAATTTTGATCCCTATAACGAGGAGCTGAAGGCAAAGCAAGCCTGGGATCAAGTGATCTGGGACGATTATGGTTTTGCCTTGGCCAAAGCGGCTGGCGAGGGACCTGCTCGATCGTATCCATGGACCAGTTTGGCCTTGTCGATAGGCCTGGTGGTCTTGGGCGGTGTTCTGTTTCAATTTGCTGGATCTGGTTCAGCGCATACGAGTTTGGCGCATACTGGAGTTTTTCATTCCTCACTCAAGAATAGAGGTGTCTTGGGCATGCTTACGGGTACCTACCTGATCGGATTTTATGTGATTTTGTACTGGTTTCCAGCCTACCTCAGTCCCTTGGTATGGATGGTGGAGCCCATTGCGCAGTTCTTGTCAGGGGGCCCTGCCAGCCAGTGGTTTTTGTATGGTTTGGTGTACACCTTGGCGATAGGAGTAATGGGAATTCGGATGGTCCTGAAGTACCGGGACAACAAGTACCAGCAGCTGCGCACGGCTTCGGTGGTATTCTTTCAAACAGCCTTTGCCTTTCTTATTCCTGAGGTGCTCGTTTTGTTGAATAAGCCCTATTTTGATTTTAAGAATATCTGGCCTTTGGATTACGATTTCTTTTACGATTACCAGATAGACACTTTTATTTCTAGCGGTGGATTGGGGCTATTTATGTTGATTTGGGGGATTCTGTTGATTGTGCTAGGGGTACCCTTATTTACCTATTTCTACGGCAAGCGCTGGTATTGCTCTTGGGTCTGTGGCTGTGGAGGTTTGGCTGAAACAGTCGGAGATGCATTCCGTCACCTGTCTGACAAGTCCCTGAAGGCTTGGAAATGGGAGCGTTGGATGATCCACGGAGTGCTTGCTTTGGCGGTAGTCATGACCACCTTAACCATTGTCAACTATTTTTCTTCCTTCAGCCTTTTAGGTCAGGTAACCAATCAATTGCATTCCATTTATGGATTCGCCATTGGCTCCGCGTTCGCGGGGGTGGTAGGTACAGGTTTTTATCCCTTCATGGGAAATCGAGTATGGTGTAGGTTTGGTTGTCCTTTGGCTGCTTATTTAGGTTTGGTTCAGCGGTTTAAATCCAAATTTAGAATCACTACCAATGGGGGACAATGCATCTCCTGTGGCAATTGCTCCACCCACTGCGAGATGGGCATTGATGTGCGGGCGTATGCACAACAAGGGCAAAATATCGTTCGTTCCTCCTGTGTAGGTTGTGGGGTCTGTGCGTCTGTTTGTCCAAGAGGAGTACTAAAGCTAGAAAATGGTCCTGAAGAGGGGCGCATTCACGAGTTTCCGATCCTAATCGGCAACGATTCCATCAAATTGAGGTCCTAAATGGTAGTTGTGTATATCTGTGCTGGACTCTATTTTTTGGGGATGGGATTTATATTCTTGTACAGCCTGGCGCAAGGGCATTTGTTGCTGCATTTCTTCAAGTTTCGAAAAACGGAAAAGCAGGTTCCCCACCTCATTCCGAATCCTTGGCCAATGGTCACCGTACAGCTTCCTATCTACAACGAGCGCTATGTGGTCGAGCGACTGATTGATGCAGTAGCCCAACTCAATTATCCCAGTGACTTACTCCAAATCCAGATTTTGGACGATAGCACGGATGAGACTTCTGATCTGATTCTGGCCAAGTTGCTGTCGTATCCAACAGTCAATTTTCATTACCTTCACCGTACACATCGGCACGGATTTAAGGCAGGAGCATTGCGAGAAGCCTTACCCTTGGCTGCAGGCGAGTTTGTGACGATCTTTGATGCGGATTTTATGCCGGATACTGATTTTCTGATCAAGGCCTTGCCCTATTTTTCTTCCCCACAAGTGGGTATGGTGCAGAGTCGCTGGACGCACCTGAATCAAAACTATTCCATCCTCACTCAGCTGCAGGCTTTTGCTCTGGATGCCCATTTCTTGATTGAGCAGTCGGGAAGAAACCAGCAAGGGGCCTTTATCAATTTCAATGGCACGGCGGGCATTTGGAGGAAAACTTGCATTCTGGATGCGGGAAACTGGGAGGAGGACACGCTCACTGAAGATTTGGATTTGAGTTACCGTGCCCAACGAAAAGGATGGAGATTTGTGTACCGACCCGACATCGAATCCCCTGCAGAATTGCCGCCGATTCTTTCGGCTATCAAATCTCAGCAGTTTCGATGGACCAAAGGAGGTGCAGAATGCGCGGTCAAACATGCAGGGAAGGTTCTGAAAGAAATCCATCCCCTAGGTATTAAATTTCATGCCATCGCCCACTTATTCAATTCTACCATTTTCATTGCCATACTTTTGACAAGCTTTTGCAGCATTGGGCTCTGGTGGGGAGTGCAGCTGCAGTTGATTCCTTTGGCCCTTTTTTGGGCCTCAGGAATTTCCATGATTGGGTTTGTATTGGTAGCTGCAGTCTACCTGACATCCTATCTTACTGCACAGCCTTATTCTTGGACCTCCATTGTCGGAGCTTTGTGGAAATTGCCCCTCTTTTTTTCGGTATCCATGGGACTTTCCTTGCACAATTCCCAAGCTGTACTGGAAGGCTTGACTGGAAAAAAGTCCCCCTTTATTCGTACGCCTAAATTCAACCTTGTAGCTGGAAGCGTATCTCTGCAAGGCAACACCTACAGACTTCGTGCCTTGCCTATGAGTACTTGGCTGGAAGGTGGGATGGGAATTTTGTTTGGAGGGATGGTGGTCCTGGGAATAGTCAAGGGCAGTTTTCTTTTTCTACCCTTTCATGGGCTATTGGCCTTGGGTTATAGCCTTGTATTTATTTTCTCTTTCCGCACCCGCTAATGCTTGCTAGGAATACCCCTCCAATTGTAGATGTCATCATTCCTGCTTTCAATGAGGAAAAGTCCATAGCCAAGGTAATAGGGGATATTCCTGCACTGGTCCGCCATGTCGTGGTGGCCAATAACAATTCCACCGATTACACCGCTGAGGTGGCGGTAGCTGCGGGTGCAAAGGTGGTTTTTGAACCACAAAAGGGCTACGGAAAAGCTTGTTTGACAGCCATGGATTGGATCCATCAGCAAGAAGTCCAGCCCGATATTTTGGTCTTTTTGGATGGGGATTACAGTGATTATCCGCAGGAATTGGAGTTGCTGATTGCACCCATTCTTGGTGGAAAGGCCGACCTAGTGATCGGGTCTCGCTCCCTGGGTCAGCGTGAAGCTGGCTCCATGACAATTCCGCAAGTTTTTGGCAATGAACTAGCTACCATGCTCATGCGCTGGATGTATGGGGCCAAATTCTCTGATTTAGGACCTTTTCGGGCGATTCATTGGGGAAAATTGCTTGCCTTGGGAATGGTGGATCAGAATTTTGGATGGACTATTGAGATGCAAATCAAGGCGCATCAAGCAGGCCTTTCTTACGCGGAGGTGCCGGTCACATACCGAAAACGAATTGGTGCTTCGAAAGTGAGCGGCACAGTGAAAGGGGTTATTGGAGCAGGATATAAAATTATTTTCACGATATTTAAGTATTGGCGGCCCATTCGATAGCCGCTACTGATTGTTCCACTCTTGGTTTCGTGTCCCATGCAAAAACTAGCTAGTTTAACCCAGCCTGTCTTTTTATTTCTTTTTTTGGGTGTAGTTGGATTAGTTTCCTGTGCTCCAGAGAGCCGAGAAGGGGTGGTAGAAACTCAATTTGCAAGTTACTGGTACCAAGGAACTGCTGAGGTAAACGTATTTGACTTGCAGCAAAGCAGGTATGGGATAGTTCGGCCGGGTAAGGCAGTGCTGATTTTTGTGACCGAAGATTTTTCTAAAAGCAAGCAGGTCAAGTTGGATGCTCCTGAGGAAAAGCCTTCCGATGCACAGAAGGTGCTGAAACTGAATATGACGCGAGATTTTGTAACGGGTGTGTATCCTTACCATACCATGCTATCGGTATTTACCCCGGTCTACGAAGAAAGCCCTGCTCCAAAATTGACTGCTTCGGTGACCGAGTGGTGTGGGCAATCCTTTACCCAACTCAACCACAAGTCTGGGAAGTACACGGCAAAGCAGTTTTCCTATTTTGAATCTGAGGGTGACCTGGAATCCAAACTGGATGGACAAGCGGAAGAGGAGCTTTTTACCTTAATTCGACTTCATCCCGACTTAGTTCCACTTGGAAATGTAACCTTGATTCCTAGCCTTATTTTTCAGCGCTTTGCACATATTCCCTTGAAGGCAGAGCAAGCGACTATCTCTCGAAAAGCCTTGGGTTCGGACCAAGCAGAGGTAAAGGTGGTGTATGCCGAGATTGGACGCACAGTTACCATTCGTTACCAGCAACTTTTTCCCTTTGAGATTACTGGATTTACGGAAACCTGGACCAAAGCAAATGGGCAGCAGGAAGTGACCACGGCTACCCGTACGCACTTGAGGCAGTTGCCGTATTGGAAGCAAAACGAGCAGGTGTATGAATCCCTACGAACCGAATTAGGACTTTGAGTGACTCAGTGAAAAGGGGATTTAAATTTGCTTCAGGCCTTCTTTTTGGGGGGGCTTTACTGCTTTTGGCACAAGTTCCCAGGGAAAATTTTGGATTGACTCTTGTCTTATTTACCCTCGCTTTTGGAGGTATGCTGGGAAGTTACTTACTCGCGGGTGAGGAGGTTAATTTCAAAAGGCTGCTGCTGTTGGGGGTAGTTTTGAGGGGATGCCTTTTCATTTTTGAGCCAAATTGGTCGGAGGATGGAGCAAGGTTTTTGTGGGATGGGGAGCTTTTACGTCAAGGTCAGAATCCTTACGGCTTGACTCCAACGCAAGTACGAGAGCGACAAGGGGAGCAAAGCGGGCTAGGTGCCCAGCTTTTTCAAGACCTGAATTCCCCAAACTACTATTCTGTGTATCCTCCCCTCAATCAAGCTTTCTTTTGGCTTGGAGCGTTGGTGGCGCAGGGGAGTGTGGCGCAAGGATATCTTGCACTTCGATGCATGCTTCTGCTGGGGGAGATAGGTGTTTTTTACCTGCTTTGGGGATTATTGGTTCGGTTTCAAATTCCGGGGAAACAGATTTTACTGTACTGGTTCAATCCCTTGGTGATCTTAGAAGTAGTGGGTAACCTGCATTTTGAGGGAATTATACTTTTGTTTTTGTTGGCTACACTGCTCAATTTATCTCGGCAGAAGCTGGGATGGTCAGGTGCGTTTTGGGGATTGGCTGTGGGAATGAAATTGCTTCCTTTCCTGCTAGCTCCCGTTTTTTTCTTTTGGAAAGGTGTTCGGACCGCACTTCAATTTTGGGGGATGGCTGCAGCGGTTTTAGTTCTGGCTTTTCTCCCGATAGTCTTTGGGAATGCATGGGAAAATTTCTTCCAAAGTCTGCAGCTCTACCAAGGTAAATTTGAGTTCAATGCCTCATTGTATTACTTGTTTCGAGCGGTAGGCTATGAGCTCGCAGGTTTTAATACCATTTGGTATTTGACGAAAATTGGAATGGTGATCACCCTCCTTGGAGCAGTTTGGATTTCCTGGAAGCGGTCAAACGCCTCCCTTTTCGAAATCCCTGGTGTATGGGTGAAGTTGTATTTAATCTACTTCTTGTTGCAGTCGGTGGTTCATCCTTGGTACTTGTTGCCAGGATTGGGCTTGTCCATTTTATCTCGCCAATGGACCTTTCTACTTTGGTCTTTTGGTGCGATTTTTTCCTACCAGGCCTACAGCCAAAATCCGGTTCAGGAGCAAGCCTTATTTTTAGGTTTGGAATATGGATTGGTGCTGCTTGGTCTTTACATGGACTATTTTCGAAAGAAAAGAACTGCTACCTTAGGTCTATGAAAAATGGTGTAATATTTCTTGTATTCCTATTTGCATGGACGGCTTGTACGCCAAGCCCTGAGGAGCAGGCGCTTGCTCTTTTGGACAAATCTATTGTAGCGCATGGAGGTAAGGAGGGATGGGAGAACTTGAAGGGGATCAAATTCCAGAAGTGGACGCGAATGTTGGATGCGGAAGGGAATGTGGAGTCGGAGTTGGATCAATCGCATGTCTTTCGTTTTAGCCCACGGTTTGAGGGGAAAATCTGCTGGACCAAGGACAGCATTTCCCATTCGATGAGTTGGGATGGGGCGGTCTTTCGCTACCAGATGGGGGAGAATGAAGTATTGAATCCAGATTTTTTGGCTTCGAAAAAGAAAGATTTTGATGCAGCTTTTTATACCGTTGCTCAGCCTTGGAAGTTGCTCGATAAGGGAGGGAAACTGATCTATGAGGGAAAAAAGACCCTTGAGAATGGTACAGAAGTGGAATCCATTCGCGTGGATTATGGTCCAGATTCAGATCTTTGGTGGTACTATTTTGATCAAAGCAGCTTCCTGATGGTGGGGAATGAAGTTAAGCTCACCGATCACCGAAGTTTGGTCTACGATATAGCTTCTGAACAGACTGACAAACTGCTATTTCATGGTACCCGAGAAAGTTGGCGGGTGGATGAATCAGGAAAGCGCTTGTTTCTCCGGGCTGAGTACCGTTATTCCAACTTTGAATTGGTGTATTGATTACCGGTTCTTTTTACTTTTAAACGAAGAATTTCATTTAAAAAATACAGCTATGAAATTGGTACTATTCAGTTTAGGCATTCTCTCCCTCACTTTTTTTGGGGTGTCCTGTGATTCCAGAACAGAGGTAGAGCATATCGTGGATGCGGCGATTGCTGCTCATGGAGGTGACCGCTATACCGAAACCGTCGTCGATTTTGATTTCAGAGGTACGCATTATTCCATTTTCAAATCTCCCATTGCCTTTGAATACCGCCGGGAATTTACCGACTCTACGGGTCAGGTTGTGGACATCTTGAATAATGCGGGTTTTACGCGAAAGGTCAATGGCGTAGTCATCGATACCTTAACGGAGGAGCGAATAGGGGCATTTTCCCGGTCGGTCAATTCGGTGGCCTACTTTGCCTTTTTGCCCTATGGGCTCAATGACGCAGCAGCTATCAAGACTTACCTTGGCCAAACAAAGATCAAGGGAAAGGCTTACCATCAAGTCAAAGTGACTTTCAAGGCTGAAGGTGGCGGAGAGCACTTTGAAGATGAGTTTTTGTATTGGTTTGGGGTAGAGGATTCTCTTATGGATTACCTAGCCTACAGCTACCATACCGATGGAGGAGGAGTTCGAATGCGGGAAGTTCGCGAGACTCGCGAAGTAGGTGGGATTCGCTTTCAGGATTACATCAACTTGAAGGCGGCCAACAAAGATACCCCTTTAGATTCCATGCAGTACTTGTTTGAAAAAGGGGAGTTAGAGAAGTTATCAGAAATTAATTTGGAAAATATCCGTACCTCCGAAATTTCGAAAAACTAAGGGATTGTGTCTTTTTTGGATTGGCGGTAGGGACTTTTTTGATTTTTTAGTAACTAGGGGATGCAAACCCAAAAAAGCATATCCCCATGAATCGTAGAAGAGAATTTTTAAAGACTACCGGACTAGCAGGTCTAGGATTATTTGGTGCAGGAAACGCTTTGGCTGACTCCATGAAGGCATTGCCTTTGGAAGCGTCTTATGGAGCCTCTCGAGTGCAGTCCTTCAATATGTCTGGTTTTTCAGCTCCTAAACTGGCTACCGTTCGGGTAGGGATTGTGGGCTTGGGTATGCGTGGACCTGGAGCGGTAGATCGACTGAGCAAAATCGAAGGAGTGGAGATCAAAGCCTTGTGTGACCTGCTTCCTGAGCGTGCGGAAAAGGCAAAAAAGTCTTTGGAAGGAAGCATTCATCAACCAGAATTGTATTCGGGTTCGCCGTATGCATGGAAAAAAATGTGTGAGCGCCCCGATCTAGATTTGATTTACATTGCAACTCCTTGGGAGTGGCATACGCCCATGGCGGTGTATGCGATGGAATCAGGCAAACATGCTGCCGTGGAGGTGCCTGCAGCCAGAACCTTGGAAGAATGCTGGCAGCTGGTGGAAACTTCCGAGCGCACCAAAAAGCATTGCATGCAGCTGGAAAATTGCTGCTACGATTTCTTTGAGTTGATGACTTTAAAAATGGCCCGTGAGGGATTTTTTGGCGATGTAGTACACGTAGAGGGAGCGTACATTCACGATTTAGTTTGGCTCAACTTTGACAAGGATAAGGGATATCAGGGTATGTGGAGGCTGGAAGAAAATTTCCGAAATGGCAATCTTTACCCGACTCACGGACTTGGGCCTATCTGCCAGATTTTGAACATCAATCGTGGGGATCAAATGGATTACTTGACCTCTTTGTCTTCAAGTGATTTTCAAATGCAGAAAAAAGCCCAGGAGCTTGCCAAGCAAGATTCCTTCTGGAATGGCTATGCAACGAAGAACTATCGGGGCAATATGAATACCACGGTGGTGAAATCCAAGCTAGGAAAAAGCATTGTGATTCAGCATGACGTGACTTCACCTCGTCCTTATTCTCGATTGCATGTGGTGAGTGGTACCGAGGGCTATGCTCAGAAATATCCTGAGCAAAAAGTAGCCAAAGGACACAGCTGGATGAAAGAGGAGGAGATGATGGCGCTCAAAGAAAAATATACGCCTGAAATTGTTCAAAAAGTAGGCGAACTAGCCAAGCAAATTGGTGGCCATGGAGGCATGGATTTTATGATGGATTGGAGATTGATCGATTGCTTGCGCAATGGGCTTCCGTTAGATCAGGATGTGTACGATGCGGCTTTGTGGAGCTGCATCACTCCGATGAGTGAGTGGTCTGTAGCCAACCGATCCAATTCCATCGATATTCCTGATTTTACCGGAGGCCACTGGAAAACCAATGCGCCGGTGGAGATCACCTTGAAGGGTGGAGGAACGACGAAGGTACGGGTGTAAAATAGTACAAAGTACAAAGTACCAAGTACGAGGTACTTGCGGCATGCAAGCGAAATGCGATTTACAAAATTGTACCAAGTACACTGTAGGGAGCAGGATTCTGCTTCTTAGGGAAACTTATTGATACCTGATGCTTTCTTTAATGTCGAATTTCGAGGAATGATCTAATAATGTAGAAGAAATTCTCCAATTGACTAAATCTCGTACTTTGTACATTGTACTTGGTACTTCGTACAAAACCCTATTTGTTATTTCTTCTTTTCCGCATTTCTGCTGCGACTTCCTTGTCTCCGGGTAGGGAATTGGCCTCCAGTTGTTGAATAATCCGTTCGTAGTTTTTATCGTCACGGTTTTGGGAAAGTTTGGCACTGGCATGAACTTCTGTGATTTCCAACTCAAAGCCCACCAAGGCCCGAATTTGACCTTCCAAATAGCCAGGGCTCATGGTTTCCACTTGCACACGATTCGGTCGCCCTGTTTCAAACTGATCCACCAAGGATTTAAGGTGGTGCATGAGTTCCTCCCCTTCGATTAGCCTTACTTTGCCATAGACATGAACGGCTAGGTAGTTCCAAGTGGGGACATTCTCATGGGTATACCAAGAAGAAGAAATGTAGGCATGAGGACCTTGGAATACGACCAAAACTTCCTCTGCCTGAGAGATCTGTTTCCACTGGGGGTTGGCCTTTGCAAGGTGCCCATGCAGTACAAATGTTCCCTCAGGCTTCCCTTCTAGAAATACCGGTAGGTGTGTCGCCCAGGGCTTCCCATCCACTTGAGTGTAAAGGGTAGCAAAAGCATTTTTTCGAATAAAATCCAGGACTTCAGGTTGACTTTTCCAGGCGTTGAGTGGATGGATATACATGTGATTAAGGTGCTAATGGGAAGTTATTCGTTCAAACTACGGGTGCGCCCAAATTTACTAGTAATTTTTACTAAGCCTCTTCAAGGTATGTAACAAAAGTCTAATTTAGCCAAATGAATATTTCTACGGACCGACTGGAGCTCGCGGCGAGATTTGTAAATACCACGGGAGCTCCTATTTTTTTGACGGGTAAAGCAGGCACAGGAAAAACCACTTTTCTTCGTGAGCTGGCACAACAAACACACAAGCGTTTTGTGATCGTGGCACCAACGGGCATCGCGGCATTGAATGCAAAGGGGGTGACTGTACATTCCCAATTTCTGTTTCCATTTGGATCTTTTTTGCCCACACGTGAACCGGAGGGGAACTTTACAGAGCGGCAAGGGTTTTTTACCCAGCAAACCCTTGCACGCAGGCATCCACTCAACCACCTCAGGCGAAAAGTACTCAAGGCGATTGACCTGTTGGTGATTGATGAAGTCAGTATGCTACGCGCCGATTTGCTGGATGCGATTGACTACCGGATGCGCCATGTGAAGCGAAATTATCAGGTTCCATTTGGGGGAGTTCAGGTGCTCTTGATTGGGGATTTGTACCAATTGCCACCCATCGTTAAGGACGAGGAATGGACAGTGTTGAGCCGATTTTACAACTCCATGCATTTCTTTGAGGCTAAGGCTTTGCAGCAGTCGGGAATGGTGTATTTGGAGTTGGACAAGATCTTTCGGCAGGAGGACGATACCTTTATTCGCATCCTGAATAACCTGCGTGACAATAAATCCACTCCTGAGGATGTACGGCGATTGAATCAGCAGTTTAAGACCTTGGATGAGATCCAGGATACGATGCCTTGCATCACCTTGACCACACACAATTACAAAGCGGACGAACTGAATTTGCGGGAACTCAGAAGTTTGGAAAGCCCCTCGTTTTTTTACGATGCGGATATAGATCGTGAATTTCCCGAAAGCATGTTTCCTTTGCCTCCCAATCTAGAACTCAAGATGGGTGCGCGGGTGATGTTTATCAAAAATGACTCCTCGGGCAATGCCAATTACTTCAATGGAAAGTTGGCTACGGTGATTCAGCTGGGTGCGGATGAGGTAAAAGTGCAGATGGATGATCAGCAAGAGGAGTATGTGCTGAGAAAGGAGGATTGGGAGAATAAACGGTACCAGCTCAATTCGGAAACCAAGGAGTTGGAGGAGGATGTCATTGGTACATTTTCCCAGTATCCAATCAAACTGGCCTGGGCGGTGACCGTACACAAAAGCCAGGGGCTTACCTTTGACAAAGCGATCGTGGATGTGGGACAGGCCTTTGCTCCAGGACAGGTGTATGTGGCCTTGAGTAGACTTCGGAGTTTGGAGGGGCTGATTTTACGAACCCGTATCCAAACGGAGGTGATTTTTTCAGATGCCAAGGTGGTGGGATTCACCCAAGAAAAGTCAGCTCAACAAGATTTGGCAGCCTTACTGAGTGTGCACCAAGAAAATTATTTGTTTCAATTGGTGGAGCGCACCTTTGAGTTTGAAAGCGTGATTGGGGCCTTGATTCAGTTTCAGAATGAGCAGGCCTCTTCCATGGAGTTTGAGGAGCAAGCCTTGCGGGAGGACTTGCCTGCGGTGTATCGACTTCTAGAAGCTGAGCAGGAAAATACCCGGAAGTTTAGGCAGCAATTGCAGTATTTGATTCAGCAGAAAGAGGTGGAGAAATTGCTGGATCGTTTGGAAAAAGGCTCATCCTATTACTTGGAACTTTTGCTGGAGGGGATGAAGATATTGCTTCGGCATTTGGTCAAAATTGAGCGGTTTACGCGTGTGAAGGAGTACCAGGAATCCATGGAAGAGCTGGAACTGGAGTTTTTGAATAAGTACACAGCCATTGCCCGGAGCAAAGTACTCTTGCAAGCCATTTTACAGGGGCAATCGATAGGTTCCTTGGATGCGGTGGACCTGAAAATTAGGCAGGTGCGGCAGCAGCTCGTGTCCCAATTTCGAGAGGCTATGCCTGCTGTTTCCACTACAAAAAATAAGTCAGGAAAGAGGAAGTCTTCAAAAGGCAAACCTGCAAATGAGAAAAAAGAGGATACGAAGGAACAGACGGTACGCCTTTTTTTGGAGGGAAAAACTCCTGAAGAAATCGCATCCGATCGGGGACTAACTCCTGGAACCATCCTCAATCACCTGGTGCATGGGGTAAAGACTGGGAAAATCCTGGTGGAGGCGCTGGTTTCCAAGGAAGCCATTTGGGAGATTCAGGGGGTAACTGAAAAACTCAGTTCGCTAAAGGCTTACTTTGAGCACTTTGAAGGAAAGTACGATTACGATACGTTGAGGCTTGTTTTGTATGCGGATAAATGAGTTTGTGCTTCAGTATAATTTGATTGGTAGGATTTTAGGTTTTTTCTTAGGCTATCTTTGCATTTAGAAAAAAAGTCAACAAATGACGTTTAAGCAGTTTTGGTGGTTTAATTCCTTCTTTTTTTTACTCGCTGGTGGAACTCCAGTACTTGGTCAACAAGACAGTCTTTCTAATTCCTCTGAGTTCAAGGGGGTTGTTTCTGGAGTAGTAGATTTCTTTTACGGCTATGATTTTAACCAGCCTAAAGGCAAAATGAGACTTCCTTTTCTTTGCAACCACAATCGACACAATCAGGTAGCGCTCAATTTGGGCTTGATTAAAATTGCAATGACCAAAGGGCAGTTTCGAAGTAATGTTGCTTTACATGCTGGAACCTATTCCGTTGATAATTATGCAGATGAACCAGGAGTCCTGAAACATGTATTTGAGGCAAATGCAGGGGTTTTGCTTTCGAAAAAAGGTAAGGTGTGGCTAGACGCGGGTGTCTTGCCTTCCCATATTGGATTTGAAAGTGCGATTTCTACAGAGAATTTGACCTTGACGCGTTCCATTTTAGCCGAAAACACCCCCTATTTTTTGACAGGTGGAAAGGTGAGTTTTCAACCCTCTGAAAAGTGGTTTTTTTCTGGCTTAATCTTCAATGGTTGGCAACGAATTACGAATGTGGAAGGTAGTACCAAACCCTCTTTTGGCACCCAAGTATCCTATAGGCCCAGGGAAAGTGTATTTCTTAATTGGAGCACGTTCCTAGGTTCAGATGATCCAGATGCCACGAGAAGACGGCGTTATTTTTCCAATTTGTATGGTCAGTTTCAAGTAAACGATGCAATGGCATTGACGGTGGGGATAGACATGGGGGTGCAACAGCAAAAGCGGGGAAGTAGTGCGTACAATTCTTGGTTTAGTCCGATACTGATTGGTCAGGTGAAGTGGAATCATCGGATCAAATCAGCTGTACGGGTGGAATATTACCAAGACCGAACAGGTATCCGGGTAAAGAACGAACACCCCAATGGCTTTGCCACTACGGCAGTATCGGTCAATGTGGATTATAGCCTTTGGAAAGGATTGTTGTGGAGAGTAGAAGCAAGTAATTACCAGAGCAGAGACCAAGTCTTTTTATATCCCGAGTCACCCACAGCTACCAATTTTTTCCTAATTAGTTCCCTTGCCTATAGATTTTGAAATCTTATTAGATGAAATTTCCAAATCCTTATTCCAGTAATGATTGGAGAAATTGAAGGATTGGAATTCATTGATTTATTGGATTGGGTATCAGTGCTTATTCAAAATTTGCTCAATAAAAGTGGATAGTGTGAGAATTTGTGTTGAGAAAATTTGAGATAAGGCGAGTAGATCTTTATCACCAGTGATTAAAAAGTCAGCTGTCCCATCTTTGGCTAATGAAAGCAAAAAATCATCTGCAGGGTCTCTACATAACTTTACTGCGCTTTGCACGTTGACAAGTTCTGATTTTGATTGCAGTTGACCAAGGAAGGAGTTGAGTTGATCTATTGGGATGTACTTTCGGAACTTATCTCGCTGACTTACTCGAATCAATTCTTCTACCAGTTCCTCGCTCCATAAAAAAATGAGTTGTTCGTGTTCAATAAGACTGGATAATGGGCTATTTCCGCTCCTCAAAAAGTAACTAATCCATAAATTTGTATCAAGGATGACCCTTGTCATGTTGTGTTTTGTAACGTGCCGTGCGTTCTTCTCCCACTTCCAACATAATTTCTTCTTCGCTTGGAATAACTTCTCCTTTGGGCACTCCTATTTTTTTCAAGACTTCTTTGAAAGGGGAGTCTGAATTTCGAATGGCAATTAGGTTCTGTGACGCCAAGTCTTCTAGGAGTTTTTTTGCTTTTGGATTTAGGATGTCGATTTGTAAGGTTTCCATCACATCAATTTAGTTTTTTTTGTTTAAAAAAGTGGACTAATCTCACCTACATAAAAATGAAGTCTAGGTGTAGGTTTTAACTATGGTTTTACTTTTGTAAACCACTTACATTCCATAAACGTGAACTGACTACTAAGGGTTTTCATAAGTCTTGGTCAAGGGGTTGAATCTTTGAAGTTCAAAAACGTGGGCTGTTGACCGTGGACAGTCGTCTGTGAACTATTCCAAATTCTTTCAATACATCTTCTCCGTCAACACACTCATTATCGTACGAATCCCTTCTTTGTAATTTCCTAGGCGGAGGTTTTCGTTCGGACTATGTTGATTGTTGTCCGCATTCACAGTAGGGATGGTAACTGCTGGGATACCCAAGGCATCCACGAATGGGGAAATGGGAATGGAGCCTCCAGAAATTCGAATCTGAACCGGATCTGATCCAAAGGAACGGTTCATGGCTTTTCTCAGCCATGCGCCGACAGGCGAGTCCATTGGGGTACGGAAAGCCTGGTAGGAGATGGACGTGCCTACCTTGACGATTTTTGGATAAGTCATCCGTTCTTCATCGGTTGGGTCTTTTTCCGTGATGTAAAATCCTTGCTTGCGGATATGGTCTTTGATTAGTTCAAACAAGCGTACAGGATCCGATTCGGGTACTAGTCGCATGTCTAGTTCGGCAACCGCAATGGCTGGAATAATGGTGGTGGCCTGAGCGCCGGTATAGCCTGCCGATAGCCCCTTGATATTCAAAGAGGGGTAGTTGATGCTCTCCTGGTAGCTCTTTCCTACCTGATCGGTACGGCCTAGGCCAAGGCGTTTTTTGACAGCGGGTTCGTTGTCTGGTACAGCAGCAAAGATTTTGCGTTCCGCTTCGGTAAAAGTAATCCCATCGTAAAATCCTGGAATCACTACGCGGCCAGATTCATCTTTCATCGAAGAAAGTAGCTGTGACATCAGCAGGGCAGGATTGGGGGCATAGTTGCCGTAGTGTCCACTGTGCTGAGGGAGTTTGGGGCCGTAGGTGGTCAAAAAGAGTTCGGAGATGCCTCGAGCACCATAGCTAAGCGTAGGCAGGTTGGAGGTATGACGTGGTCCATCCATGATGAGCATCAGGTCAGCTTTGAGCTTTTCCTTGTACTTGACTACGGCTGCCGGAAGACGGGGAGAACCTTGTTCTTCCTCAAAGTCTAGGATAATTTTGACGGAATAATCAGGGGAAATCCCTGCTGCAGTGAGTGCATCCCAAGCGGTAATCAACATGGCCAAAGGGCCTTTGTCATCCGAGGTGGATCGGCCAAAAATCCGCCAATCGGGATTGTATTCGGTTTGTAGCCTTTCCATAGGAAGAGCTTCCCAAGTGCCCGCTGCAGTTTGTGCCTTCAAAACAGGGTGGTAGGCATCCTTCTGATCCCACTTGCTGATATCCACGGCTTGTCCATCTACGTGAAAGTAGAAAAGGGCTATTTTTTTAGCATTGGGCTGTTTCTTCTCCACCAGTAGGAGTGGAATGCCTCCCGTTTCCAAGCGCTCCACGGTCCAATTTCGCTTCGAAAAGGCAGCCTCACACCAAGTGATATTCGCGGCGATTTGCTCGGGAAATACTGCGTCATTGGGCATAGAAACGAGGTCATTCAACAGACGAAGTCCAGATTGCCATTGCTTTTCGGTGAGCGCATCCAACTGCGCTTTATCCAAAGTTTGTGCAGATAGGCTGATGCCAATCAAAAGAAAAATAAAAGTGAACAAGTAGCTTCTCATGGGAGGATGGTTTTTCGAAAAGTAAGCAAAAGGGATGGCTTCAGCAATCCAGCCAAGGAAAAGGTACGGAGCAAAAATCCATTCCTTTGAAAAATTAGACTTACAAAGAATTCTTCAAGTAGAGGGGTACTTCGAAAAGTGCAGCTAATGTTGTATTTTCAAGCCATGCATAGACGCCCTTTTCTCCAGAAGCTCAGTTTGATCAGCACAGGAATCCTTACCCTGCCATTTGCCACTTACGGACAGGTGAACCTTCTGAAAGCAACTCGACTTAAGTTTATTACTGCTTCGGACGGGCACTGGGGGCAGCCCAACACGGATTTTGAAGGATCGCATCGGCAGCTAATTGAAGCGATTCATCGGGAAAAAGGATTGGATTTTGTGGTTTTCAATGGGGATTTGATTCACGATACACCTTCTTTTCTACCTGAAGTAAAGACGGTTTACGATCAAGTTCAATTTCCAACTTTTGCTACTCGAGGCAACCACGATCGGGTGGATGCGGATACATTTCGTCGAATTATGGGGCATTCCACCAATCATTCCTTCGTCCTGAAGGATCAGTTCGGGGTGATCCTTTTGGATTCCTCCAATGTAGCAGGCGACTACTTGTGTGCGGATTTGAATTACCTGAAAGGAATGTTGGCGACATACGAAAAGCTCGAACAGGTGTATGTATTCATCCACATTTCCCAGCAGGATTGGACCCGAAATGGAGTGGCTTGCCAAGAGTTTATGGACTTGATTGCTTCTTTTCCGAATGTTAAAGCCACCTTCCATGGGCACGATCACGACCTAGATGGCTTGATGGTGTATAAAAAGAGGTCGTTTTTATGGGCGGGGCACTTTGGAGGATCTTGGGGCAATCCTTTCCCTAGCTACCGGGTATGTGAAGTAGGGGAAGATGGCAAAGCCGTGACCTACCTAAAGACGGTCAAGGAAGGGATGGTTCTCAGTAGTCACCCCTTATAACTGGGTAAATATCGACTAGGGGACCACCTAGTTGATCTGTGCTTCTACCCAGCGTCTTGCATTGACAAAGGCTTCCATCCAAGGGGTAAATTCATCATTTCGCTCACTTGGATAGTGTGCCCAGTTCCAAGGCTTCAAGCTGCGCTCAATGTGCGGCATGATGGCCAAGTGTCTGCCATCTTCGGAAGCGATGCCTGCAGTTGAAAAGTCTGATCCATTTGGATTTCCTGGGTAGCTGCTGTAGCTGTACTTCATGGCGAAGTGGTAGCCTTTTTCACCTTTTGGTAAATTGAATTTTCCTTCCCCGTGTGCCAACCATACACCTAGGCGCTGTCCACTTAGGCTTCCGAGCATCACGGAAGTGTTTTCAGGAACGGTCACATTCACAAAGCAAGATTCAAACTTATGGCTTGCATTGTGACCCATTTTAGGCTTTTCAGCATGATTCGGAGTGATCAATCCCAATTCAATCATCAATTGGCAGCCATTGCAAACCCCCAGGGAGAGGGTATCCTTTCTTGCATAAAATGCATCCAAAGCTTTCTTCGCTTTGGGATTGTATAAGAAGGCTCCCGCCCAACCTTTAGCGGAGCCCAATACGTCCGAATTAGAGAATCCGCCTACGAAGACGATCATTTGAACATCAGTCAAATCTTCTCGACCAGAAATCAGGTCGGTCATGTGAATATCTTTGACTTCAAAGCCTGCTAACCAGAGGGAATAAGCCATTTCTCGGTCACCATTCACCCCTTTTTCACGAATAATCGCTGCGGTTGCTTTTCCTTTTTTGGTACGGAAAGGATCGAGTCCTAGGGTTGCAAATTTCCCTTCCCAACCTATAGCGAAACTGTAGTGCAGGGGTTGATTTTTGTAGTGGGTAAATCGCTCGAGTGCTAACTTTTCTCCGCTTTGCTTTTTATCAAGTAAGTAAGAGGAACGGAACCAAAGATCTCTCCATTCGGAGATTAGCAAGGATTGGGAAGCAAGTTCAATTTTTCCGTTTAGCGTAACTGTTCCAAGCGATTTAAATTCGATCTGAGCAGCTGCAAGGAGTTTTTCCACTTCTCCATTTGCTTCTACTTGAATGAGGATACCTGGATTTTCGGAGAACAAGGCTTTCACCAAGTCCTTCTCATCTAGTTGGGTGACATCCACTTGTATGCCTGCGGATTGGCTTGGGAAACACATTTCCAAAAGCGCGGTCAGCATACCTCCAGAAGAAATATCGTGTCCAGCAAGAATTAAACCTTGAGAGATGAGTTGCTGAACGGTTTCAAAAGCTTTTGCAAAATAGGCTGCATCGACAACCGTAGGTGGTTGGTGGCCAATTTTATTGAGGGTTTGGTAGAGCGATGAACCTGCGAGTTTGGCGGCATCCTTTGAAAAGTCGAGGTATAGGACCTGGGTGCCAGCTTGTGGAATTAGGGCGGTTTTGACCGTTTTGGTAATGTCTTCACATTCGCCAATGGCTGAAATGATCACTGTTCCTGGGGAGTAAACCACTTTACCTCCAGGATACTTTTGTGTCATGGAAAGGGAGTCTTTACCCGTCGGGATGTTGACGCCCAAGGCAATGGCAAACTCGGAAACTTCCTGCACTGCACGGTAGAGGCGATCGTTTTCGCCTTTGTTTTTTGCAGGCCACATCCAGTTGGCAGAAAGGGAGATTCCCTTCAATCCATCTGTGATGGGCGCAAAAATCAAGTTGGTCAGTGCTTCGGCGATGGCTAAGCGGCTTCCAGCCTCGGGGCTAGCCAAGGCGGCTACAGGAGCATGTCCGATGGAGGTAGCAATTCCTTTTTGACCTGTGAAGTCCAACGCCATGACGCCCACATTGTTGAGTGGCAATTGGATTTCACCTACGGTCTGTTGAGTAGCTACACGACCTGTTACGGAGCGGTCTACCTTGTTGGTTAACCAATCCTTGCAAGCCACTGCTTCGAGTTGAAGCACCTCTTTGAGGTAGGGGATTAGTAGTTCTTGGCTGTAATCCGCTTCGATGAAGGTTGATCTTGGATGGCTTACATCTTCTAAGATTGTTTTTGGGGAAGAGCCAAAAAGGTAACTCAAATTCCAATCTACTGGCTTCTCTCCAGTTGTCTGATTTTCAAACTTAAAGTGCATGTCTCCTGTAGTCTCGCCCACTACATAGAAAGGGGCACGCTCGCGCTCGGAGAGTTGTTGCAATAGAGGGAGGTCTTTTTTTCCTACCACCAATCCCATGCGTTCCTGGGACTCATTGCCAATGATTTCCTTCGCAGATAGGGTAGGGTCTCCTACGGGGAGTTGATGGATGTGAATGGTGCCACCTGTACTTTCGACCAATTCAGAGAGGCAATTGAGGTGTCCACCTGCGCCATGATCGTGAATGGAGACAATGGGGTTGTTTTCGCTTTCCGCCATGGCTCGAATCACGTTGGATACGCGCTTTTGCATCTCCGGGTTAGAGCGCTGGATGGCATTCAGTTCGATGGCATTGGATAGTTCCCCGGTATTTAAGGAAGATACTGCAGATCCTCCCATACCGATGCGGTAGTTGTCCCCTCCCATGATGACGATCTGATCTCCGGCTTTAGGTTCCGCTTTCTTGGTGTACTTGGCATTGGTAAATCCCACACCTCCTGCAAGCATGATGACCTTGTCGAATCCGTGCTGCTTCTCGTTTTCTTCGTGTTCGAAAGTGAGTACCGATCCAGCGATGAGGGGTTGACCAAACTTGTTTCCAAAGTCAGAGGCTCCATTGGAGGCCTTGATCAGGATGTCCATGGGGCTTTGATAAAGCCATGGTCGTGCAGGAAGGGTTTTTTCCCAGCTTCGTCCTGCTTCTGACCTCGCGTAGGAGGTCATGTACACTGCTGTACCTGCGAGCGGGATGGAGGCGGTACCCCCTGCTAGGCGGTCGCGGATTTCCCCACCGGCACCAGTAGCGGCCCCGTTGAAGGGTTCCACAGTGGTAGGGAAGTTGTGCGTCTCTGCCTTGAGTGAAAGCACTGTATCGATTTGTCGGGGCTCAAAAAAATCAGCTTGGTACTGGGTTTTTGGGGCAAATTGTTGGACCGATGGACCTTTGACAAATGCCACATTGTCTTTGTAGGCGGAGGCGATACGATTTGGGTGACGCTTGGAGGTTTCCTTAATCATTTGAAAAAGGGTCATCGGCTTTTCTACCCCATCAATGATAAACGTACCGTTGAAGATTTTGTGACGGCAGTGCTCGGAGTTGACTTGAGAAAATCCAAACACTTCTGAATCCGTCAATGGGCGATTCAGTTGGGAGGATACCTGATTGAGGTAATCCACTTCTTCTTGACTTAGGGCTAGGCCTTCTGAGGCATTGTACGCGGCGATGTCCGTGATCGACTGAATGGGTTCAGGCTGGAGTTGGATGGTAAAAATTTCTTGATTTAGTCCTTCATACGCCTTTTGGAGCATGGGATCGATCGCTTCCCCCGGTTGTAGTGGGGTAAATTCTTCAATGCGTTGAATCCCCTGAATCCCCATGTTACCCGTGATTTCTACTGCGTTGGTTGACCAAGGGCTGATCATTTCTTTGCGTGGGCCAGCATAGTTACCAGTTACTTTGTCTTCTGGTAGGGGTTTGGCTTCGCCAAAAAGCCAGGCGAGTTTTAGGATGTCTTCTGAGGGGAGAGGTTGTGGGGTTTGAACTCCGTAAATGAGTTTTTGAGGGGATTCAAAGAAGAAAATCATGTCCTAGGGAGGTAAGGTACAAAAGTAAGCATTTGGGTTTTAGAATCTGAAAACTTGAAGGGAAGATTTCGGGGTTAAGCTTTTTTTTTTTAGAAATGGGGGACGGTTTTTTTATCGATTTTAAGAGCGTTCGATGGGGTCTTAAAAAAGTAGGGATTGCGGAATTAATCCACTCAAAAAAAGGTTTGGTTTGAGCTTAATTAAGGGAGTAATTATTCGTTTAAAATTAGTAAAAACAAAAAATAATTTTAAAAAAATAACAAATACAAAATAATAGAAATTTAATTGAATTAATAGGCAATTTTTTAAGTGATTTATTTTTAAATAAAACTTTGGAAACTTTAAACAAATTGAAAGTTTCCGTAGTTTTGTACCCAAGTTAAAAAAGTAAAACTAGTGGAGACAAGGCAGCGTATTTTGGAAATCGCAATGGCGCAGTTTGCTCGTTTTGGTGTGCGTACCATCACCATGGAAGATTTGGCTAGGCAGGCGGGCCTTTCTAAAAAAACCATTTACCAAGAATTTGAAGATAAAAAGGACTTGGTAAAGGCGGTATTTGCAGCGATTCTAGAACAGGATCGGAAGCGCCTTGCCTTTATTTTGGAGCAGGGAGATGGGGTGATTGAGCACTTGGTGCAAACTTCCAAGATGATGCGGGAGCGGCTTACTTCTATCAATCCTTTGGTGATCCTAGAGGTACAAAAATATTTTCCAGAAGCCTGGAATTTGTTTGAATCCTTTAAACAAGAGACCATACAACAAGACTTAATCAAGGTTTTGGAGCGTGGAAAGGAACTTGGGTATTTCCGACCTGAAATTGATTCTAGGGTATTGGCACGTGTTCGATTGACCCAGATTACTACAGCTTTCGATCCCCAAAATTTTGCTGAGCCAGACTACAACTTGGTGGAGGACCAAATGATCATCTTGGACCACTTCCTACATGGAATATTTACTGAAAAAGGGCGTCAGGCGTATTTGACACAGAAAGATATATTGAATTAAACCAACTAGTAAATGAAAAAATACCTCCTCTTCCTTGCTTTGGTAGGGCTAAGTGCTTCCCAACTTGCGGCGCAACAGCTGGTAGAAATGAAGCTGGCCGATGCCCTAACCTACGCCTTGGAAAACAACCCGAGCGCGAAAAACGCCCGCTTGGAACTTCTAATTTCCAAGGCTACGATCAAGGAAACAACCTCCCGAGGTCTTCCTCAGATCAATGGTGCCTACAACTTGGATTACAATCCAAAAATCCCAGTGGTCTTTTTACCGAATCAACCGCCATTTGGAGATCCATCGATTCCCAGTGATGTCATTCCAGCTCGGTTTGGGGTGAGCTACTCTTCTGGATTGGGAGTTACAGTTTCCCAGATGATTTTTGATGGGTCATTTTTTGTAGGACTTCGTGCTGCCAGAACACTCCTTGAACTCACCAACAAAGACTTGAAAAAGGCAGAAATTGATGTGATTGAAAATGTGAAAAAAGCCTATTTAGGGGTTTTGGTCAATCAGCAACGCATTCGACTAGCCGAAGCCACCCTGTCTCGAATCGATACGCTTTTAAAAGAGACCATTGCGCTTCAAGAGGCTGGCTTTGTGGAGAAGCTTGATATTTCCCGAGTGCAGGTGCAGCGGAATAATAGTTACACGCAACTGCAAAAAAGCCAAACGGGTTTGGATATCAGCAAGCAAATTCTAAAGCTACAGCTGGGGATGCCATTGGAATATGAAGTCATCCTAGTGGAGTCCGTAGAGGAGTTGTCTGTCAAAGAAGAGGCGCTTGCGCTGCTAAGCGAAGAGGGTGCTGAGCGGATTGAATTAGAACAAATGTCTACACAGCTTAAACTTGTTGGGCTAGATTTGAAAAATAACATGAGTCAGTACATGCCTAAAATTGATTTTGTAGGCAATACGCGCAGAAGCGGTGCAGGAAATGAATTGGACCGGGTATTCAATAAATCCAATTGGTTTGGAAGCTCCCTAGTAGCTGTGAGCATGTCGGTCCCCATTTTCGATGGATTTGGAAAAGCGGCTCGAATTCAGAAGAACCGAGTTCAAATGAATCAACTTGAAAACCAGCGCACCTTCTTGAAAGAGTCCTTCAAAAACGAATTGTATGCTGCCAAGGCCAATCTTCGAAACGACCTCAACCTTCTAGAAGTTCAGGAAGCCAATCTGCAGCTTGCCACTGAGGTTTACCAAATTGCTCGAATTAAATACAAAGAAGGGGTGGGATCTAATCTTGAAGTAGTGGAAGCAGATGCAGCCTTAATTCAAGCAGAAATCAATTACCTAGGCGCCATCTACGATGGCCTTATTTCGAAAATAAATCTTGAAAAAGCCTTAGGCTTGTTAAAGCCTGATTTGACAAACTAAGCCAACTCTTCCACCTCTATTTTATACCCATGAAATCAATCCTAAACTTCGTCACCTTGCTTGTCCTTTCTCTTGGGATGGCCTCCTGTGCGGGAGATGGCCTAGAAGCAAAAAAAGCTGAATTGGAAGCTTTAAAAAGCCAACTTTCTGAGTTGACTACTCAAATCAAAACTCTGGAAGCCGAATTGATAGCCTCAGATCCAGAATTTGCTAGCACTACCAAAAAACCCTTATTGATTACTACGCTCCCCGCTCGAAAAGGAGAGTTTATTCACTTTGTGGAAGTGACTGGATCCGTGCTTTCCAAGAAAAACGTGAACATCAGTTCAGAGACGGTCGGCAGAATTTTGGACATCCCTGCTATTGAAGGCATGCGTGTCTCCAAAGGCCAGGTGTTGGCGAAGGTGGATTCAGAAGCCATTCAGCGCAGCATCGAAGAATTGGAGAATAGCCTTTCCCTAGCCCGAACGATATTTGAAAAGCAAGAGCGCCTATGGAATCAAAAAATTGGTACTGAAATCCAGTATTTGGAAGCAAAAAGTAGAAAAGAAGGTTTGGAGAAAAGCCTGGCTTCGTTGAAGACACAATTGGCTAAATCTACTATCCGCGCTCCCTTCAGTGGAACGGTGGAGACTGTTCGCGTCCGAGTAGGCGAATTGGTGCAGCCAGGTTCACAGATGTTTCAGTTTGTGGGCGAGAGCGATTTATTTGTAGAGGCTGATATTTCCGAGAGTTACATGGGTTCACTTGCCAAGGGAGATTCAGTAGAAATCACTTTCCCATCCATTACTAAGACGATCACTACTAAAGTGTCTGCTACGGGTTCAATCATCAACTCAAACAACCGGACCTTTAAGGTGGAAGTGTTCCTTCCAAACCTTTCTGAGGTGAAGCCGAATATGATTTCGATCTTGAAGATCCAAGATTACAAAAGCAAGGAAAGTGTGGTCGTTCCTGCCCACCTAATCCTTGCTGATACCAAGGGTGATTACCTTTTTGCGGTTGAAAATGGTCTTGCCAAAAAGAAATACGTGAAGCGGGGATACACCTCTGGTGACCAAACAGAAATTGTGGAGGGGCTTACAGGAACGGAGATTTTGGTAGACAAAGGGTTTCGTGAAGTGGGAGATAATTTTAGTGTGAACGTAGCCAAGCAGTAACCATGGATACCCCTCAAAAATCCAAAACGATCCGTGAGTTTGGCTTGTCGAGCTTTAGCGTAGACAATTCGACTTCGGTCATTATTTTGACGCTAATTATTACGGTTTTGGGTTTGGGTGCTTACCGCACCATGCCCAAGGAAAGTTTTCCAGAAATCGTCATTCCTACGGTATATATTGGAACTCCTTACCCAGGCAACTCGCCTGTGGATATGGAAAACTTGATCACACGACCGATTGAGAAACAGTTGAAATCCTTGAATAATGTAAAGGACATCAAGTCGACTTCCGTGCAGGATTTTTCTTCCATTGTGGTTGAATTTACGCCTGGAGTGGAACTGGCCAAAGCCATCCAAGACGTAAAAGATGCTGTAGATAAGTCAAAAAGCGAATTGCCAACTGACCTCGATCAGGATCCCAATGTATTGGAAGTCAATACCTCCGATTTCCCCATTATGAATGTCAATATCTCTGGCCCGTATTCGGAGCAGGAATTGAAACGTTATGGGGAATATTTGGAAGATGCCATCGAAAAGCTTCCGGAAATTTCCAAGGCAGATCTTGCGGGCACTATCGAGCGTGAGATCCAAATCAACGTGGACCCCTACAAAATGGAGTCGGTTGGAGTAAGTTTTAACGACATATCTGGCGCTATCCAAACAGAGAACATGACTGTTTCTGGCGGTAGTATTAAAAATGGTGATTTTGAACGCACGCTACGCGTAGATGGTGAATTCACCAATCCAGAGGATCTGCTGAACATTATAGTCAAAACGGATCAACAAAAGATTGTGTATTTGAAAGATGTGGCCCAGATCAAGGACACTTTCAAAGATAGAACATCCTATGCTCGTAGTAAAAACTTGCCTGTAATTACGATCAATGTGACTAAGCGAAGTGGTGAAAATCTGCTGGATGCTGCAGACAAAATCAAAGAAATCATTGAGACTACGAAGGCGAATCGATTTCCTGAAAATTTAGAGATTTCCATCACCAATGACCAGAGTAAGCAGACGCGTATTCAAGTGAGTGACTTGGAAAACTCCATCATTTTTGGAATTATTCTGGTAGTCTTGGTCTTGATGTTCTTTATGGGCTTCCGAAATGCACTTTTTGTGGGTTCGGCGATTCCTTTGTCCATGTTTATTTCCTTTTTGGTTCTAGACGCCTTCGGCATTACGCTCAACTTGATGGTGCTCTTTTCACTTATCCTTGCTTTAGGTATGTTGGTGGACAATGGCATCGTGGTGGTAGAAAATATTTACCGCATGATGCAGGAAGGCAAGCCGGCCGGTCAAGCAGCCAAAGAAGGAGTTGGAGAAGTAGCTTGGCCAATCATCGCCTCTACACTCACCACCTTGGCGGCGTTTCTTCCCTTGGCTTTTTGGGATGATTTGGTAGGGGAGTTTATGAAATACCTGCCTATCACGCTTATTATCGTGCTTTCTGCTTCTTTGTTTGTAGCCTTGGTCATCAATCCGGTATTGACGGCGATGTTCATGAAGATTGAGGACATGACCCAAGATAAACCAAAAAAAGGATCCCTTCGAACGGCTGGATTTTTAGGGCTATTGGCACTTATAGGTTACCTAGTTGGATGGAATTCCATTGGTTCTATTGCCCTAGTGTCATCTGTCTTGACTTTGGTATATGTGTTCTTTTTGAGAAAAGCGGTGGGATGGTTTCAGGCTGTCTACTTGGTCAAATTAGAAAATGGCTATGAATCGCTGCTTACTTTTGCTTTGAAGGGTAAAAATCCATTGAAGTTTTTGATTGGTACCTTTTTGCTTTTGATTTTCTCCATTGTGTTGCTTGGTATTCGAGCGCCAAAGGTCCTTTTCTTTCCAGACAACCAGCCTCAATTGGTCAACGTGTTCGTTGAATTCCCGATAGGAACAAGTATTGAGGCGACCAATACTTTTGTGGATAAGATGGAAGACGAAATGATGGACAAATTGAAACCTTATGGAGGCATCCTGGAATCGGTCATCACCCAAGTGGGAGAAGGTACTGGTGACCCTACGCAGGGGCCGAGTATCCAATCTACTCCTCATAAAGCAAAAATCACCATTGGTTTTGTGGACTACATCGATCGTCAAGGGATTGATACCAACGAAGCCATGGAAGTGATACGAGAATTGGCGAAAGTGTACCCAGGGGTATTGATTACCGTGGACAAGCAGCAAAACGGACCTCCTGTTGGGAATCCTGTAAACATTGAGTTTGTAGGGGAAGATTACGAGCAATTGATTGCCTATGTGGACGAGACCAAGGCTTACTTGGAATCGAATTCCATTCCAGGTCTTGAAGAATTGAAGACCGATCTTTCTTTGGGAAGTCCTGAAGTGGTCGTGCGTATCGATCGCGAAAAGGCCAGAAGATTTGGCTTGTCTACTTCCAGCATAGCGATGGAGTTGCGAACTTCTCTATTTGGTCTTGAGGTATCCAAGTACAAAGAAGGGGAAGAGGATTATCCTATCTTCCTTCGTTTGGATGAAAATTCACGCTACGACATCAATACTTTGGTTAACAAGAAAATTGGTTTTAGAGACAAGTTTGGTGACAAAAGGGAAGTACCAATTTCTGCGGTAGCTGACATCCAGTATGGATCTACCTATGGATCTGTGAAAAGAAAGGATTCCGAAAAAGTGGTAAGTATGTTCTCCAACGTGCTTGATGGATACAATCCTACCGAGATCAACGGCCAAATCAAGGATTTGATGGGGGCTTACCCTGTTCCTGAGGGAATTACGGTGAAGTATACCGGTGAGCAGGAGGAGCAAGCCAAGTCTCAAGCCTTCCTATTGCGCGCATTAGGAATTGCGGTATCGCTTATTTTCTTGATTATCGTCGCACAGTTCAATTCGGTAATTAGCCCTTTCATTATCATGACATCCGTGCTTTTTAGTACGATTGGGGTATTCTTGGGCTTGGTAATCTTCAACATGGATTTTGTGGTGATCATGACCGGTATCGGGATCATCTCCCTGGCTGGGGTAGTCGTAAACAATGCGATTGTATTGATTGATTACACCGATTTGGTTCGAACTCGAAAAAGAGAGGAATTGGGTATCCAAAAGGGAAGTTATTTAGCCCTTCCTGAATTATTGGCAAGTATTGTGGAAGCAGGAAAAACCCGTCTTCGTCCGGTGCTTTTGACTGCCATCACTACGGTGCTTGGATTGATTCCTTTGGCGATCGGGATGAACATTAATTTCGCCACCCTATTGAGTGAATTTGACCCTCAATTCTACGTAGGGGGCGATAATGCAGCTTTCTGGGGCCCAATGGCTTGGACCGTAATATTTGGGTTAACCTTTGCAACAATCATTACGTTAGTACTCGTACCAGTGATGTATTTGCTGACTGATAAGCTTGCACTAAAGCTTAGAAGAAATTAAGCATCACTTTGTTAAGGTTGGTGGTTTTTTTGATCAAACCCTTGGAATACTGTTCCAGGGGTTTTTTCGTTTTTTTTCAAAACCTGAGCTATTTTTTTAGATTTGTGACCCATAGACCCACTAGAGATGCAGGAATTAAAATGGTACGTGATGTATACCACTTCTCGAGCAGAGAAAAAAGTAGCCGAGCGATTGGATGAGGCCGGTTTGGAAGTTTTTTTACCGATGGTGGAGGAGTTGAGGCAATGGTCGGATCGAAAAAAGAAGGTACAAAAAGCGCTCTTCAATGGCTATGTGTTTGTCAAAACAGATCGGAATAACCTTTGGAATTGTCTTCAAACTCCTGGTGCGGTCAAGTTTGTCAACTTTTCGGGAGTGCCTGCCACCATTCGTGATGAGGATGTGGAAACGATCCAACGCTTAGTGGCTACGGGTGTGTCCATCGAAACGGATGGGTCTGAAATCAGCCCAGGTGAAAAAGTGAAGGTGATCGGTGGATCGCTCGAGGATATGGTGGGGGAGTGTATCGAAAAAGGAAATAAGGACTATTTTCTTATTCGCATTCCAGGTATCTACCAAAACATGCTGGTGAGCATTCCTCGGAAGTTTTTGCAGGTAATTGAAATCGCCCCAAGTGTATAATCCATTTTTATCGGGATTGTGGACTTACAATCCTTCAAATGCTTTTTGCACTTCCTCTTCGGTGGTTCGAAGTTTTTCTCGGCAATAGGCAACTAGCTCTGTTGCTTCCTTGACTAATTCTGACAGGGTGTCCACAGAAGAAGTCCCCTCCTCTAATTGAGCAAGAATTGCTTCCAATCGTTGCATGGCCTGGGTGTAGTTATACTCTTTCATTTGCTATCGATGGTTTGGATGGTACTACTTATTGTTTGGGTAGAGGTGTGGGTGAGGATTTGGTCTCCTGGTTCCAAGCTTAGCTGATGAATGGGCTTTCCATTGAATTCGGTGCGTGTATAACCTTTTCGCAACAAGGCGTTTGGATCCAATTGCCGCCTACCTATTTCAAGACTTTGCAGTCTATCCTGCTGAAATTTGATAAAGCGCTGACTGCTCTTTATCAATTCTTCCTGTAGCTGTTCCAGTTTACTTTTCTCCTTTTTGGTGTCAATTTTTACAGCGTGTTGTATTCGCAGTGCAGTAGTTCTTGCTTTTTCACCTTCTTTTGAAAGCAGTTGCTTGCCTTCCCCTTGAATGCGCAAGCGGTAGCCCTGAAGTTTTCGTTCTTCTTCTTTGAATTTGGTGCGTGTGATCCAATCTAATCGTTGAGCAGTGAGCGCTAGATTCTCCTCGTATTCGCGAAAACTGGAAAGAATAAATTCAGCAACGGCCGTGGGAGTTTTGAGGCGTGTATGCGCTACTAAATCGGCAATGGTTTCATCGCGTTCGTGGCCAATTCCAGTGAGGACAGGTAGTGAAAAATTCGCAATTTTTAGGGCAAGCCGGTAATCGTCAAAGCAATCCAAATCTAGTTGCGCTCCTCCGCCTCGAATCAGGACCACAGCATCTAGTTGACGTTTTTCTGCCTGCTCTGAAACTTGGACAAAAGCAGAAAGTAGGTTTTCCACCGCTTCGTTGCCTTGCATCAGGGAAGGAAAAAGTTGGTGGTACACTTGGTAGCCTTGGGGGTTGCTTGCTAGCTGATTGATAAAATCCCCGTAGCCTGCTGCCGTAGCACTGGAAATAATCGCGATCCGCTGAATGACCAAGGGCAGCGGAAATCGTGCATTGTACCCTATCCATCCCTCTTGGTTGAGTTTGGTAATCGTTTCTTGCCGAATGCGTGCTCGTTCCCCCAATGAGAAAGAGGGATCGATGTCTTTTACGTTGAGGCTGAGCCCATAGACTGGATGGTAGGTCACGCTCACTTGAGCTAGGATCTTCATGCCATTTTTTAGAGAGGAGCATGTTACGGCTTCGAATTTGGCGGCGACGCTGCGGTAGGTAAACTGCCAGAGATTGGCTCGAATCTTTGCTTGAACCTGGTTTCCTTCTTTCTCCACCAACTCAAAGTACACATGTCCCTGTGGGGTTTGTCTAAAATCCGCTAATTCACCTACAACCCATACCAAGGGTTCAAGCTCTTTATCAAGTACTTGCTGGATGGCAGTGGTCAGTTGGACTACGGATAGTGGAGTCATGGCTTACTGGGGTGTCGCTAAGCGGATTTTTTCACTCAAGCTTTGGCTGGCTCGCAGGAGGGGTAGTCTTACTTGGTCCGTTTGGATAATTCCCAGGTGCAGCAATAGGTTTTTTATCCCCACAGGATTCCCTTCTTCGTACATCAATCCATTCAATTTCAATAGTGAAAAAGCCGCTTGGATAGAAGAAGATCCATCCTCCTCAATTAGGGTTTTAAATGTTGCTGGTAGTGCATTGGCTAGGACTGAAATCACTCCAGATCCTCCAATGCTTTGGATAGGTTTGGTTAGAAGGTCGTCTCCGGACAAGAGTAAAAAATCTTTCGGCATGGAGGCAGCGATCTGCATGCATTGCTCCAGATTTCCACTCGCTTCCTTGATGCCAACGATATTGGGATGGTGGGATAGGGTGAGCGTGGTCGTCGCCGTCAAATTGGACATGGTTCGACCTGGAATATTGTAAAGCACTAGTGGAACTGGAGATGCATCTGCTAATGCACGGTAATGCGCAATGATTCCATCCTGTGTAGGTTTATTGTAGTAAGGGCTTACGGATAAAAGCCCTGCAACACCATAAAAGTCAGTTTGTTCGATTTCATCAATCAGTTTTTGAGTAGCATTTCCACCAAGGCCAAGCATTAGAGGAACACGACCTTTGTTGTACTCCACACAAGCTTTAAGGACCTCCGCTTTTTCCGTGGAGGTTAGGGTTGCAGATTCACCGGTAGTACCGAGAAGGACCAAGTAGTCTACTCCGCCTGCGATAACATGATGGATCAATCGCTCTAGACTAGGGAAGTCCACCTGTCTATCCTCAAGAAAAGGGGTCACTAATGCTACTCCGGTACCTTTGAATGCGTTCATGGGGATGATTTAAAGCCAAAGACAAATATACAGACTTGGCGGTGTTTTTAGTAAAAAGGAAGGGAGTAAATGGAGCAAACGCGTAGGAACTTCAATCCCTTTAACTTGAATCTGATTAGTTGCTTTTTAACCAGTAACCAATGAATCTTTAGACCTGTAGTTCGTTTAGGTTGGCGGTGGTCTGTCAACGATTATCCCCAGTGAGTCAACTAGACTTTAAGCCACTGCTCTGCTTTCGGGTAAGCATAAACTTGAAAAATGTGCCTTGTTTGATCCCCTGTGCAAGACAAGGAGAATGGGCTAGGTTGAACTGTGAGGTTTTCACCTACCTAAAGCCAACTTTCTTAAATTTTTCGAAAATTGGTAAACAGTGAAATAAGAAGTATTTTAAGTTAAATTTACATCCCAAAGTCTCTTTTTATTTCTGTGGAAATTTTAATCATTCTTTTTCTAGTCCTTTTGAATGGCGTTTTTGCCATGGCAGAATTATCCCTTGTTTCTTCGAGAAAGTTTAAGTTGGAAAGTCTGAAAAAGCAGCGAAAGTTGGGAGCGAAGGAAGCCTTATCTCTTTCAGAGAATCCTACCAAATTCATGTCCACAGTGCAGATTGGGATCACGCTGATTGGTGTTTTGCTGGGTGTATATGGGGGAAAAAATATCACGGATGATCTAGAATCTTTGTTGCAACAGGTACCATTTTTACAGCCTTATGGGAATTCGCTGGCAGTTGGTTTGGTTGTAGTAGCCATTACTTACCTTTCCATTGTGTTGGGTGAGTTATTTCCCAAAAGACTAGGGATGACCTTTCCGGAGCAGATTGCATTGCGCGTGGCCAAACCCATGCTTTGGCTATCCAAGTTGACCAGCCCTTTTGTTTGGCTGCTTACGGTCTCCAATGATTTTTTACTTTGGGTTTTTCAAATCAAGCGTACTTCTGACAGTAAGATTTCTGAAGAGGAGTTGAAGGCTCTTATCAAAGAAAGTGCTGAAGGAGGAGAGATCATGGATATCGAACAGGATATCGTGGAGCGCGTGTTTGAATTGGGAGATCGACGAATCAATACCCTGCTTACGCACCGAAATGAGTTGGTTTTTTTCAATGCTACCGATACTGAGGAGGTGGTAAGGCAAAAAATCAGTGAGGAAAAACATTCCGCCTATCCCTTGTGCAAGGAGGGAGATTTGGATCAAATCATCGGGATGGTGTTGGTGAAGGATCTTTTTGATCCGATTCTAAAGGAAGGCTTCGACTTGAAAAAGATTGCCAAGGAACCACTTTTTTTGAATGAAAGCATGTTTGCCTACCAAGCTTTGGAATCTTTTAAGGCCCATCGCCTGCATTACGGCTTAGTGATCGATGAGTATGGAGTCACGGTAGGGATGGTGACCATGGATGATGTGGTAGATGCGCTGGTAGGGGAGTCTACCGAAATGGATCAGACGGATTACCAAATCGTGGAGCGGGAGGATGGTTCTTGGCTGATCGATGGACAATATTCCTTGATTGATTTCGAAAAGTACTTTGATTTCGAAATTTCCTATCAGAATAAAAGTTTTACCACCTTGGCCGGCTTAATCCTTCATCAAAGTGGTTATATCCCGAATGTCGGAGATGCCGTGGTTGTCGAAAAACTTCGACTAGAAGTGGTGGACAAGGATGGGCAGCGCATTGACAAGGTGCTAGTAAGCCGGGCATAAGGCCTAAATCCTGGTTGCCTTGTCGTTTCAAGATTCTAGTTTATTTTTTTTGGGTTTAGGATTGGACCAGTTTCAAAAACTCTTCTTCAGAAACCAAAGGAATGCCTAACTTCTGAGCTTTCTCTTTTTTACTCGGTCCCATTTCTTCTCCTTCGATGATAAAGTCTAAGTTTTTAGAAACCGAACTTTGGTACTGACCGCCATGGGCTTGTACGAAAGTGACTATCTCATCTCGCTTGAAGTGATTCAATCTGCCGGAGGCTAAGATTCTTTTACCTTCCAGTGCATTGCCGAGTGCCACAATTTCTCTTCCCTGCATTTCAAAATTCAAGCCCTGGACTTTCAATTGAGCAATAATCTCAAGGTTTTCTGGCTGGGCAAAAAATTCTTGAAGACTCTGCACCAGGGTTTCTCCCACTCCATTGATCTCCAACAATTCTTCCGCTGTAGCCGCTTTAAGTTTTTCCAAATTTCCAAAATGCTTGGCCAGGAGCTGTGCGGTGTTTTCACCAATATTCCGGATGCCTAGGGCAAAAAGCACCTTGTCAAAATCCTGGGATTTGGAGGCAACTATTCCTTCCATCATGTTTGCAATGACTCCTTCCTGGAAGGTGTTTGCCTTTAGTTTTTTGATTCGCTCCTGAAGTTCGTCGGGTAAGTTGAGTTGGAGTTCAAGCAGGATGGTATGGATGGTGCCGTGCTTTTTGCTTGCCTCCAAAATTTGCTCAAATTCCACGCGTCTTCCCAAGAATATCTCCAAGACCACCGCCACGGGAATGTAATCTTCCACCTTCATCAAGTCGGCATGCGTAGCCAAGTTTTGGAGTAAAAAATCCACCATGCCTACGTTGGAGGGCACTTTTTTCTTCCATTCTTTCAGTTGTACTTGAAAAGCACGGATCCGATCCCGAAGGGGGAGGTGGGTGTTTTCAAGGAGAAAGTCCTGGGTTTGCTTCAGGGAAATCCCCTCTGTCAACGCAAACAATACTTTGTCTAAGGAGATGTAGAGCAGCCCATTGACTTCCCTTTCGTATTGATCCTGACTCATCTCTAGCCCGAGCAGTTCGCTTTGCTTGGTATCTAGGCTGTAGATGTCGGCATAGTTTCGTATAAAACCTTGGTCGATCAGTGCGCGAATTCGTTCTGTTCCCATGGAGTCGATGTCCATCGCCCGCTTGCTGACAAAATGCTCGATGCGGCCCAGGATCTGTGGAGGGCAGGCGGCCGCATTGGGACAGTAATGCTTGGCTTCGCCTTCTTTGCGTTCCAAAGTACTGCCGCATTCCGGACAATGGCTGATGTAGGTGATGGCCAAGGCGCCGGCTCTACGCTTTTCCGAATTGACTGCAGTGATTTTCGGGATGATTTCCCCGCCTTTTTCTACCCAGACAAAATCTCCTTCGTGGATATCCAATCGTTCGATTTCATTCGCATTGTGTAAGGAAGCACGCTTGACGGTAGTGCCTGCAAGCAGCACGGGGGCAAGATTGGCCACAGGGGTGATGGCCCCTGTTCGTCCTACTTGGTAGGTGATGGAGAGCAACTCGGTTTCCGCACTTTCTGCCTTGTATTTGTAGGCAATAGCCCAGCGAGGATTTTTTGCAGTGAAACCAAGTTCTTCACGCTGTTGGTAATCGTTGATTTTGATTACGACTCCATCCGTATCTAAGGGAAGTTCAAAACGCTTTTCCTTCCAAAATGCAATGTATCCGAAGACCTCCTCCATGGTGTTTGCTTTTTGGTAGGTGGGTGATACATTGAATCCCCAGCTTTCGAGTAAGTGAATGGCTTGCTCGTGTTGATCTATGCCTAGGTCTTCCCCTAGGAGTTGGTAGAAATAGCAGTTGAGGCGACGCTTGGCCACCACGCCGCTGTCCTGCATTTTCAGCGTGCCTGAAGCCGCATTTCGTGGGTTGGCCAGCAAGGCTTCCCCTTTGGCTTCACGCTCGGCATTCAATTTTTCAAATTCCTTGAGAGGGAGAAAAATTTCACCTCGAACTTCGAATTTGTCAGGAACATTAGGGTAGGGTAGGGATAAAGGAATGTTTCGAATGGTTTTTACATTGGCAGTGACGTCATCCCCTTTGGTGCCA
The DNA here is from genome assembly GCA_023653075.1 of Algoriphagus sp. GTDB lineage: Bacteria > Bacteroidota > Bacteroidia > Cytophagales > Cyclobacteriaceae > Algoriphagus. Next base: position 74,279 of record JAMNXQ010000001.1, read on the forward strand.
TCTCCACGAGTGACCGCCTGGACCAACTGGCCACCTTCATAGACTAAGGAGATGGCGACTCCGTCAAACTTCAATTCACAGAAGTACTCGTAGTTGGAATGGCCCAAACCCTTGGTCACACGTTCGTCAAAGGCGCCTAACTCTTCGGTAGTGTAGGTATTGCCCAGGGAAAGCATCCGGTATTCGTGGGCAACGGTCTGAAAATCCTTGGTGATGGTGCCTCCCACGCGCTGACTCGGGCTATGGGATTGAAGCAGGTCGGGAAATGCTTTTTCCAAGCGAATCAACTCTTCCAAAAGCTGATCAAATTCGTAGTCGGTTATTTCTGTACGGCTTTCCTGGTAGTACAGCTGGTTGTGGTAATTGAGCTGCTGGGTAAGTTCTTGGATACGATGTGCGGCTTCGGAGTGAGTCATGGAAGGGTAAAATTTCTAAGGTAAAAATAAGGGTTAAGGCTCAAGAATTTGCGGGTTGAAGCGAATTGTACCTTCATTTTTTTAAGAGGATTCAGAATCATTGAGGATTTCCGGTTGAACCGATTTTATAGTGCTCTTCGGTTACAGGCTTCCCTTGAATTTTCTATCTTTGAGGGCCAGTTCTAGAAAAAGAACTTATTTTTTCTAGACCCGATACCACACCCACATGAGCGAAACGAAATTTAAACGCTATACCGTTACTTCAGCATTGCCTTATGCAAATGGACCCCTTCACATTGGTCACCTGGCGGGCTGCTATATTCCGTCTGATATTTACGTACGGTACTTGCGGTCCCAAGGAAGGGATGTTGCCTACATCTGTGGCTCTGATGAGCATGGGGTAGCGATTACGATCAAGGCAGCGAAAGAAGGAAAAACGCCGCAACAGGTGGTGGATCATTACCATGAGATGATGAAGGCAAGCTTTGAGCAATTTGGGATTAGTTTCAACCATTACTCCCGTACTTCTGCACCTATCCATCACGAAACAGCTCAGGAATTTTTTACGAATTTGTACCAGAAAGGAGAGTTTTTAGAGCAGACCACTGCTCAATACTACGATGAGGAGGCGGATCAGTTTCTTGCTGACCGCTACATCGAAGGCACATGTCCTAAATGCAGCAACGAGCACGCTTATGGAGACCAGTGTGAAAAGTGTGGGACCTCTCTCAGTCCGACCGACTTGATTCATCCCAAGTCCAAGTTGAGCGGTAGAACTCCCATTTTGAAAGATACTACGCATTGGTTTTTGGACTTGGCTCGCTACCAGGATTTTTTGAAAAAATGGGTTTTAGAGGAGCATGGAGAGGATTGGAAAAACAATGTTTTGGGCCAATGCCGCTCTTGGCTAGAGGCAGGAGATGGACTTCAAGCAAGATCTATGACACGTGACTTGGATTGGGGTATACCCGTTCCTCTTCCTGATGCCAAAGGGAAGGCGCTGTATGTTTGGTTTGATGCTCCGATTGGCTACATCTCAGCTACTAAGGAGTGGGCAAACGGAAAAGGGATTGATTGGGAACCTTACTGGAAAGGTAAGGATACCAAGCTAGTTCACTTTATCGGTAAGGATAACATTGTATTCCACTGCATCATTTTTCCGGCAATCTTAAAAACCCATGGAGGATATATTCTGCCGGACAATGTGCCTGCCAATGAGTTTCTAAACTTAGAGGGAGATAAGATCTCCACTTCCCGAAATTGGGCCGTTTGGCTTCATGAATACTTGGAAGAGTTTCCAGGACAGCAGGATTTGCTTCGGTATGTGCTGACAGCCAATGCGCCGGAGACCAAGGATAATGATTTTACTTGGAAGGATTTTCAAACGAGAACCAATTCGGAGTTGGTAGCGATCTACGGCAATTTTGTGAATCGTGCTGTGGTACTTACGCAAAAATTTTTTGATGGAATAGTGCCTGCTCGCGGAGAATTGAGAGGAATTGACGAAGATTTGCTACAGGAGTTGGAAGGATTTCCAGAAAAAATTGCCGCTTCAATAGAACGTTTCCGTTTCCGAGAAGCGCAGGGCTTGGTAATGGATTTGGCACGAATGGGCAATAAGTACCTGGCAGATACCGAGCCTTGGAAAGAGGTCAAAACAGATGTGGCCCGTACCCAGACTATATTAAATATCGCCTTGAATGTGGCCGCCAATTTGGCGATCCTTTCCGAACCATTCTTGCCTTTTACCGCCCAAAAATTGTACTGCACCTTTGGGATGACCGCTACCACCTGGTCCGATGCGGGGAACGGGAATCTACTCCAATCTAATCGAGCCTTGGGCAAAATCGGGCTCTTGTTTGAGAAGATCGAAGACGAGGTGGTGGAGAAACAAATTCAAAAACTAGAAAACACTAAAAAAATGAATGAAGCCGCTGAACTGCCTGTTCCTGCGATGAATCAACTGATCACCTACGAGGATTTCGCCAAACTAGACATGCGTGTAGTGACGATATTGGAAGTAGAGGCCATGCCTAAGTCTAAGAAACTCCTCAAATTGAAAGTGGATACAGGACTTGGACACCGTACCGTCTTGAGTGGCGTTGCTGAGCATTTTGACCCTCAATTTTTGGTAGGCAAGCAGGTTACGATGCTGATCAATTTGGCCCCTCGTAAAATGATGGGCATAGATAGTGAGGGGATGATCTTGATGGCTTCCGATACCAATGGTAAACTCAAATTGCTCCAGCCACATGAGGGGACTTCACCTGGATCGGTGGTTTCATAAAATAATCCAGTTCAACAAAAATGGGGAGCAAATTCTTGATCCCCATTTATGTTTTATAGGAGTTAGGTAAAGGCTCTCTTTAATTGGAGGTTACTGCCCCTTTTGGCATCTCGAAGAGATCTTCGTCCAACTCTTCTTGGACTAGAAAAACATCGGAGAAACTCGTTTGGTAGCGGATTCGGGTGCTGGAATCATTTTCGATTTGATAGCCAGTGATTACTCTTGGGAAAAACAAGCCGCCTAAGTCACGGTAGTCTTCGTATTTCAAGGCTTCCTGAACCTGGTTGCCTTTGTCGTAAAAGGTCACAGCAAATAGCACCCAGGCCAAGCGGCCAGTACTCGGGTCGATTAGCAATTCGTATCGGTTGGATGGCCCCAAGAGTTTTCCATCCTTCATTTTAGCTTCCAAAGTCGTGTAGCTTACCCCATTGAAGATGCGATTATCCAGCGGCGTAATGGTTACTAGTGTGTCGGTAAGGACGTATGGAAGGCTGAGAAATGTGGAATACAAGTTGTGGTAGAAGCGTACCGAATTTCCAGGAAAGGACTGCCGATTGGGGCTAATCCAAACTTTTTCTCCGTCGTTCCCAGCTTGAAAAAGGTCTGCATCGATGCGCACCTTGCCCTCTCGGAGGTCGAGGTAATGATTTTCCCATTCCAAGGTGGTTTCATGCACCATGGCAAAGGAAAAAGATTGGGCTTCTACCCATTTTTCCCAATCCCCATGGGCTTCCAATACCTTTTTGAAGTGCTCTGGTTGCTGTAAACGGGGATCAGGACCTTGATTTTTTTCTTCACAAGAAACCAAAAATCCTAGAAATAGCAGGGGTAAAATCAGTCTGGAAAAATGCATACGAATCAAATTTTTCTAAATATACCAAATCAGGGATACGTTCGGCTAGGAGTAGGTGGTGAAGTCTATCTGATTTTAATTTTACTGATTATCCGCTTTGTTACCAGTACCCAAAGAAAAGTAAGGTTTGAAGTTCCTTTAGGTGAGCTGTGGGCTGTGGACGATTTATCCGCAGAAATTCAAGGATGTTTTAAGCTACTGGAGTGATTGCGGATAATTATATAATTTTTTTAAAAAAAAGAAGAGTCCTTAACAAAGATTAAAAATCCTTGTTTAGATTTGTTCCAAATAAAAATAAGGCCCTATGTGGAAGCTCATTCGCCAATTTCTCAATGACATTCACCTGTATGCGGGGTTGACTTGCGGATTGATTGTCATCGCCGTCTGCTTGACTGGAACGATTTATGTCTACAACACAGAAATCCGTGAATTTTTTGATTCAGAGCGCTATTTTGTAGAAAAGGAGAGGGAGGCCATTCCTTTGGATGAACTTAAATCCACCCTTGAAGCGCAATTGGGTGCTCAGGTGGTTGGCTTTCAGGTTTTTGGATCGGAAGGGCGAACGCATCAATTTTCTCTCAAGAAGCCTGAGGAAGAAAAGCCGACTACCTATTTTGTCAATCCCTATTCTGGGAAAGTTCTTGCAGATAATGCGAATAAGACGGCCACAGAAACCTTTATGGGCTATCTTTTTTCGACACACCGTTGGTTGCTTTTGGATAAAGTCGAAACTCCCATTCTTGATTCCATGTCCAACCAGGACTTGGGTCGTTTGATCAACGGGATTGCCACTAGTTTGTTTCTCTTAGGTGTATTGACCGGGATCTTTTTATGGGTTCTACAAAAAGCGAAAAGCTGGAAGCAGGGTTTAAAGGTAAAATGGTCTGGTAATTGGAAGCGAATCAACCATGACTTACACAATACCTTGGCCTTTTACTCACTCATCGCCCTATTTATCATGGCCGTGACTGGACCTTTTTGGTCCTTTGGCTGGTACAAAACTGGCTGGCAAAAAACTTGGGACACCTACCAAGCCCCGAAGGAAGAACCCAAAGGAAATGCTGCTGCTACTGCTGCTAAAGAAACTGAATCCATCCAAGATTCCCTCCCTCAGCCTGCTGCTCCGGAAGTTTCACTAGACAAATTACTCGACTTGTCCAAGCAACAACTACCCTACGAAGGAAATGTGCGCTTTACCTTGCCAGAGGATGCCGAAGGGGAGATTGGCGTAAGTAAGTCACGCACCGGATTCTTTGCCCGTGCAGGGGCAGATCAACTGAAGGTCATTCCAGCGACGCTGGAAGTAAAGGAAACTATCCTTTTTGGGGACATGCCTGTTCGACAGCAGATTGGAAAATCCGTTAAAGCCTTGCATACTGGGGAGATTTTTGGACAGTTCACTAAGTTTTTATGGGCCATTGCCTGCGCCATCGCCACCTCTCTTCCCATCACAGGTACCCTGATTTGGTGGAATAAGCGAAGTAAAAAGGGAAAGAAAAAAACAGCGCTCGAGGTAGATTGAGTTGGTGAAATTTGCCAGCCTAAACTAATTTTTTGAATGCGGTGGTCGGCCTTATTGTCCTTCCAGAAAAGGCTGAATGGTAGAAAAGTAACCTAGATTTTTTCATCCCCTAAACGTGAATTTTCAAAAAAATAAGGAAAATTTACAGCATGAGAATTCTGGTAGTAGAAGATGAGCAAGGCATTTCCAATTTTCTCAAGCAAGGCTTGGAGGAGGAATCCTTTGCGGTCGACGTGGCGGACAATGGAAAAGAAGGCTTGGAATTGGCCCTTTCTGGGAATTACGATTTGCTCCTGCTGGACTGGATGGTGCCTGGAATAAGTGGCATCGAACTCACACGGCAGTTTCGTAGGGAGTACCCGACCACTCCCATTATTTTTTTAACAGCCAAGGATACGGTGGATGAAACTGTCTTTGGCTTACAAAATGGGGCAAACGATTACATCAAAAAGCCATTTCATTTTGAAGAACTTCTTGTCCGGATACGAGTTCAAATGCGTAATTCCGCGCAAAATGAAGAAAAATTAACCCTTGGGCCGATTGTGCTAGAGCCAGAAAAGCACTTGGTACTGTTGGAAGGAAAGGAAGTAACGCTTACCCAGAAGGAATTTGCTTTGCTGGAATACCTCGTTCGCAACAAAAATAAGGTATGCAGACGTACCCGGATCATTGAAAGTGTGTGGGACATCCAATTTGACTACAACACGGGCATTATCGATGTATTTATCAATTCCCTGCGCAAGAAACTCCAATTAAGTAAAGGGGAGGACTATATTCAAACCATCCGTGGGGTGGGCTACATGGCCAAGGACCGATGAACAGTTCCTACAAAGAACGGATTGCCCGTAGGCTCACCTTGGTGACTGCGCTGATCTTTTTCTTCGTGTTTCTCCTGATTTATTTAGTGGCCAACTACACCGTGGTGCGCAACATAGATCGTGACCTTCAACTGGAGATTGATAAGCACAAGGGGGAGATTTTTTTAGTGAATGGGAAAATTCGTTTTCTCCACATGGACGAGTGGGAAGAAATGGAGCACTCTCAGCTTCAGCTCAATCCAATTTTTATTGAGATAGTGGACTTGGAGGGGAATTCCATGGATCGCTCTCCCAATTTGGGTGAAAACCACCTTACTTTTTCTCCAGAAAAATCACTTGCAGAAGAGGCCTGGACTCAAAAAATTGGTTCCCGAGAAGTCAGGCAACGGCAGATTCCTTTATTGACTGCAGGCCAACAAGAAGGCTACTTGTTGTTGGCCAAATCCTTTGCTGATGCACGGGAGTTGCTAGACAATTTGCGGAATGTGCTCTTATTGATCTATCCTTTGATTCTGGTTTCCCTGTACCTCAGCATGCGTTATCTGGCGGGAAAAAGTATCGAACCCCTCGAAATCATCAGCCAAAAGACCAATCAAATCACCCAACAAAACTTGAACGAACGAGTTCCTGAGACCGGTTCCAACGATGAAATTGGCCAATTGACTCGGGCGATCAATAGTTTATTGGGACGACTCGAGCAGGCCCTACAGCGTGAGAAGCAGTTTACTTCAGATGCTTCTCATGAATTGCGTACCCCACTTGCGGTATTGAGAGGGACCTTAGAAGTTTTGATTCGGAAGCCTCGATCTACGGAGGAGTACGAGGTAAAAGTAAAAACAGCCTTGGTGAGTATCGATCGGATGAGTGCAATGATCGACCAACTCCTAGCTTTGGCGCGAGTGGAAAACGGAAAGAATTTGGTGAAAGAAGAGCTAGAGCTCATCACATTTTTGGAGGAATTGGCTGATAAAATTTCTGCGGAGCAGGGACAGCAAATCCAATTTCAGTCTTTGGTAAGCCTTCCCATCTATGTGCGCACCAATGAGAAGTCCTTGGAGATGATTTTAAAGAATCTTCTGGAAAATGCCTGCAAATACACGGCTGGCTCAGGAGAAGTCCTCCTGCGTGTAGGGAAAGATACTACCGCATTTATCGAAGTGGTGGACACCGGCACGGGCATTGCTCCAGAGTATTTGGAGCAGATTTTTGATCCGTTTTTTAGGATTCAAGAAGCCTTGGATCGTGGTATTCCAGGGACTGGCTTAGGCTTGGCGATTGTTAAAAAATTGGCACAAGAATCTTCCATCCAGTTAGCTGTAAGCAGTGAAATAGGGAAGGGAAGTACCTTCCGTTTGAATTTCACGGAAGCATCTTAAGAAAAAATTAAGAATAAGCTAAGTTAGTCCTAATTCGGGTTTTGGAAATTTGTTCACTACCCTAGCAAAGGACTTATGCTTGATCGTATTATTCAGTGGAGTATTTCCAATAAATTTTTGGTGGCTCTGTTTATTGCCGTATGGGTTGGTTTTGGAATTTATTCTTTAGCCCATCTACCCATAGGTGCAGTTCCTGATGTGACCAACAATCAGGTGCAGGTCATTACCACTTCTCGGAATTTAGCGACCGAGGAGGTGGAGAAATTCCTGACCTATCCCATCGAATTAGAGATGGCCAACTTGCCGGGGATCAAAGAAATTCGATCCATTTCCAAGTTTGGACTGTCGGTAGTAACCCTGGTTTTTGAAGAGGACATGGGCACCTACCTTCCCCGACAGTTGATTGCGGAGCGGCTCAAAATTGCTGAGGAACGAATCCCAGCAGGTTTTGGAACACCGATAATGGGACCGATATCGACGGGATTAGGAGAAATCTACCAATACGTAATCGATGTTAAGCCAGGCTACGAGGATCAATACAGCATTACAGATCTGCGTACCATTCAAGACTGGGTGGTTCGAAGAAATCTTTCTGGTATTGAAGGGGTCATCGAAGTCAATACCTGGGGAGGCTATCTCAAGCAATACGAAGTAGCGATTCATCCTGAGCGGCTCAAGGCTATGGAAGTGGATTTGGCAAAGGTGTACGAGGTACTTCAAACCAACAATTCCATTGCTGGAGGCAGCTACATTGAAAAGACCAACGAAAGTTTTTTTATTCGAGGCGAAGGACAGGTGAAAAACCTGGAAGACATTGAAAATACGGTAGTTGAACTCCGTAATGGAAGCCCGATCTACATTCGGGATATTGCGGAAGTCAAGTTTGGCCATGCCAATCGATTTGGGGCCATCACTGCCAATGCACAAGGGGAAAAGGTCTTGGGTCAAGTGATGATGCTCAAGGGAGCGGATGGAAAAGGCACCATTGATCGGGTCAAGGCCCGAATTGCTGAAATGGAAACAGCCCTTCCAGAAGGCATTGTCATCAATGGATTTTTGGATCGCTCCGAACTAATAGGCCGGACCACCTTCACCATTGTGGAAAACCTGCTTTTGGGTTGTCTGATTGTGGTGTTTGTGGTGGTGTTGCTCCTGGGTAACTTCCGTTCCGGACTGGTAGTTGCTTCTGTGATTCCACTCAGTTTGCTATTTGCGCTTTCCTGCATGTACTTTTTTGGTGTAGATGCCAATTTGATGAGTTTGGGTGCAATTGACTTTGGAATCATCATCGACGGAGCAGTGATCATTGTGGAATTCATTGCCTTCCAGTTTACCACATCCTCCGCTGCTTTTTCTACACTTTCGGGTAAGGAGCGGCAACTTGAAAAAGACAAGATTGCCTTCACGGGCTCATCCAAAATGATGCATTCCGCCATTTTTGGGCAGGTCATCATCATCCTGGTTTTCATTCCCATTCTATCCCTTTCTGGGGTGGAAGGAAAGATGTTCCGACCCATGGCTGAGGTGTTCAGTTTTGCCTTGATCGGCGCGATGATTTTGGGACTTACCTATGTGCCTGCGGTGTCTGCAGTATATCTGAAGTCCGAAGTTCCCGGTCCAAAAAACACCTCCGTTCGGCTACTCAAATTTTTAAACAACCTGTACTTACCTGCTCTAAATTGGGCATTGGGTCATAGCAAAGCCATCCTTCTTGCTGCGGCTGGGCTACTTGTTGGGGCGATTTTGCTTTTCTCCACCATGGGGTCAGAGTTTGTACCCACCTTGGACGAAGGGGATTTTGTGATCCAACCCGTCTTGAAGACAGGTACTACCTTGACCAATACAGTGGAGACGATTACCGAAATGGAGCGAATTCTCATGAAGTTTCCGGAGGTCAAGCAAGTAGTCACCCGCATTGGCGCGGCAGAGATTCCTACCGATCCCATGTCCATGGAGGAGAGTGATGTGATCGTGACCTTACATCCTCCAAGTGAGTGGACTACAGTGGAAACCAAGGATGAGTTGGCGGAGGAGTTTAAAAAGGCATTGACTGCGATTCCTGGATTGGACTATGAATTTACCCAGCCCATCGAGATGCGATTCAATGAATTGATTACTGGGGTGCGTGCTGACCTAGCAATCAAGGTGGTTGGGGAGGATTTGGACGTACTCTTGCACACGGCGGAGGAGATTGAAACCGCCATTCAGGGAGTAGAAGGGGCTGCAGACATCATTCTTGAAAAAGTAGATGGCTTGCCACAAATGAAAATTGAATACGATCGGGCGAAGCTAGCGAAGTATGGATTGAATGTGGAGGACCTCAATCAAGTGGTTACTATGGGATTTGCTGGGCTTGCAGCGGGTACCGTGTTTGAAGGAGAAAAGCAGTTTGACTTGGTAGTACGTTTTGATGAACCCTACCGTAAGGATATTGAGCATCTCGAAAATGCAGCCATCCAACTTCCTACAGGCGGAAGTATTCCGCTCTCTGAGTTGGCGACTATTTCCTATACCAAAGGGCCCGCTAAAATTTCCCGCGACAATACCCAACGAAGAGTAGTGGTGGGCGTCAATGTTCGTAATCGAGATTTACAATCTGTGGTGGACGATATTCAGGCCAATGTCAAGACTAAGGTGGATGTCCCTGAGGGCTATCGTGTCGAATACGGAGGGCAATTTGAGAATTTACAGCAGGCTAGAACACGTCTTTTGATCGCAGTTCCCATTGCGCTTTTGCTCATTTTTGTATTGCTCTACTTTGCATTTTCTTCGGCTAGGGATGCTTTCATGATTTTTACAGCGATTCCCCTTTCTGCGATTGGGGGTATTGTTCTACTTTGGATGCGAGATATGCCTTTTAGCATTTCTGCTGGGGTAGGTTTTATTGCGCTATTCGGTATTGCTGTACTCAATGGCATTGTCATGATTGAACATTTTAAATCCATGGCTTCTCGCTATACTTCGCTCCGTGAATTGGTGTTGGTAGGTGCTGGAGAGCGCCTTCGCCCTGTACTCCTAACCGCCTCTGCAGCTGCCTTAGGGTTTTTACCGATGGCCCTATCTGGATCTGCTGGTGCAGAGGTGCAGCGTCCCTTGGCTACGGTAGTCGTAGGTGGACTCATTTCGGCTACCTTCTTGACTTTGGTAGTGCTCCCAGTGCTTTATGTTTGGTTTAATTCCAAAAAAGAGCAGTCGACTTCTAGCATGAAAGGTGGCCTACTACTCCTACTTTTTCTGATTCTTCCGCTTGCGAGCACCTGGGCACAGACTGCTTCTAGATTGACTTTGGAGGAGGCACTTATTCTGGCTGAGAAGCAAAACTTGGGAATTCAAGCTGCGCAAAAGCGATTGGCGACTGCAGAAGCCCTGACTGGCGCTGCATGGAATTTGGAGAAAACACAGGTATATCATGCCCAGGACCAGAACGACATTGCTGAAAATGGGGTATTCAACCAAGTATGGGGCATCCGCCAGCGATTTGAGCTGCCTACGGTTTACAGCACTTCCAAGAATCTCCTTCAGGCTGGTCAAAGTCGGGAAGAGGCACGTTTGCAATTGGATTTGCGTGCCTTAAAAAAGGAAGTGAGTTTGGCATTTGTATCCGCACAGTATTGGCTGGAGTTGGAAAGTAATTATGCGTATTTGGATAGCCTCTATTCCGACTTTGCAGTGGCCGCATCTCGTCGTCTAGATACGGGAGAGTCCACGCTTTTGGAAAAACTCACCGCAGAAAGCAAGCAAAAAGAAATTGGATTGCGCAGTTCGGAAGCAAAAAGCGAGAAGTCAAGTGCCTTGATGCGCTTGGCAAGTTTATTGGGTGTGGAAGGGGAAATCCAAATTTCTACTATGCCAGTGGTATTGAACAAGGCAATGCTTCAGGACATACATCCAGGGCTTTCTTGGTACGAAGCGACCAAAATGCAAGCCAAATACCAGACCCAAGTGGAGCAGCAGTACTTGTTGCCCGACGTGAATGTGAATTTATTTCGCGGAACGAATTTAGCCGCAGGCTCCAAAATCTATCCAGGTTTTGAGGTGGGCGTAGGTATTCCCTTGTTTTTCGGAGCCCAAGCCGCCAAGATAAAGGCTGGAAAATTAGTGCAGGACCAAGTAGGCTTGGAAGCAGCTAATTTTCAAGTGCGCTTGGACAACCAAGTTGCAGTGTTACAAAAGAAGTTGGCTCAACAGAGTCAAGTTATCAGCTACTTTGAGCAGGAGGGTATGCGACTGGCGAACCAGTTGGAAGCCCAGGCCACACGCTCCTTTTCCGAAGGAGAAATCGATTTTCTACAGTATGTACAATTGATAGAAAATTCACGGTCACTTCGTATCCAATACTTGCAAGCGAAGCGGGACTATTTAATCCATCAACTCGAACTTATTTACCTCAATCCCTCATGAAATCTTGTTCAAAAATACTTTTAGCGCCTGTATTAGCCTTGATTCTGCTGACTTCCTGTGGCAAAAAGGAGGATGGGATTGAGGTGAGTGAAGCGCCAAGTGAATCCACTGAAATTCAGTTGACGGAGGAGCAATTCCAAACCATGAAAATGGAATGGGGAGAATTGCATACGGGAGAATTTTCGGAGGAGATTCAGGTTCAGGGGACTGTGCAGATTCCTGTGGAAGGGATGCGTGAGATCACCACCTACTTTGGAGGTTATGTGCAAGATCTAAAATTGATTGAAGGTCAGGAGGTTCGAAAGGGAGAAGTGTTGTTTACGCTAGAAAATCCAGAGTTTCTACGCTTACAACAGGATTACTTGGAAACCAAAAGCCAATTGGCTTACCTGAAAGCCGAATGGGAACGGCAAAAGACCTTGGCACAGGAGCAGATTTCAGCGCAGAAAAATTTCCTAAAAGCGGCGTCTGACTATGAAGCCACTTTAGCAAAAGCGCAGAGTTTGAAAAAGCAATTGGCGCTAATTGCCATTGATGGGGAGACACTTTCTCCTGCTACCATGCGGAGCAAAATTTCCATCACCTCACCGATCTCAGGATTTGTGGAGGAAGTAGTGGCTGTTCCCGGACAGTTTTTGCCTTCTGCAGCCAAGGCACTTTCCTTGATCAGCAAGGAGCATATCCATGTGGAGTTGGTGCTTTTTGAGAAAGATGCGAGGAAGGTTCATACCGGTCAACTTGTTGAATTTACGAGCCCTGACCGACCGGATGAGGTGCTAAAAGCAAGGATAAAAGTTGTGGGCAAATCCATCAATGTGCAGCGACAGATCAAGGTGTATGCAGACCTGATTGATGAAAAGGAAGAAGCCAAATTGACTCCAGGCATGTTTTTGCAGGCTCAAATTCAGTTGGATCCACAACGGTCTTTGGCCGTTCCTGAAGAATCGATCCTTGAAGTGGGTGAGGAGCACTACATTTTGGTTCAAAAATCAAAAAGTGTAGGCGCTTTCACCTTACAGAAAATAAAAGTTACTCCAGGAGCCAAAGGCAAGCATTACCGAGCTATCGCTACAGATGCTATCTTAGATTCTACTGCTGTGGTATTGGTAAAAGGAGGGTTTAGTTTGCTTTAATCAATTTTGTTTAAATTCAGCAGGAGCTCTATAATCAATTTGATGGTAATCAATCAAGTTTCCTTCCAGGGTATAGGTTCGGAGTTCGAAAACTTCTTTAGTTAAGGTAACTGTACCGTAATGATGTCCTCGATACGTTTTGGCACTGAAGGGTACTCTGTTAGGTGCAAAATCCTCGAGATTTCCACCCATTCCTCCCAATTGAAAGTAAGTGATTCCCTTGGCCGTGCTTACCTGATCTTCCCAAATTGGAAAGGTTCTCATGTAGGTATGGAGGTGTCCAAAAAAGAACACTTTTACGCCTTCTTTTTCCAAGAGTGCTACTAAATCTTGAAACTTTCGATCGCCATAGGTGCTTGGCCCATTCCAAGTATTTCCATAATCATCCTCATCTGCAGTATATGGAGCATGATGCATCAACACTATTTTCCATATGGCAGTACTATTTTGGAGTTCATTTTGTAACCAGATGTATTGGCTGCCTCCTTTTTGAAGGGTTTTGGATTGGTTTGAGTCTAGGATAAAAAAATCTCCTATCCCATAGCTTACGGTGTAATACCCTTTTTCTTCTGCCTGGGGATGGTAGTAATTGAACCAATGTAAGTCTCCTTCCCCATTTCCAGGGACAGGTAGGTTAGGAATTCTAGAATAAAGGGCTGAGCTCCCAGGAAAAAATTCTTGAGTCCACTGCCACTTTTGTTTTTTCTGTCCTCCGTCCGTAAGGTCACCGAGGTGGATGGTAAAGTCTACGCGCTCGTCCCAAAGTAGGGAACCAATTTTTTCATTGATTTGTGGGCGAGCTTCTGTATCGGAGACTACGCCAAATACGATCGGTTGGTCTGTTGAAGGAGCAGTACGAAATGTTAAAGGGCCGGAGTTTAGAGTTTTCCCGGAGGAGTCCTGTGCGAGTAGTTGATAAAAATAGGGGGTACTTGTTTTCAGGTTTTTGATTTGAGGACTATATAGATTTTCTTTTACAGGCAAAAGGAAGGTCGAATCTTTTAGTGGTAGGGAAGTGCCGTATTTTAGATATACTTGTGCTTTGCGATCCAATTCAAAGGTGATTTGCATCCCTGTATTGTTGAGCGGGAAAAGGTAGGGTTCAGCTAGAAAATGGAAGGTGTTTGGAAAGCGAAGGCCTTTCTTTTTCCACTCTTGATGATTTTGAAAGCGTTGTTGAATTTGCTTCTCGGTGAGCGCAAGCTCGAAATAGCTGAGGTGCTTCACCCAATGGTCAAGGCTCATCTGTGGTTCCTGCTGAAGGTAGGATTGAAGCAGAAGCTTACCTTTCACAGGAGAAAGCTGCTCTTGTGCGATTTGTTTTCCATTTTCCCAGACCGTTAGCGTTCCATTTTCAAGGGTAAGCACCAAATGAGTGAAATACTCTTCCCAAAATTGCTGTGCTACTTCTCGGTTGTTGGAGTTCCATTTTTCATTCCAATGGCCAAGAAGTGACTTTTTTCCTAAAAAAATCTCAAAGCCTATGGGTTGGTTGATGTGCTGCATCAGCCAAAATTCCAGTGTAAAGGTAGCTGTTTCAGCAATTAGGGAATCGATAGGCAGTTGGTATTGGGCGGAGAGGTGCTGATTGATCCTCGATACCAGGGGTATCGCTTGCCTATTTTGAAAAGTTCGAAGGCTTAGGCTATCTTGAAAAAGTGGGCTTTGTGCATTCCTTGGCAGGCCAGGATTGGGCCAGAACCATTTTTCCCAACTAGGGGTTTGACCCATGCAAAGGGTGGAAATGTGAAGAAGAATAACGAGTGCTGTAAGTTGGAAATTTTTCATGGACCGATGATTTGGACAAACCTAGGCAATCCCTGTTTGCTTTATGTGAACATGAAATTAAGTTTCCTGCAGGATGCCTTTCAGAAGTAGTAATTCATTTTTGTCTGACAACCTTTAATTACAGAATGCTAAATTTGCTCAGATGAATCACTATTTAGACAATCCCATTTGGACGGCTTTGAATTCAGGTCTTGTCCCCTATGTTTTTCAGAGAGGCAATGCAGTGTTTATTGACCGGAAGATGGGTTTCTTTGCTGGGCTAATCCGCTACGATGCCGAGCAATTGGATCAATTGTATGCTGTGATGGATCCGGGAATGCGGGTAATTTTATTTACTCCTGGATTTTTAGAATTGGATGCCAAATGGAAGGTTCGCAATGACAATGCCTTGTTGCAAATGGTCTTTGATAAACCTTCAATCCAATTGACTTTAAATTCATCGATTCGACCACTTGGTGCTGCCGAGGTACCTGAGATGTTGGCATTAACGCATCTGGCTAAGCCAGGACCCTTTTTAGAAAATACGATCGATTTTGGAGGCTATTTCGGCTATTTTGTAGAAGGGAAATTGGTTTCCATGGCAGGAACCCGCCTAGCAGCAGGTCCCTACACCGAAGTAAGTGCGGTCTGTACGCATCCAGACTTTGTGGGAAGAGGATTGTCAAATCTCGTTTTGCCCCATGTGTTGAATTACATTCAGCAACGCCAGCAAATTCCATATCTTCAACTTTATCCGGACAACTTACCTGCATATCGATTGTATCGAAAATTAGGATTTGTGGAGCGTGCCAGCTTGCGTGTGTATGCTTTGGAAAAATAAAGTGCAAACCCTCGATTTTAACTAATTATTAATTCCAAGGCGATTTTTTTTCAGTTTGGATTCATTCAAATTAATATAGGTAACTCAGGGTACTTTTTATTTTTACTGATTATCCGCTTTGTTACCAGTACCCAAAGAAAAGCAAGGTTTGAAGTTCCTTTAGGTGAGCTGTGGACCGTTGACTGTGGTCTGTCAATTATCCGCAGTTTTAAAGAGGCGAGCTGAGCTACTGGCATGATTGCGGATAATCCTCTTATTTATTTTTCGGCGGTTTACTTCTCTCTAAAATTCTAATTTTTTCTTGCGAAATCTATAATCAATCCATTTAGATGGGATAGGATCTATCCATTGGTGGTAACCTAAAATTAATTCATGGTTTGGTAAAGGAGGGTTAATAGTCAAGGAATAGTGTTGACCTAGCTTTGTTGCTATAAGAAAAAACCATTATTTATTTAACAAACGCATGAGTAATCAAAAAAATACATGGAGAGGAATATTGACTTTAGGTCTACTATTCATACTCAATCTTTCTTTTGCCCAGCAGGTGCTGGTGTCGGGAAAAGTAAGTGATACCAAAAATGGACCACTTCCTGGCGCCACTGTTTTGGTTAAAGGTACTACAAGAGGTACGGTCACAGGCATCGATGGCTCGTTTGCTATTCAGGCGTCAAGCACTGAGACCCTTATGTTTTCTTTTGTGGGATTTGAAAGCAAAGAAGTTTTAGTTGGAAATCAGTCGGTAGTCGATGTACAACTGTCAGAGGGCTTTGCGCTTTCTGAGGTCGTTGTCACAGCGCTTGGCGTGGAAAGAGAAACTAAAGCATTGGGCTACTCAGTGCAATCCGTGGATGGTGCACAGTTTACCGAAGCAAGAGAGACCAACCTAATTAATTCTTTGAGCGGGAGAGTTGCGGGGGTGCAAATCACCAACTCTTCCTCAGGAGTAGGAGGATCTACTCGAGTGACCATTCGAGGCGAATCTTCCTTGAATATCAATTCAAACCAACCACTTTTCGTGGTGGATGGTGTACCCATTTCCAATAGTGTAGTAGGTTCCTCAGGTCGTGGCAACTTAGAAGTTGACTATGGAAATGCTGCGGGTGAAATCAATCCAGACGATGTGGCATCCATGACCGTTTTGAAAGGGCCGGCTGCTGCAGCCTTGTATGGCTCAAGAGCTTCGAATGGAGCGATATTGATCACCACCAAATCAGCGAAAAATAAAAAAGGGTTGGGCGTCAGTATTAATTCCAACACTACTTTTGACGAAGTCCTGCGTTTGCCTCAGTGGCAAGATAAATATGGCCAAGGCAATAACGGTGTATTTTCCTTCGTAAATGGAGCAGGAGCGGGTATTGCCGATGGAGTAGACGAAAGCTGGGGCCCTGAAATGGACAAAGGATTATTGATTCCACAGTTTGATTCTCCAAGAGACGTTTCAGGATTCAGAGGAGGAGATCGAAATGCTCCTGCGACAAGTAAAATCACGTCTACTGAGTGGGTTTCTCGTCCTAATAACATAAACGAGTTTTTCCAAACGGGCATAACATCCTCCAATAACATTGCGCTCGAAGGAGCGAATGAAAAATCTAATATCCGTTTCTCTTGGACTAATTTGAACCAAACTGGTACTGTTCCAAACACGGATTTGAAGCGAAATACGCTTGCTATGAATGGGGGTATTAACGTGACAGATAAGTTTTCAATCAATTCTACGTTCAATTTTCAACGTTCTGAAAGTGGGAATAGACCCAACATTTCTTACGGTACAGAAAGTTTGATGTACCTATGGATCTGGTACGGAAGACAAGTGGATACACGTAATCTTAGAAAGTACTGGCAGCCTGGATTGGAAGGAGTTCAACAGTTCAACTACAACTACAACTACCACGACAATCCGTATTTTAACGTGTATGAAAATACCAACGGACAGGCAAAAGACAGAATTTTTGGTAACGTATTCGCAACCTACAAGTTTACTCCTAAACTCAACTTGATGGTAAGATCAGGTTTGGATACTTACAACGATCTAAGAGATAGAAGACGTGCATTCAGCACCCAGCGTTTCCCTAAAGGGAGTTACCGAGAGGAAGCCTTATTTTTCTCTGAGCAAAACTCTGACTTCTTGCTTACTTATTCTGAGACAACGAAGTCAACCTGGTCTTACAGCCTTGCCTTGGGTGGAAACGCGATGCGTCAGTACAACAAATATGTAGATACTTCAGCTCCTCAATTGTTGATTCCAGGTATCTACAATTTCACCAATACAGCGGTAAATCTTCAGGTGAACCAATTTACTTCCGAAAAGCGCATCAATTCCCTGTATGGATTTGGTCAAATCGGATACAAAAACATTCTTTTCTTGGATGTAACAGGCCGAAATGACTGGTCAAGTACTTTGCCAGTATCCAATAACAGCTATTTTTACCCATCGGCGACCTTGAGTGCCGTGGTTTCTGATATGATAACTTTGCCTAGTGCAATTTCCTTTCTCAAATTGAGAGGTGCATTTGCAGAAGTAGGTAATGATACGGATCCCTATTCGTTGACCAATGTGTACAACACGGCTACAGCTTGGGGTAGTATTCAAGCTAAATCAGAATCGAGTCGATTGTCAAATGCAGATTTGAAGCCTGAGCGAACCGCTTCGTTTGAAGCTGGTGTAGACATGCGATTTTTGAACGGAAGACTTGGATTGGACTTCACTTATTTTGATAACCGAACCAGAAATCAAATCATCCCAATTGAATTGGACATCGCTACGGGTTATGCTTCTCGAATCATCAATGCAGGTGAAATCCAGAACAAAGGTCTAGAGGTGATGCTTTCTGGAACACCTGTTCAGTCTGCCAGTGGCTTCACTTGGAATTTCTTTGCCAACTTCACTCGTACCAGAGGCTATGTATTGGAGTTGACGGAAGGCTTGACCACCTACACGCTAACAGGCACTAACGGAGCGAATATTCAAGCTCGGGTAGGGGAGCGAATGGGTAATATTTATGGCGCTGGCTTTGAGCGAGTTGCAGATCCTGCCTCACCCTATTTTGGACAAATTGTCCACAATACCTCCGGTACTCCTATTACCTCGCCGACCTTGGTCAAGCAGGGAAATTACAATCCTGACTGGATGCTTGGTCTTCAAAACAATTTAAACTACAAAGGCATTTCTTTTGGCTTTTTGTTTGACTACCGTCATGGAGGTATCGTGGTTTCCAGAACAAAGACGATTGGTTCTACTGCAGGTCAGTTGGAAGAAACTTTGTACGGGCGTGAGAATGGATACGATTTGACAGTATCTGGAAATGGAATTATTTCTCCAGGTGTGATCAAAAATACGGACGGTTCTTTTACTCCTAATGCTATTAAAATCACTTCTAGAAACTGGCACAACAGATATTACGAGCGAAATAACGTAGAAGCGGCCAAATACGACGCCACATTCTTGAAGCTAAGAGAAGTGACCATCGGATACAATATTCCTAAGCGTTTACTATCCAAGTTTCCAGTTCAGGATGTGAAGATCTCCCTTGTGGGAAGAAATCTTGCGCTATGGACCGAAAACCCTCACTTTGATCCAGAGACCATGGCGATGAGAGGTGGTACTTTGATTCCGGGTGTGGAAGACATGGCCTTGCCATCTTCAAGAAACATAGGATTTAACCTTAATGTCAAGTTCTAATCCTTGCGAGGGGATACGAACCATCAAAAAAAACAACTATGAAAATCAATAAACTATCTATCAGCGGATTGGCACTAGGACTTCTACTTGGAGTGAGTGCCTGCGACAAAGATTTTGAAAAGGTCAACGTCAATCCAAATAGCCCAGAGGCTGTTTCTTCTGCTTTGCTTTTGCCAAACGTCATCCGAAATACCACCAACGAAATTGCTGGAAATGCATGGGGCTTGGGTAACTTGGTGATGCAGTACACAGCAAAAATTCAATTCACCAACGAGGACCGATACAATTGGGGTCCTCAGGGTAACCCGTACAACTCTTTTTATGGAGCTTTGCGTGACATCAACAACATTGTTGAGCTTTCTGGTACAGCTAACCAGAAAAATTATGTTGGAGTAGCCAAGGTAATGCGTGCTCACTTATTTGCTTACATGACCGATGTGTATGGAGAGATTCCTTACGCTGACGCTCTTCAGGCAAAATCTGGCGTTAATTACCCCAAGTTTGATTCTCAGGAAGCGGTTTACAAGGCTGTTTTAGTAGAATTAGAAGAGGCAAACGCGATGTTAGGTACTACTTCTGAGAAAATCGAAGGTGATATCTTGTTTAACGGCAATGTGACACTATGGAAAAAGTTTGCAAATTCCCTCAGACTGCGTATGTTGATGCGTCTTTCGGATCGTCAAAATCCTGCGGTAGCCCTTCAGGCAATTGTGAGTAACCCAACGCAGTTTCCAATTTTCGCGACTGAAAGTGAGCAAGCAGTACTTCAGTATTTGGCAGATGTACCCAATCAGCATCCGTTATTCACCACTCGTTCTGGCTCCTACGATGAGATTCGATTGAGTGAGAATTTGGAAAATGCGTTAAAAGACTTGAATGATCCTCGTTTGTTTGCCTATGCGCAACCTACCACCGCTTCTGGAGTTGGAGTTCTTGGGCCAATTACTGCTTACGATGGAGTTCCTAATGGATTGGGTGATGAGGAAGCATTAAAATATGCTCCATCTGGAGATCCAAGTAAAGGTGGATCCAACTTTATTTCAAGAGTAGGTTTACTTTGGTCTTGCCAGGCATGCTCCTCTCAAGCGAATCCCACGGGATACCAAGCGATTTTGATGAGTTATGCTGAGGTTCAATTTATCTTAGCAGAAGCTAGAGAACGTGGATTTATTACTGTGGGAACGGCTGAAGATTACTACAAAAAAGGTGTACAGGCATCCGTAAATTATTACAGAGCACGGTATACGGCAATTAACCAACCCACAATTGCTGCTAAGTTAGTGGTAGATGATACCTATTTTGCGCAAACAAAAGTTAGCTATACAGGTACTACGCAAGAAAAATTAGCCAAAATTGGAACTCAAAAATGGATTGCACTTTTCTTTAGTGGCTTGGAAGCTTGGCATGATTGGAAGCGGACGGGCTTTCCAACTGTAAAGCCTGGACCAGCTGCCTTTATTAGTACAGTTCCAGTTCGTTTTATGTACCCAAGCAGTGTGCAATCCCTGAACGGTGAAAATTACAAAGCCGCTATCGGAAGACAAGGTGCTGACGCAATCACCACGCGTGTATGGTGGGATATCAAGTAGGACATCAAACTTTAGTTAAAATACTTTTGGAAATCTACCCGAGTCTTCGGGTATATTTCCATTAATTTAAATACGCTATGATCAAGCATGCCTTAGTAATTGCTCTTGTTTTTGGTTTTTCCTTCGGGCTATCTGCTCAAACGAAAAGTACCAAAACAGAAAACATTGTTTTAATAACACTCGATGGCCTGAGATGGCAGGAATTATTCACAGGAGCTGATTCCCTTTTGGTAAATGATACCGAGATGATCAAGACTCCAGGATCACTCATGCAAGAATTTTGGGATGCTAATCCACTTAAACGAAGAGAAATGCTATTTCCATTCCTTTGGAGCACCGTTGCTCAGAAAGGGCAGCTGTATGGCAATAGAGCTTATGGAAATCATGTGGACAATAGTAACAAGATGTGGTTTTCCTATCCTGGTTACAACGAGGTGTTGAGTGGTTTTGCAGACGATGCCCGAATTAACTCTAACGATAAAGTCAACAACCCCAACGTCACCTTTTTAGAATACCTCAATCAGATGCCTGCCTACAAAGACAGGGTCTTTGCCTTTGGAAGCTGGGATGTGTTTCCTTATATCGTTAATGAGGAGCGCAGCGGGGTGCCTGTAAACGCAGGATTTGATCTGGCGGAAGGCCCTAGCTTAACTCCGGTAGAGCAAACCGTAAATCGCCTTCAGCAAGAGATCAGAGGCCCTTGGGGAGGGGTTCGCTTGGATCCATTTACACATCATTTTGCATTGGAAACCATCAAAACTAAGAAACCTAGAGTAGTGTACATCGCCTATGGTGAAACAGACGATTGGGCACATGATGGAGAATACGATCAATACCTGTGGTCAGCCAAGCAAACAGATAAGTATATCCAAGAGGTTTGGGAAACTTTGCAGTCAGAGCCTTTTTACAAGGATAAAACGACCTTGATTGTGAGCGTAGATCATGGAAGAGGGACTTCTAAGACGAGTTGGAAAAGCCATGGTGAAAAATTGCCAGAAGCAAGCCAAATTTGGATGATAGCCATTGGGCCTGACACCCCTGCTTTAGGTGAAATGAAGGTTAGAGGGCAGTGGCATTCATCCATGATTGCTAGAACGGTCTACCAACTTTTGGGCTTAGCTTATCCAGATCCCAAAGCAGCACCCGCAATCCAAGAAATGTTGAAGTGAGACCTTGGATCCTTTTTTTACTAGTAGTATCAGGAGGAGTTCTTTTTTCTTGCCACCGAAATATTTCCCCAAACGCCTCTCCAACCTATGGAGAGGCGTATTTTTTACCTACTAAGTCTGCCGCAGAACTCCAAATGAATCCGAACCTTTGGGTTGACTTGAGTACAGATTGGATGTATTTGGGGGCTGATTCACTCCCAGGGATTTTTCGTACCCTTCCTCGCTTGAATCAAGCAGGTGAAAGGCTATCCCTGCCTCATCGGCTGAATCTACCCAACCATTCCCTCTGGTACGAGAAGGAGGTCTATTTGGCCCCAGGAATACTTCAGGTTTCAGGTGATGATGGCGTCCAAGTCTGGGTAAATAAGAAGCAGGTCCACCGTTTTAGGCCTGGCAATCAATTTGAGGTGCTGGACTCGGGTAGGGTGCAACTTCAGGTGCGGGTGGTCAACAATGCCATGGCCGGTGGATTGAGAAAGGTGCAGTGGATCTCTTTAGCTAATTTTTTAGTACTGGAAAAGCAGACGCATCGATTTGCCGATTCAGCGCTCGCAGTGCGAAAAATCGAAGTTTTACAAAACGAGAAACTCAAAAAAACCTTGAGCCTCCAGACCTGGGAAGAACAAAAAGAAGCAACTCGAGCGCTACCAATCCTGCTTGCTGAGCCCAATGTATTGTTAGCTGCTGATGGGAGCTGGTTTGTGCGCTGGGTAAGCGAATATCCCGGCGAGGCTAGGGTAGTATTTTCTTCTGGGGAAGAGATTTTGGTTAGTTCTTCCACCGGAATCTTCACCCTGCCTGCCTCTACGCAGGATTTTTCTTTTCATTTGTTTCAGGCAAATGCCTATCAGGGCCAATATTCATTTGTGATGCCCCAGTTGAAATCCGATTCCATCCGAGTAGCGCTTTGGGGAGATTCACAAGGAGGCTGGCGTACATTTGAAAAATTGGCAGAGCTAGTGAAAAGGAAAGAGGTTGACTTAAGTATTGGGGCCGGAGACTTAGTGGCCGATGGTTCGGATGCCAAATCTTACCGATCTTTTCTGCAGGTGCTTTCTGGCATGCAGAGTCCCCAAATTTTGGTGCCAGGTAATCATGATTACGATGGTAATTACGATTCGCTTTACCCCAAAGCGCTGCGTACCTATCTGATGCGTGGTAGCGAGCCAACGTATGGATTTCACAGGATTGGTCCTTTGGCTGTTATGACCTTGGATCCAAATGCCTATTTTCCTGTAAGTCTGCCAACAGCTTCTGCACAAAGGGAAGCACTTGAAGGGGTATTGGCTTCTGTTGACTGGCAAGAAGCCCCCTGGCGTATGGTAGTGCTGCACCAGCCTCCCTATTCCCAAGGCTGGCCAGGATATCATGGGGAAAATAGCATCCGAGAGGTACTTGAACCTTATTTTCACCGTGGCTGGATAGATCTGGTTGTGGCGGGCCATACCCATGATTACGAGCGTATGAAACGTGATTTTTCGGGTCAATCGGTTCATTTTTTTATCGTTGGAGGTGCTGGCGGTAGCTTAGAGCCTAAGGATCAATCCTCCTCTTTTCCAAAAATGGACCAGTTGATAAAAGAGCATCATGTAGGTGTTTTGGAATTGACTAAGCGGGAACTGGTTTGGAAAGTGTTTGCTCTTGATGGTTCGCTAGTAGACACTCTAATTTTTAAAAAATGAGGGGGAGGAATAAAAAATCACTAAATCAAAATTCTAAAATAGCGGTTCAGGAGCCAATCTTTGACTAGTAAACTTAAAGAAAAGGATACCTTAGCCTAAATTTTTCAGTGCGAATGAAAAAATGGGGTCGGAAATAAAGGTATTGGTTAGTACCCTCCCTTATTTCCGGATGAAGCAAAAAATTTTCAGATCATGCTGTTTTCGCTTTTTTGTCAAGTAATAAAAAATCGCTAACCACTACCTCCGTGATAAATTTCTTATCCCCATTTTTATCCGTGTAGCTCCTATTGGTCAACTTGCCTTCTACGGCAATTTCCGATCCCTTATCGGTGTATTTAGCCAAATTTTCCGCTGGCTTATCCCAAATGACCAAGTTGTGCCAAATGGTTTCTTCTACTCGATCTCCTTTTTGGGATTTGTAGTTTTCATTGGTTGCTAAAGATGCATGTCCTAAAAATTTCCCGGACTCTAACTGTTTGAGGTCTACTTTGGCACCTAGATGCCCGATTAGCTGTACTCTGTTTTTAAGTGAATTCATTTGAAAAAAGTTTGAGTGAAAAAATGATTTTGTTTTGGTCAAATATTGGGAATTCATTTAAAAAGTACACTCAGTTAAGCAATTAAAATCGTTTTTAAACGTTTAAAAATAAATTATGATTATCCGCAATCACTCCAGTAGCTTAAAAAATCCTTGAATTTCTGCGGATAATCGTCGACAGACGACTGTCCACAGACCACAGCTCACCTAAAAGAACTTCAAACCTTACTTTTTTTTGGGTACTGGTAACAAAGCGGATAATCAGTAAAGAAATATTGAGATTAGTCGTGAGCCCAAACTTAGTAAAGCTCGCTTCCAATTTTGGTGATCCTGCTGAAAATGAGTCCCTTAAACCAAGGGTTTGAAGGTAATCAGAAGATTAATTCATGCTATTTTCTAAAGCTTTAAGCGCCATTTCCTTGTATCGAGTCAAGGAGGGTAAAGGTTGGTCAGTTAACTTAGCTTCCTCATCCCAAGTTCGCATTCGTAAAGAAACTTCAAAAAGCGGATCCTTCTCAAATTTTAGCGCTTCTTCCTCCTTCATTGGACCCCCTTGATAAATTAAAGTTTGCTTACTAGCTTCAGAAAGTTTGGTGTAATAGTCAGGATAGCGAAAGGTTAGGTACCGCTTAGCTTGCACATGGTTTTCAACTAATTGAGCGATTTTCTCAGAAAAACCTAAGCTTCTTAAAAAATCCGCACCAAGTTGTTCATGTCTTTTTACTCCAAATTCACCCATCATTTCTGTGGTTGGACCTTGGGTAATTAGATGACCTAGGTCATGGAAGAAAGCAGCTAAAATGACCTCTTCATCAAAGCCTTCTTCCTCTGCCAATTGGGCGCTTTGACACATGTGCTCCAGTTGAGAAACGGGCTCTCCAATGTAGTCTTCATTCCCATGTTTTTCGTAAAAACCAAAAATTAACTCTACCCTTTTCAGTTGCTGTGTGTTCGTGTCCATTTTTTTAAATAATGTGGAATTTACAAGATAACCCTTAAGGATTCGGCCTAGTCAAGTTTATGATATTGTGAATATTTCTTTTCGTACGCTAACTGAAAACTCTAAACTATTTCTTTTCCCAGTCTTCTGATTTTTTTGAATTAAGAAGCGTGCACATTCGGAAAACTTAATAATTGATTAATTACAAAATCATTAGATTCTTGGGTAGAGTTGGTACTTTCAATCGCTTATTCAATTCATCTTCCACCGAACGATATCGCCTTCCTGTACTACCATGTCCAAAATTAAACTAGCCGTATTTGATATGGCAGGTACCACCATTCATGATGAAAGTAGCGTTGCGAAATCCTTTCAATCTGCACTTAAAAAACACGGCTATACGTTAGTTACTTTGGAAGAAGCCAATCAAAAAATGGGCTACTCCAAGCCTCAAGCCATTCGGGAATTATTGGAAATCTACGAGCCAACCTCTGAACGCATTACTGAAGAGCTGGTGATGAATATTCATGACTCTTTTGTTTCTGAGATGGTATCTTTTTACACCCACGACCCATCCGTTCGTGCTGTTTCGGATGCGGAGGCGGTATTTACTGCACTACACCAACTTGGGATCAAAGTAGCCTTAGACACAGGTTTCAACAGAGAAATTACCGACATTATTTTGGCTCGCGTGGGCTGGACTGATGGATCATTGGTGGACGCTACAGCTGCAAGCGATGAAGTGCCCCAAGGCCGCCCTTTTCCATTTATGATCCAAAAAATTATGGCTGAATTGGGAATTGATGACCCAAAGTCGGTCATCAAAATTGGTGATACTGAAGTAGATGTGAATGAAGGACATCGAGCCGGATGTTTGATGAGCATCGCAATCACCTCTGGAGTTTTTTCTCATGAAGAGTTGATTGCGCATCGTCCTAGCCATTTCGCGGCAACTTTGACTGAGGTGCTCGAAATTGTGAAAACCTACGAAAAGGCTTACCAGCAGTAATGGTTCGGGTCCCGGCTTTGGCCAAGCTGTTAAAGGAATCTTCCTCTTTTCAAATGAGTGTGTTTGCTGGATTGATGGGTTTTTTCACCTATAGCAGCATGTATTCTTTTCGAAAACCCTTTGCCGCAGCAACCTTTGAAGGAGAACTTTTTTTAGGAATAGACCTAAAGGTTTGGTTGATTTTAGCCCAGACCATCGGGTACATGGCTAGTAAGTTTTATGGGATTAAACTTATTTCTGAACTGAAAGAGCAGGGCAGAGCCTGGCTCATCATCCAACTAGTTGCGATTTCTTGGTTGGCCTTGCTCGGTTTCGCAGTGCTCCCTGCACCTTTCAATATACTTTGTTTTTTGATCAATGGCTTTCCCTTGGGCTTGATTTGGGGAATTGTGTTTCACTACATGGAGGGGCGCAAATTTACCGAATTGATGGGAAGTGTGCTGGCTACTAGTTTTGTTTTTTCTTCTGGTTTTGTCAAATCAGTAGGTACCTGGCTGATGCAATATTTTGCCGTTACAGAAAATTGGATGCCTTTTTTGACTGGTTCCTTATTTTTCCCTTTACTTGCTGCAAGCGTATTTTTGATCAACCACATTCCCCCTCCCAATGCAGAAGACATCGCCATGCGGAGCCCTCGAAAGCCGATGAGTAAGCAGGAGCGAAAGCAGTTTTTCAAGGAATTCATGCCTGGAATTCTGTTGCTCATTCTGGTTTACATGATGTTGACGGCTTTGCGGGATCTTCGAGATAATTTTGTGGTAGAAATCTGGCAAGACTTGTCCATCGATGTAGCACCGGAGTTGCTCACGCAAACAGAAATTCCCATCACCCTTTTTCTCTTGGTGTTGATGGCCTGTTTGGTGCTGGTCAAAAACAACCGGCGCGCACTCTTCCTCAACCATTGGATGATTTTGATTGGGTTTTGCTTAGCCATTCTCGCCACGCTCGGACTCAAGGCGAATTTGGTTTCACCCTTTGTTTGGATGGTAACCGTGGGGACAGGAGTGTACATGGCTTATATTCCATTCAATAGTTTACTCTTTGATCGTCTAATTGCGGCTTTTAAGCATACTGGAAATGTTGGTTTTTTGATGTATCTCGCGGATAGCTTCGGTTACCTCGGTAGTAGCATGATCTTGGTAGCCAAACAGTTTGATTTATTTCAATCTCAAAGTTGGCTTACCTTTTACAGTACTTCTATTTTAGTGTTTTCCAGTATCTCCCTGGTTTTGGTAGTCAGTTCTTTTAGCTATTTTCGAAATAAGCTATGGAAACAGGAAAAATCTCCTTCACCCTCGCTAAATCTCTCCTCGCATGAATAATCCTACTGCTATCGTTATTGGCGCTGGTATCGTTGGCCTAGCCCTCACTAGAGCCCTTCATAACAAAGGCTGGAACGTCACCGTTCTTGAGCGCCATCCAAGAGCCCAAGGGGCATCTGTTCGAAATTTTGGTATGATTTGGCCGGTGGGCCAAGCGCAAGGACCCGCCTTTGATCGAGCCATGAGGACAAGAGAAATATGGCTTGAAATGAGTCAGAAGGCAAATTTTTTCGCAGAAAAAACCGGATCCTTGCACCTAGCCTATACGGATCTGGAGGTGCAGGTAGCACAAGAATACGTCACAGCCATGCAGGGAATTAAGTCAGCATCCTTGCTTAGCCCTGATCAGGTGCAGGAGAAAAGCCCAGCGGCGAAACAGTTGCATTTGAAAGCGGGATTGTGGACAGAGGAAGAATTGATCATCGACCCAAGGGAAGCGATGATGCAACTAGGCCGTTACTTTGAAAACTTGCCGGGAGTGGAGATTATTTGGAACAAGGCCATCAGCCGGATTGAGGGCAACACTGTTTATTCAGGTCAACAAACCTGGTCGGCAGACCGAGTATTTGTATGTTCTGGAGCAGATTTCGAAACCTTGTATCCTGAAATTTTTGAACAGATTGCCATCACCAAATGCAAACTGCAAATGATGCGCCTAGCAGCGCAGCCGGACAATTGGAGAATTGGCCCTCCCTTGTGTGCTGGATTAAGTTTCATCCATTACAAAGGCTTTCAAGTAGCCCCCTCTTTGGATAAATTGCGTGCCGTCTACGAGGAGCAATTTCCCGAATTGATCAAATGGGGGATTCACGTCATGGTCGCACAGAATGGACAGGGAGAACTTACCATCGGTGATTCTCATGAGTATGGATTAGATCTTTCTCCCTTTGATCGTACGGATGTAAATGACCTTATCGTCAACTACCTGAAAGAATTTGCCCAGTTTAAGGATTGGAAAATCTCCAGCTCCTGGCAAGGCATCTATCCAAAAATGACCAATGGAGCCACTGAATTTGTACACCAAATAAGCGATGCGGTGACCCTTGTGAATGGATTGGGAGGAAATGGAATGACCCTCTCCTTTGGATTAGGTGAGGAACTGGTCGCCAATCTCGATTAAGGACAAAGTCCATTTTGCTTGAATATCCCTTGAACGCAAAAATCCTACAAAACCTTTTTGCTCTGCTTTTTCCCAATCCAGTACAACAAAGTGCCAATGCCTACAAAAATAGCTGTCATCCAAATCGATTGGCTACTCACCTGCAGCATCAGCCAAAGACAAGCTCCGATTCCCAGAACGGGAATTGCATAGCCCCCCTTCAAGATAAATCGCCCTTCTCCACGAAATTGAGGCCGCAGCTTAGGAATGGCCGCACAGCTCATCCCGTACAAAAAGAGTCGGGAAAGCACGGTCATCGCTGCCAAGACGGTAAACGAACCAAAGGCAGCCAATAAAAAGGCAGCAACTCCAAAAAACACGACCGAGTTGGCTGGGGTTAAATACCGGCTGTGAACCTCTCCAAACCAGCGTGGTAACGATTTTTCCAAGGAAAGGGCATAGGTCACTCGGGTAGCGGAAAACATGGAACTGACCAAGTTGGCAAGCACCGAAGCGGCCACGCCTACCATCAGCAGAATGGCGCCGATAGGCCCAAAAAGATTAGCTGAAACGTCTAATAAAGGGGTTTTAGAATTGGCAAGATCAGACAAAGCAGCTTGAGACACCAATTGGATGACCATGTACAAGACAGCCACCACGGCCAAGCCTAGCAACAATCCCAAGGGCATGTCCCGCTCAGGACGCTTGGCCTCACCAGCAGGTACTACCGCTCCCTCAAATCCGACAAAGGCATAGATTAAAAGTAAAGCAGCTGCTCCTAAATCCTTGGCGGGGGGAATTGGACTTTCAAATCTTGGGATTACCTCCGGACCCAACAGGATAAATCCGCCCAAGGGGAGGAGAATCAGCACCGCAAATTTGATAACTGTAAATAGCGTCATGGAGCGTATCGATTCCACCGACCCAAGTACATTGATTACACTCAATCCCACACAAATCACCGCCAAAGAAATAATCCTTCCAGTACCAGTGCCTGCCCCGGCAATAAAATAAGCAATGGAATCAGTAAGCAGCACCGTGTTGGCAGAGAAGGAAATCAACCGTGCCAGGTAATACAACCAGCCCCCTTGGAAACCTACAAATGGGCCAAATGCCAAGGTGCCATATCGGATCGGACCCCCCGTGCCTCGGAAATAGCTTCCCAGTTCGGCAAAACACAAAATAATGGGTAAGATCAACAGTGCGCAAAAGGCATAGATAAGTACGCTGTACTCTCCAGCCAGGGCTGCCGCTCCACTGGGTAAGCCAAAAATTCCTGCGCCAATCAATCCATTCACGACCAGCATCCAAATGCCCCAAAGCCCTAGATTTCGAGGGAGCTTTTCTTCAGAGCTAGATGTAGCAGGGGAGGGAGTCACTTAAACTGGTTTTTACGCTTGGAAGTTAAAGAATTATGGAGCTGATAAGATCAAGACGAGATTTTGAAGTACTTATTTCTTCCAGTCCAGTACTTCCATGCTGCTGAGTTCGGGTCCTCCACCTCGATTGGCAGAACCTGCATGAACCCATATTTTCCCATTTAAATAGGCGGTACCTGTGCCGTGTCGACCCTGTAGTAGATTGGGTAGCTTGCTCCAAGTATTGCTTCGTGTATCAAGAATTTCTACCTCTGCATGAGCGGGAGTTTGTGCTGAACTTTCTCCATTCATTACTACCAAGTATGGGCCAATGCCCAAATTGGAATTTCCAGCACGCAGTGTGGGTAGCTCAGTTTCTAGAGTAGACCAAGTTTCTGTCTTAAAATCAAAAACATCCACCTCTTTATTGGTTAGTTCTAGGACCTTGCCAATTTTGGCATAGGAGGTGCGTCCCCCCGCGAGGTAGAGCTTGCCATCAACAAGAGCTGCACTGACATGGTCTCTTGCTCTTGGTGCGCTTGGGAGGGATCTCCAAGTTCCTGTCTTAGGGTCTAACTCATCAAACCAGCGCACAAAGCCATCGAAGTGTCCGTCCTGGATTCCACAAACTAGGTAAATTTTATTTTGGCGAACTACCACCCCTGCAGAACCGCGTTCTCGATTTTTTGGAAGTGCAGGTCCCTCTCGCCAGGTTTTGGTTTGGGGATTGAAGATCAGAATATTTGGAATTGGGGTTTCATGGGGATAGTTACCCGTCATCGCACCTACTATCCAGAGTTCTTCTTGAAAGGAGATGGCCTGAAAATGGTGGATTTCCATCGGAGCATCTGCTAGCTTGATCCACATGTTGGTAGTGGGATCAAATTCCTCTACAGGACGAGCTCCACGCCCCCCTACCGCATACAGTTTGCCGCCAGAGGCAACAAACGAACTTTCATGACGAGCAGTGGCCTCTGTTGTGGAAGATACAGCAGTCCAAAGTTCCTGAGCTTTCGCTTCAAAAGAACCCAGTAAAAGAAAAACTAAAATAGATCGTACCATGGAAATGGAAGTGATTGAGTAATCAAGTTAAGAAAAGAGTAAAGAGTAAGTAGGGTCAACTAGTTTAACCGAAATGGTTAACCAAGATAACCTATTCGTCTCATATCCTTAATTTCCGAAATCTAAAATTCCACGGATGGCGTTGATTTCTCTCATTTCTTTTTTCAAGCCAGCCCCATCACCCTCCGCGATTTTTTGACGGAAAGCACTAAGATTCGCGATATATCCATCCAAAGCAGCAAGTATATTTTCTTTATTTTCAAGAAAAATGGGCGCCCACATATCCGGACTGGACTTTGCTAGCCGAACAGTGGAGGAGAATCCAGATCCCGCCATATCAAAGATATTTTTCTCGTCTTCCATTTTTTGAAGAACGGTCTTACCCAACATAAAGGAAGTCAAGTGAGAGAGGTGGGACACGAATGCCAAGTGACGGTCGTGTTCGGCTGGATCCATAAATCGTAGCTTTAAATTCAGAGCATCAAATAGGCGATAGGCTTTTTCCTTGAGATGTAAATCCGTCTTTTCGAGCTCACAAAGGATCATCACCTTTCGATTCAATAGCCCTGCATCTGCTGCCTTGGGACCAGAATATTCCGTGCCTGCTATGGGGTGGGTAGCCAGGTATTGGGAGCGCTTGGGATGTTCCGCGACCAAACTACACAGTTTGGCTTTGGTGGAGCCTAGGTCAAAAACTAGGGTGTCGGGACCAATTTGTGCCAAGGTTTGAACCAATAAATCTCCTAAGGTATCTGCAGGAGTAGCCAATATCACTAAATCTGTATCTGTATCCGGAATGGACTTGGCCTCGCTAATGATTCCTAAGTCCAGTGCATCTTGGAGGTGTTGCGGATTAGCATCCTGACCGGACAACTGCAGTTCCGGAAATTTCTGTCTGGCGGCAAGGGCAAAGGATCCTCCCAAGAGGCCCAATCCTACAAGGTGTATTTTTTTCATATTAGTGGCTAGGTTTGATGCGGTTGATGGCTTCTAGGATTTTGAATTCTTGGAGGCAAAGGGAAATGCGGACATAGCCGTTTCCTTCCGATCCAAATATTTTTCCCGGAGTAATGAAGATGTTTTTTCCGTAAAGCAACTGGTCAACCAATGCTTCTGCGGAAGTGCCTGCAGGTACGCGACACCAAACAAATAAGCCTGCAGCTTCCCGATCATAGGTCAATCCCAAGTGGTCGGCAAGGGTCCAAACCAGCTTTCTTCGACTGGTATAAATCTCATTCTGTCTTTCAAACCAGGATTTCCCAAGTAAAAGTGCAGCAGTAGCTCCCTTTTGAAGACCCAGAAACATGCCGGAGTCCATATTGGATTTGACTTTGAGTGCTGCATTCACCCACTCTGCTTTTCCACAGAGCATTCCCACGCGCCAGCCCGGGATGTTGAAGGTTTTGGAGAGGGAGTTGAGTTCCAAACCTACTTCCGTTCCGCCAGGTAGCGCCAGCAAGCTCTTCGAATTCGAGTTTAAGATGTGGCTGTAGGGGTTGTCATGGACCAATAGGATGTCATGCCGCTGCGCAAAAGCAATGAGCTCTGCCATCACTACCTCGGATCCAGGAGCCCCAGTAGGCATGTGTGGGTAATTGATCCACATCAGTTTAACTCTACTCAAGTCCAAAAGCTCGAGGTCCTCCAAATTAGGTCGACCCTTCTTGCTCAAATCCAAGCTGTAGTAAATGGGACTTGCCCCAAGCAATTGGGTGACGGCAGTGTAGGTTGGATAGCCAGGGTTAGGAATTAGAACCTGATCTCCAGGATTCAAAAAAGCCATGCTTAGGTGAAAGATTCCTTCCTTGGAGCCCATTAACGGAAGTATTTCCCGGTTTGGATCCAACTGCACCCCAAACTCACTCGCATAATAATGGGCCATAGCGGTTCGCAATTCGGGGATTCCTTGGTAGCCCTGGTATCCATGCGCCTGTTCGTTTTCGGCGGTGTTCTTTAAGGCATCAATGACGCTACGGTCAGGGCTTAGGTCTGGTGAACCTATTCCGAAATTCAATACGGGTTTTCCTTCTGAAAGAAGCTGATTGACTTCTCGAAGTTTGGCTGAAAAGTAATATTCTTCTACGCCTTCAATACGTGTTGCAAATCCTTTCATCCTTTTCTACTCCTATATTCTCCGAAAATCTTCAACTCGCCATAGTTTGTTTGCATTTGCTCCACCGCCTCCTGGTAGGCCTGCTCCTCCGCAAATTCTGCATCAATAAAAAAGGCATAATCCCAGGGCTTGTCCAGCAATGGGATGGATTGAATTTTACTCAAATTCAAGTTTTTTTCAGCGAGCATGGTGAGCAATTTGGCCAATCCACCAGCCTCATTGCGGATGGTGATTTTGAAGGAAACCTTATTCGCAATTTCCCGAGCATTTGATTTTTCTCGAGTTAGGAAAATGAATCGCGTGAAATTATCCTTTACCGTTTGAATCTGTGGAGCCAAGATTTCCAATCCATAACTTGCTGCCGCAATTTCGCTTGCAATGGCCGCCACACCTAGGAGCTGTTCCTCTTGGATTCGCTTGGCTACTGATGCGGTGTCTTGGTCGTCAATTAGCTGAATCTTTGGCCACTGTGCTAGAAAGGCCTTGCACTGCAGCAAGGCCATGGGATGGGAGCGAACCGCTGTGAGGTCAGTGATGGATTGCCCTGGCAAGGCCATCAAATGATGCGAAATAGGCAAGTAATATTCCTCATGGATAAAAAGCTCGTAGCGGTCGATTAAGTCGTAATTTGGCAAGATGGCACCTGCGATGGAGTTTTCGATAGCCATGATCCCTACGGCCGCTTTTCCGTTGGCTACTGATTTGGCTACTTCTTCAAAGGTAAGAAAAGGCAAAATTTTGGACCCCTCCCCAAAATTCAGCAGGGCTACTTGGTGGTGAAATGAACCAGGGATTCCTTGAATAGCAACGTTCATAAGGTACTTGGAGAATGGATTTCTTGGTAAATTCCTGACTGGGCAACCTGATTCCAAAAACTAGGGTAGGACTTATTGACTACTTCTGGGTCTTCAATCCACAAATCGGTTTTGGTGACTAAAGGCATAAAGGCCATGGCCATGCGGTGGTCTTCGTAGGTGTGAATTTGCACCCGTCTCGGCATGGTTACCGAAGGAATCACTTGGAAAGTGTCTGAGGAAATTTCCCGTAGCTCCGCATTGAATTTTGCAAGTTCCTGCTGCAGCGCATAAATGCGGTCTGTTTCCTTGATGCGTAGGCTTTCTAATCCCGTGAAAAGGGTGTTTTGTCCCAAAATAGCACAGGTCACGGCCACCGTCTGTGCCAAATCAGGGCAATGCGTAAAATCCCAACTTTTTAGGCCTGTGACCCCTTGCTTTTCAAGCAATAGCCCGCCTTCTTGAAAAGTGCTTCGGATACCCAATTGCGCCATGATTTCTACGATGGCAGCATCCCCCTGCAAACTCTTTTCTTTTAGCCCTTTTAGAAAAAAAGAACCCGAATCTGCACAAGCCAACAAGCTAAACCAATAGCTCGCTCCTGACCAATCGCTCTCCACAGCAAAATGGGTAGCACGGTAAGGCTGAGGGCTGATTTTGATGGTATTTCCTTCCCAGCTGTACACAATACCAAACTGTGCCATCAGTGCTAAGGTCATTTCAATGTAGGTTCTGCTTCCGACCTTCCCTTCAAGCTCCAATTCCAAGCCCAAGGGGAGCAGTGGAGCAATCATCAGAACAGCTGAAATGTATTGGCTGGAAACATCTCCACGGATTTTGATTTTTTCGGTGACTTGTTGAGGTAGCCCTTGCACCGCAAGTGGCGGGTAGCCTTCGGCTCCTAGGTAATGGATTTCAGAACCCAAACTCCGAAGTGCATCCACTAAAATTCCAATGGGGCGCGCACACATGCGTGGAGTGCCTGTCAATACCTTTTGCCGGTTGGTCACTGCAACGAATGCTGTCAAAAACCGCATGGTCGTACCTGCATCTAGCACATCAAATACGGCTGGATTGGTTTGTAGGAGACGAATCATGGTTTGCGTATCTCTGGCCTCTGCTAGGTTACTCAAGGTATTTTTCCCTTCGGTCAAGGCATCGATGACCAAGGCTCGATTCGATTCACTTTTGGAGGAAGGTAGGGGTAGGGTTACCTTGGAAAATTCGGTTTTTTGCCTAAGCCTAAGAAGTTGCATGAGTTAAAAATTCTAAGGGTTAGGCCAATTGTTGGTAAAAGAGTAGCGCATGCTTGATTTCTTCCCGGGTTACGGGGTTGTTGAAGCTGCAGTCGCCAAGGCTAGGGAGCAAGGTGAACAACTGCGTACTCCCTTCGTTCTTTTTGTCTTGGGCACATAGATCCAAAATCGCATTGAGGTCCCTGATGTCCAAATTCACCTTACCAAAGATGGTCAGTAACTTGCTACTTAATTCATTCAATTCCTCAAAGCTCAATCCGATTTTTTGAAAGGACAAAAATCCTTCAGCAATCATGCCTAAAGCAATGGCTTCTCCATGGAGCAAAGGCTGTGGACCGTTTAGGTACAAGGATTCTACCGCATGCCCGATGGTATGTCCAAAATTCAAGATTTTCCGTAGTCCAGTTTCTTTTGGATCTACTTCTACTACTGCTTTTTTGATTCCTACTGAATGGCGGATTACCCGTGCCCAATCTTGTTTTTCCCAAAGGGTACTGGGTAAGGATCTGAAAAAGGTGAGATCCCGAATAAGTCCATGCTTGAGTACCTCAGCATACCCAGAACGAAGTTCATGCAGAGGTAGTGTTTTTAGAAATATAGGGTCAATAAGAACAGTTTCTGGCAATTGAAATACTCCCAGATGGTTTTTGAAGCCCATAAAATCAATGCCCAACTTGCCCCCTACACTTGCGTCTACCTGGGAAAGTAGGGTAGTAGGTAGCGTAATGAAAGGAATCCCTCTTTTGTAGATACTAGCGCAAAAGCCTCCCATATCTCCAATCACGCCCCCACCTAAATTGAGTAGTAAGGCCTGTCGATCAAGTACTGCTTCGGTCATCTGTGTCCAAATGGAGGCAGAGGTTTCTAGAGTTTTGTATGTTTCACCTGCAGGTACCGTTAGGAACAAAGCATCAGCTGGTAATACTTCCTGAATCAAGGGAAGGCAATACTGATGGGTATTCACATCCGTGAGCACTACCAACTTGGAATAATTGCGGGCCTGCAATACCTCTTTCAAGGTGCTGCGAATGTCAGAGGTGAAGTGTATCGTTTCCACAGATCACTTTGGTCTAGGAGTTGAAGGAGTTTAACCTTCCCGCTAGCTTAGGGATAGCGAGGGAGGGCTGCTTTATTTTTGAATTGGATCCGCTTCTCGGAGTTGTCTTTCTTGTCGCTTGACAGATTCTTCATGAATGCAATAGAGTAACTCTTTCATGAATTTTTCACTTAGGTGTTTTTTTACCCCTTTTTCGGTTCGAGAGTCCATCACCTCTTGCCATCGATCCGATTGAAACACGGTTAGGTTGTGTTCACGCTTGTGAGCGCCGATCTGATCCACCAAGGAAAAGCGCTCCTGTAAGATAGCTAAAAGTTGATCGTCCAAATGGTCAATGGCACGTCGTAGATCAAACAGTTTCTCGTCAGGCTGCATATTTTCCAAAGACTGCTTGAATTCAATCGAATCAATCATTTCCTTCAAGCGAAATGGCGTCACTTGTTGCTTAGCATCTGACCAGGCTTTGTCAGGATCATGGTGTGTTTCGATCATTAAGCCATCTAAGCCGAAGTTCATCGCGCTTTGTGCTACTTCCAATAGCCCATCCCTACGTCCGACAATGTGTGAAGGATCATTGATTACTTCCATACCCCTCCACTCTCGCTTCAGATGAATGGGCATAGACCAGTTGGGTTTGTTGCGGTAACGCTTGTCGTATGCATCCGAAAACCCTCGGTGAATGGCTGCTAACTTGGTAATTCCTACAGCATACATTCGCTCCAAAGCACCCATCCAAAGTTCCAAATCAGGATTCATTGGGTTTTTGATCATGACTGGAATGTCTACACCGCGCAGCGCTTCTGCAATTTCCTGAACAGCAAATGGATTAACGGTAGTTCGGGCACCAATCCAAAGGACTTCGATTTTGTGTTTAAGGGCCATTTCCACGTGAGCGGCATTGCCCACTTCTACGGTGATGGGGATGTTGAGTTCATTGCGTACAATTTCCATCCACTTCAACCCTTCTTCCCCAACCCCCTCAAAAGAACCTGGGCGAGTCCTAGGCTTCCAGATGCCGGCACGAAAAATCTGAGGGATGATTTGAGCTTCTTTCATTTCAGTGCAGATTTGGGTGATCTGCTCAGGCGTTTCGGCGGAACAGGGCCCTCCGATGATTAGGGGGTTGCTTAGGCCAAGTCCCCAGTCTTTAATTTGTTGGTGTGGCTTCATGGAATTGAAGGGTTTAAATAAAAAAGCCCGATTCTTTTGAATCGGGCTTTGTGACGTTTATTTTCTTTTAGTTTTTGGCTAGACAATACACAGCTCCGATTCGATGGTTTGATCGAAAATAAAAATAGCTAAACCAATTCGCTGCTGAGATGAACATACTCCAAAAGTAAACATCAAATTTTTAAAAGCAAAATATTTAACGCATTTCTAGTATCATTTTTTCAATAAATTGGGGCGAACTTTTTAATAAATCCAATTGGAATGAATGAGAATGGTAAATTCAAAAAAAACTAATTACTTAGCAAGATGGGTTTTCATTTATTCTTTACTAATTATCCGCTTTGTTAGCAGTACCCAAAGAAAAGTAAGGTTTGAAGTTCCTTTAGGTGAGCTGTGGTCTGTGGACAGTCGTCTGTCGACGAATATCCGTAGAAATTCAAGGATGTTTTAAGCTACTGGAGTGATTGCGGATAATCCTATTTTTTTTCTAATCCTTGTTTAACTCAAATACCTACTACCAGCAGTAATTTACGCCAAACCTATCTTTCAAGAAGGCAATAGTTGTAGGTTTGCTTTCAGCCAAAGGGAATTGTGACAAGATTTCTTAATGGCAAAAAAATCAATTTTTTTTACAGGGGTGAATTCCCAAACAAAACCCAAGGGTCGCTGTTTTTCTACTATATTTGCCCCGTTAAATGCGCGCTATGCCCGTCAAACCCACTATTTCTTTTGAGAATTTGGAAGTAGCTTTTGCTTCCAAGAGTAATGCGGAACTTCAAAAGATGTTTCTGATTTTTGCCATCCTCAATAAAAATTGGCTCTCAAACCTTGGAATAAAGCTAGCAAACTTGTCTTTTCAACTGCATCTACCCATTAAAGGTCTACTTAAGAAAACCATGTTTGGGCATTTTTGTGGAGGAGAAACGATTCAGGAAAGTATAGGAGCATGTCAACTTTTAGCAAACTATGGAGTACATTCCATCCTGGACCTGTCCGTAGAGGGAAAAGGAGATGAAGCGAGTTTTGAAGCTACTACAGAAGAAATTTACCAAACCTTGGTGGAGTCCGCCAAGACAGATTACATGCCCTTTGGCGTATTTAAAGTCACCGGATTAGGGGATTACTCTATTTTGGAAAAAATTCAAGCCAAGCTAGCCTTGACTCCTGATGAGCAGGAGGCTTTGGCTCGACTTGAAAATCGAGTGGACCGACTTTGCAAAACAGCGCATGACCTTGGATTGAAAATCTTAGTAGATGCCGAGGAAAGCTGGTTTCAAGATGTGATTGACGATATGGCCTACCGGGCAATGGCCAGTTATAACAAAGAGCAGTGTGTGGTTTACAACACCTACCAGATGTATCGCCATGATTCCTTGGAGCGCCTGAAGAAAGCCCAGCTGGTGGCTAAAGAACAGGGCTATCTTTTAGGGGCTAAGCCAGTACGTGGGGCCTACATGGAAAAAGAACGCGCGCGCGCTAAAGCTGAGGGATATATTGATCCCATTC
Organism: Algoriphagus sp.; assembly: GCA_023653075.1. Taxonomy (GTDB): domain Bacteria; phylum Bacteroidota; class Bacteroidia; order Cytophagales; family Cyclobacteriaceae; genus Algoriphagus. The sequence continues at coordinate 113,036 of JAMNXQ010000001.1, forward strand.
AGCCAAACAAAGAAGCTACAGATCGAGATTACGATTTGGCGATCGCCTACGCTGTGCAAGAAGGGATCCATTTGGTATGCGCTACGCACAACGAGAAGAGTACACTTATGCTTACCAATTTGATGGATCAGTACCAAATCGATCCAAAGGCAGATTTGGTATACTTTTCGCAATTGTACGGAATGAGTGATTCGATTTCCTATAACTTAGCAAAGGCAGGCTATCGGGTAGTGAAGTATGTGCCTTACGGCCCCGTAGAAAAAGTAATGCCTTACCTTAGCCGAAGAGCAGCAGAAAACTCCTCCATTGCAGGTCAAAGCAGTAGGGAGTTTGAATTGGTGAAAAAAGAAATCAAGCGAAGAAGGCTCGGATAATAGAAAAAAGAGACAAAATAATAGACCAACCATCATCATGCAACTTTTGAGCGAACAGGAACTGGAACGAAGAAAAGACCGAGAGGAACTCTATTCCCTTGGCATCAATCCTTATCCTGCGGAGTCTTTTGTAATCAATGCCAATGCGGCCGATATTCATACCAACTATGAAAATAACAAAACGGACTACAAGGATATTTCGCTCGCAGGGCGATTGATGAGCCGTAGAATTATGGGATCCGCCTCCTTTGCAGAGATTCAAGATTCTACTGGCAGATTGCAGATCTATGTTCGCAGAGACGACATCAGCACTCCTGAAAATCCTGATTTCTACAATACGGTATTTAAAAAATTGCTGGGTATAGGGGATTTTATTGGGGTGAGAGGATATATTTTCACTACACAAACAGGTGAGATTTCACTTCATGTGACCCATCTGACTGTCTTGTCCAAAGCAGTAAAGCCGCTTCCAATTGTAAAAAGAGATGAGGATGGAACTGTTTTCGATGGATTTACCGATCCTGAGCAGCGCTACAGACAGCGCTATGTGGACCTTACCGTAAATCCCGAGGTGAAGAACACTTTTGTAACTCGCTCCAAAATCATCTCCAACATGCGTCGCTATTTTGACGATCATGGCTGGCTAGAAGTGGAAACGCCGATCTTACAGGCGGTGCACGGGGGTGCAGCAGCGCGTCCTTTTCAGACGCATCACAATACCCTGGACATGCCACTTTACTTGCGTATTGCCAATGAACTCTACCTGAAGCGATTGATCGTGGGTGGATTTGATGGGGTCTATGAGTTTGGAAAGATGTTCCGCAACGAAGGGATGGACCGTACGCACAACCCAGAGTTTACGTCCATGGAAATCTACGTAGCCTATAAGGATTACATCTGGATGATGGAGATGGTGGAGGAGTTGCTCGAAAAAGTAACACAGACCATTCATGGTGTTACTCAGGTATCGGTTGGAGGGAAGGAAATTGATTTTGCAGGTCCATATAGACGGTTGACGATGTTTGACTCGATCAAGGAATATACGGGTGTGGATGTCAGTGAACTCGATGAAGAGGGTCTTCGAAAGGTATGTGCACAATTGAAGATTGAGGTAGATGCCTCCATGGGAAAAGGCAAATTGATCGACGAGATCTTTGGAGCCAAGGTAGAAGCCAACTTGATTCAGCCTACCTACATCACGGATTATCCGATTGAGATGACGCCGCTGGCTAAGAAGCACCGAAGCAAGCCAGGATTGGTGGAGCGCTTTGAACTTTTTGTCAATGGAAAAGAAATTGCGAATGCATACTCTGAACTCAATGACCCGATCGATCAGCGTGAGCGATTTGAGGAGCAACTCAAACTTGCCGCTAGAGGGGATGATGAGGCGATGGCCATGGATGAAGATTTCCTTCGTGCCTTAGAGTATGGGATGCCGCCTACCTCAGGTTTGGGGATAGGCATTGACCGCTTGACCATGTTGCTTACCGACAATTCTACCATTCAGGAAGTGTTGTTTTTCCCTCAAATGCGCCCTGAGAAGAAGGCTGTGGAATTGACAGAGGAGGAGAAAATCATCCTAGAACTCTTGAAAGCCAAGCATCCAGCTTCCTTGCCTGAATTGAAGACAGAAACTGGCTTGAGTGGTAAAAAATGGGATGTTTCCATCAAGGGATTAACTCAAAAAGGGCTGGTGAAAGTGACCAAAGAAGGAGAAAGCCTTCTGGTAGATCTTCTGGATCAATGAGATTTCTCTTTTCTATAACATCAAAAAGGTCCCGCAGATGCGGGACTTTTTTTTGGTAAATACTCTGTAATTATTTTCTGCTTCTTAAAAAATGCGTAAAGAAAATAGCATTTGAAGTTCAATTAAATGTCGACCGTGGTCCGACGTCTGTGGACCAAATTTAATTTTTCTGAGCATCTGCAAACCCAAAAACCTTTTGAAGCAAGGGGCTAGATCGCGTAGTGATATTTTTTCGCAAAGCCAATTCCTCCTTAGCGATCTCCAAAAATAAGCCTTGAAGGGCTTTGTCAGTTACGTAGGCGGTTAGGTCCGTATTCACAGGCTTGACCAAAGGGATTTTATTGTAGCGAGACATGACCGTTTCCCAATGGGCAGTGGCACCTACTTTTTGAAGACTGGCTTGAATGGGAGGAGCGAACTTAACTTTCAATCCATCCGTAGTATTCCGCTGCAGGTAATCAGTAGCAGCACGCTCTGAGCCCAGAAGAATGCCTTGCACATCTTTAAAAGTCATGTCTTTGATGGCTTGGGTGAAAAGAGGACGTGCCTCCTTGACTGCATCTTCTGCCGCTCGATTGATACTGGTGATCAGTTGATCACATAAGTTGCCCAACCCAATTTTCCGTAGGCTGCGCTCCACTTGAATGGCTTCCTCCGGAAAAGGAAGTTTGATGGCGGGATTGCCTAGGAATCCATTTTCTAGGTTGAGTCGATCTATACTTTGGCCTGTTCCTTTTTCCAAGGCCTCCTTAAGACCCATAGCCATCTCAGCGGGGGATGGGTTGACTGTTCCTCCTGTAGCAGTAGTCACTTTATCGAGCACCTTTTTGAGTTGTGCAGTAGCGACATTGGGCATGAGCATGCTTACAAAAAAGAGACTAAGGCAAATCGAGAGAATAAGGGATTTCATAGATTGAGTTTGAGTGATTAGGAAATTATTAATAGTAATTGATTTTATATATACTGATTATCCGCTTTGTTACCAGTACCCAAAGAAAAGTAAGGTTTGAAGTTCCTTTAGGTGAGCTGTGGTCTGTAGACAGTCGTCTGTCGACGATTATCCGCAGAAATTCAAGGATGTTTTAAGCTACTGGAGTGATTGCGGATAATCATATTTTTCAATTTGAACTCAGTTTCTGTTACTAATTTTCGGGTAAAAAAAAAGCCGTTTGAAGCTCTTCTTCAAGCGGCTATTTATAGTAGTTGGTTTAGGAATTAGGTAATTTGAATCGAAGTGGTAATCTCATTCTGACACGAACGGCCTTTCCTCCAAGTTGTGCCGGGGTCCATTTGGGAGCGTTTTGAATTACTCTCATGGCTTCCTGATCACATCCTCCACCAATGCCTCTAAGTGTTTCTATATCTGAGATTGTTCCGTCCGAATTGACAACAAAAGCCATGATGACAGTTCCTTCGATTCCTCGTTCCTTAGCCTCCTCGGGATATTTGAGAGATTCAGCCAAGTAGTTCATCCATCCTTCCATTCCCCCTGCTGGTTTGGGTTGAATTTCTGTGATTTCAAAGACTTCCTCTCCCGTTGGTTCAGTTGCTGTCACAACGAGGACTTTTTTTTCATTTTCTTCTACCGAAGAGATTTCTTTATTCTTCATCACTTGATTAAATAGCTCCTCCTCTGCATTTGCCTCAATTTCTCTCACAACGAGGACTTTCTTTCCATTTTTTTCCCTCAAAATGGTCACATTCGTGGTATCTCCTGTAGATTCAGCGGTCATTGGAATTACCAGATTTTCAGGAAAATCAGCAGTTGTTACCTTGGAGCTTTTGCAGGAAAAGACAGCAAGAAATAAACCTATAAGTGGCAGAGTCAAAATAAATCTGGCTTTCTGGATTGGATTTGTGTTGGTTTGGGTCATCATCATAATTCGTTTTTTGGTTTGGAATTGATTAAAACTATGGACAAAATCATTGGTATTATTTTTTGTTATCAAGCGTAGTAGAAGCTTGGAATATGCTATTTCGGAATGAAATCTGGTTATGAAATGATCTGCTTGAAACTCATGAACTTCCCTGATTAAACGCTCATACATAAAAATGAAAGGATTAAACCAGAAAAAAACTTTTAGCAGCTGAACCAAGAGCAAATCCAATGTATGCCTTTGGGTACAATGAACGGACTCATGTTGTAGGATTAACTGATGATCAGTGTCTGTTGGATCAAAGCTTGGGAGCATGATGTATCCAAAAAAAGATGCTGGTTCAAAGCGAGAATGAATCGCCAATTTGTGTCCATTGTAAACCTGAAGAGTTGCTGATTTGAGTTGAATCCATAATCTCAATATTCCCCAGACAAATTTTGAAGCAGCAAATACCACTCCTACGATATAGCAGGAAAATAAAATTTTCTGCCATGAAAAATCACTGGAATTCACTAGTGTTTCTGGCTCAATCTGTCCACCTACCCAAAACACAGGTAATTGAACTTCTGGGAGGACTGCCATACTTGGCGCAACATCAATTGTGAAAAGGGGAACCAATACCGAAGCAGCTAATAAGATGAGGAGCATGAATCTGTTCCATTCAAAGAAAGTCAGTTTTTCAAAGAATACTTTGTAAAATCCAACAGTTAAAGTGAGGCAAATACTTCCTTCCCAGAGATAAATTAAAACATCATTCATCATGTTTTTGAGTTTTCATAATCATCAATCAACTTTTGAATTTCTTTGATTTCCTTTTCAGAAAGCTCTTTTTCTTTGACCATAAAAGAGAGGAAATTACCTACAGAGCCCTCAAAGAAGTGATTCATCATTCTATTGATGCTTTTCTTACTGTATTCTCCCTGAGTAATCAGCGGAAAATACTCGTGAGTGGTACCGTATGCTTTGTGTCCCAAAAAGCCTTTTCGTTCAAGCAATTTGATGGACGAGGCAAGCGTGGTGTAGGGAGGTTTGGGTTCAGGTAATTGTGTCAATACTTCTCTGACCAAGGCACGATCTTCCTTCCAAAAAATCCGCATAATACGCTCTTCATGTTGTGTTAATTCTTCCATACCACTAAGCTAAACTGAGATTTTTATTATTCCTACGAAAATTTCGTAATTCTACGAAAAAATAATAATTTAAGTAACAAAAAAAATAAACCGTTCAAAGGCTGCTATCTTGATCAGGGTATTTGTGAAGAGAAAATAGTTAGAGCAAATGGGAATGATTTGTAGCCTACCTAGGAATGGAACCTAGAGCTACCTTTTTGGAAAGGCTTTTACCTAATAGGTTTACTGGGATGCTTAAAAATCAAAGAAGGTTCTTCTTCTCGATACTTTCAGGTCTTGCAGGATGCTTGACTTGACACGGATATCAATGTTGTAGGAAGTGAATCTTCCAAACGGAACCCAGTTCACATTCATCTGCCAGCAGTGGAGGTCCCTTGCGATGCCGATCATGGTTTGAGTGATTTCGTTCGAGTCAAAATTATAACCCGTATTGAAATTAACCTTCCATTTTTCAGATATGGATAGATCTCCACTCACATTCATTGCTTGGGTGATGCTGGTGCTATTGTTGACCTGCTTCGCATAAGCAAGGTTGTAGCCAACGGTCAAATTCCAAGGAATATCCCAATCGATGTACTGGCTCGGGTCAGCCACTATTCGGTTGATTTCATTCTCCACAAAGGCATTCATCACCCCGCCTTGCTGAATAAAATCCTGGGTAAGTTCGTCTCGTACCTGACCAGGATTTTGACCTTTCTGGGGGTTTAGCGAAGCATTTAGGTTTAAGGAGGCATTTCGGATGGTTCCTATGCCCTGTCCCTTTTTCCAAGCAAATTCTTGGCTACTGCGGTAATTTACCTTTCCATCGGTACCAAGGGTAGAGAGGGTGGCATAGGGATCTAGGGTGCTATTAACGTTGACGGATAGCTTTTGCTCAAATAAGGTGGTTCGCGCCGAAAGTTGAATAGGGGATAGCTGAAAAGAATCTGCAGCAAAATTGTAGGCTGTATTGATGTTGAATGCTTCCAAAATGGGGATTTTCTTAAATTCATCCTCGGTGCTATCCGTTTGAGTTTTGAGCTTAGCTTCCAGCACATTTCGAAGTCCCAAACTTAAGGCTCTGGACTCTCCAAGTGGAGCATCGCCAAAGATTAAGCCTTGATGTCTAGAAAAACGAGCAATTCTCCCCGATTTATCTGCCTGAACTTCCTGATAGTAGCCATACGCTGGATCCGAAAAGTCCGGATTAAAGTTGAACCCAAAGGTGGGTGCTATGTGGTGGCGTATCGTCTGCAGTTTTCCTTTTCCACTAAAATTATAGAACCCATAAAAGTTGGTATTCATGGCAAAGGAGGTGTTGTAAAATCCTACCCGATTAAACCCATCCTCCTTCACCTGCTCTACCCGATCGGTGGTGGAGTTGTAGCTGTAGTTGAATCGCTGCATGTACCAGAGTTCGGTGTAGTTGGCCGAGGCGGTACCTGTGAAATACTTAAAAAGAGAGAAATTCGAACTCAATGGAATGTTATTTCGCGCGCCATTATTTCCATTTCTAAGCAATAAACCGAGATTATCGCTATTGAATGGAATTGTTTGAGGTCCATCCACTTGTGTAGCTTGCCCAAAAGCTTTGATGCGGTTAGAGATGGAGTTTTGAAGATTAAAGTTCCAGGCGATGTTTAGTGTTTTGAGGGGTTCAAACTTTACATTCTGGAAGGGGCTTTGCCGATTCATGTTGATTCCGATGGTCGGTAGGTCCAACCGTACTTCACCGGTTTGCACACTTTGGGAGTGCCGAAGGTTGGCAGATAGGGAGAAAGGGGTGCCCGCGAAGGTTTTGGAATAGGAGATATTCGAACTTAAATCCCCGGTGACGTTATTCGCAAAGTTGTTTGGGTTCACTACATTATTGAAGTAACTCGTCGAACCTGCATTCACTGAAGCAGAGAACCTGCCTGTTCCTCGTGTGATCGGGCTATGGTTCCACTGTACCCGAAAGGTGTTGTAATTGAGGGGGGTTAATTCGGTTTCTGGACTGACGAATTTCTGAAAATCGACATTGAAGCCTCCGTTGTACCGGTATTTTTTGGTGTACACTGCCTGGGATTTGAGCCCCCAACCCCCTTTGGAATAGACATCTCCCGTGACCCGTAGGTGAATGTAGTCGTTGAAGGCAAAGTAGTAGCCGAGGTCTCTCAAACTCAATCCTCGAACCTGCTCTCGACCGTAGGAAGGGAAAATTATTCCGGATGCCTTCTCTTCAGGGGTGTCTGGAATCAATCCAAACGGTAGTCCAAGAGGAGTAGGGATTCCATTGAAATACAGGTTGAAGGGACCCGAAACTACCTGCTTGCCTGAAATGGATTTGATTTTGGAGGAAGAAATGTGCCAGTGGGGCTTGGTTAGTTTGCAGGTCGTATAGTAGCCATGATCCAAGTACACGCTGCCATCCTCAGTTTTCTTGATGGTCTCTCCGCGAAGCACACCATCTTGCTGCTCGGTGACCACATCCTTGATGATTGCCTTTTGGGTTTTGAAGTTGTAGCGCATCTCCTTTCGGATTTCGTATACCGAATTGCCGTCTTTGAAGAAAGGATTGCCTGACACTACTCCCAAACTATCTGCGATTCCGTAGGCATAGAGTTCGGAATTTTTCCAATCGATGACAATTCGATCGGCATCGAGTCGCATTTTTCCGTACTCAAACCAGGCCTTTTTGTAGAGGTAAACTTTATTTTCGGTGAAGTCCGTGATGATGCTGTCTTCAGCGAAGTAAAGAATTTCAGTTTCGATATCACTTTTAGGCACATTTTTTGCCGAATCGAGTAGAGCGAGCGTATCTTGCTTGACCAGGGTGGTATCACCTCTGACACCTTGGATAGGAGCAGTTGTGGTTGGTCTTCTATCTCGTTGCGTCCGAGTGGTTTGCTGTGCAGATACACTCAGGTGCACCAAATTGCTGGTTAGAAGAACTAAAAAAAGAACCTGAATTCTCACCACCCTTGCTTTCGCTTTTTGTAATTTTGAACTTAATTTCGTGTAAAGTTAACTCGATTGCCCTCATGGAAAGGTTTACTACAAAAAAAAATCTGTTAAGGTTTCTAATTATACTTCCCTTTTTGTTCGGAGGATTTATTCCGAATGAGACCATGATGCCTGCATTCCGTATGCGAAAAATCGTATTGGATGCAGGTCACGGAGGAAAAGACCCAGGTAATATTGGTTCTAAAGCTAGAGAAAAAGACATTAATTTGGCCGTAACGCTTCTAGTAGGCAAGTATATCAAGGAAAATATGCCCGATGTAGAGGTGATTTACACCCGCTCAGACGATAGTTTTCCCGCTCTCAAGCAGCGGCCAATTATTGCCAATGTAAATAAAGCCGACCTTTTTGTTTCCATTCACTCCAATGCAGCAGCCAATAAATCTGCTTTTGGTACCGAAACCTTTGTAATCGGAACCAAACACTTTGAAGCCAATTTTGACATCATAAAAAAAGAAAACTCCGTAATTCTTTTGGAGGACAACTACAAAGAGGAATATGAGGGCTTTGATCCCACTTCTCCAGAGTCCTACATGATGTTTAACCTGATGCAAAAAGCCTATGTAGGCAATAGTATCGCTTTGGCAGATCGCATCGAAACGCAGTTTAGGGACAAGGTAGGTCGTAAAAGTCGTGGAGTGAAGCAAGCTCCACTTTATGTGTTGTGGACTCCATCCATGCCCAGTGTGCTCGTGGAACTTGGATTTTTGTCCAATACAGAAGAAGAACGATTTTTGATGACCAAAGAAGGACAGGAGTACATGGCATCGGCGATTTACCGCTCCATTAAAGAATACAAAAACGAAATTGAAATCAACTGATTTTTCTTAAATCATATGGAAAACCTTCTTGGATTCAGGAAGGTTTTTTTTATAACTTGAACCGAAGCCACTGACTGTCGTTCATGATTGCTATTCTTTAAAATAATTCGGATTTATACCCATGCTTTCTCCATCCCAGCTTGATGCTTTGATTTCTCTCCTGGACGACTCGGACTGGGAAGTGAAACAGCATGTGCGCGAAAAACTGATTGACCTCGGTGCAGGGGTGATTCCTGTTTTGGAGCAAAAATGGGAGGAGAGCTTCAACCCCATTCTACAAAAGGAACTGGAGGACTTGGTGCATGACCTGCAGTTTGCTTTGGTCAAACAGAGATTGACTTCCTGGAAAGCTTCCCAAGAGCAAGATTTACTTGAAGGTCTTTGGATACTCAACACCTACCAATACCCGGATTTGGAATTGGAGACCTTGCAGGCAGCCGTGCATCAACTCTATGTGGAGGCTTGGACTTATTTTGCTAAGGACTTGCAGCCACTCGATCAGGTGAAAATCCTGAATCATGTTTTTTTTAAGCAACTTCAATTTTCGGGCAATACCAAAAATTTTCATTCTCCGAGCAACAGCATGCTTTCCATGGTGTTGGAGTCCAAGAAAGGAAATCCCATCAGCCTTTGTAGTCTTTACCTTTTGGTAGCCAAGAAGTTAAAGTTGCCTATTTACGGTGTGAATCTCCCCAACCTATTTGTGTTGATTTACAGCCAGGGAGAAGACAGTTTTTACATCAATGCTTTCAATAAGGGAGTGATTTTCTCCAGAGGGGATCTATCCAATTACTTGGAGCAACTAAAAATCGAGCCTCAGCCTGCTTTTTTTGATCCTTGCAGTCATTTGGCGATTGTGATGCGTTTTTTGAAAAATCTGACTTCAGCCTTCGAAAAATTAGGCGAAACAGATAAAGTCGAGGAGGTACAAGAGTTGTTGCGAATTTTGGAAGATTAGTAGGTTCGGATCGTACAGCCTACGGCTCTCGCCTGGGAAATTGCTGGTTTTTCTCCACGAAGGATCTGCATCAAAGCGATTTCAAGAAATTTCTCCGTAACTACACTTTCCACCTGGGCATTGTTGTCCAAGGCACCCTTAAATACAAGCTCGAGGTCTATTTTTCCTGGTACGAGAACAAATACTTCTGGAATTTTGCTCGCTTGAAAAACTTGGGTCCATTGTTGTTTTTCATCGACTACATAGGGCATGTTGAGCCCACTTTCATCAATATACGTTCGAAGACGTGTCAGCTCGGATTCGTTGTTTTGTACTTGTGGATTGACCAAGGCAAAACCAATACCCTGTGCTTCAAATTTGGCACGAAGCGCTTTGATTCTGCTTTCGTAGAGCTTTGCAAAGGGACAGGAAGAGTCATGAAAAATCAACACGATTCCTTTTTCCTTCACAAGGCTGGGTAGTGTTTTGAGGCTACCGCTAACCGCATCAGTTGCGGCTAGTTGCCCGAAACCTTGGCTAAGGGCTGGGAAACTAAATGCCAAAAAGAGCAGAAAGAAAAGAGGAGCGGACTTCATAAGCAAGGTCAAATTTGGGTTTACCAAATGGTGTAGGTCAAGATAAGGTTTTCGGTTTGTTCTACCCGCACTTGGTAGTGGTGGTCTTCAAAATTTGTTCCATGAATCTTTCCTTTGATTAGGGAGGCATCCGGGGCAAAAGGTTCCAACAAAATATTGTCTCGTAAGGAAACTCCTTTTTTTCCATGGCATTTGAAGATGGATTCCTTTGCAGACCAGGCCATGGTGTAGTATGCAGGCTGAGGAAGAAGAAAGTTCAATTCTTCTTCTGCCAAAAACCGGGTACCGATGCGAAGTATTTTTTCACGAACGATTTCCAAATCGATCCCAACTGGAAGATCTCGGTGGTAAATAGCTGCAGCATAGCCTCGGGTATGGGTTAGGGACACAAATCCTTGGCCATTCATGGACTGTGATTTGCCGTGTTCATCCTTGAAAAAACCCGGATAGGGGACTTGCAAGTGCTCGAGGGCTTCTTGAATTGCAAGTCTGGCGGTACCCCATTCCTTTTTTTTCTCTGGATGGGAAATATTGGCAAAGGATAGTTTCTCCCGAAAACTCAAAAAATCCAACTCCTTTTCTGTAAAGGCGTCGATTATCTTCACAGCCAAGGCTGAGGAAGAATCAATTTTTTCTATTTTTGTTTGCATAGGCCCCAGAGGCGCTGCCAAGAGTGATGCTCGAATATATGTCAAAAATCCAAGTAAATAAATTACATACCCTAACTGGACACAATGACTGTATTTATGCCCTGAGAGAAGGAACCAATCCCCGTTATTTTTACACGGGAGCTGGTGATGGGATGGTTGTGGAGTGGGATTTGGACAATCCCAAAGATGGAATCTTACTAGCTCGACTGCCGCACTCGGTCTATGCACTTGAATCCGATCCCATTCGAAGCACCTTGATCGTTGGGCACAATTACGAGGGGATTCACGTGATTGACTTGGTAGAAAAGAAGGAAAGCTGGAATTTGAAATTGGGTGCTGTGGCCATTTTTGATTTGAAAGTCTTTGGTGATGAGCTATTTGTAGCTACTGGGGATGGCGTACTTTTTGTAGTTAACTTGGAATCTAGGACTATCAAAAAGCATATCAAGCTCTCTTCTAATTCTATTCGGGTATTGGCGATATCGTTTAAGAAAAAGCAGCTTGCTTTGGGCTTCAGTGATCATAGCATTCAGGTGCTAGACCTTGCACAGGGCGCTGCACCTATCGCTCGATTGGAGGGGCATAGCAATTCTGTTTTTGCCTTGGGCTATAGTCCTGGGGAAGAAGTACTGGTTTCAGGAGGAAGAGATGCCTGTCTCAAATTCTGGAATACAAACAGCTATCTCCTAGAGGAAAATGTGGTGGCGCATTTGTATGCCATTAATTATTTATCTTTCCGTGGAGACGGTAAGTACCTAGTGACCTGTTCTATGGACAAATCACTCAAACTATGGGACATGAGCAACCGAAACCTAATTAAAGTCATTGATAAGGCGAGGAATGCTGGGCATGGAACCTCAATTAATAAAGTCTTTTGGAGTACGTATTCTGGTGTTATTGTATCGGTATCAGACGATCGAACGATAGCTATTTGGCAAATTGAAGCATAAACCTTATGAAAATATCCCCTACCGCCATTCGGCAAAAAGTATTTGATACCTCATTTAGAGGCTATGAAAAAAAACAAGTCACTGATTTTCTAGAGGAAATGAGTGTGATCATGGAACAAATCAACCAAGAGAACTTGGATCTCCGAAGCCGCTTGCAACAGGTAGAGGGTGAGGCCAAGCGTCTCAAAGATGTGGAAGATTCCTTGTTCCGAACCTTAAAGACAGCAGAAGATACGGGAGCAGCCATCATCACAGAAGCTACTGAAGCTGCGGACGAAATCATTGCAGAGGCCAATCAGCTTGCTGAAGAAACCACCAAGGATGCACAGCGCTATGCAGAGGACTTGGGTGCATATTCCGTGGAGCAAGCACGAATTATTACGACAGCTGCCGAAGAAAGTGCAAAAGAAACCATGCGCTCCTTGTCTGAAAACATCAAAGGTTTGGTCAAAAGTTATGAGGGGCTAGTAGAGCAGCGCGAAGCCTTAGTCAAGAGTTTGCGTAGATTATCTCAGGATGCTTTAAATCAAATTGACCTTTCTGAAACCCATTTTGCTCGAATTGATGCCAAAGCCTACCAGCGAGCAGTGGAGGAATTGAGTCGATCCAATCATTTTTCTGCAGCGAATGCGGCACACCTCGCTCCAGTAAGTCAACCTAGCCTTGTTCAACTAGAAGAACCACAGCCAGTAATTTTTGAAGAAGAAGTAAGTAATCCTAACGAGGTAGCAGAGGAGGAAGCGTTTAGTTCAGAAGACGAAAATAGCCTGTTCCATGAGGAAGAAATCTCCGAAATAAGTGATGAAGTGCAGGAAGAGGATTTGGTGGATTCGCTAGAAGGAGTAGCATTCGATGAAGGGGAGGAGAAAACTCAGGAAGAAGAGTATAAGGAGGGAGAAGTTGCTGAGGATGAACTACCTGAAGATGAATTTCCTGAAGAAAATGAGCCAGAAGCCAAAGAAATCCAGACTTCAACGGAACCAATACAAGGATCGCCATTTTCAGAAGATGAGAAAAAGAAGGAAGAGAAGGGTGAAAGTGGCTCAGGATCGTTTTTTGACCAATTTGACTAATGGGAAAAGTATTGTTGGAAGGCATGGAGTTTTTTGGATATCATGGAGTGTATCCAGAGGAACGAGTGCTAGGCAACCGATTTCTGGTAAACTTGGAACTCCATACCGACTTTGAAGACGCGATGCTTACGGATCGACTTGAAGGAACGGTGGATTACGCAAAACTGTATCAGCTGGTGAAGGTACGGATGGAAAATCGGGTGCAACTGCTCGAACATTTGGGCTACGGCATCATTCAGGATATTCGTGCTGCCTATCCCCAAGCAAGTCAAATCTGCATTACCCTCAAAAAACACCAGCCTGCCATTGGGGGCTTGGTGGACTTTTCGGGTGTGTGCGTTTCTTACCCAGAAGATTTTTCCTAAGTAATTCATGTATTCCCGAGCGGAACTCTCGAAAATTCGAACCGAATTTTGGATTGCTTTTGGACAATACATGAAGCCTGTTCCAAATTCCTATGGTAGAAGAACTAATTGGCCCAATTACAAGACAGGGGTAAAGGATATTTATTTCCGGATGCGTGCTGAGCGGGAATTTGCTTCCATCGGAATCGAATTGGGGCATGCAGATTTGGATATGCAGGAGTTGCTGCTCGATCAGTTTGGGCAACTCAAAAAAATCCTAGAAGGATGCCTGAAAGAAGAGTGGACCTGGAAGTTGCATGTGGAGAATGAGCTAGGTCAAATCACTTCCAAAATCGAATGCATCTTGGAGGGAGTGAATGTGCTTGATTCAAATGACTGGCCAAAAATCATCTCTTTTCTCAAACCTCGAATCATCGCATTAGATGCCTTTTGGGATCAGGTAAAGCCTGGATTTGAGGATTTTTAAGTGGATAATCCGCAAGGTCTCCCTGGTTCAATCTGCTTTTAAATCGCTGCGGATAATCGTTGACAGACCACAGTCAACGGTCCACATCTCATCTAATTGAACCTCAAACCTTTTTTTCTTTGGTTAGTGGTGAAAAAGCGGATAATCAGATAGGATTTTTTACTCAACTACTAGAAAACATTCTTTGAAGTTTGCCTAAGTGAGCGGTGGACCGTTGACCGTCGTCTGTGGTCGATTGTCCGCAGTTTTAAAGAGGCGAGCTGAGCTACTGGCATGATTGCGGATAATCATAAAATCCTATTTTCAAATTTGATTTGAGCTTTCTTTTAGCAATCAAAGATCGTGGCGCTTGGGTATATCTGGGTTGATAAAGGTAAAGCCTCGGGCCTCGTCTCCCTCAAAGAAATCAATCTGCATGCCCATCAAAAACATGTAGTGTTTTTTCTCGATCAGGACGGGTATTCCATGAACGTCAAACTGCTGGTCCTCAAGTTTGGCCTTGTCAAAGCCCAATGAATAGGACATGCCGCCACAGCCCCCGCCTTTGACTCCAACTCGTAAAAAGTAATCTGCTGGGATGTTCTTGGTAGCCAAGATGTGCTTGATTTCGCTAGCTGCTTTGGGGGTAATGGCTATAGGGATCAACATAGGCTGAAAAGCAACTGGTAAAGAATTAAGTTCAATCAATTATACAAAATTAGCCGATTAAGCAGTTTTATAGCAATTAAGAATTACAGATATTCGAATTAAAATTTGGACATGGACTACCTACTTGAACTTTTGAAAATAGTGCTTCCTGCAGCCGCCGTCTTGTATGGCATGTACTTGGTAGTCGTTTCTTTTCTATCCAAGGAACAAGAGAAGTTGAAATTGGAGTTGAAAACACAAAATCAGCAGGTGGTACTTCCTATTCGTTTGCAGGCTGCCGAACGCCTTTGTCTTTTGCTGGAGCGCATTACCCCAGTACAAGTGATCCGTCGGTCGATACCTGGACAGTATTCTGCAGAGGAACTGCATCATCACCTCATCTCAGAAATCAGAGAGGAGTTTAATCACAATGCCAGCCAGCAAGTGTATGTGTCTGAGGATACTTGGGATGCCGTTCGCATCGCAGTGGAGGAGGTGATTTCACGAATCAATGTAAGCCGGCAGCAAGTCAATGATTCAGCTACGGGCATAGACTTGGCAAAAGTAATTTTAGCTCAAGCCTTTGACCGCCAAAACGACCCCATTGCTTTGGCTATTCGTAAGGTAAAATCAGAAGTGAGTCTTTACTTTTAAGTGAGCAGAGGCCTTTTAGTCTTTCGAAAATTAGCATCACTTTTTCAGTATAAATCCTTGCTTCCTGAACCAAATTCCGCTGGCCTAGGTTGTCCTAGTCAAATTTGAAAGCATGAAATCCTTGAGATACCCCATCACCTCAGCCTTAGTAGACGGAGGGTTTTCCTATCCTGAATTTGTTCAGTTTACCGAACAGCTTGTTCAGGAAAACCAAACCACGGGTGCCAATCAAAGCGAGGAGTACCTGGACTACACCCGATTGAACCTGCAGCGCATGGGTCGTTGGAACAAGACGAGCAAGGTCTCCGCCCTCCTGGAAGAGTTGATGCTAACAGTCAATCGGCCACAAATCTGGCTCCTGATCACCGAAGCCTGGTGTGGGGATGGGGCTCAATCCATTCCTCATTTGGCCAAACTTGCGCTGCTCAATCCGCTTATTTCTTTAAAAATTATCCTTCGCGACGAGCATCCGGAGTTGATGGATGCCTACCTGACACATGGAAATCGATCCATCCCTAAATTGATCGCAATTACTGCAGACTTGCAGCAGGAACTATTTACTTGGGGACCCAAGCCCCAATACTTGCTGGATCGGCATGCAGCCTTCAAGCAAAATCCCGAGGGGCTTTCTTATCTGGAATTCAAGGAGCAGGTTCACTTATGGTATGCTAAAAACAAACAGAAAGACCTTGAAACTGAAATCTTTCCTTTAATTTCTTCAACTTTGATTCCATGACTATAGCATTACTTTCAGGAACCTCTGGATTGGTGGGGATGCAGCTGTTGCATCAACTCCTTCGTGATTCCTCCTATTCCTATGTGATCAGTGTAGGTCGTAGGGTGTTGGCTTTAAAACACGAAAAATTAATCCAATTGGAAGGGAATCTGCACGCATTAACCAAATGGGACTGGGCCAATCAGATCAACTCTCAATCTTTGGGAGGAGCCTATCAGCCGCTGGTAGCTGCCATCTCAGAGCAAACGGTCAACATTCATGCCTTCTCCAGTTTGGGTACCACCATCAAGCAGGCAGGCTCCAAGGAGCAATTTTTTGCAGTAGATCATGATTTGGTGCTCGAATTTGCTGGCTGGGCCAAGCAGTTGGGTGCATCCAAGTTTCTCTACGTATCCGCCATGGGTGCTAATCCTACCTCCTCGATTTATTACAATCGGGTCAAAGGACAGACTGAAGACGATTTGAAGGGCCTGGGATTTCAGTTTTTGGGTTTGTTCCGTCCGTCCTTGCTGTTGGGAGCACGGCATGAATTCCGTTTTGGAGAACAAGTGGCCACAATTTTAATGGCACCGCTGACTTGGTTGAAGTTGGGGAAAAATATTCGCCCCATTCGAGACCATGTGGTCGCCAAGTCCTTGGTAAAGGTGGCACTTAGTAAGGGAGCAACTGGCGTTGAATGCTTTTTATCTGGAAAAATGCAAGAATTAGGAGCATGATAGCAGTCATTCAACGCGTATTGGAATCCTCCGTAACCATTGAGGGAAAAATCAAATCCAACATCGAAGTAGGTCTTTTGGTGCTCTTGGGTATTGAAGAAGCAGACGGGAAAGAGGACTTGGAATGGCTCACCAAAAAGATAGTCAACCTGCGCATCTTCCCAGACGAGCAAGGCGTAATGAATAAAAGCTTGCTTGAAATTAATGGTGAACTCCTATTGGTGTCCCAATTTACCCTGCACGCAAGCACCAAAAAGGGTAATCGACCTTCCTACATCAAAGCAGCACGTCCAGAAATTGCACTACCGCTTTACGAACAGGCCATTGTAGCCTTCGAGCTGGAGTTAGGTAAATCTATCGGTACAGGCACTTTTGGGGCAGACATGAAGGTGAGCCTGATCAATGATGGGCCTGTGACCTTGCTTATGGATACCAAAAACAAGGTGTAATCCTTCGTGATTAAGGACAACCAATTCCAGGCAAGGTCATAAGGTAAACGGTTGACAGACCACGGACCACAGCAAACTCCACTACAAAAAAATGCTTCTTCCTTTGGTAATTTTTCAAAGGGACCGTTCTTATTGAAAACTAATTAGGAATCAGTGGGCTTAAAAATGCTTCCAGCCTTGGGCTTTGAGTTGAACCGCAGTTCCACTTTTGGTAACCAGGTATTTGCCTTCGGCTGCTTTGGTGATGTGTCCAATAAAATGCACATCGGGGTGCTTTTCCAGTTTGGCAAAATCCTTTTGGTCAATCGTGAAAAGCAATTCGTAATCCTCGCCACCATTTAGCACACAGGTAATGGGGTCCAGGTTGAGTTCCACCGCGGTGTCAAAGGTTTGCTTGTCGATTGGAAGTTTGTCTTCGTAGATGGTAGCACCTACACCTGAAGCCTTGCAGAGGTGGAAAATCTCTGAAGCCAATCCATCCGAAATATCGATCATGCTCGTGGGGATCACGTCAAGCTCTCGGAGTTCATGGATGATGTCCATGCGAGCATCGGGACGAAGTTGACGTCCTGTCACTACGGTATATTTTTCTAGTTCGGGCTTCATATCCGGATTGGATAGGTACACCTGCTTTTCTCGCTCCAGAATTTGCAGGCCCACCAAGGCAGATCCTAGGTCTCCCGTGACGCAGAGGATGTCACTTTCTTTGGCTCCAGAGCGGTAAGAAAGTTGTTCTTTCTTGGCTTGACCCATTGCCGTCACGGAAAGGATGAGTCCTGAACGGGAAGCGGTAGTATCTCCGCCCACCAAATCCACTCCATACTGTTCGCAAGCCGCGTAAATCCCCTCATAAAGCGCATGGACTGCTTCTACCGAAAAGCGGTTGGAAAGCGCTATGCTCACTGTAATCTGGGTAGGAATCGCATTCATGGCGGCGATATCGGATACATTCACCGCGACAGCCTTGAATCCTAGGTGAGGGAGTGGGGTGTAGGAAAGATCGAAATGCACCCCCTCCAGTAATAAGTCCGTACTCACCACTGTGACGAGATCGCCGGAATGAATTACCGCGGCATCATCCCCAATTCCTTTGAGGGTGGAAGAGTTTTTGATTTGGGCGCCTTTGGCGAGTTGGTCGATTAGGCCAAACTCTCCCAAATCACTGATTTCGGTTCTTTTATCAGACATGTGGTAGTAGTTCAGGTAAGTTCAATTCAACTAGGGGATACTAGTCTAGATTCCCTGGATTGGGATCTTCTTGGCAAAGTTCCACGAGTACTCCATTGGTACTTTTGGGATGCAAAAATACAACGATTTTGCGGTCAGCCCCTTTTTTGGGAACCTCATTTAGGATTTCAAATCCTGCTGCTTTTAGTCGAGACATTTCGGCATAGATATCTTCCACATCAAAAGCAATGTGGTGGATGCCTTCTGATTTTTTGGAGATAAACTTGGCGATGGGGCTATCTTCGGTACTTGCTTGAAGCAATTCGATCTTGGTATCGCCTATCTGAAAGAAACTTGTTTCAACCCCTTCAGATGCAACTGTTTCTGATTTGTAGGGAGCATTTCCTAAGAGACGCTGGAAGAGCTCGTTGGATTTTTTTAGGTCAGCGACCGCAATTCCAAGGTGTTCGATTTTCCTCATGCCATTAATTTGTATCTTTGTTCCGAATCTTTTTCTGAAGTCTGCTGTTAAAGACTGAAGAATGGACAAACCAAGCGTAAAGATATAAAGATATGATCACCGTTTCTGACAAAGCCAAAGAGAGAATTCTTGAATTGAAAAAAGAAGAGGGGAGAATGGAGCAAGAAAACATTCGCGTTTCTGTGAAAGGTGGAGGTTGCTCGGGTTTGATGTACGAATTGGGGTTTGATGCCCAGGTGGTGGATACAGACCATGTTTTTGAAGACAAGGGCGTAAAAATCTTGGTTGATCGAAAAAGCCTCCTGTATTTGGCAGGCACTACCCTTGAATTCTCCGATGGATTGAATGGCAAAGGATTTCAATTTGTCAATCCAAATGCCAGCCGAACCTGTGGATGCGGGGAAAGTTTCTCCGTCTAAGGCACCTAAATCATTCCAATAGAAGCAGCTTCATCGAGCTGCTTTTTTTATGGGCCTGGGTTAAAATAAATCCTTAGGTCTAAACCATTTTTTTTGGCATTGGTTACCTTTGCTACCGACTAAAAAAACGAGACCCCAATGGAAGCACCCATCAAAACCATTCCTTTAAATGACCTACATGTTGCACTTGGTGGCAAAATGGTGCCTTTTGCAGGCTACCTGATGCCTGTACGCTACAGTTCAGATATGGAAGAGCACCTCTGCGTCAGACAAGGAGTGGGTGTATTTGATGTGTCCCACATGGGTGAATTTTTTGTGGAGGGCCCACAAGCCTTGGCATTAATCCAAAAAGTAACTTCCAACGATGCCTCCACTTTGGTGATCGGGCAGGCGCAATACTCCTGTTTGCCTAATGCAACTGGCGGGATTGTTGACGATTTGATCGTGTACAAAATGGCTGAAGAAAAATACCTATTGGTGGTCAATGCGTCAAATATCGATAAGGATTGGGCTTGGATTTCAGGTCACAATACGATGGGGGCTACGCTGACAAATGCTTCGGATGAGTACTGCCTCTTTGCGGTGCAAGGGCCTATGGCTGCTGCTGCCATGCAATCCATCACTCCAGTTGATTTGACCTCAATTCAATTTTATCATTTTGCAATTGGGGAGTTTGCAGGGGTGAAAGATGTAATCATCTCAGGAACAGGCTATACCGGTGCTGGAGGATTTGAAATCTATGTAAAAAATGCAGATGCAGCACGTGTGTGGGAGCAGATTTTTAAGGCTGGAGCAGCCTATGACATCAAGCCGATTGGATTGGGTGCTCGGGATACCTTGAGACTCGAGATGGGCTATTGCTTGTATGGCAATGACATCACCGACACCACTTCGCCCATTGAGGCAGGTTTGGGATGGATTACCAAATTCACCAAGGAATTCACCAATTCTGCAGCCTTGAAGCAACAGAAAGAGGCTGGCGTTTCTCGTAAGTTGGTTGGATTTACCATGCAGGAGCGGGGTATCCCAAGGGGACATTACCCAATTGTGAATGCAGCAGGGGAGGTAATTGGAGAAGTAACTTCTGGTACCCAATCGCCAAGTATGGGAATAGGGATTGGCATGGGCTATGTACAAGCTGCATACAGCAAGGTGGGTACAGAAATATACATCCAAATCCGAAACAAAAACCTGAAGGCGCAAGTGGAAAAACTCCCCTTGTATAAGGGCCAATGAACTCCATAGAGGTTTGCTTTACGCCTGAGCTGATTCACCTGCATGAGGTGAAGAACAAGCTAGTGGTCGTGGTGGATATTTTTCGAGCTACCTCAACCATGGTGGCTGCCTTGACTCACGGCGTTACGGAGCTTCTACCATTTGCAGATCTTGAATCCTGCCGAGCCATGGAGGCCCAAGGCTACCTCATCGCTGGAGAGCGAGATGGACTTACAGCCCCTGGCTTTGAACTGGGCAATTCTCCTATGGCCTTTTTGGAAGGCAAGTATGCAGGCAAGAAACTCGCGTTGACCACTACCAATGGCACTTTGGCTATTGAAAAATCAAAAGGTGCAGCGCAGATTTTGATTGGAGCTTTCCCAAACCTACAAGCCACAGCTAGCTACATCCAGTCTCGAAATTTGGATGTGTTGATTCACTGCGCA
Source organism: Algoriphagus sp. (assembly GCA_023653075.1). Taxonomy (GTDB): domain Bacteria; phylum Bacteroidota; class Bacteroidia; order Cytophagales; family Cyclobacteriaceae; genus Algoriphagus. Next base: position 133,914 of record JAMNXQ010000001.1, read on the forward strand.
GGTTGGAAGGGGAGATTCAATCTGGAAGACTCGCTGTATGCGGGTGCCTTGGTGCAAGCGCTTAGTGGAAGCCATGCCAATCAAGAGGATGGAGCCCTAGCCATGAGTTCGTTATTTACCCAAGCCAGTGGAAATTTGGCAGCGTACCTAGCTCAAGCTTCCCATGCCAAGCGCCTGCAAAATAATGGTATTGAGGCTGATATTGCCTTTTGCTTGACACTCAATCGGTACAAGCAAGTGGTAGGACTGGCTGGAGATGGAGCATTACGCGTAATTGAAGGCTAAGGCCTTGATTCGGTTAAACTAACTTTTCTTTTTCCTAGTAGCGGGTTAAGTTGTTTTTTTCCAGACTCTCCTCAAAGGCCTATGTCAATTTTCTTGAAAAAAGGGTAATTTTTACCTTCGTTCTCAATCCTCGAGTAAAAATCACTAAATTTTTCCCTGATATAGTTTTTTAGGAGTAAATAAATCCTAGAAATTAGACTAGGAAAATAAAGCACAAGCAAATGACTCCACTTCTAAAAAAATTAAACTTTAAAGGTCAAAAACAACTATTTGTTTTGAATTCACCTGAATCATTTTTTGGTGAATTACAGGAAATGAAATCAGTTGCAATCGTGTTTACTGACTTGGAGGAAATTCAGCGCATTGAATTTTTAATCGCTTTCATAAAAACAAAAAAAGAGATTGAGAATCTCGTAAGATCGATTGATCGAAAACTAATAGGTGATGCCATCTTCTGGATTTGTTATCCAAAAGCCAGTTCCAAAAAATATTCCTGTGACTTTAACCGAGATACGGGATTCGAAATTCTTGGAGCGTTTGATTTTGAAGGGGTAAGGCAAGTAGCTATTGATGAGGATTGGAGTGCCTTGAGATTTAGAAAGGTACACTACATCAAAAAAATTACCCGGAAAGAAAGTTTTGCGCTTACTAAGGAAGCGAAAGAACGAACCAGCCAAAAAGGGAATTGACCTAATTCCGAATATCTCCTACCGCAACTTTTCGTTTTCTTGATGACGCGTTGAGTCGCGGTTATTTTTCTTCTCTAGATTCTTTTGCAAGGCTTCTGTTAAGTTCACCCCCGTTTGGTTTGCCAAGCAAATAAGTACCCAAAGGACATCCGCCATTTCATCGTCGAGCGAAAGTCCTTTGTCCGATTCTTTGAAGGATTGCTCTCCGTAGGTCCGTGCCATGATACGCGCCAATTCACCCACTTCCTCCATCAAGAGCGACATGTTGGTCAGTTCATTGAAGTAGCGTACGCCTACTGTCTTGATCCAGTGGTCTACTAATTTTTGCGCTTCATTGAGCGTAAGTTCATTTTTTTCCATAAGTTCAATCCGCTTTCAACTATAGAACTTCCTAGTTTATGAATCCCAAACCTAATTCCATTCAAGAATACTTTTCTTGGTTTCCTCCTGAAATTCAAGCCAAGTTACAGCAAATGCGGGAAATCTTGCGTCAAGCGGTACCCGAAGCAGAAGAAGTGATCAGTTACCACATGCCAGCCTTCAAGACCTCAGAAGTACTGGTGTATTATGCTGCTGCCAAAAGCCATGTGGGGTATTACCCTACCTCTTCAGGAGTGATTAATTTTAAAGAAGAATTGGCTGGGTATGTGACTTCCAAAGGAGCAATTCAATTTCCGTACAACCAAGAGCTGCCTGCGCAGCTTATACGTGACATAGCGCTGTTCCGTGCCCAAGAAGCCGTCGAACGAGCCGCTGCAAAGAAGAAAAAGAAACTCAAGTAAGAATTCGAGTTAAGGCGGCTAAAAACGCATCTACCTCCTCTTTGGTGTTGTAAATGTGAGTGGATACGCGAATGGCATTTACTTTTCCTTCTGGTACCTGTCGAATCCGAAATCCGGCTTTTCCCAGTTCATTTCCACAAATCTGGTAAGTCATATTTTTTGGACGGAAGGTGAGGAGTGAAATTCGGGATTCCTTTTCCAGCGGCGTGAGGATGTCTAGCTTGGTATTAAGTTCCAAAAGCCCATCCATCAAATACTGATTTAGGGTTTGCAAGCGAGTTTCTATGCGGTCCTTGCCAATCTGGTCATGGAATTCCGTGGCTGCTACCATGCCTACTGCGAGTGCCTTACTCTGCGTGCCGTAATCAAAGCGTCGAGCAGCCGGGACATAGCCTGCGAGGGTAGGGGGCGTGGAGGCCATGTCCCAGCCCGTATCCGAATGTCCGCCTATCATGACAGGACGAAGTTTTTCCAAGGATTCTTCGCGTACATAGAGAAAAGCAGTGCCACTAGGGCCCAACATCCATTTGTGGAAGCATCCTGCATAAAAATCACAGCCCATTGCCGTCAAATCCAAGTTAAAGGTGCCTGCCCCATGTGCCCCATCGATGGCAGTGAGAATCCCTCGCGCTTTTGCTAGGCTACAAATCTCCTGGATAGGGAATACCAATCCCGTAGTGCAGGTCACATGGGGGATGGCGATCACCTTGGTTTTGGAGTTGATTAATTTTTGAATCTCGTTCAAATTTTCAAGTTGGGTTGCTTTAGGCTCAAAGGTCCGGAGCACTATTCCGTCGTATTTGGCCCGATTGAGCCAAGGAAGGGCGTTACCCGCATGTTCGTGGGTCGTGAGGATCACTTCATCACCTACCTGCAGTGGGATGCCCCAAGCCAGAATATTGATGCCTTCGGTGGTGTTGTGGGTGATGGAGAATTCGGTGGTTTTGATGCCGAAAAATTGGGCCAACTGCACGCGTTCTGCATCTGAGTTGCCGTACTCCCCGCTGGTATTGATATCCAAACTGCTTTTCAGAAGTGCATCGAGCACCGAATGGGGCGCAGGACCAAAAGTGCCGTTATTGAGGTAGATGCGGTTATTCTGAAGCGGAAACTGCTGCCGAATGCCTTTCCAGTAGGCTTCTTCCTCCAGGTTTGGGTTCGGAAAGGGGGTTCTTTTGGTATTGGGAAGGGCAAATGCCGCCAATCCAGGAAGGCTTAATCCTAGCCCAAGGTGATGGAGAAAAGTTCTTCTGCTTGCCATAACGATCGCATTGAGAAGGAAAATAAGAAAAATTGCTTGAATCTCCTTACTTCTTATAATATGGGTGGGGATTTCCAGTTTGGTGGTGCTGCTCCTCCTAGAATTTAGGTTAGGGCCAATTCCAAGTTGATACCAGGCGGTACATCCTCTTCGTAATGACTTACGTAGATGACAGCAGTAGGAATGCGGGTTAGGAGGTCCTGTAAAGTGTTTCTAAATAGGTCTCGTTGCTGTTCGTCCAAACCCTGGGAAGCCTCGTCTAGGATCAAGAGTTGCGGTTTTTTGATTAGTGCGCGAGCAAGCAAGACCCTGCGCTGTTGTGCTAGGGATAATTCGTAAAAGTATTTCTCTGCCAAGCCTTGGAGTTGAAAGGCTTCCATCCAAGCAAATGCCAAGGCTTCTTGCTCGGGAGTTATTGATTTGAAGAGCCCCAGGGTATCGAAAAGTCCGGAGAGAATGACCTTTCTCAGGCTCTGGTTTCGAGGAAAGTAGCGGCTAAGTTCGGGTGCTACAAAACCGATTGGCTTCTTGAGTTCCCAGATACTTTCTCCAGACCCCCTTTTCTTTCCAAATAGGGAAAAATTCTGGGAATAGGCTTGTGGATTTTCTCCAATGAGGAGGCTGATTAAGGTTGATTTTCCGCTCCCGTTTTTTCCCCTCAACCTCCAGCGTTCACCTGACTGTATATTCCAGTTGAGCCGATCTAGGATAAGAGTCTGGCCATAGCGAATCGAAACCTCCTCTAGGGCTACCACTGGACCGGAATATACTGGGTAGGAGGATAAAGTGGGGAGTATTGGGGATAGGTCCCAGGAATGGATTGGCGTAGGCCTTATCTGTGGATCAAACTGCTTTCGGTCCCAGGTTTGCAGGGTTCCCGAGTCCTTCAAATAGGCGATATGGGTAATTTGAGCAGGAATCTCCGAGGAGCTAGTCGAAAGCAGTACGTGAATGTTGGCTTGGATGCAGGCCGCTAAAAAATCCCCAAAGGCCGCCCGGCTTTCCTGATCCAATCCGGTGAGCGGCTGATCCATCAAGTAGAGCAGGGGCTGCCGCAAAAGGCCTGCTGCCAAAGACAGCCTGCGCGTTTCCCCATTGGATAGCATCAATAGGGAGGCCTCTAGGAGGTGATTTAGTCGCAGGAGTTGGGCAACCTTTTCAGTGGTCCAGGATCCCTTTCGCGTGGCTGGAATGGATTCAAGGTATCTGCCCACGGTGATGGTGTCGTGGACATCAGCACTATTGAAGCGCTGTTGGTAGTAGAAATTCTGTAGGCCGGCCTTATTCCGAATGGGGTAATCCTGGGAGACCAGTGCGATCAAGTCTCGGAAACTGTGTACTTGGCCTGCTTGACTTTGTTGCTCGGTATAGTCTCTCGCAAAGGGAGTTTCTAGGCTTCCTTTTGCCAGTAAGGTCTTCCCAAGTAGAGTTTCTAAGAGCCAGGTCAAGGATTTCCCCGAATCCCCATACACCGCCCAATGTTCCCCGTGTTTCCAAGTAAAGTGGAGTTCTTCCCCAAGCTTTTCTCCTTGAAAATGTTCCCGTGCATTGGCCAACTGAAGGAGGATAGGTAAGGACATAGCGAACTAAAGGAATGAATTTAAAGGGGTCAAAATAGGTCTTTTGAAGGAATTTAATTTTACTAAACCACTCAAAGTAATTTAGTATAAACTATTGACCTACAATTATTAAAATAAATTTAAATCAAGTAAATTTAATCTATCGGATAGGGGATAAACACAAAACTGGTAAAGGCTCCGTCCATCACGAATAAGCAGCAAAATTCATCTGGGTCTTTGTAGGCTTGCGTAAATTCTTCTACTGCTTCCTCAGCGATCAATCCCCGCTGCACAAACTCGTCGATGTAGGTAATGAAGTAGTTCCAATCCAGTTCCTTCTCCGCTTTACCAATAAAGAGTTTACCGATAGGTTGCATCTCTTTCGAAATAGGAAATATGGGGTAGGCCGAGAAGCCCTTGGAGCGAACCTGGTAGGAGGCCTCCTTTAGCACATCGCAAATTTTGATAAAGTCCGTGGTAATGGTACCGAGGTATTTGCCGCTTAATTCGGGATCGTTAAAGTCTGAAATCATGGCTTGAGGCTTAGGCGTACAACATTTTCAACATGGTAGGTTTGTGGAAACATGTCCACAGGCTGCACTTGATCCACTTGGTAGAGTTCCCCGAGCAAACCCAGGTCTCGAGCCTGTGTAGCAGGATTGCAGGAAACGTACACAATCACGGGAGCAGCAATACGAAGCAGCATTTGGATGACCTTTTCGTCCATTCCTGCTCGAGGAGGATCGGTGATGATCAAGTCTGGCTTGGGATGGGTCTCCATAAATTCATCATTCAGGATATCCTTCATGTCCCCTGCATAGAATAGTGTGTTTTCGATACCGTTCAATTTGGAATTGAGTTTGGCGTCTTCAATGGCCGCTTCCACATATTCCACCCCAATTACCTGTTTGGCTTGTTTGGCCACAAAATTGGCAATGGTGCCCGTTCCCGTGTACAAGTCATAGACCACCTCATCTCCCTTGAGTTGAGCCTGATCACGGACTACCTTGTACAATTCGTAGGCTTGGGCGGAATTGGTTTGATAGAAGGATTTCGGTCCAATGCGGAACCGCAGTCCTTCCATTTGCTCCTCGATGTAGGGCAATCCCGAATAGGTCACTATTTCCAAATCATGGAAGGTTTCATTGCCCTTGGTGTTGATGACGTAGAGCAGGGAGGTAATTTCCGGGAAACGACCCTTCAAGAAGTCCATGACTTTAGAAATTGACCCTGGGTCATTTTCTCCAAATTGGACGATGACCATGGTCTGTTGGGTGCTTGTGGTACGGATGATCAGATTGCGCAGCAATCCCACCTGATTTCGAATGGCATAGAAAGTTAATCCCTCTTGGCGGGCAAATTGGCGCAATTCATTCCGTACGGCATTGGAAATACCCCCTTGGAGGTAGCAATGCTCGATGTCAATGATTTTGTCAAACATCTTGGGAATGTGAAAACCCAAGGCATTTCGTTCAAACTCTTGGTTGGAGTTGATTTCCTCGCGGGTCAACCAGCGGGAGTTGGAAAAAGTAAAATCCAGTTTGTTGCGGTAGTATTGGGTGTCTGCCGAACCGATTAGGGGAGCCACTTCCGGAATGGGAACTTTGGCGATCCGCTGAAATTGGTCCACTACCTGTTGCCGCTTGTATTGCTGCTGAAGTTCATAGGTGATGTGCTGCCACTTGCAGCCTCCGCAGGTGCCAAAGTGAGCGCAGAAGGGTTCGATCCGGTCCTTGGAGTAACTGTGAAAATGAACGGCTTCCCCTTCCATGAAGGAACTTTTGCCTTTGGTAATTCGCACATCCACCACATCGCCTGGAGCGACATTGGATACAAATACTACCTTGCCTTCGTGGTAACCTAGGCATTTGCCTTCGGTAGCGATGCGTTCAATGGTCAATTGGGTGATGACCTTGTGTTTCATTTTTCGGGACATGGCCGTAAAATTAGGAAAAACGTAGGGAATTGGACTACCCAGTTACTCCTAGAGGGGGCTCTTTTCTCAATACTTTCCCAATCCACTTTCTTTCTAGTCAATTTTCTATCTTTAGGGTCAAATGTCAGTTATGAACTTTACGAATAAAGTGGTGGTCATTACGGGTGCCACCTCAGGTATTGGAGAAGCTTGCGCCGCGGTATTTGGAGCCGCTGGAGCGAAACTCGTAATTACAGGAAGAAATGCGCAGAAGTTAGAAACTACTGCAGCCAAACTTCGGGCAATGAATCTCACGGTGCTTCCCCTTCTTGCTGATGCTGGTTCCGAAGCCGACAACAAGCGCATGGCGGGTGAGGCCTTTGCTCGATTTGGGCGGATCGACATTTTGATCAACAATGCAGGTATTTCCATGCGTGCCCTATTTCAGGACTTGGATCTGGACGTGTTTCGCAAGGTGATGGATACTAATTTTTGGGGAACCGTCTATGCCACGAAATATTGTTTGCCAGCCATTTTGGAAAGTAAGGGTTCCATTATTGGTATTTCTTCGATCAATGGCTATCGGGGAACCCCTGCGCGTACGGCCTATACGGCAAGTAAGTATGCGATGAATGGATTTTTTGAATCCTTACGTACCGAAGTGATGAAAAAAGGGGTGCATGTCTTGGTCGTAGCACCTGGCTTTACCTCCTCCAATATCCGAAATACGGCACTGACTGCAGATGGGAGCTCCCAAGGGGAATCCCCTCGCGATGAATCCAAGATGATGACTTCAGAAGAAGTGGCGACCCGTATTCTTCAGGCTACAACTAGTAAAAGGCGAGATCTAGTACTGACTACTCAAGGAAAGTTGGCGGTGTTTTTAAACAAATGGATTCCAGGAATCCTGGACAGCATCGTGTACAATCAGATGGCTAAAGAAAAGGATTCGCCCTTTCACTAATTCCCGATCTTGACTTTCTCTTTTAAATGTACCCCATTACTCGGTAGATCAGCAGGCCTAGAACTTCTCTGATTAGAATTTGCCAATCTAAAAGCGCCTCAGCCTTGGGATAAACTAAAGAAGGAAGGTCGTATTTGAGGTCATGGCTGTAATAGTCAACAGGAAAGGGGATGGTTTTAAGCCCTACTTTGTCAAAGCATTTTTTTGATCGAGGCATGTGAAATGCTGAAGTAATCAGCACAAACTCTTGGTCGGTTGCTATTCCATTTTTCTCCAGAAATCCCTTAGTAAAAAGTGCATTTTCTCGGGTATTCACGCTTTTTTCTTCAAGTAGTATGTCGGTCTCCGGCAGGCCTGTCATAATCAAAAAGCGCTTGAGCAATTCGGCTTCAGAATAGGAATTGGTCGGATATAAGCCTTGTCCACCAGTGATCAGGATTTTTTTGATCTTTCCCATGCGGTACAGTTGCAAGGCCTGCGTGATGCGATCTGCACCTCTTCCAAAGAAGGTCCGATCGGCTGCGGTTTTGTTAAGGTTAGTCACCCCTGTTAGCACAATGCCGATTTCAGAGGGAGGAATTTCATCAAAGGATTTGTAAGGTGGTTCCCAAGCCAAGAGTGCTAAGTTGGAGAGGAAGGGATTCGAAAATAAGAGCAGGAGCACAATTCCTGCTCCTAGAATTTTCTTTCCTCGTGACTTTGGGGTACAGTAGAAAGCCGCCAGAACAAACAGTATAATCACTGTCAGTGGCATGGCCAAAAAACTAAGAAACTGGGAGAAGTAGAAAAACATAATCAAGCAGAATGGAATCGAAAAAACAAAGTATTCTTGAAATCCGAGTAAGTAAAATTGATCTACTACTTTTCCAAGATTTTCACGGATCAAAGTAGCATATTTTTACTTTTTGTTCGTAAAAATTAGCTTCAGAAAGTTATTTTTGAACATGCCTTCAGACCAGTCCAACCTAATTCCTTTATTAGAACTATTAGCGAGCCAATTGGAGGGAACACTCCACTGGGATCGCCTCACGCAAACCCTCTACGCCACCGATGCCTCGGTGTATCGAGAGGTACCGCTGGCAGTAGCTTTTCCAAAAACGGAAAAAGATATCCAACGATTGATCCAGTTTGCCTCTGAAAATGGGACATCCTTGATTCCAAGAACTGCAGGCACCTCGCTTGCGGGGCAATGCGTAGGCAATGGCATCGTAGTGGATGTGTCCACCCACTTCAATCAAATTCTTGAAATCAACGCTGACGAACGTTGGGTACGGGTGCAGCCTGGAGTGGTGCGCGATGAATTGAATCGCTTTTTGAAGACTTATGGTCTTTTTTTCTCGCCCATCACCTCTACCGCCAATCGGGCGATGATTGGGGGAATGGTGGGCAACAATTCCTCGGGTACTACCTCGATTGTGTACGGAGTTACCCGTGATAAAGTAATTTCTCTCAATACCATCCTCAGTGATGGGAAAAAGGTGTTGTTTCGAGAGCTTTCTCCCGATGATTTTAAACGCAAGTGTGGACAAAAGGATTTAGAAGGCACGCTGTATCGCCAGGCATTTGAAGAGCTAAGCCTTCCTGAGGCTAGAGCTGAAATTCATGCCCAGTTCCCTAAGAAGTCCATTCATCGTCGAAATACGGGGTATGCCGTTGACGAATTGCTGAAGGCATCCCAGTTTGAGGGAACCGCGAATTTCAATTTTTGCAAACTCTTGGCTGGTTCGGAAGGCACCTTAGCCTTCACTACCGAAATCAAGTTGAGCCTAGATCCACTTCCGGATCCCATCGAAATTGTGGTGGCGGCTCATTTTGAATCCATTCACGAAAGCATGAAATCTGCCCAGGTGGCGATGAAGCATGAGGTAACGGCTGTGGAGTTGATGGATAAAATCATCTTGGACTGCACCAAAGAAAGCATTGAGTACTCCAAAAATCGCTATTTCGTGGAGGGGGATCCCAAAGCCTTGTTGATGATCGAGTTTCGAGGAAAGACGCTGGAAGCAGCCATGGCGAAAGGTGAGGCCTTGGTGGCTGACTTGAAGACTGCAGGCTATGGCTATGCCTACCCAATCATCGAACCGGAGAAAGTGGCCTCTGCCTGGGCCTTACGGGCAGCAGGGTTAGGTCTATTGGGGAATATTCCTGGCGATCCCAAGGCGGTGGCCTGCATCGAAGATACAGCAGTAGCTATTGAAGATCTGGCAGATTACATCGATGAAATGGATGGAATTTTGGAAGGATTCAACCAAAGTCCGGTGCATTACGCGCATGCGGGGGCCGGAGAGATTCACATGCGCCCCATTCTGGATTTGAAGAAGGCCGCAGATGTAGAGGAGTTTTATCAGATCTCACTTGCTTCTGCCAAACTGGTGAAGAAGTACCAAGGTTCCCTTTCCGGGGAGCATGGGGATGGGCGTGTACGAGCTGCCTTCATCCCGCTAATGGTAGGAGAAAAGAATTACGAGCTCTTTCGCCGCATCAAATATACCTGGGATCCTCAAAATATTTTTAACCCAGGAAAGATTGTAGATGCTGCTCCGATGAACCAGTTTCTTCGCTACGAGATTGGTATGCATACTCCGGAACCCGAGACCATTTTTGATTTTTCAGCAGCAGGAGGTATTCTGAGATTGGCGGAGAAATGCAATGGCTCGGGCGATTGTCGTAAGCTGCCTGGTTCCGGAGGCACCATGTGTCCTTCCTTTATGGCTACGCGAAACGAGCGGGATTCTGTTCGTGGACGTGCCAATACGCTTCGTGAGTTTCTGACCCTGGATAAAAAAGAGAATGCCTTTGATCATCCAGAGATCAAAGAAGCCTTGGGTTTGTGTTTGAGCTGCAAGGGATGTACGGCCGAGTGTCCTTCCAACGTGGACATGTCCAGCATGAAAGCCGAGTTTCTGTACCAATACCAGAAGACTCATGGCATACCTTTGCGATCTAGGGCATTTGCATACATCAATGAATTGAATAGGTTAGGGTCATTGGTGCCGATAGTTTCTAATTTCTTTTTGACCAATTCCCTCACAGGAGGGCTATTGAAGGCTTTTTTAGGAGTAGCTCCTAATCGCAACCTGCCAGAAATTAGTTCGGTCAGTTTGCGGGCTTGGTATAAGGAAAACTATGCCATTCTTCCAGCCCCAGCCAAGATGATTAAGTCCGTGTATTTTTTTGTGGATGAGTTTACCAACTACAACGATACCCAAATCGGAATCAAGGCCATTTCCTTACTCAAGAAGTTGGGCTATGAGGTCAAGGTTGTAAACCACGAGGAGAGTGGCCGTTCTGCACTATCCAAGGGATTGTTGCTCAAAGCAAAAAAGCATGCCGAGGCCAATGTCCGCATTTTTGAAAAACTGATAGATGGGAATACGCCGCTGATCGGTTTGGAACCTTCGGCGATCTTAAGTTTCCGGGATGAGTATCCACGGATCGTGGGCCCAGAATGGGTGGAAGGAGCGAAGAAACTCAAGTTTCACGTACAATTGATCGATGAGTTTTTGGGTAAGGAGGTGGCTGCAGGCAATATCAAGCCTGAGGAGTTTACCACGCGTTCGGAAAAGATCAAATTACATGGCCATTGCCATCAGAAGGCACTTTCTTCGCTTTCTTGGACTCAAAAGATTCTTTCCCTTCCAGTAAATTATGTGGTAGAAACGATTCCAAGCGGCTGCTGTGGGATGGCGGGTTCATTTGGTTATGAGGCTGAGCATTACGATGTTTCCCAGCAAATTGGGGAGTTGATCTTGTTCCCATCGGTAAGGAAGGCGGAGGTAGATACGCTGATCGCAGCTCCCGGAACCTCCTGTAGACATCAGATTGCAGATGGTACGGGTAGAAAGGCTTTGCATCCCATTGAGATTTTGTGGTATGCCTTAAAGCGCTAATTCAAAATAAGGCTTCCCTCAGCTTCTTACTTTTTTCTAAGATTGACAATTCTTGTCAAAAAATGGCGTCCCCAAATGGATTACGTCATCGGTTTCCTATATTCGAATTGAATTTTTTTCTATGGCAAAACCCTTTTTACTCTACAGATCTTCAGCTGGTTCAGGAAAGACCTATACGCTCACCTTGGAATACCTCAAGTTGGCCTTGAGAAATCCCCAATCCGGATTCCGACAGATTCTGGCCGTGACCTTTACCAATAAGGCTACTCAGGAGATGAAGGAGCGAATTGTGGAGGAATTGGAGCGATTGAGCGAGGGGGTCAATCCAACAGAATTCCTGGATCAAGAATTAATGGATCAGCTGGGTTTGGACCCACCGCAATTGATGGAACGTGCAAGAGCGACGCTTCTTCAGGTGTTGCACGGGTATGGTCATTTTTCGGTGAGTACCATCGATTCCTTTTTTCAAAAGGTTATCCGCTCTTTTGCTAGAGAACTAGATCTGCAAGCCAAGTTTGACCTAGAGATGGATACCGATGCAGTTTTAGACAAGTTGGTAGATCGTATTGTAGAGAAGGTGACTGAAGATCAGCCGCTACGCAATTGGTTGATCGGATACGCTGAAGAGCAGTTGTTGGACGGTAAATCCTGGGATATTCGTGAAGGAATTAAAGGCCTGGGTAAGGAGATTTTTCAAGAACGATTCAAGGCATTCCGTGCGGTTTTCCAAGAAAGTGTGGGACAGGAGGGATTTTTACCCGAACTCAAAGCACAGATTTCTCGTGTTCGTCAGGAATTGATTGCGGAGGGCAAAATGCAATGGAAGCATGCAGAGGCTATTCGGATCCAATTTGGGTTGGAATGGACTGATTTTAAAAACGGAGGCAGAAGTTTTGCAAAAAAATTCGGAAGCTTGGGTGATTCGCAACTGCCTTTTCCCGAACTCACGGCTCCCATGTTGCGGGATTTGCCCGAGGTGAGCAACTGGTTTACCAATAAATCCCCACATGAATCCGCTATTCGCGGGGCTTTTGCAGCGGGATTGGGGGATTTGCTGTTTTCCTGGTCCCAAAAGTTGAAGGTCTGGAATACCTATACTTCCCTTCAAAGAAACTTAAATGCTTTTGGGGTATTCCGAAATCTACTTGTAGAATTACGCGACTTGAAAGATGAGGAGGGAATTTTATTGATTTCAGATGTAAATGATTTTTTGGCCGAGATCACTCGGGAAAATGAAGCTCCTTTCTTGTATGAAAAAATTGGAAGTCAGTACCAGCACTTTTTGATCGACGAGTTTCAGGATACTTCCGAATTCCAATGGTTGAGTTTCAAGCCCTTGCTGGAAAATTCCTTGGCTTCGGGCAACACCAATCTATTGGTAGGAGATGTGAAGCAGTCCATCTACCGTTGGCGAGGAGGAAAATTAGAGCTTTTGCTTTCCGAAGTGCAGGAGCAAATTCCTCCAGATTTTGTGGAAGTGAAGAATCTCAACGTCAACTACCGTAGTTTGCCAGGGATCATTGCTTTTAACAACGCCGTCTTTCAGCAATTACCGGGATGGATGGAGCGGGGAATGGGAAATCACTATGAGCTTGATCCTGAAAACAAGTTGTCACTCGCTTTTGAGGGTGTCGCACAGGAGGTTCCTAAAAAGAAAAAGGAGGCTCCATTTCATGGAAAAATTCTTTTCCAATTTTCTGAGAAAAGTAGTTCAGAAAAGTCCCTGGAAGAGGACAACGAGGAGGAGGAGGGTGTAGAACAGGCTGTATTGGAAAAGCTTCCTACCCTGGTGATGCACTTACAGGATCAGGGCTACGCCTTGCGGGATATTGCCTTTTTGGTACGCACCAATGGGCAGGGAGCTATTTTGGCTGATCGAATGCTGGAGGTGCAGCGGGAACAAGTGGGTACAGATTACCGCTTTGATGTGCTCTCTGAAGAGTCTCTGTTTATTGATAAATCTATAGCGGTCAAATGCGTGGTTGGATTTTTGACCTACCTAAGTGATCCTTCGGACCGCGTGGCCCTAAAAACCTTTTGGCAATTTTATGCTTTGGTGCACGACATTTCCTTGAGTCATGAGTTGTTTTTTGTTGGAGGTTTAGCCTCTGAATTACAAGAAAAGGAAGAAGAATTGTTGGCTAGACAAGTTAGTTTCCAACAGATGCCCTTGATGGAATTGGTAGAGCAGGTGCTTACTTTTTTGGGTTTGACGCAAAATCAACAGGATCTGAGTTATGTCTCTGGCTTTAAGGAAGCAGTGTTTGACTATGTAAAAAAGAATCGGGCAGACCTGCTTGGCTTTTTGGATTGGTGGGAGCTCAACAAGAAGAAGCGCACCGTAAAAATCCCGGAAGACCACGATGCGATGCGAATTTTGACCATTCACAAGTCCAAAGGACTTCAATTCAAAGTGGTTATTATCCCTTTTTTGGATTGGGGGATAGTTTCTTCTGGGCTTCAAGCACCGGTGTTATGGGCTCCCTTTGCTACTGATTCAGGTGTACAAACGGTGGTTCCTTTGACACACCAAAAGCTCTTGAAAAACAGCCATTTCGAAGGTGCCTACGATGAGGAGGTTCGCTTGTCCTATTTGGATTCGCTCAATATGCTCTATGTGGCTTTTACTCGTGCTGAAGAAGCCCTTTTTGGTTTTGGAACCTATTCGATCTCAAAAAGTAAAAAGGAAATTTCCCCTACTCGAACAGGAAACCTTCTGTATTCCTTTTTTTCGGGAGGGTTCAACTTCTTGGAAGGTTCAAGCTCCTCCTGGAATCCAGATACCTTGACTTTTGCTTGGGGAGATTGGCCTAAAGCCAAGAAACAGGAAAAAATAGTAGCTTCAGCAGGTTCTTCCCTTCGCTGGGATTGCATGGATTGGAAGTCCAAACTGCAAACCAAAAGGTATCCTTGGGATTTTTCTTCGGAAGGCATTCGTGCGCGCGAGCAGCGAGATTTTGGGATCATCATTCACGACATTTTGGCTGAAGCAAAGGGCTTGGAGGATGCCAATCAGCTGGTCCGGAAATATACATTTGAGGGAAGGTGGGAAGAAGCGGTCGCCTTGGAGATTCATCAAAAGTTAGCTCAACTTTTCACCTTGCCACAAGTGAAGGCTTGGTTTGACCCGAATTTACCGACACTGACCGAACAGGGGATCTTAGTTCCTGGAGGCGCTCAAAAGCGTCCGGATCGAATTTTGATCCGAAAAGACGAGGCACTTGTGATTGATTTCAAAACTGGTGTCAAGCGCGAATCGCATGCACATCAGGTATACGAATACATGGAATTAGTCAAAACCTTGACCCATCTCCCAGTCAAAGGATACCTCTGTTACCTTGAGCCAACTGAAATTATCGCGCTATGATCCCTTTTTTGAAAGAAACAGCTCAACAGCTTTTAGACTCCGGAAGGGATTTGAAAGACCTTCGGGTGGTATTGCCCAACCGTCGAGCAGGACTATTTTTTACCAAGTACTTGGGGGAATTGATCCAGCAACCTGTCTGGATGCCGGAGGTAGTGACGATTGAGCAGCTTGTGTACCAATTGGCAGGAAATACGCCCTCGGATGACCTTACTTTGGTGTTTGAACTGTATGAGGAGTACCGCAGCCTGCAAAAAGAGGCGGAGCCTTTTGATCGATTTTACCATTGGGGTGAGTTGATCTTGAAGGACTTCAATGACTTGGATCAATTCTTGGCTCCTGTAAAGCAGGTGTATGCCCAACTAGCAGAAATTAAGGAATTTGAGTCGGACTTGAGTTTCCTTACCGAGGAGCAATTGGCACTAATCGCTCAATTTTGGAAGGCCTTCGAGCGTCAGAATGAAACAGAAAAAGAGCGTTTCCTCAAGTTTTGGCAAATTTTAGGAGCGCTTTATGAAGGATTTCAAGTGCGATTGCAAACCTCTGGAAAGGCTTATGGGGGTCAGCTGTATCGACAAGTGGCATCTACCAGGGAGGGGATAGCCAAACCGGACAAGCACCTAATTTTTATTGGCTTCAATGCGTTTACGCTGGCAGAGGAGAAGATTATTACTCATTTCATTACCGCTTTTGGGGCAGAGATTTTTTGGGATGTAGATGCGTATTACCTGGACGATCGATTGCAAGAGGCGGGTTTATTTTTCAGAGATTACAGGAAAGACTCGGTATTGGGCAACACATTCCCTGGGCGAATTCCTGCTGAAATCAAAAGGAAAGGATCTCAAATCCATACGCATGCAATCCCTTTAAAAACGAATCAGGCCAACCTGGTGGGTAAACTATTGGAGCAGGTGGGTGCGAATGAGCCCTTAGAAGAAACAGTCATTATTCTTCCAGATGAACAGTTACTTTTTCCTGTTTTGCACCAGCTGCCGGAAGTAATTCTGAAACTCAATGTGACCATGGGCTATCCCATGCGAAATGCGCCGATTTATGCTTTTTTGGATACCGTATTGGATTTGCAGCGCCATTCCAAACTGAAAGAAGGGAAGGTGACCTTCTACCACAAACCCGTTTTGGAACTTCTGGCCTATTCCTATTTACAGGCAGCAGATGGAGCTTGGTCTACCGAAGCAGCTTCCAAAATCCAAACCGAAAACTGGGTAGATGTCCCCGAGGAACTGGTCAGTAAAGAAAACACCCTTTTTGGGTTGGTCTTCCAAAAAGTAGCAGGAGAATCGCTAATCGACTACCTGATTGCAATCATTGAACATTTGGCAAAGGAGTTACAAGAGGATCCTACCCAAAAAAGCTACTTGTTTCAAGCTTTCAAGCAACTGAATCGAGTAAAGGGAATATTCGCGGTTTCCGGCGGCAAAGGGCTAAAAGTTGAATTCCTACTCAGTTTATTCCGAAAGCTTTTCCGCGATCTCAAGTTGCCCTTTGAAGGGGAGCCACTTCAAGGCTTGCAAGTGATGGGGGTACTCGAGTCTCGAAACTTGGATTTTAGACGGGTGATTATTTGCGATGTGAATGAGGGTAGTTTTCCTCCTGGTGGGGGAATTCAATCCATGATTCCCATGAATCTTCGTAAGGCATTCCGTCTGCCCGTGCAGGAGCAAAATGATGCCATTTATGCGTATACCTTTTACCGTTTGCTGCATCGTGCAGAGGAGGTACATCTAATTTATACCACGGCTGGGGACCAAGGCAAGGCCAGTGAAATGAGCCGATTTATTCAGCAGATGCGGGTAGAATTGCCAATTGCAAAACCAGAATCCGTATTGGTTCCAGTAAATCTCAACCCAAATCAACCCATTATCCTTGCAAAGACTTCTGCCATGCTGGCAAGTTTGGCTCGCTATTTCAAGCCTAGGGGTGGAGGAGAAGCCGAAAAGAAGTTTTCAGCCTCTGCACTCAATATGTATTTGGATTGTCGACTACGGTTTTACCTGCGCTATGTGGCCGAATTGAAAGAAAAAGAGCAGGTGGTCACCACAATTGACCCCATGACTTTTGGTACGCTGTTGCACAAGGGAATTGAGTTGCTGTACGCGATTCCTGAAGGAATGGAGTTCCGCGACCTTGACGGGCATGAAATAAACCGCTTGTTGCCACAAGTTCCGAAGGCTGTGGATCAAGCCTTGCGCGAGCTATACAAAAAAGAGGAAGGGGAGGAGCTCCTGCTGACGGGCCAATTGCAGATAGCTCGGCAGGTATTGACCAAGTACATGGAGGCCGTACTCGCTTACGACCAGCGAAATGGCCCCTTTAGAATTATTGGATTGGAAAAAGAGCACCTAGCACATCTTTCCATTGAAACGGAGGAGGGAACCAAAGAAGTAGCCTTGGGTGGAGTGATTGATCGGATTGATCTCAGAGATTCCTCAGTTCGCCTATTGGATTACAAAACAGGCAAGGATACCAAAAAGATTTCTAGCATAGCTTCCCTATTTGATCGAGAGGATAAGAAAAGAAACAAGGCAGCCTTGCAAACTTTTCTCTACGCATTCTTCTACAAATACCAACATCCAGAAAACCAGCTCCCCCTAAAACCGGGGATCATCAACATCAAAGAAATCTATTCCCAGGACTTCAATCCCTACCTTCAATTGGATAAATCTGAGGTAAATGATTACCGAGAATTTGCCGAGGAATATGAGCAGAGACTTCGTGGACTTTTAGAGGAAATTATAAATCCCAAAGTTCCTTTTGACCAAACCGAGGATAAGAAAAAGTGTGAGTTTTGTGCCTACAAAGAACTCTGTGGGAGGTAGAAAAATTACCTACAATCTCAGCGCAACGGCTTGCCAGTTTTATTCCTAAAAAAGGGTAGGAGAGTCTTAAGAGTTAAGTGGAGATTTTTCCCGGTAGAGCAAACCTTGAACCCGATTTTTGGTCCAATTGTTGATTGAAGTTTTAGTCAAACTGCTGAGTTTTTTGTAGAAGGATTTGGACGTTTTTAGTGCAGATTTAGTCTTCCAATTTATAGAAACCTGCCTTTGGGACACGCAAGGTGTCGAATGAGCTGCCCTAGTGAAGAGCTCAGTTTTTTAATTCAATAAATAGTTTGGATATAAAAATTCAAACTACTGATTTTGAATTGATTATAAATCATTTAAGGAAACCTAAATTAGTTTAATCTAAAAAAATTAGGTAAATCTAAAAATTAATTTATCCTCAAACATTCCATTTTTTTGTCGATTTTGTTCTTTTCGATTCTTGTCATTTTATGAAAGACTAGCATCAATTTTTTTTAGCGCCCAATTCTGGTTCAATCAAGATTTCTGTGTAGGGATGCGAGGCTTGAATCAATTCTTACTTTAGCTCCATCTTGGCCTTGTTTTAGGGGCTCACTCGGTTGAACAAAAGTGCGAGTAAGAGGATGCGGCAGCAGGAGGTTCTGAGCCTTTTGAGAGTCTAAAAGTCATCGAATTTTCCTTTTCTATTTTTTTACTTGCAGGTTGATTTTTTTAGGTAACCCTCACCTATTGACTATTAGATCGCTGGGTTTTTGCTTTAGTTTTTGTTTCCTTTTTTTGCGGTATCAATTGCAGCTTATTGGCGAATCCTTTGAATTTTATTCCTTATTTTTGTGCCTCTGAATACGACTATGGCAGGACAGTCCACTACCCGAAAGCATGTCTTCTCAAGAAAAATTGATGCCTTCTTCAAGGGGTTAGCTGATGCATGGAACTTTGTGAAGCGATTTTTTCAAGAGGTATTTGTTCCGCCCTATGAATTCAAGGAAGTCATCCATCAGTGCTATCGGATCGGTGTGGAATCCTTGCCTCTCATCTCCTTGACTGGATTTATCGTCGGGATCGTATTCACCAACCAATCTCGTCCTTCCTTATCCGAATTTGGAGCCACGTCTTGGCTTCCTTCCTTGATTGCAATTGCGATTGTTCGGGCGATGGGTCCCTTGGTCACTGCCCTAATCGCTGCCGGCAAGGTAGGTTCGGGTATCGGTGCCGAGATCGCTTCCATGAAAGTAACCGAGCAGATTGATGCCATGGAGGTGTCGGGGACCAATCCCTATAAGTTTTTGGTAGTTTCTCGTGTATTGGCCACCACCTTCATGATTCCCGTGCTGGTGATGTATACTGACTTTGTGGCCTTGATGGGTGCATTTATCAATGTGAACGCGAATGAATTGGTTAGCATCTCCACGTTTTTTGCGCAAGTATTTAGTTCGGTAACTTTTCTCGATGTATTCGCTTCCATCATCAAATCCTTGTTTTTCGGATTTACGATCGGAATGGTGGGGTGCTACAAAGGATACACTTCTTCCAAAGGAACCGAAGGTGTAGGTAAAGCGGCCAATGCAGCAGTAGTAATTTCCATGTTCTTAATTTTCATTGAGGAACTGCTTTCGCTCCAGATCATTAACCTATTCCGAATCAAATAGCCATGGATAATCGAGAAAAAGTGGTGGTGGTCCGAGACTTGTACAAAGCCTTTGGTGAGCTTGAAGTACTGAAAGGAGTGGATTTGGATTTGTACCGGGAAGAAAATCTGGTGGTTTTGGGTCGCTCAGGAACAGGTAAGTCGGTGCTGATCAAAATCATGGTTGGACTCCTGCGGCAGGATAGTGGCAGTATGGAGGTTTTTGGAAAGGAAATTTCTCGACTTGGTGTTCGTGAATTGAATGAAATGAGACTAAAAATTGGTTTTTCCTTTCAGAATTCAGCGCTCTACGATTCCATGACTGTTCGAGAAAACATGGAGTTTCCATTGGTCAGAAATATCAAAAACCTTACTAAAAAGGAGATTTCTTTACGAATTGAAGAATTGTTGGATGCTGTTGGCCTTCCACAAACAATAAATCAAATGCCCTCTGAATTGTCAGGGGGACAAAAAAAGCGGATAGGGGTGGCTCGAACCTTGGTACTCAATCCTGAAATCATGCTGTACGATGAACCTACAGCTGGGTTGGATCCCATCACCTGTGTGGACATCAACAATCTGATCAATGAAGTTCGCGCACGATACAAGACCACCTCGATTGTGATTACCCATGACTTGGCTTGTGCGAAGCAAACTGGAGATCGGATGGCAGTCCTATTGGAAGGGCAATTTGGTGCCTTGGGTACCTTTGAGGAGGTATTTCCTCATGCTGAAGATCAGCGGATTAAATCATTTTACGATTATAATTTTATCAACTCATGAATCAAGAAAATAAACGATCTGTACTTGTAGGTCTATTTGTATTGATTGGAATTGCCATCCTTGTGACAGGCATCATGACCTTAGGTGGGCAGCAGAAAAAATTTGTGAAAGCCATCCACGTCAAGGCAGTGTTTGACGATGTTGGAGGACTTCAGCCTGGCAATAACATTTGGTTTTCAGGTGTCAAAATTGGCACAGTGAGAAAAATCAACTTTTTTGGGGACTCCCAGGTGGAAGTTGAACTGAGTGTTGAGGAAAAAGTGGTCGAGTTTATCCGCAAAAACTCCAAAGCTACCATCAGTTCAGATGGCTTAATCGGAAATAAGATCATTGTCATTTATGGAGGAACCACTGATTATCCTCCTGTAGAAGAAGGAGATCGGTTGGAAGCCATCATGCCTTTGGATACCGATAAAATGATGGAGACTCTTCAAATCAACAATCAAAATTTAGTAGATATCACCAACGATTTGAAGGTGTTGACTAGCAAGATAGCTGCGGGAGAAGGGATTGTCGGTGCAATGTTGACTGATTCTGCCTTGGCTGTAAATTTTCGAACCATCTTAACCAACTTGGAACGTGCTTCTGTAAATAGCAACAGGATGATTGCGGATTTGAACATCTTCTCGGGGAAACTCAATCAAAAAGGAACTTTGATAAATGATTTGGTAACAGATACTTCCATCGTCCCAGATTTGAAAACTACGCTGGAACGCCTGAAAGCGACTAGCGCCAATACTCAAGCACTTTCCAAAGAATTTGCAGGGATCACCGATAAGCTTAATTCTAAAGAGAATTCCTTAGGGATGCTTTTAAACGATCCTGAATTTGCCAAGTCCTTGAAAAAAACTCTTGAAAATGCCGATTCGGCTTCATACAATTTAAACAAAGGAATGGAGGCACTCGAATACACCTGGCCTTTCAATAAAGGTTTCAAAAGAAAAGCAAAAGCTGATGGGGGAAAATAATCTCTTCTCCCCAAAAACCGAGCTCTAATTTATTCCAGTCCTAACGTGGTCCTTTCCAAAGACTTATTCTAAGGAGTTGTGTTTCCTCTAATTATTTCATTTCGGTACTTTTAATTCTCTTTTACAGCGATGCAAGCGATCAACCCTACTACCACATCCGCCTGGAGTAAGCTAGTGGCACTTTCCCAAAAACATCAAAACCTCAGCATTGTAGAACTTTTTGATCAAAAAGATAGGTTTCAGCGCTACAGCCGTACGCTAGAAGATATTTTGGTTGACTTTTCAAAAAACCGCATTCCTGATGAGGTTTTTGAAGCCCTACTCCAGCTGGCCGAAGAAACAGCATTGTCTCAGGCCATAGAAAGCATGTTTACTGGGCAAGCGATCAACCAAACCGAGAATCGTGCAGTTCTGCATACTGCTTTGCGGAATCGATCCAATACCCCCGTGTACGTGGATGGGCAGGATGTCATGCCTGAAGTGAATCAGGTGCTCTCCCAAATGAAAGCCTTTGCAACCCAGATTCACCAAGGAACTTGGTTGGGCTACACAGGCAAGCCCATCACTGCACTAGTCAATATTGGGATTGGTGGCTCGGACCTCGGTCCAGTGATGGTCACAGAAGCCTTAAAAGCTTACCAGCATCCCAACTTAAAGTTGCACTTCGTTTCGAATGTGGATGGAACTCATATTGCAGAGACCTTAAAGCAAGTTGATCCAGAGACGACACTTTTCTTTATCGCCTCCAAGACCTTCACCACGCAAGAAACCATGACCAATGCGCATACCGCGCGAACTTGGTTTTTGAAGCATGCTCAAGATGAAAAAGCGATTGCCAAGCACTTTGTAGCCCTTTCGACCAATTCTGAGTCGGTACGCGGCTTTGGGATCGATCCTCAAAACATGTTTGCATTTTGGGATTGGGTAGGAGGCAGGTATTCCCTCTGGTCTGCCATTGGTCTACCAATCGCTTGTGCTATTGGCTTTGACCGATTTGAAGAATTGCTCTCTGGAGCACATGCCATGGACAAGCATTTTAGAAATGCCCCAATGGACCAAAATATTCCAGTTATCCTAGCTTTGGTAGGTATTTGGAATACCAATTTCTTGGGAGCAAGTTCAGAAGCCATTCTCCCCTATGATCAATACCTACACCGTTTTGCCGCCTATTTCCAGCAAGGCAACATGGAGAGTAATGGGAAATATGTAGGTCGAGATGGAAAAAAAGTAAACTATTCAACGGGTCCCATCATTTGGGGGGAACCAGGAACCAATGGTCAGCATGCTTTTTACCAATTGATTCATCAAGGCACCCAGCTGATCGCCTGTGATTTCATCGCCCCAGCGCGCTCACACAATCCGATTGGTGATCACCACGTGAAGTTACTCTCTAACTTTTTTGCGCAGACTGAAGCACTCATGAAAGGGAAATCCCTTCCTGAGGTGCAAGCTGATATGCGGAAAGCAGGAAAATCGAAAGAAGAGATTCAACAAGTCGCTCCACATCGTGTATTTGAAGGAAATAGACCTACCAATTCCATTTTGGTGAAACAAATCACGCCATATACCCTAGGTCAATTGGTTGCACTGTATGAACATAAAATAGCTGCTCAAGGAATAATTTGGAATATTTTCAGTTTTGATCAGTGGGGAGTTGAACTTGGAAAAGTATTGGCGAATGGAATCTTGCCTGAACTTACAGACGAGGTAAAGGTAGAATCCCACGACAGTTCTACGAATGGACTAATCAATGCCTACAAAACCATGCGCTACTAGTTAGGCAAGCCTATTTTTAAAAACCAAAAATCCTTGAAGTAAAGCGTCGCCTCAGGGATTTTTTGTATGGGGATCACCGGTTTGTGCAATACTAAATTTGGAAAATTAGAGTTTGGTATTTTTTTTCAAACAATAGTCTGCATCAGTTAGTTACAAACCAAATGCGCAGTCTATGAAAGAGCTCCTCGAATTGAAAAAGACGAATGGAAATGGAAAAAGTGAGAAGAAAAACTTGTTCCAACACCCAAGGTTATTAGTGAAAGATGCGGTATTTGTTCGTCACGAGGGAAATTTAGTGAAGGTAAAATTTGACGATATTCTCTGGTTAAAAGGAGATGGAAATTACACGACCTTAATTACAAAAAAAGCTGTTTTCTTCATCCGGAATATCTTGAAGGATTTTGAATCAGTTTTGCCCACCAATCAGTTTCTTCGGATCCATAAAAGCTACATCGTTCAAGTTTCGGAGATCCTATCCATCAATACCAAAGAGGTCATTGTAGGAACAGATTTAATCCCTGTAGGCAGGACTTTCTATCATCAACTGCTCAGTGGAATCCGAAAAATAGGAAGCTTAGGGGACTAACTCCAAAGTAGGCTGCTATCCCCATAGCTTAAAAATCGGTAGTTGGAATCCAGAGCCTCCTGATATATTTTTTTCCAATCGGACCCTACCAGTGAAGCAATTAATAAAATGAGTGTAGATCCAGGTTGGTGAAAATTGGTAATCAAGCCATCGACCAATTGGAACGTGTATCCCGGAAAAATAAAAATGGAAGTGGTTCCAAAAAGGATACCTGAGTCATTTTTATCCAACTCTTTCAAGATGGCTTGCAGGGCCTCTTTTCGATCCGGTAAAGATACCCTGTGTGCATAAGGCGCAAGTTTTTCGATTTCAAATCGATTCCCTTGATTTTCAATCAATTGAACCCCATACCAATACATACTTTCTAAAGTTCTTACCGAGGTAGTTCCTACGGCAACTATTTTGCCGGTATGTCGGAGAAGTTTTTCGATGGTTTCCCGCTTGATTTCTAGTTGCTCACTGTGCATGGGATGTTCTTCCACAGCCTTTACTTTGATGGGTTGGAAGGTTCCAGCACTCACATGCAGTGTCAACGCAGCTTCTTGAATTCCTTTTTTTCGTAAAGCTGCTAATACCTCCTCCGTGAAGTGAAGGCCTGCCGTTGGAGCTGCTACCGCGCCTTCCTTTTCTGAATACACCGTTTGGTACCGAGATTTGTCGTTTTCTTCTGCTTTTCGATTCAAGTAAGGAGGAAGAGGCGTTTCGCCGCAAGCTTCGACTAAGTCGACAAAAGCAATTTCCGAATCATTCCAGGAAAATTCCACCTGCATCAATTCCTTGTTGGCCAGTCGTGCATTTAGAATGACCTCTTTTGCTTCAAGCTGAATGATTCCTTGAAGGGTTTCTTCTTCTTTCCACTTTTTTAGGTTACCTATCATGGTTTCCCAGACCACCGGCTTTTTGGAAGTCATGATCTCCGAAATCACTCGTGAAGGGGCCGTAGGCTGCAGCAAAAAAACCTCTACCCGTGCTCCAGTTTGACGTTGAAAAATCAATCGGGCAGGTATCACCTTGGTATTATTATAAACCAAAAGGCTATCCGCATCCAAAAGGCCTGGAAGATTAAAAAAATTGTGGTGCTGGATTGTTCCGTTTCTGTATTCCAAAAGTTGGGAGCTATCCCTTTTTTCTAAAGGGAATTTAGCAATTCGATTTTCGGGTAGTGTATATTCGAACTCTTTAAGATCAATACTCGGTATTTCCATAACTAGAGGCGATTGGTCGGCAAATATAGTCAACTCGTTTGACCCTTTTCGATTACTTTTGGTTACACTTCCATGACTTTACCTGTGAGCCTTGATTTTTCTTTTTTGAAACGAACCCTTCAATTCCGATTTGAAGCAGGCACCTCTCGAGGGGTACTGCGGACTCGGGATGTGTATTGGATAAGGGTGCATCGAAAAGGGGACCTGGAACAGGTAGGCTGGGGTGAAGCAGCTCCTTTGGCGGGGTTGAGCCCAGATTTTGGACCTGATTTTGAGACTCAGTTAAGAGGTGTGTTGAAGGCAGCAAGTACGAGATCTTGGGAATTAAAGGAGGAAATTTGTTTGCAACAAGTAAGTAAACTGGTACCATTTTCACTTCCATCCATTCGTTTTGGAATGGAAACTGCGCTTCTGGATTTGGGAAATGGTGGCAGGAAACGGATCCTAGCCAATGTCTTTTTTGACCAAGGCACACCCCTACCGATCAATGGGCTGATTTGGATGGGTACGAGGGAATTTATGCTCCAGCAAATCCATCAAAAATTAGGAGAAGGATATTCCTGCCTAAAAATGAAAATTGGAGCCCTTGACTTTGATCAAGAGCGGGAATTGCTTCAGTCTATTCGAAAGCAAAAAGCTACGGATGAACTGACCCTGCGCGTAGATGCCAATGGTGCTTTTTCTGTGCAAGAAGCAATTTCTAAACTGGAGCAGCTGCAGGATTGTGACCTACATAGCATCGAGCAACCCATCCGAGTAGGGCAGTGGGAAGCGATGCGTGAGTTAGCCAAGCAAAGCCCCATTTCTATTGCCTTGGATGAGGAATTAATTGGCAGATCCAATAAAGAGGAGGTACTGAATTTTATTCAACCTCAGTTTATCATTTTGAAACCTAGCCTTTTAGGTGGAATTTTAGAAACCCGGGAATGGATTCGCCTAGCTGAAGAAATGGGTATTGGATGGTGGATGACTTCCGCATTGGAAAGTTCTATCGGACTGAATGCCATTTCACAATTGACGGCTACCTACTCGCCAAGGCTCCCGCAAGGATTGGGTACAGGTAAACTTTATGACAACAACCTGTCCTCCCCTTTGCTTGTCCAAGCTGGTGAAATTCAATACGTGCAAGAGGGAACTTGGGAAACACCCAGCTAATTTTTTCGAAGATTTTACTGCTTATTCGAGTACCTTTTTCACGATTTTTCGCCTGATCACAAACAGGCAAATCCAGGAAAAGAAGGCAGCGAGTATGCCAACTAGCGCTCCAAAAAACAGATCTAATGGATAGTGAACCCCGAGATAGATTCGGGTATAGCTCACGGTTAGGGCATAGAGAAACAACCAAGCGATGGCCTTTTGCTTTTTGCCTAATTTGAGGGTTAGGAAGGTGGCTAAGCCAAAAGTATTGGCCGCATGAGAAGACACGAATCCGTACAATCCACCGCATCGCCCATAGGAGTGAAGTATGCCTTCCCAACGTGGGTCATGGCAGGGACGCAGTCGCTCAAAGAAAGGTTTCATCAACCCTGAGCTTACCTGATCCGCCAAGAGTATAGTGAGCAGGATACCACCTAAAATCCAGACCGTATTTTTTGGATCATTTCGATAAATCAGGTAGAGGAGCAAGAAGTACAAGGGTATCCAAGAGATCGTCTGCGTGAGTTGCAAGATTATCGGATCCAAGGCCGATGAATGAAAGGAATTCAGCCAAAGAAAGGTCTCCTCATCCCATTTTTTGATTATTTCGATCATGTAGTATAAGTGAGCCAATCGATCTCCTTCTTCAAGTGGGCCAGTGTAAATGCTTCAGGGCTACCAGCTTCGGGTTCTTGCTGATAGCTCCATTCAGCAAGAGGAGGCATGCTCATTAGGATGCTTTCCGTTCGGCCATTGGTATCCAAACCAAATTTAGTGCCTGCATCCCATACCAAATTGAATTCCACATAGCGCCCTCGACGAAGTCCTTGCCAGGCTGTTTGCTCAGGACCATAGGGAAGTGCAGCATTCTTTTTCATAAAGTAGCTATATATCTCAGGAAACAACTTTCCTAAGGCAAGGCTAAAGTCCAAAATTTCTTGAAAGTGGGTATCTGACGTAGCACTCAAACGATCGTAGAATATTCCTCCAACACCTCGAGTTTCTTGTCGATGTTTGATGAAAAAGTAATCGTCAGCCCAATTTTTAAACTTGGGGTAATAGCTTAAATCAAAGGCATCGCAGGTTTCCTTTAAGCGCTGATGAAAGTAGGTGGCATCCTCAGGAACAATGTAATGAGGCGTAAGATCGATCCCCCCTCCAAACCAATGTGTACCATCTTCCATTTCGAAGTATCGGATATTCATGTGAATGATGGGTACCCTAGGACTGAAGGGATGCAATACAATGGACACGCCTGTGGCAAAAAAATTCCCTGACTCTAACTTAAGTTTCTCGCTAATTTTAAGTGGGGTAGGCCCATGCACCGCAGAAAAGGCCACTCCTCCTTTTTCGATGATGGCTCCGTTTTGAAAAATACGAGTATCCCCGCCTCCGCCTTCTGCTCGTGTCCATAGGTCTCCTTTAAAAGTTCCTTTTCCATCCCCGGCTTCAAGCATTTGGCAAATGTATTCCTGCATTTGCTTGTAGATCGCGGCAATATCTTCTTTTGATTTTCTAGGCATAAGCTGTTAGAATTTAGAATGGATATCCAATTCCAAAATTAAAAACCGTTTGCCCTTTTTCGCCAAAGGGTCTAGTGAATCGAATGTTGTCAAGTACCCATCTTTCTCCCTCCAAACGTGCAGGATCGAGGGCCTTGGTAGCTAGGTCTAGACGGATGACCAAAAAGTCAAAATCCATTCGGAGTCCTACCCCAGTGCCGATTGCAATTTCCTTGTAGAAGCGATCGTATCTAAAATCGGCACCTGGTCGGGCTTCATCTCTTCCAATCATCCAGGAGTTGCCCGCATCCAAGAAAACGGCCATATCGAAGTAGCTGAACAATTTTTTCCGGTACTCCAACATGCTTTCTAAGATCATTTCTGCAGGTTGCTCATTTGTGTAATCGTAAATTCCACCTGAACCTGTCAAGGGGGTAGAACTCCCGGGTCCAAGTCTTCTGGCTTGCCAGGCACGGATACTGGTACCGCCACCGGCAAAGAAGTATTTCTCATAAGGCAAGATCCCCACACTGACTCCATAGGGACGTGCCATTCCAAAGTTGAGTCGGTAAGCCAGGGTTTGTTTTTTAGTGATGGGATAATACCGTCTAAAATCAATCTGACCTTTGAGCCATTGGAAATTGGCATAGCTGATCTCAGGAGAATCGTTTCTTCGGACATTCGTGAAGTTGAGAGTGGTACCCCCACTTTCTGCAAAGAGCCGCAAAAGTGAGGCCTTTTGCATGGAAAAATCTCCATAGCGATTGAAGTTAATCAGGGTTTGTCCCGAAAAACTACTAATCAACGAGGGGAGAAATGACCAAATGAGGTTGTTTCCATCCGTTTGCAATTTTTCTAGGATACTCAGGAATTCCTCTTGGATATAGGGTGTTCGGATGTAACTGATGTCCGCTGCATTGATGGTAAATGATTGCCGATTGTTGCGAGTAGCCCAGGTGTAGCCCAACTGGCCATTGATTGCATTTCGTTTGTATTCGGGACGGTTGGTACTCAAATACCCAAATTGAACGCGTGTATTCGGATTGTATTTCCCGAATTGCTGCAGTGTTTTGGGAGCAAAGGGAATTAAGAATCTAGGAAAAATTACGGATAGCGACGTGTTGACCTCACTACTTTGGTATACGCCTTGGCCCGTGGCAGACGCGACACCTTCTAGACCTGCTCGAAAGTTGAGTTCCAGAAGTTCTCCCGCTCGGAAGAAATTACGATTTCGCAAAGCCGTACTGAAGAAAGGCCCTGGAAATTGTTCGGTGATGGTCATCCCCAGCTGATTGGTCAGTTGGTATTTTTGGTTGGGCTGCGTGAAAATTTGGGCAGTCAAGGAGGTTCCTAGCGTATCAAAGGTGATGTTTACAAACCGGAAAAGGTCTAAGCTATTGATCAATCGCTGTGTTTCCAGCGCATCTGTTCTACTGTAGGGTTTTCCCTTTTGCAATTGAATTCGGGAAGCCAAGATTTTCGGGGAATAGCGATCTCTGTAAAAAGAAAAATCAATTCCTTGGTATTGGGTTTGTATTTGTCGATCCGCAAACTCATCCGTAGGTGGATTGATCCGTAATCGAATGGTATCCAAGGTGTAGACTTGGTGACTTTCCGTAAAAGTGGGCTTTTGAATTACCTGTTCCAATCGGATAGACTTTGCAGCAGTGTCCTGATAGGCAATGTAATTCACATAGGACTTGGAGAACATGTAATATCCCTTGTTTTTCAAGAGTTCTTCGAGCCTATTTCGCTCTGCTACAATGAGGTCTTGGTTGTAAATTTGACCTTGTTTTAAAAAGGAGTTGGAAGAAAATTCCGAAATCAGACTCTGAATAGCAGGATTATCCGTACGAGTAACAACAGAATCTAGGATATAGGGCTCTTTTTCCTCAATTTGATAGGTGATAAAGGCTTTCTTATTTTTTGTGGCAATTTTAAAATTTACCTCCGCATCAAAAAACCCATGATTGATCAAGTAGCCTTTCATGTTTTTTCTAGACTTTTCCACTAGGTTGCTATCCACTAGCACAACAGGATTTCCCGTGCGCATCAGCGTATTTCCGTACTCTAATTTTTTGTCTAGACCTTCGAGTCGAAGTTTTAATTTTTCTTCCTTTCGTTTGTAAATCAACTCATTGGCTATGGAATCACTGGTGGATTGGAGCGAGATAAGCCTATCGTTTGTAACGTTTCGTTTATTGGCTACTTTGCTGCTGTCGTAGAATTGATTTCCAAATCGGTAAAGCATGACGCCTAAGGAAGTACCCAAAAATCGAGTATTGGGTTCCTGTTCTAAAAGTTGCGTAAGTGCATCACCATCTGCTTGTTTTACTCCGACCAATTCATTGTCATAGACCACATAGCTGCCCTCTTCCAAATTTTTGGTCAAAGAGCAGCCTAGGCAAAACCAGAGTAGATGGATAAAAAGTATATATTTGAAAGATTTCAAGTTCGAATTGGAGGAGGAATGCCAAGCAAAAATACGGTTAAGTTTATAAAATCCTTACATCAAAAAAAATACCGCACTGAGTCGGGTAAATTCTTTGTAGAAGGTGAAAAAAGTGTGATAGAAGTGCTTCAATCCGATTTTAAGTTGGATTTACTTTTGGTTACTCAAGAGTTTGCAAGCAAATATGCACAACTAGTGGATGGGGCTGGAGTGGAAGTGCTCCAGGTGACGCCTAATCAATTGGAGCAGGTAGGACAGTACCAGAGCAATGATGCTGCATTGGCGGTGGTCCACATGAAACCAAATGAAGCTTTTGTTCCCGGGAAGGAAGAACTTATCCTAGCATTAGATGAGGTGAGGGATCCAGGTAACTTGGGCACTATCATCCGGATAGCGGATTGGTATGGCATACAAAAATTGATCTTTTCCCCCCATACCGCGGACTTTTACAACCCAAAAGTGATTCAATCCTCCATGGGTTCGTTCACACGAGTACAATTCTACTATGGGGAACTTCCTGAATCATTTCAAAATTGGAAATTGCCCGTCTATGGCGCTTTTTTAGAGGGAGTGTCCATCCATCAACTTTCTGATCCAAAACCGGGCGTTTTGTTATTGGGAAATGAATCTCAAGGAATTTCGAAGGATCTGGAAAAATGGGTCAGTAGTAAAGTCACCATCCCCAGTTTTGGGGGAGCGGAATCCCTCAATGTAGCCGTTGCTACGGCTATTTTCTGTGATAATTTCAAACGGCTCCTGAGCAAATGAAAGCCAAATTAGCTTCACTGCTGGCTCGTGTCGGCCTCAATGGATTTCTGCTAGGGATTTTTGTAGCCATCGGGATGGCAGCCCTTTTGCCAGAATTCGGTTCCTCGGAATCCGCTATTCCATGGAATCCATTTATTCAAGTAGGAATCGCTTTGCTTTTCTTTTTCTATGGATTGAAGCTAGACCCTAATCAACTTCAAACAGGGCTGAGCAATTGGAAATTGCATGTCTTGGTACAACTAACCACCTTTTTAGGCTTTCCCCTGTTGGTGATGGGGCTGGTTTCCTTTTTCCCTGGATTGGATCCAAACTTTGCCTTGGGGATCAGTTACCTAGGAGCTTTACCTTCTACGGTCAGTGCCTCGGTGGTTTTGGTGTCCATTGCGGGGGGAAATGTAGCCGCAGCGATTTTTAATGCCAGTATTTCAAGTTTGTTAGGGGTGGTGCTAACTCCGTTGTGGATGCATTTGGCGGGCGGGGAGGTGGCAGGCGAACTTGATCTTTGGGCTTCAATCCAAGATTTATCGTTCAAAGTGGTCCTCCCAGTGGTCTTGGGATTAGTACTGCATCGGTCCTTATTTCCCAAAATCAAGCCTTTTTTGAACCGGTTGAAATACTTAGATCAAACCGTGATTCTTTCCATAATTTTCACCACTTTTTCAGAGTCATTTTCACAAAAATTAGTTACTTCCTTTTCCTGGATGAGTTTGGGAGGATTAGCGCTGTTCATGCTATGCATCCTATTCCTTGTCATTGGTGTTTTGCTTATTTTGGTTCGGTCGCTTTCTTTTTCACGAGGGGATCAAATTGCTGCACTTTTTTGCGGTTCGACCAAGTCTTTGGTCCATGGGGTAGCAATTGGGAAGGTATTGTTTCCAAGTTCTGCGATCTTGGGAATTGTCCTCCTTCCCGTCATGTTGTACCATTTACAACAACTGATTTTAGGAAGTATTTTGGCCAAGTTCTTTGAAAAAAATAAGAAGCCCTGAAATTGCTTCAGGGCAGTGTGAGATTTAGAGGTATTTTCCCGATAGTTCGGTGACCAACTCCTTGTATGCTGTGCTAGCTTCCTCCTTGGACTTCCCTTTGAGTAAGAGCCAAGCATTGTATTTAGCAGCTGCCTTAAAATCAAATCCTCCCGGACGTTCTTCTTCATTGTCACCTTCTGTGGCTTGCTTGTATAATCCGTACAGTCGAAGTAGCTCTTCATTGGTAGGTCTGGAAGTGAATTTTTGGGTAAGCGCTACTGCTTCCTCGAGTGTTGCTGGTTTCATTTTTTTCTAACGTTTATACCTGAATTTTGGAAGGTAAAAAAACAGCGCCTTTCGTTTCTGTTCTGTCGGGTGACGGGAAAAAGAAAAAAGGCGCTGCTTTAAATGGATAATTACTTGACTTATCGCTTAGGCATAGCCATGTAATCTCGTTCTATGGCTCCAGTGTATACCTGACGAGGTCTTCCAATAGGCTCTCCTTTTTCGGTCATTTCTTTCCATTGAGCGATCCAGCCTGGAAGACGGCCCAAGGCAAACATGACCGTAAACATGTCGGTAGGAATACCCAAGGCACGGTAGATGATACCAGAGTAAAAGTCTACATTAGGGTAAAGCTTTTTATCTACAAAGTAGGAATCATTCAAGGCTGCAAATTCAAGTTCCTTCGCGATGTCAAGGATTGGATCCTTTACACCAAGTTTAGCCAACACCTCATCTGCTGCTTTTTTGATGATTTTTGCTCTAGGATCAAAGTTTTTGTAAACGCGGTGTCCAAAGCCCATCAATCGGAAGGAATCGTTCTTGTCTTTGGCCTTGTCCAAGTATTTTTTGGTATTTCCACCATCTGCTTTGATAGCTTCTAGCATTTCAATTACAGATTGATTGGCACCTCCATGGAGTGGGCCCCAAAGCGCATTGATCCCTGCTGAGATGGATGCATAAATAGGACCTTGGGAGGAGCCTACCATACGCACGGTAGAGGTGGAGCAGTTTTGCTCATGGTCCGCGTGAAGTATTAGAAGGGCGTCCAATGCTTTGGCTACTACTGGATCTACTTCGTAGCGTTCTGCAGGGAGTGCAAACATCATTTTCAAGAAATTGGAACAGTAATCCAAAGAGTTGTCTGGATAGTTAACTGGGTGTCCCATCTTGTTTTTGTAGGCCCAAGCCGCAAAGGTTGGCATTTTCGCCAAGAGGCGTATCATGCTCAAATTAACCTCTTCAGGGGTGCTCTTTGGGTTAAGCGAATCTGGATAAAACGCGGATAAGGAACAAATTAAAGAGGAAAGCACTCCCATAGGATGTGCATTGGACGGGAAACCATCCAAAATCTTTTTGATGTCCTCATGTACTAAGGTGTGGTAGGTGATCTGTTTGGTGAAATCATCAAATTGGGCTTTTTTAGGAAGTTCTCCATATATCAGGAGGTACGCCACTTCCATAAAGCTTGATTTTTCTGCAAGATCCTCGATTCGGTATCCTCTGTATCTCAATATGCCTTCTTCACCATCCAAAAAGGTGATTGCACTAGTCGTAGAACCTGTGTTTTTGAACCCAGAATCGAGGGTGATCAGACCAGTATCATTTCTAAGTTTTGCAATGTCAATCGCCGGCTCATTTTCGGTACCTACGATAACTGGAAATTCAAATTCTTGTCCTTTGTAGAACAGTTTGGCAGAATCAGACATGATGTAATTGTTTGTAGCTTTTTGGGATGTGAACTCTAAAATCGGCCTTAAGTTACTAAAATCGGCCATTTTTTAAAGAAATTATTCTAATGGTATGCATAATCCTGAGGCTTTTAAAATTGAGGAATCTAAACTATTGATAACCAGTCGTTTTTGGTGTTGAATTTCAATAAACCCCTTTTATGGATTGTATAACACTATTTTGGAAGCCAACAAAAAAGTCCCGAAGGACTTTTACTACTCGCAAAAATGTTCAAATACTTCCACCAAATGCTCACCGATCATTTTAGCATTTCTACCTTCGATATGGTGTCTTTCAATGAAGTGAACAAGTTCACCATCCTTAAACAAGGCCATCGCAGGCGAGGAGGGAGGGTAAGGCAAGACCAATTCACGGACTTTAGCGACAGCGTCGCGGTCATTGCCTGCAAATACGGTAGCTAAAGTGCTTGGCTTTTTGCCAGCTTGCTCCAATGCGAGGCGAACACCAGGTCTTGCAGCGCCTGCAGCACAGCCACAAACCGAGTTGACCACCACAAAGGTAGTGCCTTTGTGATTTGGACCTAGGTGGTTAGCTACTTGTTCGGCAGTTCGAAATTCTTCGAATCCAACGGCAGACAATTCCGCGCGCATGGGGGCAATTAATTCTTCAGGATACATAGTTCGGGGGGGGTTATTTTTCGTTTCAAAGAAATCCTAATTCTAATTTGGCTACTTCAGACATCATGTCTTGGCTGTAGGGAGGTTCAAAGGTGACCTCTACTTCCACATGATTGATGCCTTCAATCTGTTGTATTTTCTCCTTCACCTCCGAAGGAATAAATTCTGCCGAAGGGCAATTGGGGGAGGTAAGCGTCATCAAGACAAAGACATTGTTGACTGGATAAACGCTAATCTCATAAATCAATCCAAGTTCATACACATCCACCGGGATTTCTGGGTCATAGACCAGCTTAATGGCAGTGACCACCTTGTCCCGAAGGTTTTCAATTTGAATGCTAGTACCCGAAGATTCGTGAGCGTTCATGTTAGACGTTTTGCTTAGTTTGAAAGGCTAGGGCGTAGCGCTTCATTTGATTCATCATGGCTGCCAATCCATTGGAACGTTGACTTCCTAGGATATTCCCCATGCCAATACGAGGGATAAAATCCAGGTTGGCCTCCAGAATCTCCCTTGGACTCCGATGATTCAATACCCGAATCAGTAAGGAAATCAAACCTTTGGTAATGTCGGTATTGCTATCGGCTCGGTAGTGGACCTTGCCTGCTTTTTCCTCTGCAACCAACCAAACTTTGGATTGGCATCCTTGGATGATGTATTCCTCCTTACGGAAGTCCTCCGGATAGGGTTCTAGGCTTCCACCCAATTCCATAATGTAGAAGATGGTGGATTCTCGGTCTTCGCCCAAAATCTCGAATTCGGATACGATTTCATTCTGTATGTCTGCGATCGTGCTCATTTATTCTTCAGGCTAGCAATTTTGGTGACCGCTTGGGCAAATACTTCTACTTCTGTACGGGTATTGTATACAGCAAAAGAGGCACGAACGGTACCCTCCATTCCCAATCTCCGCATCAAGGGCTGGGTGCAATGGTGACCCGTACGTACAGCAATGCCTCTGGCATCCAACAACTGCCCCACATCAAAGGGATGCATGGATTGAATGTTGAAGGAGAAGACTGCTATTTTTTCAGTAGCAGTACCCACAGGAATGACTCCTTTGACATCCTGAAGTAACTCCACTGCGTACTGCAGTAAGTCATGCTCATGACGATGAATGTCTGCCTTGCCGGTAGACGTAATGAAATCTAAAGCAGGCTTAAATGCAATTACTTCAGCAATACTCGGAGTACCCGCTTCAAATTTGAAGGGGATGGTATTGTAGGTGGTTTTTTCAAAGGTTACTTCTCGAATCATTTCCCCACCTCCAAGAAAGGGTGGCATGGCCTCTAATAGTTCTCTTTTCCCATATAAAACTCCTAATCCAGTAGGACCATAGAGTTTGTGTGCAGAAAAAGTCAGAAAGTCACAATCGAGAGCCTGTACATCGACGTCCAAATGGGAGGTGGATTGTGCTCCATCCAACAACACCTTTGCACCAACGGCATGGGCCGCATCGATCATTCGTTTTACCGGGTTGATGGTGCCGAGGGCATTGGATGCATGGACTACACTGACCAATTTGGTTTTTGGGCTCAAGAATTTTTCAAACTCTTCCCATACCAACTCTCCAGCATCCGTAATTGGGATAACTCGGAGGATGGCTCCATTTTGCTCGCAAAGCATCTGCCAAGGCACAATGTTGCTGTGATGCTCTAGGGTAGAAATGATAATTTCATCCCCTTTTTGAATGAATGCTGATCCGAAGGTTTTGGCTACCAAGTTGATACTTTCGGTAGTACCTCGGGTAAAAATGATTTCTGCGGATTCTCTAGCGCCAATAAATGCGCGTATGCTTTCGCGGGTCTCCTCAAACTGTCGTGTTGCCCGATCCGCCAAGGTATGTGCACCCCGATGAATGTTGGAGTTGTCGACTTCGTAATAGTTTTGAATGGCATCCAATACCACTTTTGGCTTTTGCGTGGTCGCGGCATTGTCAAAATAAATCAAGGGATTACCGTTTACCTCTTGATGAAGTATGGGGAATTCACGCCTGATGGAATTGACTTGGATGGCCATGGATTAGAATTTACTTCCGAGTCGCTCTTGGATCTGTGCTACGATGTGGTTCCGGAGAGAATCTACTTCAATTTTGTCCAAAACCTCACCAGCAAATGCATAGAGCAACAAGCCTTTTGCAGTTGTTTTGTCAATGCCTCGAGCTTGAAGATAGAATTGGGCCTCCTCGTCCAATTGCCCAACGGTACATCCGTGAGAGCACTTTACGTCATCCGCCCAAATCTCAAGTTGAGGTTTGGTGTTGATGATTGCATCTTCCGAAAGGAGGATGTTGTTGTTTTGCTGGAAGGCATTCGTCTTTTGTGCGATCTGGCGAACGAAAATTTTACCATTAAATACCCCACGGCTTTGATCCGTAAGAATGCCTTTGTAGAGTTCATTGGATTCCGCGTGCGGAATGGTGTGGTCTACGTTGGTGTGGTTGTCGACATGGGTTTTGCCGTTGAGCAAGTAGATGCCATACATGTTGCCCACAGAATTGCTTCCCAATAGGTTGAGCGTCAGGTTATTTCGGACCATGTCGCCCGAAAGGGTGATTTGGGTAGAAGTAAACTGGGAATCTTTTTGGATATCCGTCACCAAGTTGCTCACCGCGATCACTTGGTTGTGCTCTTGTTGGAGACTATGGTAAGTTAGGTTAGCATTAATTCCCCCTTTGATTTCCACTACCTTATTCACAAAGTAAGGGGCATCATCCAAGGAGATGGGGTAATCGATGAAGGTTGCTTTGGAAAAATCCCCTGCTTCAATCCAAATGCGTGGAGAAATCACTTGGCCTCCCTGAGCTTGGTGAAATTGGAGCAGTAAAATGGGGCTGTCAAGCTCCTTATTTTTCTCAAGGGAAATGTGAAGACCATCCGAGAATGTAGCCTGGTTTAAGGCTACAAAGGGATCTTTGTCCGCTTTGGCAATGCTTCCTAGTGGCGTAGATTCATTTTCAGAAAGTAAACGCACGGAAATACCCTCCGTAGAAGTAGAATGCTCTGGCAAATAAGCCCCATTCGAAAAAACCAATACTGTTCCTTTAAATCCAGCAAAGAGGGCCGATTTTACCCGTTCAGCGTTAATTTGTATTGATTTTGTAGGAGATAAATCAGTTAGGGACATCTCCAATTTCTTTGCAATTGGAGTAAACTTATATTCTTCAGCTTTCAGAGCAGGTAATCCTTGCGCATAGAAACTTTCTTTGCCCAATTGGCGCAAATTAGAATAAGTTGCGGGTGCCGCTTCAAAAAAACCAAGAACGAATTCCTGTTGGGTCAAGGTACTCATGGGTAGTGCGGTTGGGATCAGACGGTGGCAGTAGAATCAACTTCTTCTTTGATCCAATCGTAGCCTTTTTCTTCTAGTTCTAGGGCAAGTTCTTTGGTACCGGATTTCACGATTCTTCCTTTGTACAGTACATGGACAAAATCAGGAACGATGTATTCCAGCAAGCGCTGGTAGTGGGTCACCACAATGGTGGCAGTCTTTTCAGACTTCAATTTGTTGACCCCATTGGATACAATGCGAAGCGCATCGATGTCAAGGCCAGAGTCAGTTTCATCCAAAATGGAAAGAACTGGCTCAAGCATCGCCATTTGGAAGATTTCATTTCGCTTTTTTTCTCCTCCGGAGAAGCCTTCATTCAAGGATCTACTCAATAATTTCTGATCAATTTCCACCAAGGCCATTTTTTCTTTCATCAAGGAAAGAAACTTGACCGCGTCCAAAGGTTCTAAACCTCTGTATTCGCGAACCTGGTTGAGTGCAGTTCTTAAGAAGTTGGTGGTGGATACTCCAGGGATTTCGATGGGGTATTGAAATGCCAAAAACACCCCTTCTCGAGCACGATCTTCAGGAGAGAGTTCAAGTAGTTCTTTTCCCTGAAAGACGACTTCTCCTTCAGTCACCTCATATTCTTCTCTTCCTGCAAGCACAGAGGCTAGGGTAGATTTGCCGGAGCCGTTTGGACCCATGATGGCATGGACTTCGCCTGCTTTTATTTCCAGGTTGATTCCTCTGAGGATAGGAGTGCCTTCAATGGAGGCATGTAGATTTTTTATAGAAAGCATGATCTAATTATTCTTGGATAGGCGTTTGATTTTCGGCCAGATTTGCCTGCTGCGATAGGTCAAGCTACCGCGGTAGGTTAACCCACTGAACCCTCAAGGGTAAGTGCTAATAATTTCTGAGCTTCTACTGCAAACTCCATGGGGAGTTGGTTCAATACTTCTTTGGCATAGCCGTTGACAATCAATGCCACAGCATCTTCAGTGGCAATGCCACGTTGGTTGCAGTAAAAGATTTGATCTTCTCCGATTTTTGAGGTAGTGGCCTCGTGTTCCACTTTCGCGGAAGGATTGGCAATGTCTAGGTATGGAAACGTATGAGCTCCGCATTGATCGCCCATCAAAAGGGAGTCGCATTGGGAGAAATTACGGGCATTGTGTGCTCGCTTCATCACCTGCACCTGGCCTCGGTAGGAGTTTTGAGATTTACCAGCAGAGATTCCTTTGGATACAATTCTTGATTTGGTGTTTTTACCGATGTGGATCATTTTGGTTCCTGTATCCGCTTGCTGGTAGTTGTTGGTAACTGCTACCGAATAAAACTCCCCAATGGAGTAATCTCCTTTAAGTATGCAAGAAGGGTATTTCCAAGTGACGGCCGAACCTGTTTCCACTTGGGTCCAGGAAATTTTGGAATGGTCACCCGCGCAAATTCCTCGCTTGGTTACGAAATTGAAAATTCCTCCTTTCCCATCTTTATCACCTGGAAACCAGTTCTGAACGGTAGAATACTTCACCTCTGCATGTGCGCCGGCATAGATTTCTACCACGGCAGCATGCAATTGATTTTCATCCCGCTGGGGAGCAGTACATCCTTCCAGGTAGGATACATAGGAAGAATCATCTGCGACGATCAAGGTTCGTTCAAACTGACCGGTGTTGGCAGCATTGATTCGGAAATAAGTAGACAATTCCATAGGACAGCGTACCCCTTTCGGGATGTAGCAAAAAGAGCCATCTGAGAATACTGCCGAATTTAGCGCCGCATAATAGTTGTCCGTCATAGGCACTACCGAACCCAAGTATTTTTGAATCAATTCTGGGTGCTCTTTTACAGCTTCGCTGAAGGAACAAAATAGGATACCAAGTTTACCCAATGTTTCTTTAAAGGTAGTCGCTACAGATACAGAGTCAAGCACTACATCAATCGCAATCCCTTGAAGTCTTTTTTGTTCATTAAGCGAAATGCCTAATCTTTCGTAAATGGCAATTAATTCAGGATCTACTTCGTTTATGTTTTTCGGCTTTTTGCTTTGCTTGGGAGCAGAGTAATACCTCAAGGCCTGTAAATCCATCTTAGCGTAATGGACATTTGCCCATTCAGGCTCTGGCATGGCTTGCCATATTTTGAAAGCCTTCAAACGCCACGCTAACAACCAGGTTGGCTCCTCTTTTTTGGTGGAGATCCAACGAATAATATCTTCATTTAAGCCAAGAGGGGCCTCATCTGTTTCGAAATCAACAGACCATCCATGTTCGTACTCTTTGGAGTTGAGGTCTTCTAAAATTTGATTGTCTTTGCTCATGAACTGAGTTGTTTAGACTAATTATAGTTTGGTCGTAAAAGTACAACATTCAAACAAAAAAATATGTTCGCAAGGCCATTAAAAAACCTTCTGTAGCCCTCCAATTTTTTTTAACATTGAATCCAATCTATTGAAAAACAGTGGAATAGGTGCTTAAAAAAAATGTGAAGTTTTTATTTCACAAGATATAGGGGAATCAAGGGCTTTGGACTTCTGATTGATCTGGATTTAGTCTAATCTGATTACCTGCTTTGGTACCAATTACCCAAAGAAAAGTAAGGTCTGAAGTTCCTACAGGTGAGCTGTGGTCTGTGGGTGGCGTGCAGACTGTGGCCTGTGGACGATAATTCGAAGAAATTTAAGGAGGTATAACGCTATTGCTGTGATTGGGGATAATCCTATACAATTATTTCTCTTTATCGAAAAATTGGATCGGCCGATTGATGCTTTCTTCCAATACAATCAGTGTCTCTGTACGATCGATGCCATCCACTTTCTGGATTTTGTCGAGCACAAGACGAAGGTGATTCGTATCCCGGCAGATGATTTTGGCAAAAATAGAATAATTACCTGTGGTGTAGTAGGCACTTACTACCTCTGCAATTCCTTTCAACTTCTCAATAACCGTGTCGTACAAGGAACTTTTCTCTAGGTAAATTCCTAAGAAAGCAGATATATCGTAACCTAATTTAGAAAAATCAATAGTTAAGGTAGCGCTCTTTACCACTCCCATATCCTCCAATTTTTTCATTCGCACATGGACTGTACCTGAGGAAACGAAGACTTTCTTGGCTATTTCCGTGTAAGGCGTCTTTGCATCTTCGTTGAGTAAGGTAATAATCTTTAGATCAACATTATCGATATCTAAAATTTTGTCCATTTTTCTGGGGGTTATTTAAATGATTTTTAATAAAGAACGTCTAAAATTATTGATTGTTTAAAATATTACAAAATTATTTTTTCAATTTGCAATTTTGTTCAAAATATATTTCCTTTGGGAATCAATTAAAAAGCCAAATTTAATTTTGATAAATTCAATTACTAATTCAGAAAAAAGAAACACCAACTGAATTTGGCCGAAGAATTGAAATCAAAAAAGAACTTTTAATCTCTAAAGTTATATTTGGGTTTATATTCTGAAAAGGATCTTGTCTATGACGAGATCTTTTTGTTTTTAGGGCTTTTCGAAACCAATTTTTTTTTGAGCGGCAAGCAATTCTCTCGTACTCTTCCTTATTTTTCGCTAGTCAACGACTCCCCCCATGAAAAAACAGCTCTTCTTTTTACCCGCTCTCTTCCTTTCAACTGTGCTTGTAGCACAGGTACGGTCTTTTGGTCCCGAACCAGTGTTTCCCGAGAAAAACATAAAAAGCAAACACTTCCTCGTTTCCGGTGAACGTCACGGCACTTCTTTTTTCACGAAGTTCGAATTCCCAGAAGTAGAGTACCGTCCTGGCACCACGCTAGATTTTACCAAATACCACACGGTAGATGTCATGTATCATTGGTACGAGACCTGGGCTCAGCAGTATCCCGAATTGGTGGATCTCTACGTAGTTGAAAAATCTTTTGAAGGACGGCCCATTTACCAAATGACGCTGACCAATAAAAAAACAGGCAAGGATACCGACAAGCCGGCGGCTTATTTTGAAGGCGGACGGCATTCCGGGGAAATAACCTCGAGTGAGTCCATTCTATGGTTGACCCAGCACCTGTTGGAGAATTATGGAAAAGATCCTGAAATCACAGCGCTGTTGGATTCCAAGGTGATTTACCTTCGCCCACAGAATAATCCAGATGGATCCAATTTGTACTTGCATACCGCACAGCGCAATCGCAGTACGGTAAAGCCTCAGGATACAGATCGAGATGGAATGCTAGATGAAGATCCAGAGGAGGATTTGGATGGTGATGGGATCCTCTATCAAGTCCGAAAAAAGGCAGTCACTCCAGAAGAAAAAGAAAAAGCGAACTACATCATTGATCCAAAAGATCCCAAAGGAAGGCTAATGGAGCAAACTTTTCCTGGTAAAGGAGAATACCTGATGTACAGCGAAGGTATTGATAACGATGGAGATGGGCGATACAACGAAGATGGGATTGGTGGCTTGGACCTGCACCGTAACTATCCTGAAAACTGGAGACCCAATACCGGTGGAGACCTGACCGGTAGAGGATACACACAGTTTGGTGCCGGGGAGTACCCACTAAGCGAAATTGAATCCAGAGCCACGGTCTTGTGGATGATGAGTCACCCCAATATTTCGGTGGTCAATTCCATGGATACCCGAGTACCCATGCACCTTCGTCCACCTTCTACTTCCAAAAGTGAGGAGCGCATGTATCCTCAAGATTTGGCGATTTACAAGGAGATGGACCAACTGGGACTTTCCTTCACGGCTTACCCTTGGGCTGGGGATGTGTACGAAACCTACGCCACCCGCTATAAAGTCAATTCCATGACGGGAGACCCACTTAAGCCAGAACCACTTTTCGGTCACGGCCCAGACTTCGGCTACTTTTACTATGGCAGCATTTGGTATGGGGATGAGCTCTGGAATAATGGAGCCATGAAGGATTACGACAACGATGGCATCTACGACGATTACGACGGCCTGATGTGGGATGACGAGTCCAATGGAAGCAAAGGGTTTAAGGTATGGACTCCTTTTACCCATCCTGAATTGGGCGAAGTGGAGCTTGGCGGTTTTCACCCCAAGTTTTTTGGTCAAAACGGTCCCCCATGGCAGTTGGAAAGTTGGGCAAAAAAACAAGCGCTCTTCAATCTTGCCATGGCAAAAAGACTTCCTCAGCTCACTGTCAATGACTTGAAAGTAAAAAAATTAACCGCA
The DNA here is from genome assembly GCA_023653075.1 of Algoriphagus sp. Classification (GTDB taxonomy): domain Bacteria; phylum Bacteroidota; class Bacteroidia; order Cytophagales; family Cyclobacteriaceae; genus Algoriphagus. The sequence continues at coordinate 176,038 of JAMNXQ010000001.1, forward strand.
GGAGAATACCAAGTGACGCTTACCTGGACCAATTCTGGCAAGTTGCCTGTGGCTTTGGAACAAGCGAAGCTGGTAAAAATCGTGCAAGAGGATCGTGTATCTTTGGATTTTGACAAGGATTTGCTCAAAGGGGATCAAGATGCTACCGTTCGCATCGTTACGCCGAGCCTGTATGACAAAACCATCTATGCGGGCTACACTGGAGTGGGAGAGAAGAAGACAGCCACCTTTGTGGTCAAGGTGAAAGGTGATGCCCCTGTCAAAGGAAAAATGAAGCTATCCTCCACCCGAGGAGGCTATATCGAAAAAGAATTTACCTTATCCAATTAAACCCGAGCATGATAAATTTACGAAGTGCCTTCGGAGGGGTCTTTGCCCTTCTGCTCATCTCCCAATCTCTGATTGCCCAGCAAAAACGATCGTTGACCCACGCCGATTACGACGGGTGGGAGAGCCTTTCTTCGGATAAAATCACCAAAAATGGACTCTTTGTAGGTTACCAGATCTCACCCCAAGATGGGGATAGTCGGTTGGAGATTTTTCCCTACAAGAATCCCAGCAAAAAGACCGTAATTCCACGCGGAAATGGGTTTTTGTTTACTCCGGACGATGCGTATGCAGTGGGGAAAATTGCTGCGCAAAAGGATTCGGTTTATGCCTTGAAATTGAAGAAAAAGAAAGGAGATGACCTACCAAAAGACAGCCTCTTTATGCTGAATTTGGCCTCTGGGAAGTTGGAGAAATTGGCTCGAGTGAAATCATTTGCCACCCCAACGGAAAAAGGCAGTTGGATAGCCATCCATTTTGAGAAAGAGCTTGCCCCAAAGGAGAGTCCAAAAGGTGCTGCTGCGTCGGATTCGACCAAGAAAGTGGAAAAACCCAAGAAAACAGATGGGACCAAATTACTCGTACGATCCTTGGATGGGAAGGTTTCTTGGGAACTCGATCGCGTGAAATCCTTTAGCTTCTCTCCGAATGGAGATTACTTGTACTACCTGCTTGCAGAAGAGGAAAAACAGGACAATGCAGCCCTCCATGTACTTGACTTGGCATCCGGAGCGCAGCTTTTGGTACACGAAAAGATGACTTCCTACACCCGCATGGCGTTTTCTCCCCAGTCGACTTACTTATCTTTCGTAGCCACAGACGACTCCCTTAAGGCCAAGAAACCTAGCCACAAACTGCTCGTGTACGATGTCAAGAAGCAGGCCATAACTATTGAACTTGATAAATCTGCGCTAAAATTGAAGGACAGCCGCCTCAGTCCCGACGCATCACTTCGATTTTCCGAAGATGAATCCCGCTTGTTTTTCGGGGTCACTAAGGATTACCAGGACTATGCCTATGAAAATGACAGTACGCTACTCGATGAGGATCGCGTAAGTCTTGATATCTGGGGCTGGAAGGATGCAGAGATTCAACCCATGCAATTGAAGAACAAATCCCAAGAAGAGAAGAAGAGTTACTTGGCAGTACTTTCCTTAAAAGACCAGCAGGTTGTTCACTTGACAACACCTGAGGTGGATGAGGTACAACTGGAAAATAAAATCACCAAAAGTATTGCCTTGGCTTGGACGGAAGCTCCTTACAGACGGAATTCCAGTTGGGATATCCAGTTGGGTAGAGATTTGTATCTCTTGGATATTGCAACCGGCAAGAAAGAATTGATTGAAAAGAATGCCTCAGGATCTGCACGGCTTTCCCCAGCGGGAAATTATGCTTATTGGTACGATGCAAAGGATAGCTCTTGGGTGGCCTATGATCTGAAAGCCAAAACTAAAATCAATCTGACAAAAGCACTTCCTGTAGTCTTTTACGACGAAATCCACGATTCTCCTTCCTTGCCTAGTAGCTATGGTGCAGCGGGCTGGTTAGAAGGAGATGCTTCTTTTCTGATCTATGACCGTTTTGACCTATGGAATGTGGACCCGCGCAATCCTGCTGCTGCCCAAAACATTACCAAGGGAGAGGGACGAAGAACACAAAATTCATTCCGTAGAGAACGTTTGAAAATCGATGAGGTAGCAATTGATCCTAAGGAGCCACTTTTACTTTCGGGGTTTGATGAAGTAACGAAGAAAAGTGGCTTTTTTTCTGCAAATATTCAGGGCAAAAGCCTTCCCAAAGAGTTGTTGTTAAGCGATCACCTCAATTATGGAATTCGAAAAGCGGAAAATTCCTCCCATCTTCTTTTTCGTCGATCTACCTACACGGAAAGTCCAGATGTCTACCTGAGTGACTTGAGCTTCGCCTCCTTCGTGAAAGCATCTTCCTTGAACCCTCAGCAAGCGGACGTCAAATGGGGAAATGTCAAACTAGTGTCCTATTTGGCACAGGATGGCACTCCCTTGCAAGGACTCTTGTTTACGCCAGAAGGATTTGATGGGGTAAAGAAATTCCCAATGATGGTGTATTTCTACGAACGAAACAGTGAAACGCTTCACAACTACCGTCCGCCTGCGCCTAGCCGATCTACGATCAATATCCCGTATTTTGTGAGCAATGACTATGTGGTATTTGTTCCAGATATCAAGTACGATTTAGGCCTTCCAGGGCCAAGTGCTTACGACTGTATCCTTCCAGGTGTACAGGCAGTACTTGCCCAAGGTGGAGTGGATGCAGCCAATATGGCCATCCAAGGCCAAAGTTGGGGTGGCTACCAAGTGGCCTACTTGATCACCCGAACCAACTTGTTTAAAGCCGCAGGGGCTGGTGCTCCCGTAGTCAACATGACTTCCGCTTACGGTGGAATACGCTGGGGAACAGGCATGAGCCGTATGTTTCAATACGAGCAAACCCAGTCTCGAATTGGGGGCACCCTCTGGGAAAAGCCACTGTACTACTTGGAAAACTCTCCTTTATTTACTTTGGATCGCGTGAATACCCCTGTTTTGATCATGCATAATGATGCGGATGGAGCAGTGCCTTGGTATCAGGGTATTGAAATGTTTATGGGGCTCAAACGCCTCAATAAGCCTGCATGGCTTCTTCAGTACAATGGAGAGGACCATAACTTGGTGCAGCGCAAAAATGCCAAAGACCTTTCCATCCGATTGAGTCAGTTCTTTGACCATTACTTGAAGGGGGCACCCGCTCCGCTTTGGATGACCGAAGGGCTTCCTGCAGTGGAAAAGGGACGAACGCTCAAATACGAATTGGGCAACTAATCATCCAGCCTTTTATAAACAAAAGCGCCTCCAGAAATTCTGGAGGCGCTTTTGTTTATACTTTCAAAATTAGGAGAGTAACCTTGTGGTTTAAATTAAACTGCCACAGGGGCTTTGATATGTGGATGTGGATCGTAGTTGAGCAATTCAAAATCCTCGTAGGTAAAGGCAAAGATATCTTTCACCGCAGGATTGATTTTCATCGTGGGAAGTGGTCTGCACTCCCTGCTCAGTTGCAATTCAGTTTGCTCCAAATGATTCAGATACAAGTGCGCATCACCAAACGTGTGTATAAACTCTCCTGGCTCCAAATCACAAACTTGCGCGACCATCATGGTAAAGAGCGCATAAGAGGCAATGTTGAAAGGAACTCCAAGGAACACATCGGCACTGCGCTGATAGAGTTGGCAGGACAATTTTCCGTCAGCTACATAAAATTGGAAAAGCGTATGGCAAGGAGGAAGTGCCATTTCATCCACATTGGCCACATTCCAAGCGCTTACGAGATGTCTTCTGCTATCGGGTTTGGTTTTGATCTGGTGGATCAGGTTTTTAATCTGATCGATTTCTCCCCCTTTTCCATCTGGCCAATGTCTCCATTGATATCCATAAACCGGACCGAGATCTCCATTCTCATCGGCCCATTCGTCCCATATCGAGCAGCCATTTTCTTTCAACCACTTGATATTGGACTCGCCTCTCAAAAACCAAAGCAATTCGATGATGATGGAGCGAAGGTGTAGTTTTTTGGTGGTGACCACCGGAAAACCAGCTGCTAGGTTAAAGCGCATTTGATGCCCAAACACACTGATGGTTCCTGTTCCTGTTCGGTCGGTTTTTTTTACTCCTTCGGAAAGGATACGTTTCATCAAATCGTGGTATTGCTGCATAAGGCTGATGTTTTTGCTACGGGTGCAAGTTAGGGAATTGGCCTAATTTTTTTACTAGGGTGAAGCCCAGTTTAGGTCGAAATTTGGGATAAATCCTCAAAAATTAGGATTCAAATTCAACCATGAACTAGGGTTTGAACCCATCCCAAGTATAGGTAGCTGCTACAGGATAATGATCCGAATAGTCTACTTCACTATGGGTTTTAAATTGCAAGGGTGTTAGGCTAGGTGAAGCGAAAATATGATCTATTCTCAAGAAAAACAGGATGCGATTGAAGGTAAAGCCAAAGCCTCTGCCTGCGAGTTCAAAGGCGTTTTGAAGCGATTCGCTTAGCCTAAAATAGGCATTGGAATAGGGGATTTCATTCAGGTCACCCATCAAAATGACTGGATAGGGGCTATTGTTGTAATGCTCCTCCAGAATATTCATTTGCTGGGCTCGTTTTAGACTGCCCAAATGAAGTTTACCTAGGGTCTGCTTGTACACTTGCTTGGCGCTGTCGTAATTTTCAAAGGCTTCCGCCTCAATGGACATGGATGCCAAGTGGACATTGTAGATTCGAAGGGTGTCTTTACCAACCTCAATATCGGCAAAAATGGCCCCGTTGTTGTTTTTTTCATCAAAAACCACCCCTTCGTTGACGATGGGGTATTTGGAAAAAATCGCCATTCCATAGGATCGTTGCTTGGCTTCTCCTCGAAGGGGATGGTAGGTGTAATTTAATGCTCCATCTTTGCTCAAAAATTTGAGTGCATCCTTGCTTTCAATCGTAAAGTCTTGGTAAAATTCCTGAATGACTTTGATGTCTGCGGCTTGTTCATTGAGCCAGGAAAAAACAGTTGGGTCTTCCTCACCTGTTGGGGGATTTTTGTAATTGAAGAGGTGTGCATTGTAGCTCAGTACTTTTAATCCTTCCACTTCTTCGTTTTTGGGGTGAAATTGGAAGGTAATAAGGATAAATTTGTAGCCAATCACTAGACAAAGCAGGGGAAAAAAGGCCAGCCTTCTCCAGGCCAAAGCAAGCATAAAGAATAAAAAGGCATTCGCAATTAGCGCTACAGGAACCAAGAAGGGCAGTAGCCCAGCATAGGGAAACACCTCTGGTGAAATAAAGACACTACCAAAAACTAGCAGGCTCAAAAAAAAGAATAGCCCAGTGATAAATTTCATTTGTATCAGTCAGCGGTGATGGACTTGGTTTGGCTTTCAAAAATGAGAAAAATTTATCCAAAAAAAGCGAAAACCAGTTCTTTTAAGAAGATCGAAGGTCAGCAAAGGATTTTTTGATTTTTGTGCTTAACTTCATGTTTCAACCTTTGGGCAGTTACGCCGTAAAGGGTTATACTTATTTTGAATTCCTTCTACTAATTTTACTGAATCAAGGTACCTTTAAAATTTTAACTATGAAGAAGCACTATTTAGGATTAATCGTGGTCGGATCCCTCACTTTTACCCTGGCTTGTCAGCCCAAATCTGAAGAATCGGCAACTACCGAGACTCAGGAACAGGCAGCGGAAGAGGCGTCAGAGAAGCGGCCAAGCCCATTGGTAACTAAAGAAGGGCAGATTGAAGGAAAAACCATCAAAGTGCAATACGGATCGCCTGCTGTCAAAGGAAGAACGGTTTGGGGTGACTTGGTTCCTTACAACGTCGTTTGGAGAACAGGAGCAAACGAAGCTTCCTATATTGATTTGCCACAAGACATTACGGTCGAAGGAAATGCCCTAGCAGCAGGTAAATATTCTCTTTTCACCATCCCCAAAGAGAAGGGTACTTGGACGGTGATTTTTAACTCGGATTGGAACTTAGAGCATGGACATTTTCAATACAACGAGAAAAATGATGTGCTTCGCGTGGAGGTTCAGCCTCTGTGGGAAGTGACAAGCCAGGAAAGTTTGGCCATCGAAGTGGAAAGCCCAGGGTTAGTAATCCGTTGGGAAAAACTCAAACTACCCATTACTATTCACTAACCTCCTTAAATCCCTAACTACCCAGTTAGGGATTTTTTTTGATTTTAAAATTCCCTAAGTTTCCGATACCATTAGTAACCCAAGCAACTAATCTTCCCAGGATTTGGCTATGAAATACCTTTCCTTTATCAGCACGTTTGTTGTAACCTGTGCCTTAGGGGTACTGGTTTCACTTCCATTTGGACAGATACCTCCTATCGGACCCTTGTTGGATCCTAATCATGGATTTTGGCAAAATTCCTTCTCTGAGGATCAATTGGCAGAGGAATCCTTGAATCTAGAAAATTTAAATGCCCCAGTGGAGGTGGTTTATGACCAACAATTGATTCCCCATATCTACGCGGAGAATGAATCGGATCTTTACCGAGCTCAAGGGTACATCACAGCGAAGCACCGGCTTTGGCAGATGGAGTTTCAGACCCGTGCAGCAGCGGGCAGACTTGCGGAATTGGTCGGGCCAATGGCTTTGGAATTGGATCGAATGACTCGTCGAAAAGGCTTGGCTTATGGAGCCGAATTGGGTATCGCTTATTTAAAGAAAGAGGATCCGGCCACCTTGGCCTTGGTTGAGGCCTATTCGGATGGGGTCAACCAGTACATCAATCAATTGACCGAGGCTAGGCTACCAGTAGAATACAAGATTTTGAATTACAAGCCTGAGGCTTGGTCTGCCTATAAATCTCTGCTTTTGCTCAAATACATGTCGGACATGTTGGTAGGGGATCGAGACTTGGAGTACAGCAATTTGAAGAAAATCTTAGGCAAGGCTACTTTGGATCGTCTCTATCCTGACTTTCCGCGAGACAATGATCCCATAATCGAAAAAGAAAAGGTTTGGGATTTTCAATCTTTGTATCCGGCCAAGCCAGATAGCATGTCCTATCCAGAAGAGATGCTCCAAATGGAAGCATTGGCACAGCCTACCGAGGGTACTGGGTCAAACAACTGGGCGGTGAGTGGTAAGAAAACTAAAAATGGGCATCCCATTCTTGCCAATGATCCACACTTAAGTTTGAATTTACCCTCACTCTGGTACTCCATGCAGTTGAGTACCCCACAGCATACTGTAAAGGGGGCCACCCTTCCGGGCGCCCTAGGCGTGATCTCCGGCTTCAACGAGCACATTGCTTGGGGGGTGACCAATGCCACCAAGGATACCCGAGATTGGTACAAAATCACGTTCCAAGATGCGTCCCGAAAAGCCTATAAGTATGGAGAAGAATGGAGAAACTCAGAATTTAGAATTGAGGAAATCAAGGTAAAAGGGGAGGAAGCATTCTTGGATACAGTGGTGTATACCCACTACGGCCCGGTAGTCTACGACAAATCCTTCAAATCAGACCGTCAGGATGTCAATTTTGCGCTTCGTTGGATTGTGCATCAAGGTACTTCCAATGAACAAAAAACCTTCCTGCAACTCAATAAGGCTACCAACCATGCGGGTTACACAGAAGCCTTGAAGGATTATGCTGCTCCTGCTCAAAATTTCGTATTTGCCTCCAAAACCGGAGATATCGCCATGCGCATTCAAGGGAAATTCCCGTTGAAATGGAAGGAACAAGGGAAATTCTTTATGGATGGAGCCGACCCAAGAATGGAGTGGCAAGGATATATTCCCTTCGAGCACAATGCGAATACGATTAATCCTGAGCGCGGGTTTGTGTCTTCTGCCAACCAGCATCCGGTAGACAGTACCTATCCCTACTATACCTTCGATCACTCTTTCGAGCATTACCGAAACCGTAGATTGAACAGCAAACTGACCGCCATGGAACAGATTACAGTGGAGGACATGAAAGCCTTGCAATTCGATTCCTACAATTTGCAAGCTGCAGAATCCTTGCCTGTGCTCCTCAATTTATTGGCGGGGGATGGAGCATCCTCCAAGGAGGCTCAAAAATATCTAGCGGAATTAAAAGGCTGGGATTATTTTGCAGATCCTGCCAAAAAAGGACAGACACTTTATTCGATTTGGTTTGCAGAAACGGCGGAAAGTATTTGGAGAGAATTGATGGACCAAGGTGCACCAGTGGTACGGCCAAACAACTACCAGACGATTGCTTTGATGCGTGATACGCCAGAGGATGCAGTTTTTGACGTCCACATGGCAGCGGGTATCCAAACAGCCCAGTACCATGTACAGGTTGGGTTTGATTCCTTGCTGTTAGCTATGAAAAAATGGGAGGCTGAACAGGGAGATTACCGATGGGCGGACTACAAGAAAACGACTATCCAACACTTAGTACCTACCTTCAAAGCCTTTTCTGTGCCCGATGTGTATACAGGGGGCGGTGCGGGTATCCTCAATGCCACCGGAGGTAGACATGGAGCAAGTTGGAGAATGGTCGTAGAATTGGGACCTACCATCAAGGCCTTTGGCATTTATCCAGGAGGGCAATCTGGTAATCCAGGAAGTAGATTTTACGATAACTTCATTCCTATCTGGGCGAAAGGGGATTATGTGGATTTTGGATTGAAGAAGAAGAAAGATCAAAATGGAGTATTATTCAAAACGATTTTAAACTAAGCCTACCTATGAAATTTTTATTATTCACGCTGCTGAGCACCTTAGTGGTGGTATTTCTAAATAGTATAGCCTCTTATTGGGTGGTGATGATTGCCGTTGTCTTGCTTGCTGCCTTGATGCGTCCCAGCACTTGGGGAGGATTCCTGGGGGGAGGCTTGGGGATGGGTGTGGCCTGGTTGGGTCAGACACTCTACCTATCTGCAGTGACTTCCAGTACACTACCTGACAAAATGGGGGCTATAATGGGTCTAGGCTCAGGACTTAGTTTGATGGTAGTGACTGCAGTATTGGGCTTTATCCTTGGGGGTTGCTCAGGACTACTAGGGGTACTATTTCGCAACCTAGTTCAAAAGAAGCCTACAGACGTGTACCTAGGTTGAGCGGCTTTCCTGTTCGTCTCGCTAATTAACTTAGAGTTAGATAAAATGCGGCCTTTTTTTATCCAAAATGGGTAAAAAAGGGCCGCATCTCTTTTAATCCAACCAATTAGGGATGAAGCGCAGTGTCTTGATCAGGACCCTTTGGGGCTACAAGAATTACTTTTTCCTTAGCCACCACCACCGAACCGGGAGCGGATCCTTTTACTTTTCTAACAAACTTGGCTTCGGTCACGATTACTGGACTCAGGGAGTCGGATTTGAGTTTGGAATAAAATGCGGCCAAGGAGGCAGCCCGTTCCACTACCTGCTGAGGTACGGTTGGCATTCCTTTTCGCCGAATGATGACATGGGAACCCGGTACTTGTCGGGCGTGGAGCCATAGGTCGTCCTTGTGTACAAAACTGCGCAGCATCTCGTCGTTGTCTTTGGCGGATTTTCCCACCCAAATGGTATATCCTTCCACCTCAAATACTTTGAAAGGGCTGCTCATTTCCGTTTTGGATAAAGGTAGGTCCTCCTTGTGTTCCTTTTTGAATTCTTTCAATGCCCTGAAATCCTGTGCTCCTTGGATTCGATCGAGTAGGGATTGCAGGGAATGGGCCTGGGCTTTTTTAGCAGCCAAGGTTTTTTCCAATTGATCAATTTCCAATTGCCTATTTTTTGATTTCCGGTAAAGGGAAGCGGCGAGATCCTGAGGTTTTTGATTGGGTTTGAGACTAATTTTCACCTTTTCTCCGGTATAAAAATTATCCAATTCCGCCTCACGATTACTTTCTCCAAATGCATGGAGGTTGGCCATCAGCACATCCGCAAGTTGAGACGGGGAAGGGGAATCTTTCAGTTCTTGCAGTTTCCCCCCTGATTTCTTGAGGTAGGCTTCTGTTCTTTTGAGCTGGTCCTGGTAGGATTTGAGGAGGCTATTTTTTTCTTTTTCAAAATTTCCCAGCACCAAGGCTTGGTAAAACAGTTCATTGCAGGCTTGAATGGGATCTGCACTAGTAAACCTCGCCTCCGCCTCCGGGAGTAGGCTAAGCAGAAGTTCCCCCTCTTTTTCGACCAAAGCATACAAAGGACTATCCAGGAGGTCGAGTAGTTCTTGGATCAATTTCCATTTACCATTAAGATCTAAGTCTAAATCCAAATACCCTTTTTGCTTAAGCCAAGCTCGAGGTACGGGACCTAGGGTAGGTAAAAACTGAGAAACATTCCCTTCCAAACAGATAAAATGCTCTAAGCTCAGGTTAAGTTGTCGATCCAAAGTTCTCCAGTCCAAAATTTTATCTTCGGCAATGACATTTCTAAACCAAACTTCTGGTTCAGTTGTCTCGGGGAGGTATAGCAGGCAATTGCTTCGGTTGCCATGGAGTTTGAAGATCAGTACTTTCCCAGATGAAAGATCAAACTTTAAGGCTCTTTCATTGGAGAAGACCCTACAAGAAGTAATACGATCTCCAATCAGGCTTTCAAAAAGGCTAATTGAATTTCGTTTGGCACGGTGAAATTGGTTTGGAAAGGAAAGGTAGACTTGAGAAGGGAGTAAGTGGGCACGGATAAAAAGAGTTCCTTGAGCACCATCGGTCTCGAATACAAGTTCATCCTTGCTTTGAGAAAAGCAGGACACGATTCTATTTCCGGCAAAAGAATCTGAAAGTGCTGGAGCCAGGAATCGTAGAAAATGGTAGGTCAAGTGCATGGCTAGACGTGCAGCTTTAGTCCATCGTGCCCCAAATACATCCCTTCAGGCAGTTCTTTCTCAACTTCAGCATGGAGTCCAAGTCGATGAGAGATATGTGTAAAGTAGGTTTTTTTTGCACCAATTCGCTGAGCCTGTGCTATGGCTTGATCCAAGGTGAAGTGGGAGATGTGTGGTTCTCTTTGCAAGGCATTGAGCACCAAAATTTCGGACCCCTCTAAAAGTCTATAAGTTCTCTCTGGTATGGAGTTGGCATCGGTGATGTAACTAAAATCCCCGATCCGAAATCCCAAAACGGGCAGTTTGTAATGAAGTACTGGAAGAGGGGTGATCCCAACTCCGTTGATATGAAAGGGGAGGTGATCAACTTCTATGCAAGCTACTTGAGGGATGCCAGGGTATTTTTGATCCGTAAAGATATAAGCGTACTCCCGTTGAAGTTGCTCCAGGACGGCAGCTCTACCAAAAATGGGAATATCGGCTTGCTGGTAAAAATTAAAAGGACGAATGTCATCTAAGCCAGCTGTATGGTCTTTGTGCTCATGGGTATAGAGCACGGCGTCCAATTGTTTGATTCCTTCTCGAAGCATTTGCATTCTAAAATCAGGCCCTGTATCAATCACAAAAGATTGTCCTTGTACAGCCAAATGAATGGCTGCTCGAAATCTTTTGTCTCTAAAGTCTAGGGATTGACAGACTGGACAAGGGCAACCTATCACCGGTACCCCTTGGGAGGTGCCGGTTCCCAAAAAGGTGATGGTCAAAATTTTAGCGAGGTTTGGCGTAATTCGGAAAGAAAATCTTGGTTGGCTTTCTCTTTGAATTCTTTAGGGTCAAGGTCTAATTCGGCCAAAATATCAAGGAGGGCATTTATTTTTCCTTCCAAAGGGAAGTACTTATTGATGATGACTACTTTAGTCTCTTTCAGAAGGCAGTATCCTGACTTAAAATTTCCTTTTTCGTAGCGGAGGTGATAAGAGGAGGCAGCAAACAAATTTTCCAATTTGTCTAAAAAGTGTTTGGTGTATTTAATAGTCATGAATTAACTCAGGAATTTTTTTACCGTCGCTAATACTAGGTCGTAGTTTAAGGGTTTCTGAATGAAATCATCAAACCCAAACTTTCGAAAATCTTCTGGGGTATGGTTGGCTGCATTACCTGAAATGGCAATGATGGGGATGCTATTTTTTTTGGGATCGGCCAACTTTCTTACTTCCTTGGTACATTGGATCCCATCCATTTGCGGCATGGTGATATCCATCAGGATCAAATCAAAATCTTCAACAGCGAGCATTTCCAGCACTTGCTTTCCGTTGCGTGCAGCTTTCATGCTGTAATTTTCAAAAGCCAGCACACTCTTTGTCAGATTGATAATGATGGAGCTATCTTCTCCAACCAAAATCTTTATTTTATCTCGCATCCTATAGATTTGGGTTTTTCTTTAAAAATTTTTCTAATTCTACTAAAGTAGCCTTAAGGTAGTGAAGACTTTCAGCAAATTCAATGCTTTTTTGTTGCCTTCCTAAGGATTCGCTACTCTTGGCTGCGAAATACATTTTTTCTACCCCTAATGTACCGGAATTCCCTTTTATTGTATGAATGGCGCGCAAAATTTCCTCAGAGGGTAAGGATTTTGAATTTGGATCTAGTAATTGAAAAAGGGAGTTGCATTCCTGCACAAATTCGACATATACTTGGTCGATTCCCTCTTTGGTACTGAGGCGAACTAATTGCTGGTAAATCTCAGTATTGAGAATGGGCAGGGATTCAGCTACCGTAGCATTCTTTGATTCTTCGTCCAGTTTTGCCAATAAGCTTTGAATTTTGAGGATAAATTCTTTGGGGCGAATGGGTTTTGAAAGTATCTCATCAAACCCCTGACTCTTGAAATAGGGAATATTTGCCTCGTCTACAGTCGAAGCCACTGCGACTACAAGGCAAGAATTACCCCACATTTTCTTTGTGTTTTGTAAAAATTGGAGGGGGTCTAAGTCTGGGAGTTGCAAAGAAAGTAGCACCAGATGGGCGTACTGCTGAGCAATGTGGTTTAACGCATCTTTACCAGAACCAAAGCTTGAAAAGGAATAGAGTTGCCCGATCAAGTATTCAAAAAGCTTTCGTTCTTGTTCCTTATTTTCTACAATCAAGATATTTTTGCTTTTCATCTCAAACCTCCTGACTTTTAGTTTTTAAAAATTTGCGGATGCCGACTTCTCCTAAGTATTTGATTCTAGTAGTAGGGCCAACAGCTGTTGGTAAATCCGACTTGTGTTTAAATCTAGCCAAAAAATTTCAAACGGAGATCCTTTCTTGCGATAGTCGCCAGTTTTACCGGGAAATGAATCGAGGTACAGCTAAGCCTACTGCAGAAGAATTGGCTGAAATTCCCCATCATTTTATCAATAATTTATCCATTTACGATGCCTACGATGTGCGAAAGTACGAGATGGAGGCCATGGATTTACTCGGTCAGTTATTTCAAAAACAGGGTGTAGTAATCCTGACTGGGGGATCGGGGCTCTTTGCGGATGTGGTGGTGAATGGGATGGATGCCATCCCTCAGGTGGATCCGGGAATCCGAGAAGAAGTCATTCACGACTATCAAATCAAGGGGTTATCTTGGCTTCAAGGCGCTGTGGAAGAAGTGGATCCAGAATTTTATGCTCAGGTGGATCGTGACAACCCCCAACGCTTGATGCGGGCACTTGAGATTTGGAGAGGTACAGCGTTGAAATTCAGTAGTTTTCGAACCCGAAAAAAAATCAAGAGGCCCTTTGAAGTCATCAAGATTGGATTGGATAGGCCCCGGGAAGAGCTTTACCAGCGGATCGACAGTCGGATGGATCAGATGCTTGCCGAAGGATTAGTTCAGGAAGCTGAGGGCTTGTTTGAAAAGCGGGGATTGAGTGCACTCCAAACTTTGGGTTACACCGAAATTTTCGATTTTTTGGAAGGGAAGTACGGAAAGGAGGAACTTATCCGGCTTTTAAAAAGAAATTCCAGAAGGTATGCCAAACGGCAGTTAACCTGGTTTCGAAGAGATCCGTTGATTCGCTGGTTTCATCCAAGCGAGGAAGGTGAAATTTTTGACTTCCTAGCAAATCAAATCGGCTTAAATCCCCCGAAGGTGGCTACCCAGTTGTAGGGAGCTCTTTTGATTAAGGCATTGAATTGATGTTGGTTGACTTTGAGTGCGCGAAGGGTCTCCCTACTGCTTTGAGGAATTGACTTTTCAGCAGCACAATTTTTTAAAATTCGCTGAATTTCTTTAGGATCTAGCAGTTTGCCAGGAGGTACTCCCAACTCAGGATGAGCTAAAGCGAGTTGAGCAACTAAATTCTTTTGAAGGATTAATTTGCTTCGTAGGGAATTTCGCACGGTCAAGAAAAAAAGCATGCAAGCTGCGGATGCGGTCAAAAACAAAGGTATAAAGCCCATGTTAAATGCTTAAAAGGTGGATTAATTTCAAATGATCAGGAAGAAGTGGTTTGGGTTTGCCGATGCAATCTTCAAAAGGAGTGTAGACTACTTGCCCATTCATAATTCCAGCCATGCAATTTGTATTTCCAGCAAGAAGTCCTTCTACAGCAGCCATCCCAGAGCGGCTGGCCAATACCCGGTCTCTGGCGGTAGGCTTTCCACCACGCTGTATGTGACCTAGGGTGGTTACTTTAAAATCTTTGGAAGGATCTTGAATTCGGTCTTTCACCAGTTTCATGATGGTTTCTGCAGATCCCAATTCATCCCCTTCAGCCACCACAATTATACTTGAACTTTTACTTTTACGCAGGTTCTTTAATGATTTGACTATTTGATCAATATCACTCTTGGTTTCTGGAACCAACACAAACTCTGCACCTCCACCTATTCCAGATTCTACTGCGATGAAGCCAGCGTCTCTTCCCATTACTTCGATGAAAAATACCCGATCGTGGGCAGCTGCGGTATCTCGAATTTTGTCAATCGCATCCAATGCGGTATTGACAGCAGTATCAAATCCAATCGTATAATCCGTTCCGTAGATGTCGTTGTCAATGGTGCCAGGGCAGCCTACTGTGGGAATTCCAAACTCTTCAAAAAAGATTTTTGCTCCAGTAAAAGTACCGTCCCCCCCTATGGCAACTAAACCCTCAATACCCTGTTCTTGCAAGTGATTGTAGGCCTTTTTTCTCCCTTCCGAAGTCATAAACTCCATGGAGCGTGCAGACTTGAGTATGGTACCGCCGCGTTGAACAATATTGGAAACCGAATGAGATTGCAAACGCTTGATGTCTCCTTCAATCATCCCTTCATAGCCTCTGTTAATGCCATAGACTTCTTGATTATGGTAGATGCCTGTTCTCACCACAGCACGAATACAGGCATTCATTCCGGGTGAATCTCCTCCAGAGGTGAATACTGCGATTTTTTTCATGATTTCTACGGGTTTGACAACTCAAAAATAGGCATAATTGACCTTAAAAATCTGATTTTATTTAAACTGATTATCCGCTTTGTTAGCAGTACCCAAAGAAAAGTAAGGTTTGAAGTTCCATTAGGTGAGCTGTGGTCTGTGGACAGTCGTCTGTCGACGATTTGATAATGCCTAAATAAAGTTGTCACATTTTGTTGGGGATCGCAAATCCAAACAAAATGAAAAACACCTATCAAATTAAGCAACAGCGTCTGTTCAGTGAAGAGTTACGCAGACAGATTGTTGGACAAATCGAGCGAAAGGAATTCACTATTGCCCAGGTGATGCGTGAGTATCAGCTTTCAAAACAGGCGATTTATAATTGGCTTTATCGATATTCTGGTAACTTGAGAAAAGGAACCAGAATTGTTATGGAAAAAGACAGTCAAGAAAAGACAACTCAAGAACTCAAAAACCGGATTAAAGAGCTTGAGGCGGCATTAGGTCGAAAATCGCTGGAAGCAGATCTGTTTCGAGTTATAGTAGATCTTGCATCCAAGGAATATGAAACTGATTTAAAAAAAACTTTTGGCGATCAAGTGTCCAAATCACAGCTGAAATGAAACATCCCTATTCATTTACAGTGAGATCCGCTTGTGAGATTCTTGAAGTTACCCGTCAGGCATATTACAAAAAGCCTAAGATTAAAGAAGCTCTGGATGGTCATGTGATTCAATTGGTCAGCAATGAGTTGGTTAAAGCACGTAAGCGCTGTCCTACTCGAGGATGCCGGAGTATGTATGGGGATTTTGGTAATCGACTGCCTATTGGTCGGGATAAAAGTATTGCCGTTTTCATGGATCTGGGATTCCGGGTAAAGTATCCTAAACGATATGGAAAAGCCACTCAGTCAGGTACTAGAATGTTTCCAAACCTATTGGAGCAGAAGAATGTGAATGGAATAAATCAGGTCTGGCAGGCTGATATGGCTCATTACCTGTATGGAGAAACCAAGCTTTACACCATCTATATAACTGATGTGTACAGTCAGGAAATTGTTGGTTATGGAGCCTATGATTCTAATGTAGCCGAGAATTATGTACAGGTACTTGAGCAAGCCATTTACAAGGCCAAGCAGTCTAAAAGCTTAAAGGGACTGATCCATCACAGTGATGGGGGGAAACAATATGAAAGTGATAGTTACAAGGCAGTATGTCGAAGAAACAAAATCAGTCAAAGTATGTGTATGTACTCCTACGAAAACCCGTATGCAGAAAAGACAAATGACCTGATAAATAATGGCTATTTAAATACCTGGAAACCCAAATCACTTAAGGAATTGAAGGAATGCCAAGACAAAGCAGTGTATGATCACAATACACGAAGACGAAAACAGGCACTGGGGAATATCTCACCAGTAAGGTTCAGAAACCTTCTAAAAAAACATAGAAATACGGTGGAATATACGCTCAAATTAAAACCAAGAATACCTGAGCAACCTAGAGAAAAGATTACAAACAAAACACTAATTTTAACTTGACCCTTGACAAATTAGTGACAACCAATTCCAGGCAAGGTCAATTATCCGCAGAAATTCAAGGATGTTTTAAGCTACTGGAGTGATTGCGGATAATCATATTATTTAAAAATGAACCTCACCTACAGATACAAATCTTCGATGGACCTTAGTCCAAGATCCAGGCCTCAATTCCTTCAACTTCACCACTTTTTTCTAGGCTTATTGACACGAAAGCGGATTATACGATTGAATTTTATCCAAGCCACTAAACAGCAGTTTTAAAAAATACTACCTTGAGGAATCAAATTCGATACCCATGAAATCAACTCGTTTCTTTAGCTTCTTTTTTCTAGTTTTTTGCATTCTTATAGCCCCACTAGTTGCGCAACAGCAAGAAATAAATCGTTGGGAAGCCCAAGCGAATAAAGTAGAGATCATTCGAGATGATTTTGGGGTTCCTCACATCTACGGCTCTCGCGATGCGGATGTGGTTTTTGGCTTATTGTATGCCCAATGTGAGGATGATTTCAGACGAGTGGAGCGTAACTACCTTTGGGCTCTGGGGAGGCTTTCTGAGTTGGAAGGGGAAAAGGAACTGTATTCTGACCTGCGAGCACAGCTATACATGACTACTGAGGAGGCGAAAGAGGCCTATCAACAGGCTCCGGAATGGCTCAAAGAATTGTGTGTGGCCTTTGCAGATGGGATCAATTATTACTTGCACACCCATCCTGAAGTTCGCCCTCTGGTCATTACGCATTATGAACCTTGGATGCCTTTATTTTTCTTTGAAGGATCCATTGGAGGAGACATTGAGCGAATATCAACCGCTAGACTCAAAGCTTTTTACGAGCCAGGAACTGTCCAACTGTCGGTAAGAAGGCAGCAGGAGCAGTTTTTAGCCGAAGAGCCCAAAGGGTCCAATGGGATAGCCATTGCGCCTAGTCTATCCGAATCAGGAAAGGCCATGCTGCTTATCAATCCCCATACCTCTTTTTATTTCCGCCCCGAAGTGCATGTAGTCTCTGAAGAAGGACTCAATGCCTATGGAGCAGTGACATGGGGTCAATTTTTTGTTTATCAAGGCTTTAATGAAAAAACAGGATGGATTCACACCTCCAACTTTGTAGATTTTTTCGATGAATTTGTAGAAGAAGTTTCCGTAGAAAGTGGTAAATTTTCCTACCGTTATGGGAACGAAACCCGCCCGGTAGAAACTCATCAAATCTCTTTAAGATACAAAGAAGGGGATCAATTGAAGGAAAAAGAGTTTACCATCTACCGAACCCACCATGGTCCCATCACCCACCTTGAACAAGGAAAATGGGTAGCTACAAAAATCAACTGGAACCCAATTCAAGCCTTGATTCAAAGTTATACCCGTACCAAACTGGCCAATTACGCAGAATTTAAGGAGATGATGAATCTTCGAACCAATAGCTCCAATAGTACGGTTTTTGCCGATTCAGAAGGGAATATTGGATACTTTCACGGAAACTTTATTCCCAAACGAAATCCGAAGTTTGATTTTTCAAATTCCGTAGATGGATCTGATCCAGCCACCGATTGGCAGGGGCTTCATACGGTGGATGAAAGCATTCGTATCCTAAATCCAGGTACGGGATGGATCCAAAACTGCAATTCCACGCCCTTTACCGCAGCTGGGGAATTTAGCCCAAAAAAGGATAATTACCCAAGCTACATGGCTCCTGACCAGGAAAACTTTAGAGGTATTCACGCAAGTAAACTCCTGAAGGAGCAAACGAAAAAGCTTAACCTGGATACCTTTTTGGAACTTGCTTACGATCCTTACCTACCTGCCTTCTCCTTTCTAATTCCTGAATTGCTTGGGTCTATTTCTAACACAGTTCCGGCTAGGTATGCTCCAGCCATGGAGTTGCTTCGCAACTGGGATTACCGGACTTCCAAGGGGTCCGTGGCCATGTCTATCGCGCATTTCTACGGGGAAAATTACCAGCGTAGATTTAGAAGCCTTTCTCGCTTTGCCGAACCAGATCCTAACGCAAAAATCCCAACGCCTGCTGAACTCCAGGCCGTATTCATCCAAACTTTGGAGCAAATGAATACTGATTTTGGAACTTGGAATACCCCTTGGGGCGAAATCAATCGCTTTCAGCGTCTAAGTGGAGATATAGCCGCAGGTTTTGATGATTCCAAACCTTACATCCCGATCGGATTAGCCTCTGGCAATTGGGGGGCATTGGCTGCCTATGGTGCACGGGCAACGGAAAACACCAAACGTCTATATGGTTATCGGGGCAATAGTTTTGTAGCTGTAGTAGAATTTGGGGAAAAGGTTCGAGCAAAGTCCATCCTTGCTGGTGGTCAGCAGGCAGATCCAAATTCACCACACTTCTTTGATCAGGCGCAGCGCTATGCCGATGCTCATTTTAAGGAAGTCCCTTTTTATCGGGAAGATGTGGAAAAACGAAAGGTGAGATCTTATCGCCCAGGTGAAAAAAAGGACTAAATCCAAAGTCTAATCGATTGAACTTAGTTAGGAAAATTTGAGTAGCCTTTTTTATAGGTTATTTTTTGACCCTTTCCGCTGTACCAAGCGCATCAAAAAGGCGGCCAGGCCGATCAGAAAGCATACCCCAAACCATAGGAAGGGATTGTACCTATCAAAAAGTACGCGGTAGCCAGCCGTAAAACCAAAGAGTAGAAGGCCAGTAATGGCCCAAATGGGCTTATTTTCTTCTTGATTAGAACCAGCGGGTAGGTAAGGTAAATTAACCAAGTGCCGGAGTTCCCCCCAATGCCAAACAATCAATTGGAGATTGGCCAGTAGCATCATTCCTGTGATCAGAGGTGTTCCTCCAAATTCCATGGAAATGGTAATCACAAATACATTGAGGATAATGGGGAGATTGAGAACTGCTCCTAGTTTGGCAAAGCGCTGGGTCATCAAAAGTAACCCGGCCAGCAGTTGAGCCCATCCTATAAATTGCCAGTAGAGGCCTGTTTGGTAGAGTACTTCAAAAAAATGCATCGTAGATCCCAGCGGAGCATCCTCTTGGGAATAGGTTGTGAAGCGCTTTCCCTTGATCTTGATGATGCAGGCAAATACGAATGCTCCACCGATCAAATACCGGGTGTAGATGATGAATAGGTGAACCAAAAAGAACGATTTGAGGCGATCCATGGATTGGGTTAGGCTAAGGATTGGATAAGTCCTGCTGCTTCGCCGAGGTGTTCTGCAGTAAAAAAACGATCGTGCTTCACCTCGTGCTCCACTTGTTCGTGGATCCAAGTAGTATGAAAGGGAACATGGATGCCATAGCCACCAAGTTCCAATACAGGAAGGATATCCGACTTGAGGCTATTGCCAATCATCACTAATTCGTAGGGTTGAATATCCAAGTGCCCAATTAGTTTTTGGTAATCCGAAGCCCGTTTTTCACTCATGATTTCAATGTGATGGAAATATCCTTCCAATCCAGATTTTTGAAGTTTTCGTTCCTGGTCTACCAAATCCCCTTTGGTAGCGAGGACGATGCGGTAGTGTCCTTGTAATGATCTCAACACTTCCTCTACACCTGGCAATAAATCCACTGGCTTGGAGAGCATTTCCTGACCGATTTGAATGATTTTTTCCACCAAAGCAATGGGCATTTTTTCTCCCGAAATGCGGAGGGCCGTCTCAATCATCGAAAGCATAAAGCCTTTGATTCCATAGCCATACAGACCTAAATTACCTATTTCAGTTCGGTAAAGTTCCTTCATGATTGCGTGCTGAGGAAGGAAATCTTCCAGCAGGTTGGCAAATTTTTCTTCAGCCTCACGGAAATAGGTCTCATTTATCCAAAGGGTATCGTCGGCATCAAAGGCAATTACACGAATAGGCATAGTGTGTTGAATTAATGAATTTTTAGTTCTGATTGAACGGATTAGGAGCTACTACTTGTGGATTTATTTCACGGTTTCATCTAGCCAACCAAGCAGTACTTCTAGCCATCCTGACACAGCTTCTTTTCCCAAGCCAAAGGCAAAGCCATGTCCACCAGTTGGATAGATGTGCAATGCAGCTTTTACACCTTTAGCATGTAGTGCTTGATAATAAAGCATGGAATTTTCAAGTGGAACTGCCTTGTCATCCTGTGCATGTACCAGGAAGGTAGGAGGGGTGTTTGCTGTAACTTGAAGCTCATTGGAAAACCGCTTTACTAATTCAGGATTTGCTGGATCCCCAATCAAATTTTTGCGAGAGCCACCATGTGTAGGAGCGTCTTGAAAAGAGATTACAGGATACACCAATATGGAAAAGTCTGGTCGGGCAGAAAGTTCATCGATGACATCTTGTGGAGGTATGGCGCGGTGTAGGTAGGCAGTACTTAAGGTGGAGGCAAGGTGCCCTCCTGCGGAAAATCCCATGATTCCTACCTTGGACGGGTTGATATTCCAGGACTCGGCATGGTGCCGTACCAAACGGATGGCTCGCTGTGCATCGAGCAGGGGAACTTCCTTTGGATCTGTGAGGGAAGGGGAAAGGGGCAATCGGTACTTGACCACGATTCCAGCAATTCCTTGGGAATTCAACCATTTTGCAAAGTCGGTTCCTTCCCAATCGTAAGCCAGTATACCATAGCCGCCACCAGGGAAAATAAGGACCGCTTCACCCGTAGCGATTTGTTGGGTGGGTAAATAAATTTCGATGGTAGGGATTTGAACATTTGAAATGCGAACAATTCCCTCCTGTACGGATTTTTCTTGTTGATCCGATACCTTTTGCAGTGGAGGAAGTCCGGGCCACAAGTTTAGGGTATGATTTTGGGAAAAGGCTAGGCTTGTAGCCGTTAGGAAGGTAAGTAGGGTCAGTAGGTGTTTCATGGGGTTAAGATTTAGAATCCTGAAAAGGACCGTTTTGATTTCCTTCGTCGAAACTCAGGAGGTGAAACTAAATATTTTTTCGGTGAGTGCCCACCGCCAATTTGGAGGAGTGCCAGGTAGGTTAGTTTGGTATTGGCCTAAGAAAGCCTCCCATTCCTGAACTTTTGGGTTGGCTAGGTCTAGCTTTGCTTTCTTTTCAAAGCTAAAGTCATCCGAAGTGTGCAGCACCATGCTGAGTCGGTTGCTCCATCGGTAAATGCTCATTTCTAGGATTCCTGCATCACGGATGCTATCCAAGATCACAGGGTCCACCTGCCGATGACATTGCACATAGGCTTGGATGGCTTCGGGCTCATTTTTGAGATCGCAGACTAAAAGGAAGGTTTGCATGTTTTTAATGAATCAAGCTGCTGGTATCCTCACGGCAAATAGGAAGACCAATAAGAAGCAGGTGAAGGGTAGGAAAAAGGAGAAATTGATCTCGGATACCCCAAGAATCACTAAGTCCGTATAGCCAGAACCTCCCCAATCTAGAATCATTCCTTGCAAGGTAGGCATGATGGCCCCACCCACAATGGCCATGACCAAGAAGGCAGCAGCAAACTTCGCATCCTCTCCTAGGCCTTCCAGGGCGATTCCGTAGATGGTAGGAAACATCAAGGCCATGGCAAAACTAATGGCAACAAGCGAATAGAGACCAGCCATTCCAGGCAAGAAAATCGCCCCCAAAGTAAAGAGCATGGCTAAGATTGCAAATCCTGCCAGCAATCGTGCTGCTGGGAGAAATCGTAAAAGAAAGGTGCAGATCCATCGCCCCACCAAAAACACCCCCAAGGAGGCAAATGCATAATTTACAGCCTCGTAGGTGGAGATCCCAAGCGCTTCTGCGTACTGGTAAATATAGGTCCAGATCATTATTTGCGCCCCTACATAGAATAGCTGGGCAAGGGTACCTTCTATGAAATTTCTGTTTTTAAAGAGTCGTTTTAGGGTGGGGATAAAATCCAATTTAGCCCCTTCTACCTGGTTTTCGGGCATCTTGGCCAGCGCTATGACTACCAAAATAGCAAAGACTACTACCCCAAGAAATACATAGGGATCACGGATGACCATCAGGTCATTGCTTCGAATGGCTGCCTTTGCTGTTTCATCCAGGCTATCGAAGAGGTATACTTTGCCGGACTCGTCAGTAGCGGAACTTTGGAGGGAATTAAGGATGTAGGTTTTGGCCACGAAAAGTCCAGCCAATGCACCCATTGGATTGAAGGCTTGAGCTAGATTTAGGCGCTGGGTAGCCCTTTCCTCACTGCCCATGGATAGGATGTAGGGGTTGGCAGTGGTTTCAAGAAAGGCCAACCCAAAGGTGAGAATGTAGAGTGCAGCTAAAAAGAATCCATAGCTCTCCAGGGCTGCAGCAGGGTAAAAAAGGCAGGCACCCAAGCCGTACAAGCCTAGACCCAAAAGTACACCTGTTTTGTACGAATATTTCTTAATAAAGAATGCGGCAGGCAAGGCCATGGTGAAATAGCCGCCATAAAAGGCAAGTTGCACCCAGGAGGCTTGGGTATTGTTGAGTTCTAGGACTCGCTTAAAGGCAGCGACCATGGGATTGGTAATGTCATTCGCAAATCCCCATAAGGCAAACAAAGAGGTAATGAGGATAAAAGGAAGCAGTAATTTTTTTGGAACCAGTTCTGCGCGTGTATTCATAGGGCTCTGTCTAAATGAGTGTATCCACCATCTACAAAAAGATGTTGTCCGGTGATATGCGAAGCTTTTTCAGAAAGTAGGAAAAGTGCCATGGCGGCTATTTCTTCCGCAGTGGTCATGCGATTTTCTAGGGGTACCCTACGGCTGATTTCTGCAAGTTTTTGTTTGGGATCTGGGAAGGACTGGATCCAAGAGGCATACATGGGGGTATAGACTTCTGCGGGGACCAAGGCATTGACTCGAATCTGGTAGGGGAGCAATTCCACCGCCCATTCCCGAGTGAGCGCGAGCTGCGCACCTTTTGCGGCTACATAGCCAGAAGTATTTCCTTGTCCTGTGATTGCAGTTTTTGAGGAAATGTTCAGGATAGACCCTTTTGATTTTTTCAAACTTTCTAGGGCATAATGCGCGAGAAAATAGTAATGTCCCAAATTTCTTTCCACGGATTTCAAAAAATCTTCCGGGCTACCCTTTTCAAGTCCGACTCCATCGTTTGTGCCAGCATTATTCACCAATCCATCAATTCTGCCATAAACTTGAAGAACCTCCTGGACTACGGAATGGGCATCTACTGGGGAAAATAACCTTTTTTTAAGGTGGAGGGCTTTGCCTTTTGCGAGGGTGAGCAATTCTTGACCCTCTTTTTCAGAGGGATCAATGATGACGGGAATGGCACCTTCATCTAGGAGTCCTTTGGCAATTGCACCACCTATTCCCTTTGCTCCGCCCGAGATTAGGATCACTTTTTCCTGTAGGTGTAAGTCCATATTTTTCTTTTAATAAAGTTTAAATCGAATAAAACTCTTGAGTCGTACCCCCTAAAATCGCTTCTTTTTCATCTGCCGAAAGTTGGTTTGTAAAGGATTCGATGACTTCAAGCACCTGCCCGTATTCCCCAGCCAACGAGCATACCGGCCAATCGCTTCCAAAAAGGAGTCGTTTGGGGCCAAAGATTTCCAAGGCAATTTCCAGATAGGGGTAGAGTTCGTGGGTATTCCATTTCTTCCAATCCGCCTCGGTAACTAGTCCGGACACCTTGGCGCAAACGAGCTCACGCTCTCCAAAGGGCTGCAGGCTTTTTTTCCATGCTTTCCAGTCCCCAGTCTTGATGTCTGGCTTGGATAAATGGTCGATGACAAAGCGCTGATTTGGACATGTGTCCACCAGGGTTAACGCAGCGGGTAACTGCTGAGGATAGGTGAGAAGATCATAAGTATACCCTCGTTTCCCGATTTTCCGCACTCCGCGAATGAAATCTTTGCGGAGCATGTATTCAGGATTCTTGGACTGGAGAACCTCTCGAAATCCCAGCAACTTGCTGTTACTAGACCAGGCATCCAGTAGCTCATCCAAGTTGTCCTGTGCCAATTCTACCCAACCAACTACCCCCAAGATCCAAGGATGGCTTTCGCTCAGTTCGAGTAAAAATTCTGTTTCTCGGAGATGCTCCTCTGCTTGCACAGCAATGCAACCGTCGATTTGGGCGGTTTGCAGGATTGGGTACAAGTCTTCAGGAAGAAAATCTCTCCGAAGTTCAGCCATATCATCTGTTATCCACTCAAATCGTTCGGAATCATACTTCCAAAAGTGCTGATGCGCGTCGATTCTCATGCTTCTGGATCTGGAATTGCTAGTTGTGCTGATTCCCCTAAACCCGCGATTCCCAATCGTACTCGGTCACCTGCTTTCAAATAGCGCGGCTCCTTCAAGCCCATACCCACGCCCGAGGGTGTTCCTGTGGAGATGACATCCCCAGGGAGAAGGGTCATGTAATTGCTCACGTAAGAAATCAGCGTAGGAATATCAAAAATCAAATCTCCCGTATTGCTATTTTGAAGAAGCTCCCCATTTACTTCGAGCCAAAGGGATAGTTGATGTGGGTCGGGTATTTCTTCTTTGGTGACTAGGTAGGGGCCCAATGGGGCAAAATGGTCTGCACTCTTTCCTTTGGTCCATTGTCCGCCTTGACGGAGTTGAAAATCGCGCTCACTCACGTCGTTGTGGAGGCAATAGCCGGCTATGTAGTCGTAGGCATTTTCTTTGGTAACGTACTTTGCGCGTTTGCCAATGACCACGGCCAGCTCCACTTCCCAGTCGGTTTGGGTGGAATTTCGTGGAATGTAAATGGGATCAAAAGGCCCACAGAGGGAGCTACTTGCCTTCATAAATAGGATAGGGGCTTCTGGAACTGGCATGCCTGCTTCTTCGGCATGCTTTCGGTAATTGAGTCCAATGCACACAATTTTGGTGGGTCTAGCTACGGGAGAGCCAAGTCGGCTTCCCAATGGGATTTCAGGCAAGGTGCTTTCGTGGGTTCTCAGCCACAGACTTAGGCGATCCAATCCTTGACTACCCAAAAATGCTTCGTTCCAATCCTCTCCAAAAGAGGAACAATCCAGGCGCTTGCCTGAAGGATCTTCGATGCCAGGAAGTTCTTTTCCTGCCTCTCCAAATCGGATTAGTTTCATGGGCTGG